>NZ_JBKZCD010000019.1:0-34327 GCF_046938665.1 Lactobacillus delbrueckii subsp. bulgaricus
CTTGCTTGCTTTTGCATTTCTTACACATTAATTGTAAGAAAGTTGGGATGGTTTTGCAAACGCTTTCGTATAAAACTAAGCTAGCTTTTACCTGCCTTTAAGAGGATTTTTAGGTAAAAAATCAGCTAAAGTAAACTAAAAGTTATAGTGGCGGGCTTAGGAGGAAAGCAGGCAGATGAGAGCCAAATGAAGCGCATACAAAATATTTACGATATTTTGCCAAGGGATCGGTTTATTTTAACGAAAGGACTTCCGGCTTAAGCCCCAGCAGCTGGCTGAGCTGCCAGGTCTTAGCTGGCAAAAGGCCCAGCCGGTCTAAAAGCTCCTGGTCACTAAAGAGCTGCTTAACCGGGCCGTGGTATACCAGCTGGCCCTGGCTCATGGCATAAACCTCCTGGCAATTTTCGGCCAGCCAGTCCATGTCGTGGGTGATCATGATTACGGTTTTGCCCCGGGCCAGCCGCTTTTCAAGCAGCTGGGTGACCAGGCAGCGGCCAGGATAGTCCAGGCTCATCAAGGGCTCGTCTAACAGGCAGACTTCCGGGTCAAGGACCAGGGCGGAGGCGATGGTCAATAATTTTTTCCCGGAAAGAGACAAGTCGTAAGGGTTTAAGTCCCGGAATTCTGCCAGGCCGAATTCTTTAAGGGCGGCTTCCGTTCTCTTGGTAATTTTGTCTTCCGGCAGTTTGGCCTGCTTCATGGACCAGGCCAGTTCTTTTTCCACGCTGGAGTTAAAAAGCTGGTCATTGGGATCCTGAAAGGCATAGGCGATCTTGCTCAAGCGGCCGGAAGCCAGATAGTCAGACAAAGCCTGGTCGTCCGCTTTAATGGCATCCCCTGCTGGCAGGAGGTCAGCCAAAAGCTTCAAGAGAGTGGACTTGCCGGACCCGTTTTGTCCGACCAGGCAGATCAAGCCGGGAGAAAGAGTCAAGTCCGGGATGTCCAGGGAAAAATCCGTTTCTGGGTATGTATAATGAAGGTTTTTAATCGTAATTTGCATTTTTGGCAGCTTCCTTTAGTTCACGGGCATTGACCGGGTAGCGGCCATTGAGTTCAAGCTCAAGCTTTTTGGCCATTTTCCAGGCAGCGGGCTTGTCGAAAGCCGGGTCATCCAGCTGATTGAAGACCGTTTGGGGAGAGTCCGCCATCAGCAGGCAGCCATCTTTGATTACCCAGATTTGATCGCAGAGGGTGGCTAAGTCATCCAGTTCATTGGAGCTGATCAGGAAAGGACAGGAAAGCTTTTCCAGCCAGTTGAAAAAGTGCTGGCGGCCCAAGGGATCCATCTGGCTGGTCGGATCGTCGAGCAAAAGCAGGTCGGGCTCAGTGACCAGGGCAGTGGCGATGGCTACCCGCTGGGTCTGGCCGCCAGAAAGCTGGTTTGGCGACTGGTCCAGCAAATTGGTCAAGTCCAGCTGGTCAGCTGCCCGCCTAACTGCACTTTCTATTTCCTCATCGCTTTTGCCCTGGTTGAGCAGGGAAAAGGCTAATTCATCATAAACTGTGTCGGCTAAACCGGACAGCTGGCTGGCCGGGTCTTGCAAAAGGAGGGCGATTTCATGCTGGCTTCGCCAAGCATGAAGCTCTTCACCGTTGATCCGGACTGAACCGGAAAACTTGGCGGGAATCATTTTCCCCGCAATTCCGGCTAAAAGGGCCAGAAGGCTGCTTTTACCGGCATGACTGGGACCGATAAGGCCGATCCGCTTACCGCGGCTTTGGGCAGATATATTTTCTAAAGCCAGATTTTCAAAGCCCAGGTAGCGGAGGCTGAGCTGGCTGATGGTCAGTTGAAAATTGTTAGACATGCTTTTACTCCTAAAAGGACCAGGCAGCTGGCAATGAGCAGGCGGTGGCAGAATTTGTCTTTCCAGTAGTCATTTTTTAAGCTGGCCGCCCGCCGCTTAGGGCTGGCGTAGCCCCGCAGCTGCAGGGCGATTGACCGGTTCATGGCCTGCTGGAAGCTCTTGACGATCAAGGGCAAAAGGACGGGAAAGAGATTTTTGATCCGGGAGAGCAGGGACTTGGCTGGCGCGATCCCCCGGGCCTTCTGGGCCAGCTGGATCTTGCGCAGGTTTTCCTGCATCTGCGGCAGGATATAGCAGACCGACATGAGGACGTAGACCTGCTGGTAGGACAAACCGGAATTTTCCAGGTAGCGGGCATTCTCTGAAATGGTCGTCGTCTGGATGAAAAAGCTGCTGGAAAAAATAATGGTCAAAATCCGGCAGGCTAAGAGAACCGCGTGGTCCAGCCCTTCCTGGTAAAAGGTCAAAGAGGCAACGGAAAAGGCGGCGGTATGGTTGGCCGGCCAAAAGAGCCCCTGGATTAAGAGCATGGTCAGGATGAGGAAGAGGCTGAAGGCACACATCCCCCAAAGGGCATGGAGATTTTTGGTCAAAAGGGCCAGGATAAAGCTGGCAGCGAGGATGATCAGCGCACTGGATAGATTCCCGGCGGCGAAAGCAGCGAGCGTAAAGAGCAGGATCAAGAGCAGCTTGCTGATGGGGTCAATGGCTGCCTGCCAGGCGGGCAGGGCCAGGTCTTCCGCGTTATTTCTCATTCTTCAGTCCCCTTGAAAAAGTAGACCAGGCGATGTGGCAGCTGCTTGTAGATCAAAAAGGCCAGGTAGGCGACGACTGTCTTGTCCAAAAGGTCAAGAACAAATTCATCAAGGAATGAAGCAATCCAGATGTTCACGTGTTTGGCAACCAGGGAGGCAAAGAGGGCATCCCCCCAAGCAATCCCGGTCTGTCCGCTCCAGAAAATGACGTTGAGCGGGGTGGAGATCACGGCGGAAACCAGGGCAATCAAAATAGCTGCTGGCAAGACAGTAACCGGCCGCTTGAAAAAGCCCCGCTGGTTCAGCCAGGCAACTGCCAGGCCGATCCCGATGCTGGTCAAAGCGTAAACGGTGGAAACAGGTGACAGGGTCAAACCGTAGATGACATTGTTGATAAAGCCGCTGATGGCCCCGGCAACAGGACCAGCCAGCATGCTGGCCAGGAAAGTCCCAAGTGACCCCAGCCAGACCGGTAATTTCAGCCCTTCAGCAAAGGCCTTGGCAACATAGTTGATCCCGACGGCGGCCGGAATTAGGGTCATGGCGTGGGCGGAAAGCTTGAAGGACCAGAAGCTGGCCTTGTTTTTAGAACTGATTTCTTTAGAATCCATTTTGCAACCTCGTGAAAAATATAAACAAAAAGAAAATGACATAAAAACAGGCGATCGTCGAACCAGATTATAAAAGTAAAGGTAACCTATACTTTTATGAAAATGATTTACTGCAAGCTTACCACCAGACTGAGGCTGGGACAAGTTTTTTTGCCAAAAAACTAATGTAAGCCCTTTAGGAAAAGGTTGAGGAAAATATAAACTCACGCAAGTCACAATAACTAATGTGTTATTTTTTATATCTATATTTCAAAAGATAATTAAACAGACAAGTGATAATATAGGAATTTTTCTTTTTCACCTTTAAGAAGAATCATTCTTATTTTATAATGAATGTAAGCGCACGAAATCCCGATCGCTGGATATCGAAAAAACAGGAGCAAGTACCATGGAAATAATCAAATTCACGGAGCAGCAAAGAAAAGACTATGAGCAGCTGCCGACTGGCATGGCAATTTACCAAATAATTGCCGGCAAGCCTAAGACCTTGCTGGTGACAGATGAATTATGCAGATTGCTGCGGGTTGACCGCGATTTTTTAGTGGCCAGCCTGGATAAGAGCATGTTTGGTTTTGTCCACCCCGATGATATCGGCCGGATGGCTTATTTTGGCAAGAATTTTGCGGCTCACACGGATGAGAAATACGATGTTTTCTTCCGCTGGAAGACACCAAAGATGGAGGATTACCATATTTTCCACTCCTGGGCCAACCATGTGCTGGTTGATGGCGTCAGCCTGGGCTTCTTCTTTTACAGCGACGCGGAAGAATCCGGCAAGAACAACCAGATTTTAGATACCCACTACCAGAAGTATGCCAATGACCAGATGTACCAGGACCGGTTGACCAACCTGCCTAACCGCCGTTTCCTGGAGATTTTTGGCATGGAAGAAGTGGCCAAGCTGCGTTTAGCCAAGAAGCAGCCGGTCTGCATGACTCTCAATATTGCCGGCATGAGTGTTTACAACAACCTCTATGGCCTAAAAAAGGGCGACCAGCTTTTGAAGAAATTGGCCGAACTGTTAGTGAGCGAAATCACGGAGGGTCATGTCTACTACAACCAGGATGACCACTTCTTGATTTTGACGACTGCGGCCGGCATTGATGAAAAGATCAAGAATATCCATGAAAAGTTCGTTGACCTTGCCAAAAACGAAGCTGTCGACCTACAGTTTGGCCTTTATGATATTCAAGATGAAGACCAGAACATCATGACGGTTGCCCACCGGTCCAATCAAGCCATGAAGGAGATCGGCCATGACCGCCGCTTCTACGTGAAGAAGTATGACCCGGTAGTTGAAGAAGAGGACCTAGAAGAAAGCTACTTTTTGGACAACTTCAGCCGGGCCATGGATGAAGGTTGGCTGACACCCTACTTCCAGCCAATCTGCTCGGCCAAAGACGGGAAAACCGCTTCTTATGAAGCTCTGGCCCGCTGGGAGGATCCGGAAAAGGGCCTGGTTTCACCGGCGGCCTTTATCCCGGTGATTGAAAAGCACCACCTAACTTATTACCTGGACATGTACATGCTCTGGGAAGTGGTTACCAAATTGCGGCAGTGGAAAAAGCGCGGCCTGGACCTTAAGCCAGTTTCTGTCAACCTGTCCCATGAAGACTTTGAAATGCCAAATATGGTTGAAAGGATCAACAATTTGGTTACTGGAGCAGGCCTGGACAGGTCTTTGATCGAGATTGAAATCACGGAGCGGGACCTGTCAACAAACACTGTCCGGCTGAATGAGCAGATCAAGCAGCTGCGGGCTTATGGTTTTGAGGTCTGGATGGATGACTTTGGCAGCGGCTACTCCTCCCTTAATGCTTTAAACGATTACAGCTTTGATCTGGTCAAAATTGACATGGTCTTTGTCCGCCACCTTGATGACGGGCCTTTAAACCGGCTTTTGATTCCGGAAATCGCTAAAGTCGCCCATAAACTGGGGCTGACGGTCTTGGCAGAAGGGGTTGAAACCGAAGAACAGAGAGACTTTTTGCAAGCAGCCGGCTGTGACTTGCTGCAGGGCTTTTTATTCAGCAAGCCAGTTAAGTTGGATGAAAACCAGCAGGTAATTTCTTAGACAGTGTTGGAATAAAAATGTGATGTGATGATGATGAAAGAGAAAGGAAACAGGAAAAGGGTTCATGGCCTCAGCTGGCAATTGGCCAATGAAAAAGAAGCAGTATACGCGGAATATTTGACTTCTGAAGAATTTGCCAGGGAAATTGCCAGCAACAATCTCACCATGGGAATTGCCGTTTCCAGCTTGATTACGGTCATTGGCTTCCTGGGCCTGTTTGGCCTCAACTCTTACTATGCCAATGTATCGTTTTTTCCGGCTATTCCTAGTGAATGGGTGTATCTGCTCCTGCTGTTGGCCAACTTGCCGAATTTGTTTTTGCTCCTTTGGCTCAAAAATAACCCCCAGGAAGCGGAATTTGAGATCAGAACTTGTTTTTCCAATCTGGCCGTCAATGCTTTCTTGTCAGGCTTAACCTTGTACAGCACGCAAGAAGGCAGCAGCTACTTTTTTGAACTTGTTTTAATGATGATGGTTATCTGCGTTTTGCCATACTACAGACAAGGCCGCGGCTTCGCTCTGGTCGTCTCAAGCCTGTTTTCCACCATGGTGATTATTCTTACTAATCATGTCCAGGTTGCCTGGCAGGATGCTTATGATTTGTTCCTTTTCTATGTAATTGGCCAGGCCTGTATTGTTTTGCGCCGGCATTGGTTTAGGGAAAGCTCCTGGTATAACGACATCTTGCACCGGGCCAACGGGTCGCTTTTTGTCAGCAGCCGGACCGACGAGTTGACTGGCATTTACAACCGCCTGGCCCTACGGGAGGACTTCCCCAATTACCTTAATCAAGAAGTTGGCGCGGCCATGATCGATTTAGACAATTTCAAGCGTTTTAACGACAATTACGGCCATGCGTACGGGGATTTAGTCTTGACCAGATTGGGCCGCTACCTGCAAAAAGACTGGATGAGTGAGCACTTGCGCAGCTACCGCTATGGCGGCGATGAAATCTTGATTATTGCTTCTGGCCTGGAAGATGGTGCTTTTGGCAAAAAATTGCAGATTTTTCAAGCTGAATATGCTAAACTAAACCAGCAATTAAAAGAGCCAGCCACCTTGAGCATCGGCTATGCCACCGGCACGGTTGCCGATGAAGGAGAGCTGCGGCGGCTGATCCAGCAGGCTGACGACTATCTTTACCAGGCTAAAAAGCAGGGTAAGGACCAGATTATTGGCAAAGAGCAGAAATGAGGCATTATGTACAGCTACATCCCGAAAGAACAAATCAAGATCTACCGCTACTTGACCGTTGACGCGGTCAACGCTGCTTTGGCGGACTTGCGGCAAGAAGGCATCAGCCTGGAACTGGAGAGCACGGTCGGGACGGCCGGCAACTTCGTGACCCAAAACGACGGGGTGGTGGACCTGGACTACCAGTTAAAGCTGGTCAAGGCGGCCGAAGAAGATCCAGCGGCCCTGCTGGCTAAAATCAGCGCCGGCTTAACTGCCGGTCTGGCCAGCAAGTTCGAAGGCGGCCGGGAAAACAGCCAGGCTTTAACCTTCCTGCACCGGGCTAAGAAGAGCGGCAAGGTCAACTTTAAGTTAGACTTGACCATCATCAAGGAAGAAGACGGGGATGAATACCGCCTGGTCAAAACTGACGGGGGCAAGTGGAGCGAAGCCTTTAATACCCGCTTTTTGACCATCCAGGAAGAAACGATTAAGGACTGGGACCAGTGGGAAGACTTACGCGAGGAATATCTGCGCCTTAAAAACGCAGATCCGGCTGGTCTGTCAGTCGACCTCTACCGGCAGGCAGTCAACCAGATCTATGGCTAAAAGTATGAAGCAAAGCAGGCATTTGCCTGCTTTTTTCATGCAGAAAGCTTTGAAATCTCTTACAAAAAATGAAATAATGGTCTAAGAAACTAGCAGAAATGAGTTTGGAGAAAAAGATGGAAGAAAAGAAAAAAATCAAATTAATCGCGACTGACATGGATGGCACCCTGGTCAATGACGCCAAAGAGGTGCCAGCTTCATTTGCCCCTTGGGTCCTCAGCCACCCGGACCAGCAGATGGTGATCGCCAGTGGCCGGCCATATTACACCAATGAAGAGCTTTTCAAGGAGATCAAAGACCACTTGATCTTCATTGGCGACAATGGCGGCTTGATCTACCAGCAGGGGCAAATTTTGGCCAAGGCCGGCATTACAGCGGAAGAAGCAAAATTCTGCCTGGACCTCTTTAAAGATGAGCCCCTGGCCAATCCGATTCTCTGCGGGGCCAGCCAGGCCATCTGCCACGACCCGGAGGGTGACCGGAACTTTTTAAAGCAGCTGGATACTTACTATATTAAGCGCCGCTATGTTGCAGACCTTGAAGCTGAAGTAAACAGCGATGAAATTATTAAATTTACTGTTTATATCGAAGGCGGGGCAGCTGAGCGGATCTACCGGCAATTGCCGGAAATGCCGGGCAACTTAAGCGCGGTTTTAGCTGGGCCGGAATGGATCGACATCGTCAACAAGGAGGCCAATAAGGGGGCAGCGGTGAAGAAGATTGCTGACCTTAAAGGAATCAAGCAAGATGAAATTCTGGCTTTTGGCGACTACTTAAATGACCTGACCATGTTAGAAGCGGCTGGGACCAGCTACGCCATGGTCAACGGCCACCCGGACTTGAAAAAGATTGCTGACCACATTGCTCCAAGCAACAACGATGAAGGAGTAATGCAAATTCTGCGAAAATTGTTTGATTAATTAGCGACAGCTGCCTTTTGGCGGCTGTTTTGCTTTACATTGTGCATGATCCAGGTATACTAGATAGTTAGGTACCGAATCTTAATTTCTTGATTATTTTTTGCAGAAAGGACAAGCAGGATGGCAGAAGAAGAACTCAATGAAGAATTATTTCACCGGAGCATGCGGCTGCAGCGGCAACTGGCCCAAATGGGGATGCGGTATGAGAAGCTGCACGGCGGTGTCCGGGGGCAGAACCGGACTTTGGCCCTGCTCAGCAAGAATGAAGGGATGAAGCAGGCGGAACTGGCCCGCTTTGCCAGAGTAAGGCCATCCTCAATCAGTGAAGTTGTTGACCGCCTGGAGCGGCACGGCTTGATCGAACGGCGCCGGGACAACGGCGACCACCGGGTTTTCCGCCTCTACTTGACTGAAAAGGGCCGGGAACAAAACGAACGCAATCACTCCAGCTGGCTGGGCTTTGTGGGCGACTTGATGAGCCCCTTAAGCGGCGATGAAAAGGCTGAATACCTAAACATTTTGAAGAAGCTGGACAAACAGGCATTATTCTTGGAAGAACGCATGGAAGAAGATGCCAAAAAAGAGGGTGAAAACCATGCTTAAAATTGCTAGAAAAACATTGACTTGCTGGGCGACTTGCCTGGCAAGTCTTTTTTTATTAGTACAAGTTGCATGTGATTTGTACCTGCCAACGGTGACGGCTGACCTGGTTGACAAGGGGATCATTGGCCAGAACCTGCCCTATATCTGGCAAACCGGGGGCAAGATGCTTCTGGTTTCCGCCTTGGGCCTGCTGGCGGCTTTTGGCAACATTTACTTTGCCTCCCACCAGGCCATGCAGGTCGGCCAGCGGCTTAGAGCCATGCTCTTTGCTAAGGTCTTGACCTTCTCTGATGAGGAGATCAGCCGCTTTGGCCAGTCCTCTTTAATTACCAGAACGACTAATGACGTCGTCCAGGTACAAATGACCTTCATGCAGCTCCTGCGGATGCTGCTTCAGTCTCCGATCATGCTGGTGGCCGGGACCGTTTTGGCCTATATCCAGCAGCCCCGCCTGGCAAAAGTCTTTGCCATTGCCCTGCCAATTTTGGCGGCCATCATCCTTTTATTGCTGCACTTTGCCATGCCGCTCTTTAAGAGCATCCAGCAGAAAACCGACCGGATCAACTTGATTTTCAGAGAAGGCCTGACCGGGGTCCGGGTTATCCGGGCCTTTAGGCAAGACCAGCGCGAGCAGGACCGCTTTGCCGGAGCTAATTTAGACTACACGAAGATTGGCATTAAGGCCTACACGATCATTTCCTTCATGCAGCCCGCCGTTATCTTGGTGCTCAGCTTGACCAATGTGGGCATCGTTTTTCTGGGCAGCCGCCTAATTAGCGGCAGAATTATGGAAATCGGCAGTCTTTTGACTTTCTTGACTTACGCAACTCAGATTCTGATGAGTTTCATGATGCTGTCCATGCTCTTTATCGTGATTCCCCGGGCTTCTGTTTCAGCTAAAAGAATCAATGAAGTATTGGATGCCGAAAATCAGCTCCAGGACTCAGTAGAGCCGGTATCTATGCCAAAAGGTCCGGCAGAGCTGGAATTTGACCAGGTTAGCTTCCGCTATGCCGGAGCTGAAGAGGCAGCCTTAGAAGGAATTAATTTCAAGGTAAAAGCTGGCCAGACCCTGGCCTTGATCGGGGGGACCGGGTCAGGCAAGTCCACCCTGGTCAACTTGATTCCCCGCCTTTTGGACGTGGAAAAAGGGGCCGTTAAAGTTGACGGGGCCAAGATAACGGACTTAAAGCAGGCAGACTTGCACAAGTTGATCTCCTTAACCCAGCAAAAGGCTGTCTTGTTCAAGGGCACGGTCCGGTCAAACCTGCTTTTTGGCAAGGGGGATGCCAGTGAAGAAGAAATGTGGCATGCCTTGGAAATCGCCCAAGCCGCGGACTTTGTCAAAGAAAACGGGGGCCTGGACAGCGCGGTGGAAGCCGGCGGAGCCAACTTCTCCGGCGGCCAGCGGCAAAGACTGGCCATCGCCCGGACCATCATCAAAGATGCCGATGTATATATTTTTGACGACTCCTTTTCCGCCCTTGACTTTAAGACTGACGCGGCCCTTAGAAAGGCCCTGGCGGCGGATCCGAAGATGCGGCAGGCCATTACCGTCATTGTGGCCCAGCGGGTCTCCACGGTAGCTTCTGCTGACCAGATCCTGGTCTTAGACGGTGGCCGGGTGGTCGGCCAGGGCAAGCATGAAGAATTGAAGCGGACCTGCCCGAACTACCAGCAGATTGTCGCTTCCCAGTTCCAGAAAGGAGAAGATTAGGATGCATCACGGTCATAAAGGAAAAATTGACAAGGCTGAACACTTTTGGCCGACCAGCCGCCGGCTCTTGGCCTACCTTGGTCCCTGGCGCTTTGGCGTAATCTTGTCGGTCATTTTTGCCACTATTGCAACAGTTTTTTCAATTTTTGCTCCGAAAGTCCTGGGCCAGGCCACGACCTTGATCTACCAAGGGGTGATGAAGGGCTATGCTCAAGAGAAGGCCGGCCAGCATTTGACCAGCCTGCCGATCGATTTTGCCGGCGTCTTTAAGATCGGGCTCTGGGTGATTGCCCTTTACTTGATTTCCAGCATCTTTAATTTTGCTGAGCAGATCATCATGACCCGGATTTCCCAGCAGGTCGTCTGCCACTTGCGGGCGGATTTTAAAGAAAAAATGCGCCATGTCCCGGTATCTTATTATGATACTCACTCAAAAGGGGACTTGATGAGCCGGATGGTCAATGACATGGACAATATCTCCGGCACTCTTCAGCAAACCCTGATCCAGCTGATCACCAGTGCCATTTCCTTGGCCGGAACCCTGGCGATCATGTTCACGATCTCCTGGAAGCTGACTTTAGTGGCGCTTTTGACCGTGCCAGTCAGCGTCTTGATCACGGGCACGATTGCTCCCAAGGCCCAGAAGCTGTTTGGCCGCCAGCAAGAGCAACTGGGCAAAATCAACGGGCAGGTGGAAGAAATCTATGCCGGGGTCGGCATCGTCCGCGTTTTTGGCCAGGAAGAAAATGAAGAGGAGACTTTTGCCAAGCATAATGACTCCTACTTTGACGCTTCCTGGAAGGCGGAATTTCTCTCGATCATGATTTTCCCCTTGATGAACTTTGTTAAAAATGTCGGCTATCTCTTGATTGCTGTCTTTGGGGTCATCGATGTGATCAACGGCGCCATCAGCCTGGGCAATGTCCAGGCCTTTCTCCAGTATTCCAACCAGTTCTCCCAGCCCTTGACTCAGCTGGCCAACATGTCCAGCACGATCCAGCAGACCATTGCTTCTGCCGAAAGAATTTTTGCCGTTCTGGATGCTGAAGACATGGATGAAACAGTCCACCCGGCGGAAGGATTAAAGACAGATGCTAAACTGACCTTTAAGGATGTTTCTTTCAGCTACACTGATGCTCCTTTGATCGAAAACTTCAGCCTGGAAGTAGCAAAAGGGGAGATGGTGGCCATTGTCGGGCCAACCGGCGCCGGCAAGACCACGATCATCAACCTGCTGGAGCGCTTCTATGACGTAAAAGGCGGGCAAATTTACTTAGACGGCCAGGAAACCAGGTCAATGAGCCGGGAAGACTTGCGCAGCCATCTCGCCATGGTTTTGCAGGATACCTGGCTCTTCACCGGAACAATTTTTGCCAATATCAAGTACGGCCGGGAAGATGCCAGTGATGAAGAGGTCTACCGGGCAGCCCGCCTGGCCAGGGCCGATAGCTTCATCCGCCAGCTGCCAGATGGCTACCAGACCCTGTTAAACGAAGAAGGGACAAATATTTCCCAGGGGCAAAGGCAGCTCTTGACGATTGCCCGGGCCTTTTTAGCTGATCCGGAAATTCTCATCCTGGATGAGGCGACCAGCTCGGTTGACACCCGGACGGAAAGCTTGATCCAGAAGGCGATGGCCGATCTGAAGCAGGAAAGAACCAGCTTCGTGATTGCCCACCGCCTGTCAACCATCCAGGATGCCGACAAGATCATCGTGATCAACCACGGCCAAATCGTCGAAAGCGGCAACCACCAAAGTCTCTTGGCCAAGGACGGCTTTTACGCTGACCTCTACCAAAGCCAGTTTTTAGGCCAGGAAATCTGAAAAAAGCCATGATTCTCGCGAATCATGGCTTTTGCTTTAGCAATATTTAAAAAATAGCCCTTTGCATTTTGAACATGTGTTCCGTATAATAGGATTGGTTCAAAAATTACCGCTCCTTCTTGTCCTTGTCCTGCTTTTGCTTAATATGATAGTAAAGGCCGAAGGGAACCAGGTTCTCATTTCCGGCGATAATCCGCTTGATGTTGGCCCGGTGGCTCCACCAGATGAGGACAACCAGGACTCCTGACATGACGGTCAAGAAGGTGTCATGGAAGAAGAAGCTGGAAATAAAGATCAAGACGACTGAAAGCAAGCTGCTCAAGGACACCATGCTGGTGATTAAGAGCAGGGGGATGAAGAAGCAGGCGCAGAGGCTGAAGAACTGGACATTGTAGCCCAGAAGGAAACCCGCCGTGGTGGCCACGGCCTTGCCGCCCTTGAACTTGAGGAAGATTGAGAAGGCGTGGCCGAAGATGGCCGCTGCCCCGAAAATCAGGCACAAGTGGTGGTCACCCAGGTGGAAGATCCGGGGCAGGAAGGTGGCCAGGGTCCCCTTGAAGAAGTCAACCAGGAAGACCAGGGTTCCGGCCTTGGGGCCCAGGACCCGGAAGGTGTTGGTGGTCCCGATATTGTGGGACCCGTAATCCCGGATATCCTTGTGGTAGAAGAGCTTGCCGACTAAAACACCGGTCGGAAAAGAACCAATTAAGTATGCTAAAATTAAAAGTAATGCAAATTTCGTTGCAAACATCAAATCAACTCCGTTTATCTTGTACCTGCTATTTTAACAAATAACGGACTGAATTGATACGAAGTTTATAATCTAAAGCTTGGAGATGTTTTATTTTGCCAAAGAACACCTATGATGATTCTTCAATTCAAATTCTGCACGGGCTGGAGGCAGTCCGCAAGCGGCCGGGGATGTATATCGGGTCAACCGACATCCACGGCTTGAACCAGCTGGTCTATGAAATCGTCGACAACTCCGTCGACGAAGCCATGGCTGGTTTTGGCCAGGAAATCAACGTGACCATCCACGAGGACAATTCCGTGACCGTGCAGGACTTCGGCCGGGGGATGCCGACAGGGATGCATGCCTCAGGCCGGCCAACCATTGAAGTCATCCTTACTGTCCTGCATGCCGGCGGCAAGTTCACGGAG
This sequence comes from Lactobacillus delbrueckii subsp. bulgaricus, assembly GCF_046938665.1. Taxonomy (GTDB): domain Bacteria; phylum Bacillota; class Bacilli; order Lactobacillales; family Lactobacillaceae; genus Lactobacillus; species Lactobacillus delbrueckii_C. The sequence continues at coordinate 13,257 of NZ_JBKZCD010000019.1, forward strand.
CAGAACTATAAGACCTCCGGCGGTCTGCACGGGGTCGGCTCTTCCGTGGTCAACGCCCTGTCCAGCTACATGAAGGTGCACGTGGTGCGTGACGGCAAGGCCTACGAGGAAGAATTCCAAAATGGCGGTCACCCAATCGGCACCCTCCGCTGCCTGGGAGCAACCAAAGAAAAGACTGGGACCACGATCACTTTCAAGCCGGACCCGATGATTTTTTCAACGACTAAGTACAACTACGAGACCATCCAGGAAAGAATCCGGGAATCGGCCTTCCTGCTTAAAGGAGTCAAGTTTACTTTAACGGACGAACGGACGCCAAACCACCACGACGTCTTCCAATATGACGACGGGATTGAAAGTTTCGTTGCCTACCTCAATGAAGGCAAGGGGACGATCGGCAAGGTCTTCTATTTTGCAGGCAGCCAGGATGGGATGGAAATCGAATTTGCCGGCCAGTACAGCGACTCATACTCAGAGAACTTTGTTTCCTTCGTCAACAATGTCCGGACCGCTGACGGCGGCTCCCATGAAGTCGGGGCCAGAAGCGGCTTTACCCGGGCCTTTAACGACTATGCCAAGAAGCAGGGGCTTTTGGGCAAGAAGGACAAGAACCTGGAAGGGTCCGACTACCGGGAAGGGCTCAGCGCCGTTTTGAGCGTCAAGATCCCGGAAGAACTGCTGGAATTTGAAGGGCAGACCAAGGGTAAGCTGGGGACTCCCCAGGCCAGAAGCGCGGTCGACAGCATCGTTTACGAGAAATTGTCTTACTACCTGCTGGAAAACGGGGAATGGGCCCAGGACCTGGTCAAGAAGGCCCAAAGGGCCCGGGATGCCAGAGAGGCGGCCAAGAAGGCCAGAGACGAGTCCAGAAACGGGAAGAAGCGGCACAAAAAGGAAGTCCTGTCCGGGAAATTAACCCCGGCCCAGTCCAGAAACCCCAAGAAAAACGAGCTTTTCTTAGTCGAAGGGGACTCAGCCGGCGGCAGCGCCAAGCAAGGCCGGGACCGCCGCTTCCAGGCTATCCTGCCTTTGCGGGGGAAGGTTTTGAACACCCAGCGGGCTAAACTGGCAGATATTTTTAAGAACGAAGAAATCAACACGATGATCCACACGATCGGAGCCGGGGTCGGGACCGAATTCAAGGTTGAAGACTCCAACTACGATAAGATCATCATTATGACTGACGCCGACGACGACGGGGCCCACATCCAGATCCTGCTTTTGACCTTCTTCTACCGCTACATGCGGCCGATGATCGAAGCAGGCAAGGTCTACATTGCCCTGCCGCCGCTTTACAGAATCAGCAAGAAGCAGACCAACCTTTACGCCTGGACCGATGAAGAACGGGATGAGGATGAAAAGAAGGTGGGCAAGGGCTATGCCCTGCAGCGCTTCAAGGGGCTGGGGGAAATGAATGCCGACCAGCTCTGGGAGACGACCATGAATCCGGAAAGCCGGATGCTGATCCGGGTCAGAATCGACGATGCCCAATTGGCTGAACGCCGGGTAACCACCTTGATGGGTGACCAGGCTTCCGCCAGAAGAAAGTGGATTGAAGAAAACGTCAAGTTCCGCCTGGGCGAGGAAGAGTCGATCTTAGACAAGGTAAATGATTAGGAAGGGTGCAGTATATGCCAGAAACTCACGAACGGATTCGTGAAATGCCTTTGGAACAGGTCATGGGCGAACGCTTTGGCCGCTATTCCAAATATATTATTCAAGAACGGGCCCTGCCGGACATCCGCGACGGACTAAAGCCCGTGCAGAGGCGGATTCTTTACGCCATGTACCGGGACGGCAATACGGCTGACAAGCCTTTTAAGAAGGCAGCCAAGGCCGTCGGTAACATCATGGGTAACTACCACCCGCACGGCGACAGCTCTATTTACGGGGCCCTGGTTTTCCTGTCTCAAGACTGGAAGATGAGAGAGCCTTTGATCGAAATGCACGGCAACAACGGGTCCATGGACGGCGACAGTCCCGCCGCCATGCGTTATACGGAATCCCGCCTGGCCAAGATTTCCAATGTCCTGCTGGAAGACATTGACAAGGAAACTGTGCCAATGGTGCTCAATTTCGACGACACCGCTTATGAACCAACGGTTTTGCCAGCCCGTTTTCCCAATCTTTTAGTCAATGGGTCAACCGGGATTTCTTCTGGTTACGCTACGGAAATTCCGCCCCACAACCTGGGTGAGGTCTTAGACGCGACTATCCACTTGCTCAAGCACCCAGACGCCAGCCTGGAAGACCTGATGACTTTTGTCAAAGGGCCAGACTTCCCGACTGGCGGGATCGTCATGGGCAAAAAAGGCTTGCGGGATGCCTACAAGACCGGCAAGGGCCGGATCCAGGTCCGAGCCAAGACTCATATTGAAGAGATCCGGGGCCACCGCCAGCAGATCGTGGTGACGGAAATTCCTTACCTGGTCAACAAGGCCCAGCTGGTCAAGAAGATTGATGAAATCCGGGTCAGCCGGGAACTGGACGGGATCAGTGAAGTCCGAGACGAAACTGACCGCCACGGTCTCTCTATTGTCATCGAACTTAAGAAAGACGCGGATGCCCAGAACATTCTCAACTACCTCTTGAAGAATACTGACCTGCAGGTTTCCTACAACTTCAACATGGTGGCCATTGACCACATGACTCCGGTCCAGGTGGGCCTCAAGCGGATCCTGGCTGCCTACCTGGAACACGAAGAAGAAGTCGTAACCAAGCGGACCCAGTTTGACTTGAAGAAGGCCTCAGATCGGCTGGAAATCATCCAGGGCTTGATCAAGGCCATGAGCATCTTGGACCAGGTGATCAAGGTCATCCGGGCTTCTAAGAACAAGGCTGACGCCAAGAAGAACCTGGTAGCGGAATTTGCCTTTACTGACCGGCAAGCTGAAGCTATCGTCTCCTTGCAGCTTTACCGCTTGACCAATACTGACGTTTTGGCCCTGCAAGCTGAAGAAGAGGAACTGACAGGCAAGATCGCGGCTTACGAGAAGATTTTGGCGGACCCGAAAGTTTTGCAAAAGGAAATCATCAAGGAACTCCGGGCCGTCAAGAAGGAATTTGGTTCAGACCGGCGCAGTGAAATCAGCGATGAAACGGCCAGAGTCGAAGTCGATGAAAAGGCTTTGATCACGGAAGAATCAGTCCGGGTCTTGATCAGCCGCGACGGCTACATCAAGCGGTCCTCAATGCGGTCCTTCCAGTCAACCGAAGCCGGCGACAATGGCCTGCCGGAAACTGACCGGGTGGTTTATGAAGGGACCCTGTCGACTTTGACCAACCTCTACCTTTTCACTAACCATGGCAACTTGATCTACCGGCCGGTGCATGAGCTGGTTGAAAGCAAGTGGAAGGATGTTGGCCAGCACTTGTCCCAGGAACTAGGCCTGGCAGCTGACGAGAGCATCATCCGGGTCTTTGCCTTGGAAGCTTTGGATGATCCAGACCTGGCCTTCTTGCTGGCCACAAATGATGGCTTTATCAAGCAGGTGGCCCTCGCTGACCTGCAGCCAACCAGAACCTACAAGTCCCGGGCAATCATGGCCATGAAGATGAAGGGGGAAGACTCCCGTGTCATTACCGTGGACCTGGTCAAGACAAGTGAAAAGCGGGAAATCACTCTCTTTACCAACCAGGCCTTTGCCCTTAAATATGACATCGATGAAGTTCCGCAAGTCGGGGCCCGGGCAGCTGGGGTCAAGTCAATCAACTTGAAGGAAGACGACTATGTCGTTGCCTGCCTGGTCACTGACCCGCAATATGACGACCTGCTCAAGGTGGGTCTGGTAACCCAAAGAGGGGCCTTCAAGCAGATGCCGCTGAAATTGATCGGCAAGACCAGCCGGGCCAAGCGGGGCGTATTGGTTTTGCGGAACTTGAAGACCAAGCCGCACCGGATCGTGGCCTTGCAGGCTTACGGGCAAAACCATGAGCTGATCTTGATCACTTCCAGCCTGCGCAAGCAGGTCATCCGGACCAGCGACCACCCAGTCGGCGATCGGCAGAGCAACGGTTCTTTCGTCATTGATGTTAAGACAGACGGAGAGGCTAAGGAACTGCTCATGGGCCGGCCTTTACCGGACCAGGCCAGGGATGTCGGCCGCTTGTTCTAAAAAAATCAAAAAGATTGCGAAAAGATCGCGAAAAGATTGAACAAAGCGCTGATTTTCTAGTAGACTTAATTAGAGAGAATAATTTTAGCTAAATCTAGAAGGGAAAATTCCAAGATGGAAAAAGAACTGATTTTTGGTCACAGAAACCCAGATACTGACGCAATCGGCACGGCGATTGCCTACTCATACTTCCAAAACCAACATGGCTACAACACTGAAGCCGTTGCTTTGGGCGAAGCCAACGATGAAACTTCTTTTGCTTTGAAGAAGTTCGGCTTTGAAGCACCACGTGTGGTTAAGACTGTCGCAAATGAAGTCAAGGCCATCATGTTGGTTGACCACAACGAACCGCAACAAAGCGTTGAAGACCGGGACCAAGTCAAGGTTACCCACGTTATTGACCACCACCGGATCAGCAACTTCGCGACGATCGACCCCTTGTTCTACCGGGCTGAACCAGTAGGCTGCACTTCCACTGTTTTGTGGGAAATGTTCAAGGAACAAAACATGGAAATTCCAGCCAACATTGCTGGTATCATGCTCAGTGCCATCATTTCCGACACCTTGCTTTTGAAGTCACCAACTACTACTGACATCGACAAGGAAGCAGTTGAAGACCTGGCTAAGATTGCCGGCGTTGACTACAAGGAATACGGTTTGGAACTGCTTAAGGCCGGCACCAACATCGCCGCTAAGTCAGTTGAAGAACTGATCGACCTGGACGCCAAGAGCTTCGAACTTGGCTCAAAGACTGCCCGGATCGCTCAAGTCAACGTTGTTGACGTCCCAGAAGCCCTGGAACGCAAGGATGCCTTCCTGGCAGCCATGGAAAAGGATGCTAAGGAAAACGGCTACGACTTGTTCATGCTGGTAATTACCAATGTTTTGGACTCCGACTCAGAAGTTCTCTTCATTGGTGACGACGAAAGCAAGTCTGTCTTTGCCAAGGCCTTCGGCAAGGAACTGGTTGACTCAGAAGCCCACCTGCCAGGCGTTGTTTCCCGGAAGAAGCAAATCGTTCCGCCATTGACCCGGGCATTTGAAGCTTAATCAGCTAAATAACAAGGAAAAAGAATCCAGGTTGCCTGGATTCTTTTTTTTGCTACTTTTTAAACATCCTACTTGTTACTACAATTTTTCTTAAAAAAGAAAAAGCGCGGCTGTGCCGCGCCAAAAAAATACTGTTAACAAATAAATCCTGGGGGAAATTTTGTCAACAGTTATTTCTTTAGCTATTTATTTTTTACTCGCTTGCTTTATTTGCCAGCATATTGTTTAAGCTGGTCAAACTGATTCTTCAGTTCCAAGTCTAAGTAATATGGCTGCTTGACTGGCAGACAGCCTTGCCCATATAAGGCAAAAAGGTAGGCCAGTTCTTCCTTCCAGCGGCCGATTTCTTCATCCAGGCCATCCTGGCCCTCATTTAAAAGGGTGTGGAGGAAGTGGTTGGCCACGCCGACAAATTTGCCGCCCAGGGCCAGTCCCTTGAAGACGTCCAGCGGATTTCTGACCCCGCCAGAGACGATCAGCTGCTTGGTCAAAGGCGCCGCTAAAAGGGTAGCCAGGGCCGTTGGCAGGCCGCAGTCGTTCAAATACGCCATAGGGTGGGGATTGCGGGAGTTTTCGATTTGGGCAAAATTGGTGCCGCCAGCTCCCCCGATATCGAACCAGCTAAAGCCAGCAGCCTGCAATTTTTGCAGACTGACTGGATCCAGGCCGCTGCCGACTTCCTTGACGATGACTGGCACGCCAGCTGCTTCTTTAATCTCCAGCATCCGGTCCAGCCAGACAAAGTCCCGGTCGCCTTCAGGCATGGGGATCTCCTGGGCCACGTTAAGGTGGATCTGCAGGGCATCTGCTTGCAGATCCTTGACGATCTTGGCAGCTGCTTTAGCTGGAGTCAAAGGATTAACATTAGCAAACAAGAGGCCGTCTGGATTGGCTTCTCTAGCTACGTAAAAAGACTCCAGCTGGTCCTCTTCCTTGGTCAAGATGCTGGCTGAACCCAAGGCCAGGGCAATTTGCTGCTTATTGGCAATTTCACCCAGCTGCCGGTTGATCTGCCTGGATTTTTCCGACCCGCCAGTCATCGCGTTGATGAAGAAAGGGGCGGCTAACTCTTTGCCAAACCAGGTCGTCTTGACGGCGCTTGGGTCAACCTGGCTTTCAGGCAGGGCCGGGCGGAGCAGGTGGACCTGGTCAAAGGAATTCGTTTTTTGGGCATTAAAAAACATCTGTGTCAAAGCCAGATGTTCTTCTTTTCTTATAGATCTTTGTGACATCGCAATGCTCTTAGTAAGTTAATTCAGATTGGTGAATGTGAAATTCCAGGGGCAGGATGTTGTTCTTGACCCATTCCTTGCGGAGGCGGTCAATATCGGTGTCCTTGTTGACGATGACGATGCCGCAGTCGCCGTTGCCCGCGCCGCTGGTCTTGGCCGCGCCGCCAAACTTGTTGGCGATTTCGATCAGCTCAGTCAAGCGGGGAATTTCGATAGCAATATTGTTGATAGCGGCAAAATGCTGCAGCAAGCGGCGGTTGATGCCGATCTGCTTTTGAATCAAAGCGATGTTTGCTTCTTCAAAACCGCGGATCATCTGCAAAACGCACTTGCGTGAGTCTGCCAAAAACTTGGCGTACTCAGTCCGCAGGTTGTTCTTGTTGGCGTTAGTCTTGTCAACCAGGCGGGAAGTTGAAGCCGGCTGCTGGCTCCAGCCAATCAAGAGCTCCATGCCCTTCGGCGGAACCAGCTGCTGGATCTTCAGACCTGGCCAGGCTTCACCGACCACCGCTGACAGGGACTTGCTTGCCAGTTCTTCTTTCAGCCAGAGCTTGTTGAAGGTCTGGTAGGCGATCCAGCCGCCGTAGACGCTGGCCGCGATATCGCCAGCGCTGCCGTTGCCTTGGACTGAGTAGTGAGAAATTGTGGAGAGCTTGTAAATCAGGTCCTTGCTTGCCTGGACACCGTAAAAGCGCAAGATTGCCTTGACCGTCGCGACCGTGACCGCGGCTGAAGAACCCAGGCCATACTTCTTGCCATCTGCGGAATCCAGGTCAGAATTGACAAACAAGTCGTAAACGTCCATCTTTACATTCTGTTCCAGGCAGTATCTTTCAGTGAAAGAAATTGCGGACAGAATGTATTCAAATGGATTATCCCGGTTGTCGATCACCATCTTTGACCCCCGTCTGACCCAGTGAATAGAGTCCTGGGAGTATTGCTTGGAGTGAATCAAACCGGTATCGCTGCTGCTTGGCTTGATTGAGACCCTGACGTATTGGTCAAGGGCGACCAGAATGGCTGGACAATCTTGTTCCAAGACAGCATATTCCCCGGCAATGTAAAGTTTGCCTGGTGCTTTTTCAGTAATCAAAAAAACTCTTCCTCTTATTCTTTTAATTTTTTCTTTTTATATTACGTCCTAAGACATTATAGACAATTAAATAAGCTTTAGTCCAACAGAGTGACTCCTGGACCAAAACCTGCCTCAATAATCTTAACACGATCAAAGGAGGACTCAAAGCAATTAATAATATCTTTAGAATTTTTCCCCTGGCAGAGGACCTTGACGTTCGGGCCGGCGTCAATGGTGTAGTAGCACTCCAGCCCTTGCTGGCGCAGGTCCTGGACCAGCTTGATGGCCTTGATGGTATTCGGCTCAAAATAGGTAAAGCCGGGGACAGCGGTGAAGGTTAAAGCATGCATCTCACTGGCATTTAATTCAGCCAGAGAACCTAATTTGCTAAAGTCAGCCTGCTTAATCGCTTCTTCCATCTCCTTGATCTCACTGTCATTTCTGTCCAGCCAGACCTGGTAGAAGGGGGAGCTCTTGCTCATTTCCATCCCCTTGGTTGAAGAAATCTTCTTTTCCTGGTCGTTGATTTCAACAGCCAAAAGGCGCAAGTCCATGTCCGGCTCTTCGTCCAGCGGGTAGGCGTAAGAAGTCTGGTCACTATCGCCTTTTTGCCAGACGGAAAAACCGCCGAAAACAGATCTTGAAGCTGAGCCCGATCCCATCCGGGCCATTCTGGACAATTCCCGCCGGTCAACGCCTAACTGGTAGTGGTCGGCAAAAGCCGCTGCCATGGCGGCGAAGGCTGAACTGGAAGAGGCCAGGCCAGCCGCGGTTGGCACCTGGTTGACCGATTCAACCGCCAAATTTCCTTTAAGCCCGAAGCGGTCCTGCATGGCCCGGAGGTAGGCGAAAACGCGGTCAGCAGCCGGACCGGAAACGGCTTGGCCGTTTAATTTAAAAGACATTTGCTCGCTGTCTGAGATTTTGGTGTCGCTGTAGAAGGCATCCAGGGTCATGGACAGGCTGGACATGAGCGGCAGGCGCAATTTGGCATCCTTCTTGCCCCAGTACTTGATCAAGGCGATATTGGTATGGGCGCGGGCAGTTTTACTCATCTGTTTCACATTCCTTTACTGTGTAATTCTGTTTTTAATAATTTTTGGGCAAAAATTAAATCTCTTCAATCCAGTAGTTACTGATTTCTGCCTGGCAAGCCTGGGCAATCTCTTCGCAGGAAGCGGCATCCTTGCAAAGGGCGATGACGATTCCGCCCAGGCCGCCGCCGGACAACTTGCAACCTAAAGCCCCGCCTTTATCAGCAATCTGGCAGATCCGGTCGATCTTGCTTGTCGACAAGTTAAAGGAAGCTAAAAGCTCCTGGGCCTCATTGAAGAATTTACCAACACTCTCCGGGTCTTGCTCAAGCCAGGCAGCTTTGACTTCGTCAGCCAGTTGTCCCAGCTTGCGCATTCTAACTTGCGCGTCAGGTGACTCATTTAAAAGCTTGGCGACCATAGTGACGGCTTCTCTGGTATTACCCAAATCGCCCGTGTCCATGATCAAAAGGCTGGCACCTAATTTTGAGGAGAGCTTTTTTACGCCCTTTTGCTTATTAAAAAAGACCAGGTAATCGGAATTGACCGTGGCCGCGTCCAGGCCGGAAGCCTTGCCGTGGTTGATCGTTTCTGCCTGGTTGGTGATGTCCATAACTTCACTTACACTTAACTTCAAACCCAGGTATTGGCTCAAGGCCACGGTAGTACCGTAAGCGACGGTAGCTGAGGAGCCAAGTCCGCGCTCCATGGGAATTTCCCCGGTATAGGTAAGCTTGATCTGGGGACTTTTCCCGCTTCTGGCCAAAAGCTCCTTGACGACATACTTAAGGCCGTTATAGTCAGCAGGCGCGTCAAAAAAAGGACCCTGGTAGAGCTTGGTGTCCATCCAGACCGGGCCGGCATAATCACTGATGGTCGTCTTGATGTGCAGGGCCTGAATTGGCATAGCCAGGGCGTCATAGCCGTAAACAACGGAATGCTCGCCGATCAAAATTACTTTTCCATGAGCAGTACATGAAGTCTGCAAAAAGAATCACCTCAAAAAATTAGTTTGTTAGTTCGGTTAACGTTTGCTTAGAATCAATGGCAATCAGTTCCCAAAAAGGAAAGAGATTGATAAAATTTAGATTGACCGATCAGTCAACAAAGGAGTGGAAGCAATGATCAAAATTATAACCGGCAGACAGTCCGATCCCCTGCAAACTGAGATCATCAGCCGGGCTGCCCGCAATTATCTGGCCCAGCCCGGCAAAGATACCTTTATTATTGTTCCAAACCATATCAAGTTTAACACAGAAGTTGCCGCAATAGGCAAAGTCGCCCAACTTCAAGGGCGGGAAGAGACCAGCGTCAAGAACCTGCACGTCTTGTCCTTCTCCCGCCTGGCCTGGTTTTTCTTTAAAAAGGCCGACCTGCTCATGCCAGAAAGCCTGGATGACGCGGCCGCGACCATGATTTTGGAGCAGATCATCGACAAGCGCAGAGATGAACTGCTGCTTTTCAAAAATTCCCACGCCAATTCCGGCATGATTAAGCAGGTCTACAGCACGATCCTGCAGGTTCATACCGGCCAGCTGGACCTGGGCAATCTTTTGGAGCGGGCAGCTGACCCGGCGGTGGCCTTGGACCTGGATAATGAGACCAGGGACAAGCTGCACGACCTGGACTTGATCTACCAGGACTTTTTAGAAATCGTCAGTGAAAAGCACTTCGCCACCAAGGATGAACTGAACATCCAGCTGAACCAGCTTTTGGCCAGCCGGCCGGACCTGGTCAGCCAAGCCAGCTTCTACGTGACTGATTTCTCCCATTTTTCCATTCAGGAAAAAATGACCATGCAGCTGCTGGCAGCTTTTGCCAGCGAGATGACCTTCGCCTTCAAGACCGCTGATGGCAGTGTGATTGAGCCGGCCGCCGGGGAATACGATTACGTGGTTCAGAAGACGATCAAGGACTTGACCGGCTACTTTTCCGCCCATGACTTTGCCTGGGAAAGAGAAAAAATCGCCAGTCCAGCCAGTCCGGCCAGGGACTTGAACCAGGCCTGGCAGGGCCAGGGCCAGCCGGATTTAAATAACCTCCAGCTGGTTAAGGCAGATTCCCGCTACGCTGAAGCATATTTCGTGGCCCGGACCATCTATGACGAGGTGGCTTTAAAGGGCTGCCAGTACCGGGACTTTTTGGTCCTGGCCCCGAATTTGCAGGAGTATGAAACTTACCTGGCTCCGATTTTGCGGCAAAACCAGATTCCCTTCTTTGACGACCTGCAGCAGCAGATGAAGTACCACCCCTTGGTGCTTTTGCTGGAAAATTTGGGCAAGCTTCTCCAGCAGGCAGGAGACACGCCAGCACTTTTGAGCATCATGAAGACCCGCCTCTTGATCCCTGACTGGTATTTGGAAGGGGATGCAGAAGCCGGGGAAGCCGCGTATTTGCGCGACGTCGACCAGCTGGAAAACTTTGCCCTGGCCCACGGAATCAAGTACAGCCTTTGGCAAAAGCCCCTTAAGGACTTTACCAAAGCCCAGGTCATCGCCCTGGACCAAGAACAGTACCAAAAGCGGCTGGACCGCTTGGACAAGCTGCGGGACTTTTTTGTCAGCAAGATCTCCCGGCTTGCCCGCCAGCTGAAGAGTGAAAAAGACAGCATGACCGCCGTCAAGTTCTTTTTTGACTTCTTGGTCAAAAACGGGGTCAGCGCCCGCCTGGAAGCCTGGCGCTTAAAGGCCAGCGAGAGCGGAGACCTGCAGCAGGCCCAGCAGCCGGAGCAGTGCTGGAATCTGCTTTTGTCTCTTTTGAAAGACTATCTCTTGGTCAACCCGGAAAACTTTGCCTGGGCTGACTTCTTTAAGATGTTGACGGCAGCCTTTTCCCAGGCCAATTTCGCGACGATTCCGGCCAGCCTGGACGCTGTCACCTTGTCAGAATACGGGATGGTGCAAACAAGCGGCTACAAGCAGGTCTTCATCATCGGAGCAGCCAATGGCAGCCTGCCGCAAATCAGCGACCAGCCCAACTTTTTGACTACGGAAAACCTGGCCAGCCTGGCAGACTTTTTTGACCAGGAGGCCTACCTGGAAGACAGCCAGCAACTGCGCAACCTGGACCAGGAATACCAATTCGGCAATGCCCTGGCCCTGGCCTCTGACCGGGTCTACATCTCCTATCCGGTGATCAATTCCAATAATGACCTGCTGGATCCATCCATTTACTACAAGCGCCTGCTGAAGCTGGTTAACGGCCGGGAATACCGGCAAAGGGACCTGCCAGATACCGCTGAAAAAGACCGGACCGAATTTGCCCGCCAGCTTTTGCTCTTTTTGACCAGTCCAAGGGCCAGCTTAGGCTATCTGGCCTATGCGGAAGAAAATTCTGCCCAAAGCCCGCTGGTGGCCAAGCTGGTCGAACTCAGCCGGCAGTATGAGGAAGAAAAGGCTGAAGAAATCGCGGAAGGGATGGCTTATGACAATAACCCGCAAGACATTTCAGAAGACCTGGCTGAGCGCCTGTACGGTAAAGACCTTCTGTCATCGGTCTCCCAGCTGGAAAGCTACTACCAGAATTCTTTTGAATACTTCCTTAACTATGGCCTCCGCCTGCGGCCCCGGGCAGAAAATGAGCTGAATGCCATCCAGTCCGGTAACTACTTCCACCGGACCTTTGAGCTTTTGCTTAAGGAAATGCAAAAGAAAAATATCGAAATTGACAAGCTCAGCGAGCTGGACCTGGAGCTTTTGCTCAAGCAAGTCAGAAGCGAGATCCTGCAAGAACCCCTCTACCAGCAGTTCTTGCGTGATCCTTTTAATAAATATCTTTTCAAGGCCTTTGACAAGACGACCAGTAAAGTGGCCCAAAGCTACCGGCGCAAGCAGCAGGAAAACAAGATGCGGGCTACTTACGGGGAACTGGCCTTTGGCCCGGCTGAAAAGCTGGCCGGCCTGGTCTTGCCTTTGAAGAAGTTTGCCGGCCAGCGGAAGATCAGCCTCCGGGGCAAGATCGACCGGGTCGACCTCTTTAATGGGGACCAGCACGTTTTAGGCCAGCTGATCGACTACAAGTCTTCCGACCACAGCTTCAACCTGGCCCGTTTTGCCAGCGGGGTGGACTTGCAGATGATCGCCTATTTGGACGTTCTGGAGAAGAACCGGGACCTCCTGGCCGGCGGGCGGCAGTTTGACCTCCTGGGGGCCTTTTACCAATATGTCACCCGGAAGCTGAATTCCGTCAACTCCTCCTCATCAACCGGGGCCTTGTTTGACAGCAAGCTGCAGCTGAAAGAGAGCCTTTTGGGCGGGGAAGACAAGTTGAAATTGTCCGGGGTCTTTGTCAGTGAGCCAGCCTGGTACCAGGAAGTCGACAAAGTCCTTGAGAAAAAGGCAAGCAGTCCGGTTTACCGGGGCCTCAAACTGAACAAGAGCGGGGGCTTTGGCAAAAAAGACAACTTCTTCAGCCAAGATGAGATGCGGGAGCTGCTGGAATACGTCGAAGCCTTGATTGAGGACGCGGCCAGCGAGATTTTGAGCGGGCAGATTGCCTTGAATCCTTTCCGGCAAGGCAAGAATACCGGCCTGGCTTATAGCGACTACAAGGATATCTTCTACTTTGACCAGCAGCTGCCAACTAACTCTTACCGGGACCTGCCAAGCCTTAAAAAGGCAGATCTGCTGGCCTTGGTAGAAAAGCGGCTGCGGCAGAGGGGATAAGGAATGGTACATAGAAAGGAAATAGCATGGCTGTAAAATATACACCAGACCAGGCCAGGGCCATTGAAAGCCGGGGGCAGGACCTTTTGGTTTCAGCCTCTGCCGGCTCAGGCAAAACCAGTGTTTTGGTTGAAAGGGTCATCCGGGAAATCATGGACGACCACTTGGAGGTTAACCAGCTCCTGGTCATCACCTTCACTCGGGCGGCGGCCAGTGAAATGAAGCAGCGGATCAAGCAGCGCCTGCAGGACCGCCTGCAAGAAGAAACAGATGCCAGCCAGGCCGACTTTTTGCGCCGGCAGCTGGCTGAGATCGATTCCGCGATTATTTCCACGATCGACTCTTTCTGTTTGGACGTCATCCGCCGCTTTTACTTCGCGATCGATATTGACCCGGACTTCAGCATTTTGACTGACGCCACCCAGATTGAGCTTTTAAAGGAAAGAGCCTTGAGGGATGTCGAAAACGGCTACCTGCAAAATGCGGACCAAGCGAAAAAAGACCGTTTCCTGGCCCTCTATGATGCCTTTGCCGGCGACAGCAACGCCAATTCAGCCAGAGATTTGCTTTTGGATTTATACCAGTTTGCCATGGCCCGGCCCAACTACCGGGCTTGGCTGCAAAAGCTGGCTGCCCCTTACCAGCTGGAGACCAGCGACGTCGTTGACAGCGCCCTCTGGCAGGAGAAAATCAAGCCTTACCTGGAGGAAGAATTTTCCAATCTGGCGGACAAGCTGACGGCTTTGATGGCCGAAGCCGACTTTGACCATGAAAAGTTTGCCAAGTACCAGCCAGCTTTTACGGCTTTTGCCAGCAGTCTGGCCAGCTACCGGGAGAGTCTGGCCACAGATGATCCCTTTGACCGGCAAAGAGAGCTGCTGGCGGCCTGCCAGTTTGACGGGACCCTGCGGACTAACAAGGAGATTGCCGACTTTGTCGCGGAGGCAAAGGAGGTTAAAGAAGCTGGCAAGCAGCTGGTCTTCAATGTCTATACCAGTTTTTACGCAAGCAGCAATGCTGACCAGCAGGCCCTCTTAGCCAAGGGGGCAGAAATCGCCTCCGCGGCAGCGGAAGTCGAACTGGCCTTTATTGACCGCTTTAACGAATTGAAGCGGGCTGACCGGGTCCTGGACTTCAGCGACATGGAGCAGTTGGCCTATGAAATTCTGACCCAGGACAGTTCAAACTCTGACCTGGCCCGGGCCTACTACCAAAACCGCTTCAAGGAAATCATGGTTGATGAATACCAGGACACCAACGCCCTGCAGGACGGCTTGATCCAGCGGCTGAAAAAAGCCGGGAAGAACAACCTCTTCATGGTCGGGGACGTCAAGCAGTCAATCTACGGCTTCCGCCAGGCGGAACCCAGCCTGTTTATCGCCAAGTATGATGAATATGGCCAGGAAAATTCGGCTGGCAAGCAGCGGATTATTTTTGCCGAAAACTTCCGCTCCAGCCAGCCGGTCACCCAAGCTGTCAACTTGATCTTTGACAGCCTCCTGACCAAGGACTTCGGTGGGATTGACTACCAAAAAGAAGGGCAGCTGAAATTCGCGGCCGGCTATGACCCAGAGGCGGCCCTGCCGACTGAAACAGAAGTCCTCTACCAGGAAGATTCATCTGCAACAGAAGATGACGGGGAATTGAACCAGGGCGATTTAGCCATGGTCATCAGCCGGATCCAGAAGCTGATCGCTGATCAGACGCCAATTTTTGACCCGAAAAGCGGGCAGACCCGGCCGGTCAGCTATGGGGACATCGCCATCTTAACCCGGTCCAAGACCAGCAACCTGGACATCAAGCAGGAATTTGACCGCTACGGGGTCCCGCTCTTTGTCATGGATGTCCAGAACTACTTCCAGACCTTTGAATTGACGGTCATCATGTCCTATTTAAAGATCATCGACAACCCGGACCAGGATATTCCCCTGGTGGCGGTTTTGCGGTCTCCAATTTTTAACTTCTCCAGTTCAGATTTGGCGGAAATCCGCCTGGTCAACAAGAGCGTCAGCTTCTACGCGGCTTTAAGAACTTATGCTAAAAAGGATACAGATCTGGCTGCCCGCTGCCGGGACTTTTTGGCCCAATTGCAGGACCTGCGCGACTTTTCCTTGAGCCACCGGATTTCAGAACTGCTTTGGACCATTTACGAGCGGACCAGCTTTTTGGAAATCGTGACGGCCATGACTAACGGCCAGCAGCGCCGGCTCAACTTGACTGCCTTGTACGAAAGAGCCAGCGCCTACGAAAGTTCGGGTTTCAAGGACCTTTACCAGTTCATCAACTTTATTGCCAGGATGCGGAAGAACCAAAAGGACTTGGCCCAGCCGATCTTGAGCGAAAATGCCGATAACTCAGTCAAGCTGATGACCATCCATGCCTCAAAGGGGCTGGAATTCCCGGTTGTCTTTGTCTTGGGCCTGGAGCATCGCTACAATTACCAGCAAGACATTACCGGCAGCTATGTTTTAGATGCCAGCGGCCTGGGTTTGTCCTTTGCCTATCCCTTTGATGAAGCGGAATACCGGGCAGATACTTTGGCTAATGCCTGGCTGAAGATTGCCAAAAAGCAGAAGCTGCTGGAAGAAGAAGCCCGCCTGCTTTACGTGGCTTTGACCCGGGCCAAGCAGAAGCTGATTTTGGCGGCCAATATCAAGCTGCCGGCCAAAACCGATCTGGCGGGCTTGGAAGAGAAGTGGGCTAAGGAAATTTCTGCTGGCCGCCTGCCCCTTTTGGATAAGATGAAGGTAGCCAAGCCCCTGGACTTTTTGGCCCCGGCTTTAGCCCGCGCCAAGCAGGTGAAGCGGCTGGGTGAAAAAGCCGTCAGCGACCTGGCGATAGGCCAAGAAGGCAGTCTGGTCTTTGTCCACTTTGACCCCAAGAAAGACCAGGCCCAATTGCCGGATAGTGAGGCCGTGGCGGCCAGCGGAGCGGACTTGACGGAAGATGAAGCAGCCGTCTTTAAGCAGGCAGAAAAGCTCTATGCCTTCAGCCAGGGCGGCTATCCTTACTTGGATGCCAGCCGGACCACGGCCTACCAGGCGGTGTCTGAAATCAAGAAGGCTTTTGGCGACCCGGTCGAAGACGAACTGGCTGACTCCCACATTTCGGAACTGCAGTCAGCCAACCGCTACCTGCAGCCGATCGATACTGAACCTGACTTCCTCTTCCAAAATACGGTCAGCTCAGCTGAACTGGGGACAGCCAGCCACCTGGTCTTGCAGTATTATGACTATGCCAAAGGCGACAAGGATGCCATTGACAGCTGCATTGCCGGCCTGGTGGAAAAGGGCCGGCTGAGCCAGACCTTGGCCAGCAAGCTGGACCGGGAAGCCTTGTCCTGGTTTGTCAAGAGCGACTTTGCCAAAGACTTTTACCAGCAGCCTGACCGCCTCCACCGGGAGGAAAATTTTGCTACTATCTTGTCGCCGAAGACTTTATTTAAGGATTTCAGCGATTTTCCAGGAGAAATTTTGGTTCACGGGACAATCGATGGCTATTATGAAGCGGAGAATGGTATCATTTTATTTGACTACAAGACTGACCACGTGAACCCGCATAAGCAGGAGGAAGCAATTCAGAAGCTGAAAGAGAAGTACCAGGGCCAGCTCCGCCTTTATGAGCGGGCCTTGAATGAATCTGGCCGGCTGCCTGTTTTGAAAAAGTACCTGGTGCTTTTGAGCTGCCGGGAAATTGTTGAAGTTGATTAGAAGTTTTTAGGAGTGAAAGGAGCGGAAAATGGCGGATTTTTTTGCCGGCGAAAGCTTCGCGGTCGTTGACTTGGAAACGACCGGGACGCGCAAGGAAGAGGGGGACCGGATCATCCAGTTTGGCTGCGCCATAGTCAAAGATGGTGAAGTGGTTAAAACTTATTCCTTCATGATGAACCCCCACCGGGAAATTCCCCTGGCCGTGACCAATTTGACCGGGATCGACCAGAAGATGGTGGCTGGCCAGGCTGATTTCAAGCACTATGCCCCGAAGATCCGCGAGATCCTGCAGGATACGGTTTTCGTGGCCCATAATGTCAATTTCGACTTTCCTTTCTTGAACTACGAATTGACCAATGCCGGCTTTGAGGCCTTGACCTGCAAGGCGGTTGACACGGTTGAACTGGCCAAGATCGCCTTTCCGACCCTGCCTTCTTACAAGTTGCGGGACTTGACGGCCAGTCTGGAGATCAAGCACGCCAACCCCCACAAGGCGGATTCTGACGCCTATGGGACAGCCGTCTTGCTCTTGAAGATCATCGACAAGCTGGCTTCTTTGCCCCAGGCAACTTTGAATGTTCTGGGCTCTTTGGCCAGTGGCCTTATCCGGGACACAGGGGACGTGATCAAGGTGATTGCTGACCAGTCCCGGCAAAGCAGGCGCAAGCTGCCCAAAGACAAGATGCAGGTCCGCAACCTGGTCTTAAAGAGGCAGGAGATTCCGGCGGTTGAACATGGGGAAAATGGGCATTTTCCAGTTAAAGATGCGGACAAACGCAAGCTTTTTAAAGGCAAGATCAATTACCGGCAAGCCCAAGTGGATTTAATCGACCGCTTGCACGACTTTGTCGAAGATGCCGGGCAAAGGGTCATGCTGGCTGAAGCACCAAACGGGACAGGGAAGACTTTTGCCTACCTTTTTGCCTACGCCTATCAGCTTTACTCTGGTAAAAAATTAGTGATTGCCACGCCGACCAAGGTCCTCCAGCAGCAGCTCCTGGACCAGGAAATTCCCCAGCTCCTGCGGGTTACGGGTCTGGGCTTGAACGCGGAAATGGTCAAGTCCAGCAGCCACTACCTGGATTTAGACGGTTTTGCCCAGACTCTCTACCAGAATTCGCCAAACAAGGCGACCTTGCTCTTACAGATGCAGATCTTGGTCTGGCTGACAGAAACGACAACCGGGGACATGGATGAATTGCAGCTGACCAGCCAGCAGCTGCCGATTTTTAACCAGCTTAAGCACCCCGGGGATGCCCGGGTGGCCAGCCAGTTTGCCAGCGTTGACTTCTGGAACCTGGCCCGCCGCCGGCAGGAGCAGGCCAACATTTTGGTGACTAACCACGCCTACCTGGTCAACCACTACATGGACTCCATCTGGGGGCAGAATCCTTACCTGGTAATTGACGAAGCCCACCGCTTCAGCGAAAACCTGCAGACGGCCCGGACGGACTCCCTGCGCCTGGAAGCAATTTGGGGCAGCATCAGCCACCTGCGCAATTTGCTCTACTTTACGGACAATAACCTGCTCAGACAAAGCGAGGAAAATGTCCAGCTGCAGTTTATGCTGGACCTCTTAGACCAGGAAAGCCTGGACTTGATTCACAGCTTGAACCGTATGCAAAAGTATCTCTACCAGCACAAGGGGCAGGCGATCAGCCAGGTTGTTTTGCCCAACAAGAGCCTGCAGCTGACCATCCAGGGCCAGGATCTCTTCCCGGAAAACTCTCAGTTCCGGCCACTTCTTAGACAGTTCCAGCAGCAATTGGAGCAGGTCCGGATCCATACCAACCAGATCCGCTACTTGCTGGAACAGGAAAAGGACCGCTTTTTAACTGATGAGGAATCTTTGCTGGAAGAATTGAATGACCAGGTCGACCTGCTGGAATTCTACACGGAAAAGAGCTACCAGCTGGCTGACCTCTTGAACCAGCCGCTCTTGGATCATTTGGGCTTCGTGGTCAACGTGACCAATCCCGAAGATGCTCTCAGCAGCAACCTCCACTGGCTCAGCCTGGACAGTTCTGAAGAATTGCATAAAATTTACGACCGCTTTGACCATATCAGCATGATCAGTGCGACAATAACTAATGACGGCAATTTTGCCTTTGCCAAGCAGGTCCTGGCTCTGCCAAATTTGGGTGTCTCTTGCTACAAGGGCAAGGCCAGCTTCCCCATGGCTGACCATCTGGAGATTTTGGCCATGGACGAGGGGCAGCCGGAACCAGACAGTCCGCGTTTTTTGGAAGAATTAAAAAATATCCTGACCAAGGACTTAAGCGGGCAAAAGCACGTTTTGTGCCTGTTTACCAACCTGGACTTGATCAAGCAGCTCTACTTTGAACTGCTGAATGATCCCCGGGTTAAGGACTATGAGCTTCTGGCCCAGGGCTTGACGGGGTCAAATGAGCGGATCACCCGCCGCTTTGTCATCGCTGAACGGTCAATCTTGCTGGGGGCGGACAGCTTCTGGGAAGGGGTGGACTTCCACAATTGCGGGATTGACCTGGTTATCGCGACCCGCCTGCCATTTGAGTCCCCGGACCTGCCGGAGGTTAGCCTCAGGCAGCACTACCTGGCTCAAAGAGGCTGGGATGTCTTTCAAGAGGACTCTTTGCCCCGGGCGGTTCTCCGCCTGCGGCAGGGATGCGGCCGCTTGATCCGGGGCGAGGATGATCATGGGCAGTTTTTGATCCTGGATCCCCGGATCTGGACCAAGAGCTATGGCCCGGCCTTTAGGTCCAGCCTGCCGGCTCCGGTGCAAAAGGTTAAAGCGAGTGAGTTAAAAAAGAAGTTGAAGTTCGAGAGGAAAAATGCTTAACGAAAGAGTCAAAAATGTCTTGCAGTATCTGGCCTGGCTGGTCTTCTTCCTGTTTTTGCTTTACGCGGGAACAGTGGCGGTTGTCGCTAAGGCAGCCAAGCCGTACAGTCAGCAGAAAGAGAAAGTCGCCAGGCTGGTCAAGCAGACTTCCATGAAGCAAATTGACAAGTACTACCATTTGAGCCGGGGCGTCAAGTCATATTCAGCCAGCGGGAAAACCAGTAAGGGTAAGGCGGCTTACTTCATCTACCTGCCGGGTAAACATAAGGCCTACTATTATTCAGCTAATGACGGCGTCAGCGAAAGCACGGTCAAATCCAGTTTCCAGAAGTCTTACCCAAAAAAGACCATCAAGGAAGTCAACCTGGGCTGGTATCAAAAGCAGGCCGTCTGGGAAGTCACGGCAGTCAACGCAGATGGCAGCTACTGCTATGCCATCTACAGGTTCAAGGATGGCCAACTCCTGTCTCTGGTCGATAAGTTATAGAAGATCAGGCAAAAATCTGCTATCATGGATAGAGTTATAAAAATAAGGTGGAATTAAAAGAATGACAGAATTGATTTCAATCAGAGAATCAGCCAAGCACGTTGACGAAGAAGTCAGAATGCACGTCTGGCTGACCGACAAGCGGTCCAGCGGGAAGATCGTCTTCCTGCAATTAAGAGACGGTACGGCCTTCTTCCAAGGCGTTGTCCGCAAGAACGATGTCAGTGAGGAAGTTTTTGAAGCAGCCAAGGGCCTGCGTCAGGAAGCAAGCTTCTACCTCACTGGGACCATCCATGAAGACGCCCGGTCTCACTTCGGCTACGAAATCCAGATCAGCGACTTGGAAGTTGTCTCAAACAACGAAGGCTACCCGATCACCAACAAGGAACACGGGATTGACTTCCTCTTGGACCACCGTCACCTCTGGCTGAGAAGCCGGCGGCCATTCGCCATCATGCAGATCAGAAACCGGATCTTCAAGGCTACAGTCGACTTCTTTGAAAACGAAGGCTTCGTGAAGTTTGACGCCCCGCTGTTGATGCACTCAGCACCAGAAGGGACCACGGAACTCTTCCACATCGACTACTTCGACCACGATGCTTACCTGTCACAATCCGGCCAGCTTTACGGGGAAGTCGGGGCAGAAGCCTTCGGCAAGATCTTTACCTTCGGGCCAACCTTCCGGGCGGAAGCTTCCAAGACTCGCCGGCACTTGACTGAATTCTGGATGATGGAACCGGAAATGGCCTGGATGCACCAAGATGAATCCCTGGACCTGCAGGAACGTTTCCTGTCTTACGTGGTTGGCCAGGTTTTAAAGCACTGCGAATACGAATTAAGCATCCTGGGCCGGGACTTAGACAAATTGCGCCCAGCCGCTGAA
>NZ_JBKZCD010000020.1:0-33942 GCF_046938665.1 Lactobacillus delbrueckii subsp. bulgaricus
CGCCTGGATCTGCAAGCTGGACCACGTTCGTGAAGCTGTCCCATTCCCAAGAATGATCAACAGAATGCAGCCATAAGCGCATTAGTTGTTTTTTAACAAGAATAAAAGCTAAAATAAAAGAGTGAGTTAGCTCACTCTTTTATTTTTTGTGAAAGAACGTGAGAAAATGGCAAGTTACAATTTTTACCGGCAGCTGGGGGTGACCAGCATCAGCAATGGCCTGATTGCCTACTATGCCCGCTTGGGCTTGACTGAAGCGGAACTGGCCCTGGTCTTGCAGCTGGAAGCTTTTTTTCAAAGGGGAAATTACTTCCCCAGCAATGAAAAAATCGCGGCCAATACCAACTTCAGCGTCAGTGACGTCACCCTCTTGATCCAGAGCCTGCTGGACAAGGACTGCCTGTCTCTTAGGCAGGCCAAGGACGCCAGCGGGAAGATCAGCAGCCGCTATAGTCTAGATGAGCTCTATGACAAGCTGGACCAGTATTTAGACCAGCATGTCCAGGTCAAGGACATGAACGGGGAAGTGTTAGAAGAAGCCAAAGACAGCTTGAACAACGACCCAATGAGTGACCTGGCCCGGGAGTTTGAAATCGAATTTGGCCGCTACCTGACCCCGATTGAGCGGGAGGAAATCCAGGACTGGCTGAATTTGGACCACTACGCCCCGGAGATTATCAAGCTGGCCCTGCGGGAAGCAGTCTTGTCCCGGGCCATGAGCTTCAAGTATGTAGACCGGATCCTGCTGAACTGGCAGAGAATGAATTTAAAGACCGCCAGCGAGGTCCAGCAGTATCTGGAGAGAAACCGTTAGTAAATTTTTGGGAGAATTTTAATGGAAAAAGACGAAAAGCTCTTGAGTGATGAAGAAGCAAGAAATGTTTTGAAGCGGATTGACGCCATGTTTCCGGAAGCAAAAGGGGAGCTGAACTGGGACAACCGCTTCCAGCTTTTGTGCGCGGTCCTGCTCAGCGCGCAGACGACAGACAAGATGGTCAACAAGGTGACCCCCCAGCTTTTCGCGGACTTTCCGACCCCGGAAGCCATGGCGGCGGCCAGCCAGGAGGAGATCGAGGCAGATATTTCCCACCTGGGCCTCTATCATTCTAAAGCCAAGCACCTCAAGGAAATGGCCCAGACCCTGGTCGCTGAATATGGCGGCCAGGTGCCGGGCAAGAAGGAAGACCTGGTCAAATTAGCCGGGGTTGGCAACAAGACGGCTAATGTCGTTTTGGCTGAAGGCTGGGGAGTTCCGGCAATCGCGGTCGACACCCACGTGTCCCGGATCGCCAAGAAGTTCAAGATCGTGCCGGAGAAGGCAACGCCTTTGCAGGTGGAAAAGCGGCTGGAGGAGCTGTTGCCAAAGGAGGAGTGGATCCATACCCACCATGCCATGATCTTCTTTGGCCGCTACAAGATGCCCGCCCGGGCCAAGAACCCGGATCCCTACAGTTATTTAGATTAAGCTGGGAAAAGCAAAAATTTTTGCAGGAGATAGCCATGATAAAATTGATTGCCTTTGATATGGATGAAAGCTTCATGCCGCGGAAGGGATTTTATGAGCGTGAGCGCTGGGCACGCGATTTTGACCTGCTGCGCGCAAAAGGCATCCGCGTCTTGCCTATTTCGGGAGACCAGTACCAGCAAGTAGCGGACTTCTTCCCGATGAAGGATGAAATGACGATTGGCGGCGTCAATGGATCGGTGATTTTTGAAAAGGGCCAGCTGATTAAAGCAGACGAGATTGACCGGCCCATGGTTCAAAAAATAATGCAAATAATTGCGGAAAATGACCTGGCAGAACGGACCATGCTCTGCGGGATCAACTACTGTTATTTCTTAAAGCAGGCTGATCCGGCTTTTCGTGAAAGAATGGATTTCTATTTCTCGCATAATCAGAATGTATCTAGCTTTCTGCCTTTGCCTGATGACGAATTCACAGAAATCGTGATAGTGCCAGGCACTGACCGCATGGACGAAACTGAGGAGAAGCTTAAGGCAGTCTGCGCGGAAAAACTACAGATTTTTAACTCGGGAGTAGCCAGCATCGACATTCTGCAGCCTGAAGTGTCAAAAGGGAATTCGCTAAAATGGCTCGCAAGCCGCTATAGTCTTTTGCCTGAGGAAATCATGGCTTTTGGTGATGGCCTTAACGATATCGAGATGCTGAAATTCGCGGGCCAGTCCTACGCAATGAAAAATGCCCGCGAAGAGGTCAAGGAAGCAGCCAAATTTGTAACAAAACTGCCAGCTGTTGAGAATGGCGTCTTGGACACGATTGAAAAAGAAGTTTTGGGAATGTAAAAGGCCGCCGGAGAAGGCGGCCTTTTTTATATATATTACGCTAAAACATGTTTAATGAAAGCATCCAGTTCCTTTAAAACGGCTGGAGAGGTGAATTCTCCGCCGCCATGGTCAGCACCCTTGATCAAGATGTAGGAGGCTTCTTTGCCGCACTCCTTTAATTTCAGATAAAGGTCAGTGCTGCCGGCTGTGTTGACCGTCCGGTCTTTCGTGCCATGAATGATCAAAACTGGCGGAATGTCGGTATCCTTGCTGATATTGCACTCAACTGACAGTTTCCGGCGCAGGTCAGAATTCTCTCTTAAGTCAACATGGCCCATTTCCATTCCTTCAGGGCTGTCAGCCTGCAAGTGGTTGATAGTTGTCGGGTTGCTGTCTTCACGCATGACGGAGACAGAGCCGTAAAAGTCGACCACGCCACTTACTTTGGCGTTAACATCTGGGTAGAGATTGTCTTCACCTTCCGGGAAAAAGCTGGCGTAAACGGCAGTGTGGCCGCCAGAAGAATTGCCCGCTAAAATAACCCGCTTTGGGTCGCCCTGGTATTCGGGCCCGTGCAGCTTCATGAAGCGTACGGCATTTTGGGCATCAAGAATCGGCTTCGGGAAGGAAGCCACGTCGCTGCCCCGGTACTCCACAACCGCAACGACATAGCCAAGAGCGGCGATTTTTGCCATTTGGGGCAGGTCGCGGTAAACATTTTGCTTCATCCAGGCTGAGCCTTGGACGTAAACAAAGATCGGGTAAGTCAAGTCATCCGGATGGTTCCGCGTAGACGGCTCCAAGATCTGCAAGGTTAGTTTCTGTCCGCCATAATCTGCGTATTCAACGTTTGGGTGGTAGAGGACTCTGACTTCATCGCCGGTACTGTCGATACATTTTACGTCTGGCAAGTCGGTTTGGTATTCCGGAAAATCCGGATAAGACCAGTTCTTAATTTCCATAATTTTTTCTCCTTTTCACATGCTAATTCCATTGTATGGTAGGAAAAAGGATTATTCCAGCAAAAAAAGTCAGCGTTTTCAATAGAAAAAATATAATATACCAAAAAACACCGGCAGAAATTAAACTGCCGGTGTTTTCGCGTTGATCAATTCAGTAAAAATTACAGGTTAACGATGTTTCTTGGCCGGCCGCCCTTGGCGATGGTCAATTGGTCGCTCAAGCAGATCTGCACCATGTTGCGGATGGAAGTTTCCGTGTAGAAGGCTGAGTGCGGAGTAATGACAACGTTTGGCATCTTGGCCAGGGTCTTGTAGTCCTCTGGGATTTCGCTGTCCGTCAGACCAGTGTGGCCAAAGTAGCTGGATTCACCAGCCAAGGTGTCCAGGCCGGCACCGGCGATTTCGCCATCCTGCAAGGCCTTGATCAAGGCTTCAGTGTCGACTAATTCGCCCCGGGCACAGTTGATCAAGTAGGCAGACTTCTTCATTTCCTTCAGCTGCTTTTCCCCAATCATGTTTTCAGTTGATGGGAAGAGGGGAGTGTGGAGGGAAACGATGTCAGCTTCTTTCAAGACCGTGTCAAAGTCGGTGTAGGTCAAAAATGGTTCAAATTCCGGGTTGTAAGCTACGTCATAGGCAATCACCTTGGCCCCCATGGCTGAGAAAATTTCCGCCACGGCGCTGCCGATATGGCCGACCCCGATCAAGCCGACAGTCAAGTTGTAGATTTCATTGCTGATCAAGTTGCTTGGCCAGGTAAAGTCATGGTCATGGTCCATCAGGTAGCGGAATTCCCCGATCTTGCGCAGGAGGTACATGGCCTGGGTAACCGTCATTTCAGCGATCGCCCGCGGGGAGTAGACCGGAACGTTAGTGACCAGCAAGTTGTACTTTTTGGTCCAGTCAAAGTTGATGGTGTTGAAGCCAACGATTCTGAGGCCGATGCACTTGACCCCGTATTCATTCAATTTTTGGTAAACAACTTCTTCGTCAACCGGGCCAAGGGGCTTGAGTGAAACGCTGCTGCAGCCTTCAGCCAGGTCTACAGTCGCGCTGGTCAAGGCCTGGTCGGTCGTCTTAACTTCGACATCGTTCTTCTTGGCCCAGTCTTCAATGTAAGGCACTTCGATCGGGCTGACATTATACATGGCAATTTTAGTCATAAAAAACTCCTTTGTTACATAACCTTTTGTTTTCTTGCCTCTTATATTTTACCGCAAATGCTGGTCAAACCAGGCAGTAATTTCTTTTAAGCGGCGGATCCGGTGTTTTGGCTGCCCGCTTCTGGAGAGCTCGTGGTTTTCGCCTTTAAAGAGGCACATTCTGCTCTCCACCCCGTAGTAGAGCAGGGCCCGGAACATCTGCATCCCTTCCGGCAAAGGACATCTGTAATCTTCCAAAGAGTGGATGAACAAGGTCGGCGTGGTCACGTTTTTGGCATATTTCAAAGGAGACTGCTGCCAGGCATAGTCCAGTTTCTCGTCCAAGTTATTTGCGTCAATGGAGTAAAGGTCATCCCAAGGCCCCACGTCTGACATAAAGGCATCGCTCAGCCAGTTGGACATGGACCGCTGGCTGGCGGCAGCCTTGAAGCGGTCAGTATGGCCGATCACCCAGTTGGTCATGTAGCCGCCGTAAGAACCGCCAGTGATGCCCAGGCGGGTTGCGTCAATTTGCGGGATTTTTGCCAAAACAGCGTCCGTGAACTTCAGCAAGTCCTCGTAGTCTTCCTGGCCCCAGTGTCCCCTCATGTTGGCGTAGTCGTTGCCCTGGCCGTCAGAGCCGTAGATATTGGCAAAGAAGACAAAGTAGCCCTGGCTTGCCCAGACCTGCATCTCGTGGAAAAAGGGTGTCCCGTAAACTGTCTTTGGCCCGCCGTGGACATCGAGGATGGCCGGGTATTTTTGCTTTTCAGCAAAGTCTTTCGGGTAGAGAACCCAGCCATGCTGGGTATTGCCAGCATAGTCTTGGTAGTCAACTTGAACGGCGGAAGCAATATAGCGGCCCTTTAAGGCATCTTCGTTATAGCTGGACTGCTTGGTCAGCTGGCCGTCCTTAAAGCTGTAAAGCTGCTGGGTCTCGTTGGCATTTGGACCAGTAAACCAGCAAGTGCCGTCACTGGTAAAGTCGAAGAATTCGATGGAAGGAAATTCAAAGACAGGAGTAACTTTTTCGCCGTCAAAGCATTCCAATACCGTGTGGTCGACCTTAGTCGTGGTGAAGTAGAGGCAGTCCTCAAAGACCCGGCTGGTCCGCACGTCCAATAGGCAAAGGTCGGTGTCTACGCAGTCGCCCCAGCAGTCTTCCCAAGCCGCGGCTAAAGAAAGAGTTTTGAATTCCGGATCATACTTGTAAAACTGGGGATTTTCTTCCGAGCCGTAGCGCTTTTCATCAGTGGCCACCAGGTAGAGCTGGCCCTTTAAGACGCAGATGTCAAAAATTGACCACTCTTCTTTTGGCAAAAGCTGAGAATATTCCAGGCTGTTTAAGTCCAGCTGGTAGAGAGCGGACTTGCGGGCCTTGGACTTGGTGTAAGAATCCCCGGTGAAGTAGAGGGCGGAGCCATCGACATAGTGGAGGTCAAAATTGAAGTATGGGTCTTCTTTTAAGAGTTCGGTCAGTTCCTTTTTGGCGGGGTCAAAAAGAAAGAGGCGGTCGCGGAACTTGGAAATAATGCCGTCGCCATTGAAGTAGGCCGGGAACTCATCTAAGACCACATAGTCTTTTTCATCCGGATCCTGCTTTTTCTCAGCTGCCCGCAGGTCAACCCGCCGGCTTAAAAGCAGGCGGCCGTCTGCTAAGACATTTTCGACCGCGAAATCTTCTCCCTCTAAAGCAGCGATTTCCCTTGCTTCACCGCCCTTTAAAGAAAGCTGGTAGATAAAGGTCTTGTCCTTTTCCTTGGTCCGGTTGCCGGCAAAGCAAACCGTGTTTTCATCGAGAAAGACGAAGTCTTTTTCCTGGCCAAAAGAGCTGAGGGGGCAGACTTGTCCGTCTTGCAAGGTCTCTAATGTGTAGAGGTATTTCTCTTTTTTGTCGGCATCTGGCCGGCCCTTGACCCAGACCAGCTTCTGCCCCTTAGCCTGCAATTTGCCTAAGTTGGCATAGTGCAAAAAGTCCTCAATTTGAATTGCTTCCATGATTTCCTCTTTTCTATTTCTGCTAGTCGTGTTGACAGTTATGCTTGTTTTTATCCTGTTGCCATATATTTTAGCAGATAAAAAAGCCAGGGCCCTGAAGAAATCAGTTGCTCTGGCTTTTTCGATAAATTATTAATTCAACAGCTTAGTTATCCTGCTTGTCACCATTATTATTGTTGTCTTGTTTATTTTCTTCAGTCTTTGGCGCCTCACTGCTCTGGCTGGAAGAAGCGGCCGAGCTGGAGGAAGCTGAGCTTGAACTTGAAGAGCTGGATGAAGACGAGGACTTCTCGCTTGAACTGGAACTCGAGCTGGACTTCGAGGAGCTGGAACTGGAGCTTGAGCTGACGCTGGAAGTTACGGCTGAACTGGAAGCAGTAGAAGCATTGCTGTTTGAGGAGACGTAGTCAGCATCAGTCGGTGAATGCCCCTTGACGAAGAGTTCCCAAGTGTAGGACTGGCCAGGGGAGGCCACTTCGTCTTCAGTGTTCTTAACAATCCGCTTCTTGACGACTGTTGCTGGCATTTCCCAGTCTGTACTCTCTTCGTCAGCCATCAAGTAGGACATCATGTACTTGTAGATCAGCTGGGCTGAGTACTGGCCGACTCCGGAGATCGTTCCGTCCTTCAAATTGTCATAGCCTGTCCAGATCCCGATTGAATACTGCTTGGTGTAGCCAACAAACCAGGAATCCTTTGGCGTTGAGCTGTAGCTTGGGTACTTAACCAGGTCCGAGTCAGAGTACTTAACCGTACCGGTCTTACCGGCCTCGTAGATCCCGCTGACCTTGGCCGTGGTCCCGGTCCCGCTGGTGAAGACGCCCTTGAGCATGTCGGTGATCATGTAGGCAGTTGACTTCTTCATGACCCGCTTGCCAGCAGAGTCATACTTGCGGACCTGCCCGTCAGCCGTTTCGATCTTGGAGACGAATTGCGGCTTTCTGTAAACGCCCATCGTCGCGAATGCCCCATAAGCAGCCGCCATCTGCAAGCTGGAGGCGTCAGCCCCGATCGCTGTTGAAAGACCAGCATTGGCACTGACGTTCACGCCCAGCTTTCTAGCAAAAAGCGAGGCCCGGGAAATCCCGACTTCATTCAAGGCTCTGACGGCCGGCACGTTTCTGGACTGAACCAGGGCATAGCGCATGCTCATTGCCCCCTGGTAAGTGTTGTCCCAGTCATAAAGCTGGATATTAGTGCCCGGGTAGGTGTACTTGGTATCCTGCAGGATATGGCTGGTTCCCCAGTTGAGGTATTGAATTGCTGGAGCGTAGTCTAAGACCGGCTTGATCGTTGACCCGGTTGACCGGCCTGTCTGGACCGCCCGGTCAAGTCCCAGCTGGACTGACGGCAACTTCCGGCCCCCGAGGATGGCGATAACATGTCCGTTCTTCGGGTTGATGACCGTGGCCCCGATCTGCATCTTCTTGCTGGTAAAAGCAACGCTGCCGCTGTTAGCCAGGGAGTAAAGCTTGTTTTGGGCAGCCTGGTTGATGTTGATGGTGATCTTCAGGTTGTCATTGTATGGGTCGTAGCCGTCAGCCTGTACTTCAGCAATTGCTTCCTTGATGTAGGCGTCGTCGACCTTGCGCAGCTTGGATTCAGTGCTGGTCGTGTGCTTCTTAAGGCCCTTCTGTACGTCTTCAGACTTGGCTGCCAGGTACTGCTTCTTAGTAATCTTCTTGTTGTCATACATGGCCTTAAGAACCAGGTCCCGCCGGTACTTAGCCTTCTTTGGATAAAGGTAAGGGTTGTAGGCCACCGGGGCGTTAGGCATCCCGGCCAAAAGGGCCAGCTGGGCCAGGTCCAGCTGCTTGAGGGACTTGCCATAGTAGTAGTTGGCTGCAGTCCCCATCCCGTAGGTCCCATAGTTCATGTAAACCTTGTTGATGTAAAATTCCAGGATCTGGTCCTTGCTGTATTCTCTTTCCACCTTCATGGCCAGCCAGGCTTCCTGGGCCTTTCTGGACAAGGTCCGCTGGGAGCTGGCGGTTGAGAAGCAGGTCAATTTGACCAGCTGCTGGGTGATGGTGGACCCGCCGGCCACGGTGCTGGAGCTCTTGACGTTGGTCAAGAAAGACGACACGATCCGGAGGGGGTCGATCCCCAGGCTTTCAGAGTAGAAGCGCTTGTCTTCGATAGAGACGACCGCGTCTTTCAAAGTCTGGGGAATGGCCGAGTCTTTAGCATAGACCCGGGTCTGTGAACCCAGTGACATTAAAAACTTGCCGTCGGTAGTGTAAAAACTTGATGTGCCGCCGCTTTGCAGCTTGGCGGTGCTGATGCTCGGCGCGTCTTTAGCGTAGTAGGCGAAGACGCCGACGCCGGAGATGATCAGCAAGAAAAAGAGCAGAAAAAGCCATTTAATTACCCGCAGAACAGGCCGGGCCTTCTTGGCGCCGTCATTGGCGTGCAGGCGGGCCATCCGCGTGTTCTTTTGCTCTGGACTATTTGTTGCCATGTTCTTGTTTCCTATCCGCAATGATCCGGTCGACCGCCTCTAAATAGGGCAGGGCTGGCCGGAATCCGCTTTTAATTTCAAAGGAGTTAGCTTCGATTTCAGCAAGAGTCATGGAACTCTTGCCGGCAGCCTTCCAGTTTTGCCAAGCTTGAATCAAAAAAGATGCCGGGGTGACAAAGTAGCGCTCCAGGGTCATGAAGCCGATAAGGGCAAAGCAAATCCCCTCCTGGTCCAAACACTGCTCAAGGTGCAGGATCTGGTGCTCATGAAAGTTCTTTAAAGGAAAAGAAGTTTTGTTGCGCGTCTCCTTGGCTTCAAAATCAAGGTAGTAGCCTTGATAGACGCCGTTGTAGTCAGTCGTTGAGGCCTGACGAAAGTAGGCCTCGCGGATGACGGCCCGCGATCTTTTTGGGTAGTCGACCTTGACGATCTGAATCGGGGTCGGCTTCTTGTGAACGACCGCAATGCCCGCGTCAAGGTAGTACTGGTTTGATTCATTGATCTGCTGCTCCAGGGTCATCCCGCGGTCAGAAAAGCTGGCCTTTTTAAGCAGGGCCTTTTCTCCTTGCCGCTGGGCTGCCCTGAGGGGCATGACAGATCCAGTTGGGTATTTGACCATAAAGTTCACTCCTGGAAGTCATTATAACAATAAAAACTTGAGAAACCTAATCAGATTATTTGCAAACTGTCTCTGAAGCTAGATCATTCCTGCTTTTGCGGTTAATGTTACAATGTTTTTAAGGAACTGGCAAAGCAAAAAGATTAAGGGAGGAATTTGCATGCAGCGAATTTGGATCAGCGGCTACCGGAGCTATGAACTGGGAACTTTTGGCGACAAGGATCCAAAAATCACGGTAATCAAGTATGCCATCAAGCAGCGCCTGACCAACCTGCTGGAAGAAGGGCAATTGGACTGGGTCATCACTGGCGCTAACCTGGGCGTTGAGCAGTGGAGCGCGGAAGTGGCCCTGGAACTAAGGCGGGACTATAACCTGCGCCTGGCAGTGATGCTGCCTTATCTGGACTTTGGCAGCCGCTGGAGCGAAAACAACCAGGTCAAGCTGCAGAATTTGAAAAATCAAGCTGACTTCTGGTCCGCAACTTCAAAAGGACCCTACCAGGGCGGCCGGCAATTCCGGGAATACCAGCAGTTTATGTTCCAGCACACCGACCGGGCCCTTCTGGTCTATGACCCGGAATACCCGGGCAAGAGCAAGTATGACTACGAGATGATCGAAAAATACCTGGAAAAGCGGGATGACTACCAGCTGGACCTGGTCGATTATTATGACCTGGAACAAGCCGCCAGGGATTATGAAGAAAATCAAAGGGAATGGTAAATTTTAACTCTTTCTTTCTTTTTTATGGGGGCGCTTTTTGATAAAATGACTTTAGTATAAAGGAGTCAAGAGTTAATGGCAGATTTAAACGATATTAAGTTGTCCGCGCAGGACATTTTGAAGAAACAGTTCAGAAGCAAGGTCAAGGGCTATGATCCGGATGAGGTTGATTCTTACCTGGACCAAATCATTTCCGACTATGAAACCTTCCAGGATATCATTGAAGACCTTTACGGCCGGATTGGTGAACTGCAAGGGCAGGTAATCGACGCTGAGAAGCAGGTCAAGCAAGAAGAACAGGCCGTCAAGGAAATCCCGGCAGCCGTCCCGGCATCAGCAACTACTGAAAGCAAGGAAGAAGACGTTAAGACTTACGTGCCGAGCTCACAAAGGCAGCGGGCCGACTTCAGCCTGGATAACAGCAGCACTAGCGGCGAAATCTCAACCAACATGGCAATCATTCAAAGACTTTCAACCTTGGAGCGGAAGGTCTACAATCTGGAACAAAGAGTTTACGGAATTCAGGACTTACAAAAGTAAGAAAGTTTGCTATAATAGTAATGTTGCAAATTTTGAGCAGTCGCGGCCGGCCTTGAGCCGGCTGAGGAAAGTCCACGCACGCACGGGCTGCGATGCCCGTAGTGATCGTATTCAGCCCAATAAGCTGGAGGAGGCCCCAGGCCTCACGGCAGAGAAAGCGCTAAAGCCTAGCCATGCGTGAATATCTTGAAAGTGCCACAGTGACGGAGCAAGCCGGGAAACCGGCTTGGTGGAACGAGGTAAACCCTGCGAGCGTGTAACCCAAAATTTGGTAGGGGCGTCTCAACTTAGGCAAATGAACCAAAAGTTGGACTACATCATGTAGAGATAGATGGCTGCTGAAACCAGCCGCGGCCGGCGGTTGGTGGAACAGAACGTGGCTTATAGAAATTTGCAAGGCAGAGAGTTGGACTTCGTTTGAAGCCCAACTTTTTCTTTTTTTAGGAATAGGCCTGCAAATATCAAAAGCAGAATAGCAATCAGAATAAAGATCAGAAGGAAAAGAACGGAGATAGCGATGGAAGAATACCAATTGTACGCGACCATGGGGGCGGGTTTTGAAAGCGTCGTGGCCAAGGAACTGCAGTCCTTGGGCTATGAAACGACGACGGAAAACGGCCGGGTCTTTTTTAAAGGCGGCCAGAAAGACATCGTCAGATGCAATTTGTGGCTCAGAACGGCTGACCGGGTCAAGATCCTGTTAAAGGAATTTACGGCTAAAGATTTCTCAACCTTGTATGATGAAACTTACGCTTTTGACTGGGCCATGCTTTTGCCAGTCGACGCGGCCTTCCCAGTCAAGGGGCGCAGCGTCCGCTCAAAGCTGCACTCCGAACCGGACGTGCAGTCCATTGTGAAAAAAGCCATCGTTGACAAGATGGCGGCCCAATACCACCGGCGGGGCAAGCTGCCGGAAAGTGGCAGCCTCTACCAGCTGGACGTCCACATTTACAAGGACACTGTCCGCCTGTCCCTGGACACGACCGGGGAAAGTCTTTTCAAGCGGGGCTACCGGATTGAGCACGGGGGCGCGCCTTTAAAGGAAAACTTCGCGGCATCTTTGATCAAGCTGACGCCATATAACGGAACCCACCCATTTATTGACCCGATGTGCGGGTCAGGGACTCTGCCAATTGAAGCAGCCTTGATTGCCCGCAATATTGCCCCGGGCACTTGGCGGAAGTTTGCCTTTGACGACTTTGACTGGTTTGACCCGAGCCTGCACGAAGAGCTGCTGGAAGAAGCCAAGAGCCAGGTTAAGCCAGCTGAAGCGCCAATTTGGGCCAGCGATATCGACCAGTCGATTCTGGAAGTAGCCAAGCTGAATGCCCACAATGCCGGGGTCTTGCAGGACATCCGCTTTAAGCAG
Source organism: Lactobacillus delbrueckii subsp. bulgaricus (assembly GCF_046938665.1). Classification (GTDB taxonomy): domain Bacteria; phylum Bacillota; class Bacilli; order Lactobacillales; family Lactobacillaceae; genus Lactobacillus; species Lactobacillus delbrueckii_C. Next base: position 12,099 of record NZ_JBKZCD010000020.1, read on the forward strand.
GTCGCGGTTAAGGACTTTACCACCGATCTGGAAAACGGGGTCATCGTTTCCAACCCGCCATACGGCAAGCGTTTGAAAGACAAGCAGGGGGCAGAAGAGCTTTACCGGCAGATGGGGGAAGTCTTGCGGCCGCTGACTTCTTTCAGCCAGTACTACTTGACGGCGGACCCGGATTTTGAAAAGTGCTTCGGGCAAAAGGCCAGCAAGAAGCGCAAGCTCTACAATGGTAACCTCCGGGTTGACTACTACCAGTTCTGGGCCAAGCGCAAGTAAAGAAGAGATATGCTGATGAAGACGATTACGGATAGTGAACGGCCAGACTTCTGGCTGATCTCAGATCCCCACTTAATTGCCGATGACCTGCATGACTTTGGTGCCAGGTTTGAAAAGATGCGGCAAACCAGCGCTGGCAAGGACATTGCCTACCAGGACCTGGCTCTCAGGGCTTTTGTCAGAAAAGTTGTCAGGGCCAAGCCGGCAGCCTTGATCATTACCGGGGACTTGACCTTTAATGGGGCCAAGCGGTCAGCTGAAAGGCTGGGGGAGATTTTTGCCCCCTTAAAAGAAGCGGGGATTGCCTTGCTGGTTATTCCGGGCAACCATGACATTTATGACGGCTGGGCCAGAAGTTTTAGTGGCAGTGAGGAAAGACGAGTTGCGCAAATTTCACCGGCTGACTGGAAGGAAATTTTTTCCGCCAGCTATGACTTAGCCGCAAGCCAGGAACCAGGCTCTTTATCATATTCAGTCAATTTGAACCCGCACTGGCGGCTGCTTTTGCTGGACTCCAACCTGTACAGCAGCCAGTTTTCCTATACCCATCCTATGACCAGCGGGGCCATCGATGATGGGGAAAGGCGGTGGCTGGGCCAGGAATTGGCTGAGGCCAAAAGACTGGGACAAGATGTCCTCTTTTTCATGCACCATAACCTCTACAGTCATAATTCAGTGGTTCATGACGGCTTTAAACTGAATAATGCCGGTGAAATTGTCCAGCTGCTCAGTCAGTATCCGGTCCGCTGCGCTTTTTCCGGCCATATCCATGCCCAGCACATCATGTCCGGCTGGGTTCCGGTTCCTGAGGTTGTTTCATCCTGCTTCGCGGAAAGCGACCAGGGCTATGGGATGGTTGAGCTGACTGCTAATTCCCTCAGCTACCAGCGCCGCGCTTTTGACATCGACAATTTTTTAACGGCTGAAGAGAAAAAGCTGCCGCCTTTTGCTGACTTTCACGCTTATCTGAAGGAAGTTTTTGACCAAAGCAATGATCTGCTTCTGCGCCAGCACTTGCTCAAGGGAGCAGCAAAGGACCTGCCGGAAGCCGCGGAAATGCTCAAAAAGATGCACTGGGACTTTTTCACCGGGCAAAGCTATAAGAGTGAAGCCGAGATCGCGGCAATTTATGAATCAAGCGCTTACCGAACTTTGCTGGCGGCCATGCCCAGCATGAAAAGTTATATCAGCTCCCTTTACGAGAGCACTCAGTCAAGTCAGAAGTTAGATTTGACCTGGTGAAAAGCCGATCTTTTTTTAAGCTTTTCGGCTTAAAGTCCTAACTATAACTTGATTACCGAATATTAAAAACAATAGTTAAAAACATTTTTCGTATTTCTCGGTATTTTCCTGCTTTTTTGCTATAATCTAGATATCTAGTGACAAGGAGTTTTTCATGAAAAAACATTTGATCTTTTTAGGAGACCTTGGCGTCATTTATTACAGCTGGCTCTTGCTGGTGCTTTTCTTGACTGTGATCTTCTGTCTGGAAGGCAGCCAGTTCATCAACCTGCCGACTGTGATAACCGGCATCATCTTCCTGCTCCTGCTTGTTTTTACATGGAAAAAGTCCTACATTTCTTTTGCCGGTCAGACGCGCTTGCGTTTGCCTTACCGGAAGGAGTTCGTCCTGGAGGAAAAACCAGAATTGGTGACTAGTTGGCGTGGCTTTGAAGTCTACCGGGCGCGGGTTTCCAAGCATCAAAGCATTGATTATCTTGTTTTTAAGAGAAAGCGTGACAGAAATGGTTAAATCAGATATCGAAATTGCGCAAGCAGCAGAAGAATTGCCTATTACTGACGTTGCGGCCAAGCTGGGCTTGACCAGCCAGGACCTTGAACCATACGGCTACGACAAGGCCAAGGTCAACTGGCAGGCAATCAAGCGCAGTGAAGAAAACGGCCACCTGGGCAAGCTGATCTTGGTGACTTCAATTTCACCAACTCCAGCCGGGGAAGGCAAGTCCACGATGACGATCGGGATCGGGGATGCCATCAACAACCAATTAGGCAAGAAGACGGTGATTGCCTTAAGAGAACCATCTATGGGGCCAGTCTTCGGGATGAAGGGCGGGGCTGCCGGCGGCGGCTATGCCCAAGTCATTCCAATGGAAGACATCAACCTCCACTTTACCGGGGACATGCATGCCTTAACTTCAGCCATCGACAACCTGTCAGCCCTGGTTGACAACTACATCTACCAAGGCAACGAACTGGGCCTGGACCCGGAAAAGATCGTCATTAAGCGCGGCCTGGACGTTAACGACCGGACCTTGCGCAAGGTAACGATCGGCCAAGGATCCAAGTTCAACGGGGTTGAACGCCCGGCCAGCTTCCAGCTGACTGTGGGTCACGAACTCATGGCTATTCTTTGCCTGTCCAAGGACATTGCTGACTTAAAGGAAAGAATCGGCAAGGTTCTGGTCGGCTACACTTACGAGGATGAACCAGTCTTTGTCAAGGACCTGGGCTTCCAAGGCGCCATCGCTGCCCTTTTGTCAACGGCCCTGAAGCCAAACCTGGTTCAAACTTTGGAACACACTCCAGCCTTCGTGCACGGCGGACCTTTCGCCAACATTGCCCACGGCAACAACTCCATCCTGTCAACCAACCTGGCTCTGCATCTCAGCGACTACGTTTTAAGTGAAGCCGGCTTTGGTTCAGACCTTGGCGGGCAAAAGTTCCTGGACTTCGTTTCCACCAAGCTGGAGAAGAAGCCAGATGCTGCCGTTGTTGTTGCGACTGTCCGGGCCTTGAAGTACCAGGCTGAGAAGTCAACTGACCACTTAAAGGAAGAAAACCTGGACTCATTAAAGGAAGGTTTTGCTAACCTGGACCGGCACATGAACAATGTCCGTTCATACAATATTCCAGTTTTGGTGGTTATCAACAAGTTCCCAACTGATACTGAAGCAGAACTTGACCTGCTCAAGTCATTGATTGAAGAACAAGGCTTCCCATGCGAAATCGTGACGGCCCATGATGAAGGCTCCAAGGGGGCTAAGGCAGCAGCTGAAAAGATCGTTGAACTGGCCGACAAGAGCGACTACGAAATCAAGCGCAGCTACGACCTGGATGACGACCTGGAAACCAAGATTGAAAAGGTAGCCAAGCGGATCTACCACGCGGCTGACGTGGAATACACGGACAAGGCCAAGGACCAGCTTGCAAAATTGAAGAAGATGGGCAAGGACAAGCTGCCAGTCATCATTGCCAAGACCCAGTACAGCTTTACTGACAATGTCAAGGAATTGGGAGCTCCTACCGGCTTTACTTTGCATGTCAAGGGCTTGAGCCTCCGCAACGGGGCCGGCTTCGTGGTCGTTTCAACTGGCCACATTCTGGACATGCCAGGCTTGCCAAAGCACCCGGCCGCCTTGGATATTGATGTGGACGAAACCGGCAAGATCAGCGGTTTGTTCTAGAAAAGAGGATTATGCAGATAGTTGGATTAGTGATCGCTGCCTTGATCGCGGCAGCTGATCAAGCTTTGAAGTATTATATTGTCACAAATTACCGTTTGGGCGAAGTCCACGACGTGATGCCAGGTCTTTTTTCCTTTACCTATATTCAGAATAACGGGGCGGCCTGGAATATCTTGTCCGGGAAAATGTGGTTCTTTTACGTAGTCAGCGCTGTCGCCATTGCCGTAGTGCTTTACTACTACTTCAACAAGAAGTATAGCCACTGGATGTTCAAGTCGGGCCTGGTCCTGGTTTTGGGCGGGATTATCGGCAACTTGATTGACCGCCTGCATTTGAAGTATGTCATCGACATGATTCAGCTGGACTTTGTGCAGTTCAATATCTTCAACCTGGCTGATGCCGCCATTACTGTTGGTGTGATTCTGATCTTCAGCTATCTTTTATTCATTGAAAGAGAGGACTAGGATGAACCGTGAGTATGAACTGACCGCACAAGCAAGCGGCCAGCGGCTGGACAAGTATTTGGCAGAGGAAATGACTGACCTGTCCAGAAGCCGGATCAAGGAATTGGTCCAAGCCGGGGAAGTCCTGGTCAATGGCAAAAAGAGTAAAGTTTCATATAAAGTGCAGAAAGGTGACCTGATCCAGGTCACCGTTTTGCCGTTAGAGCCATTGGCGCTTAAAGCGGAAAATATTCCCCTGGACATTGTCTATGAAGACGAAGACGTCATCGTGGTCAACAAGCCGCAGGGGATGGTGGTCCACCCGGCCGCCGGCCACCCCAGCCACACTTTGGTTAACGCCTTGCTCTACCACACCAGGGATCTGGCCGACAGTCCGGAAGGCTTCCGGCCGGGGATCGTTCACCGGATCGACAAGGACACCTCAGGCCTTTTGATGGTAGCCAAAAATGCGGCTGCCCGGGAATCACTGGAAAAGCAACTGGCTGCCAAGTCCAACAAGCGCCAGTACCTGGCCATCGTCCATGGCAATTTTGCGGAAGAAGAGGGGACAATTGACGCCCCGATCGGCCGTAATCCCAAGGACCGCAAGCAGATGGCGGTGGTTGAAAAGGGCAAGAGCGCGGTAACCCACTTTAAGGTCTTGGAGCAATACCAGGGCTACAGCTTGGTTGAGTGCCAGCTGGAAACTGGCCGGACCCACCAGATCCGGGTCCATATGGCCTATATCGGCCACCCTTTGGCAGGCGACCCCTTGTATGGGCCGAGAAAGACCCTGCCCGGCCACGGCCAGTTCCTGCATGCCAAGACCCTGGGCTTTGAGCAGCCATCAACAGGTGAGTGGCTGGAGTTCTCCGTCCAGCCGCCGGAAATTTTCCAGCAGACGGTTGCAGACTTGCGAAAGAAGCGGGTGAAATAAGATGAAACGCTACCTTATTCTTGAAGATGGCAGCTCTTACGCCGGTGACGGCATCGGGGCCATGATCACCGCTACGGGCGAATTGGCCATCCAGACCAGCAATTACGGCTATCAGGAAGTGTTAACCGACCCGTCAAACGCGGGCAAGATTATCGTCTTTACTACTCCGATGATCGGCAGCAACGGGATCAACGCGGTTGACTACGAAAGCATTCAGCCCAGTGTCCGCGGGGTCATTGCCAATGACATTGCCTTGAACATTACCGACAATGACACCTTCCAGTCTTTGGGCGACTTTTTGCAGGAAAAAAAGGTGCCGGCAATTTTTAACGTTGATACCCGGGCCCTGGTCAGAAAACTGCAGAATCTGGGTCCTTTAAAGGCCTCGATCATGGATACCAATGATGAACACGCCTTTGACCAGATCAGAGCCCTGGTTTTGCCGAAAAACAAGAGCTCCTTGGTTTCCACCAAGAACGCCTATGCTGCTCCTAATGTCGGCAAGACGATTGCCATTATCGACCTGGGCCTCAAGCACTCTATGCTGCGGGAACTGTCTTTAAGACAGGTCAATGCCAATGTTCTGCCATATAACGCGACTGTCCGCGATATCAAGACCCTGCGGCCAGACGGGATTATTATCTCTAACGGCCCCAGCCAGGCCAAAGAGGTTTTGCCATACTTGCGGCAGATTTTGGATGAATATCTGGGCAAGCTGCCGATCCTGGGGATCGGCTTGGGCTTTTTGGCGATTTCAGCCTACCTGGACCTCAGCCTGGTTGACCTGCCCCAGTACCAGAACGGGACCAATTTCCCGGTGATCGGGCAGAGCAGCGGACAGATCTGGCAGACGGCCATGAATATTGGCCAGCTGGTTTTGCCGGATGACACGGCCATGACCTTTAATGAAGAGTATTTCGACCTGCACAATGAGCTTCTGGCCGGCTTCAGCAATGACAAGCTGCAGCTGCTGGCGGTAGCCTTCAACCCGGAAGGAGCCCCGGGGACGGAAGATGCCCAGGTGATTTTTGACGACTTTTTGAAACTGGTGAAATAATGCCACGCGAAAATGATTTAAACAAAATCTTGATTATTGGTGCCGGCTCAGCCCTGGTGGGCAATGTGGCCAATACGGACCTCTTGACCAAGAGCGCCATCGAGGCCCTCTTAGAAGAGAATATCCAGGTGGTCCTGGTCAACCCCAATCCAGCCAGCGTCTCAACCGACCCCTTACCGGGCTTGACCGTGTACCTGGAACCGATGACCATGGACTTCTTGAAGCGGATCCTCCGGATGGAAGAACCCGACGCGATCATGACGGCTTTTGGTTCCTTGATGGCCCTGGACGTGACCAAGAAGCTGCAGGCTGACGGAATCCTCCACCAGATGGGGATCAGGCTGTTAACGATCAATGAGCGGGCCATTTCCATGTCCAACCCGCAAAAGCGGACCCGTTTTTTAGAAGCCAATCATCTGCCAGTCGGGCAGACCTGGTTTTTAGACAGCCTGGGGTTAAAATATGATGAGCACCTGCAAGAGCAGCTGGAAAACAAGCTCTCTTTCCCGATTCTTTTAACCAAAAAGTACTACTTTGAGCGCGATGACCACATCTCCTTTAAGAGCAGCCGGGATTTAGCCCAGTACCTGCGCCAGGAGAGCCAGGACCGGGACTTCCGCCCGGCCAGCTACCGGATGACCGAAGACTTGTCTAATTGTGAAGAGGTCATCTTGGACCTGCTCCGTGATGAAGACGGCAACCTCTGTTTTGTCGGAGCGACTGGGTCTTTGGAACCGGTCGGGATTGACTCAGGTGACTCAGTCTTGATTAAGCCGCTTTTGACCATGAACAATGACCAAATTCAAGTCCTGCGGGCAGAAGCACGCAAGATAGCGGACAAATTGCAGCTGGTCGGCTTTTTAAGCGTCCACTTCGCCATCAGCCACCGGGGTACGGAAATGGTCTACAAGCTCTTAGCCGTTAAGCCGCGCTTGACCAGAACCGCCGTCTTGGACCAAAAGACCAGCCTGTATTCAATCGGCTATGTTTTAGCCAAGCTGGCGATCGGTCTGCGGCTGAATGAAGTCACTGACCCGGCCACTGGCTTGTGCGCGGCCATTGAACCGGTCTCTGATACCGTCAGCATCAAGATTCCTTACTGGTCCTTTGCCAAGACTGGCTACAACCACTACCAGCTGGGCAAGCACACCCAGTCAACCGGGGAAGCGGTCGGGATCGGGCGGAATTTTGAAAGTGCCTTTTTCAAGGCCTTGATTTCCAGCAATGACCTGGAAGTCTTGTGGTCAGCTTTTATCAAGGAAAGGGGCAAGAGCGATGAGGTGATCCTGGATGACCTCCGCCACCCTAACGAAATGCACCTGGTCCAGCTGCTGGCTGCCCTTAGCCAGGGAATCGACTACCAGGCCATCAGCAGCGTCTTGAATATTCATCCGGTCTATTACCAGAAGCTGCGCTACCTGGTCAAGATTGGCAGGGACATTGCCCATGCGGGGGAATTAGACCATGACCTCCTTTTAAAGGCCAAGATCCGGGGCTTCTCCAGCGACCTTTTAGCCAAATTGACTAAGATGGACGTCCATGACATATTTCCTTTGCTGAATGAAAAAGACGTCCGGCCGTCTTTCTCAACGATTGATGACAGTGCCGGGGTCTACCAGCCCAAAGTCAAGGTCTACTACCAGAGCTACGGGGTGGAAAGCGAATTGGAATTTGCCAAGGATCCGGAGAAGAAAAAGGTTCTTTTGCTGGGGATGCCGCCCTTCCAGGTGTCAGTAACCAGTGAATTTGACTACATGCTCTACCATGCCCTGGCGGCCTTGAAGAAAGAGGGCTATGAGACGGTCCTTTTGTCCAACAACGCGGAATCTGCTTCGATGGACTACCACCTGGCTGACCGGGTCTATTTTGAACCGATCAACCTGGACAGCATCATCACCATCTGCGAAGAAGAAGGGATCACGGACGTGGTCACCCAGTTCTCCGGCAAGCAGGTTTCCGCCTTGCGTTTGCCTTTGATGAGCCACGGTTTGAAGATTTTTGGCCAGCACGAGATCGACCGCCTTTTGCCGATCAGCCACTTAGACACGGCTAAGATTTCTGATGTCAAACGGGTGCCATATTTGGCAACGACCGACTACCAGGCAGTTTTAGCCTTTGTGGCCCAGGTGGGCTACCCGGTCTTGGTCGGGGGCTACCACCAAAAGGGCAAGCAAAAGTCGGCCGTGGTCTATGACCAGCCAGCCCTGGAGAAATACTTCCAGGAAAACCAGGTTGATGATTATACGATTTCCCAGTTTATCTCGGGGATGAAGTATGAGATTACGGCGATCACGGATGGAGAAGACGTGACTATCCCGGGGATCGTGGAGCACTTGGAGCAGTCCGGGTCCCACGCCTCAGACTCCATCGCGGTTTTTGGCCCTCAGTATTTAAGCAAGGAGCAAGCGGAAAAGCTGCGGGTAGAAACAATCAAGCTGATCCGCAGCTTCAAGATCAGAGGGATCTTCAACCTGCACTTTTTGCTCAAGGGCAGGGAAATCTACCTGCTTCAGATCAAGACTTATGCCGGTCATAATCTGGCCTTCTTGTCCAAGTCCATGAACAAGGACCTGGTCGAATACGCGGTTAAGGTCTTAGCGGGCAGAAAGATTGCTGATTTAGGCTACCCGAACGAGGTCTGGCCGGTTGACGAGTTCATCCACGTGAAGATGCCAGTCTTCTCCTACCTCAATTACAGTTCAGACAATACTTTTGACTCCAGGATGAAGTCCTCTGATGCCGTGATGGGCAGAGACAGCCACCTGGCCAAGGCCCTTTACAAGGGCTATGAGGCCAGCGACCTGCATATACCAAGTTATGGGACGATTTTCTTCTCAGTCAGCGATGAAGAAAAGCAGGAAGTAGCCAACCTGGCCAAGCGCTTTGCCCGCCTGGGCTTCAAGATCACGGCCACGGAAGGGACGGCCAATATTCTGGCTGAGGCGGGGATTACGACCGGGGTTATCGCCAAGATCCAGGAGGGGTCAAGAAACCTTTTGGAAAGAATCCGGACCCACCGGATCGTGATGGTGGTTAATGTCGTCAACCTGTCGGACTCGGCAGTGGAAGACTCGATCAAGATCAAGGACCAGGCCTTGAATACCCATATTCCGGTTTTCTCCAGCCTGGAAACAGTCCAGCTCATCCTTGATGTCCTGGAATCGCTGGCCTTGACTACTCAGCCAATTTAAAAGATGCTATACTAAAACAGAACTTTTTAATCCAAATTAAATTTATTTCTTATCCTAATTAGGATATAAGCTTCACAAGCAGGAGGGCAAGCGATGCGAGCAATTTTGACAACTGTCGGCCAGGACAAGACCGGGATTATTGCCGGCGTAAGCAGCTTTTTAGCTGAAAAAGACATTAACATTCTGGACCTGTCCCAGACGATCATGAACGGCTACTTCACGATGATGATGGTCGTTGATGTCAGCGATGAGGCAGATTTCTCCGCCTTGAGCACGGAATTGAAGGAACTGGGCAAGAAGCTGGGCGTGGAAATCAACATCCGGAATGAAAAGATGTACGCGGCCATGCATGAACTGAGCGGAGGTCTGGAATAATGGACTTGCGGCGGATTATGGAAACGGTCAATATGATCGACAACGAGAACCTGGACCTGCGGACGACGACCATGGGGATCTCGCTTTTAGACTGTATTGACTCAGACAGTGACCGGGCCTGCCAGAAGATCTACGACAAGATCACGACTAAGGCGGAAAACCTGGTCAAGGTAGCTAGAGAACTGGAAACTGAATACGGGATTCCGATTGCCAACAAGCGGATTACTGTAACCCCGATTTCTTTGATCGCGGCAGCTTCAGGGGACAGCGACTACGTTAAGTACGCGGTTACCTTGGACAAGGCAGCCAAAGCAGTCGGCGTGGACTTGATCGGCGGCTTCTCAGCTTTGGTGCACAAGGGCTACCAAAATGGCGACCGGGTCTTGATCAAGTCAATTCCCCAAGCTTTAAAGGAAACCGAAAGAGTCTGCTCCAGCGTCAATGTCGGCTCAACCAGAAGCGGGATCAATATGGATGCCGTCAAGGAAATGGGCCAAATCGTCATTGAGAACGAAAAGATCAATCCGCTGAACAACGGCAACCTGGTCATCTTCTGCAACGCGGTTGAAGACAACCCGTTTATGGCCGGGGGCTTCCATGGGGTCGGCGAAAGCGATGTGGCTTTGAATGTCGGCGTATCCGGCCCTGGCGTGGTTAAGACGGCCCTGGAAAAGGTTAAGGGCGCATCCATGGACGTGGTTGCTGAGACCATCAAGCAAACGGCCTTCAAGGTTACCAGAATGGGTCAATTGGTGGGCCAGGAAGCTTCTAAGCGCCTGGGCGTCGACTTTGGGATCGTGGACTTGTCTTTGGCGCCAACTCCTGCCCAAGGCGACTCGGTAGCCAACATTTTGGAAGAAATCGGCCTGGAAAGTGTGGGGACTCACGGGACCACGGCCGCTTTGGCCATGTTAAACGATGCTGTCAAGAAGGGCGGCATCATGGCCTGCAGCCATGTCGGCGGTCTGTCTGGTGCCTTCATTCCTGAATCAGAAGATGCCGGGATGATCGCGGCAGCTGAAAAGGGGATTTTGACGGTCGACAAATTGGAAGCCATGACCGCTGTTTGCTCAGTTGGTCTGGATATGATTGCCGTACCAGGCGACACGCCAGCTGAAACGATCAGTGCCATGATTGCTGACGAAGCGGCGATTGGGATGATCAACAACAAGACCACGGCTGTCCGGGTCATTCCAGTACCGGGCAAGGACGTGGGCGACTCAATTGAATTTGGCGGCCTCTTCGGCTATGCCCCGATTATGCCTGTTCACAAGGAATCAAGCGCGGCGATGATCAACCGCGGCGGCCGGATTCCAGCCCCAGTGCACAGCTTTAAGAACTAATTTTTTAGAATATATAGAAAAAGAACCGTACTCCCATTTTGGGATAATACGGTTCTTTTTTGCATCTTAGTCAATCCGCTTGGTTAAAATCTCGTCAGCTTCCGGGGTAACTTCAATGGACTTCTGCCCGGTGTAGATGACGAAGCCAGGTTTGGCCCCGTTGGGTTTCTTGATCCGCTTGACCTGGATATAGTCAACCGGCACGTGGGCGGAATTTTTGGCCTTGGAGAAGTAGGCAGCGATCTCCGCGCTTTCCTGGATATCGGAATCACTTGGCTGGCTGTCAGTCAAGATGACGTGGGAGCCGGGGATGTTCTTGACGTGGAACCAGTAGTGGTTCTTGTCGGCCTTTTTCAGAGTCAGCCAGTCGTTTTGCAGGTTGTTCTTGCCGACTAAGACAGTTTTACCGGAGCTGAGCTTGAACTTGTTCAAGCTCTTTTCATTCAGCTTCGGTTTCCGGCGCTTCTTCTGTTCAGCTCTAAGGTAACCTTGGTTGATTAGCTCTTCCTTGATGGCTTCGACGTCTTCTGGGTCAGCGTTGTCGATTTCCGTTTGAACGGAATCAAGGTAGCGGAGGTTTTCTTCCGTAATCTCAATCTGCTCGGTCACGTGTTTGATGGAATCCCGCATCTTCTTGTAGCGCTTGAAGTATTTCTGGGCATTGCGCTGAGGGGAGAGGGCCGGATCAAGTTTGATGGTCATGGGCTGGTTGCCTTCATAGTAGTTAGGCAGGTCGATTTTTTCCATGCCGGGCTTAACCTGGCTTAAGTAGGCGGTTAAAAGTTCCCCGGAGACTCTGAGATTTTCGGAGTTTTCAGCACTGTCCAGCTGCTTTTCCAGCTTCTTCAGCTTCTTTTGGAGCTTTTTGGTCTCATTGGTGACGACCCGGGTCACCTGCTGGGACCGCTGCTTGACCCAGTCCCGGTTGGCCTGGTAGGCATAAAACTCGTCTAAGGCTTCATTTAAGTTAGTGGAGGAGCTTTCCTTGGTCATCTCCAAATGATATGGCAGGTAAGGGTAGATCCGCCGCTTATGCTTTGGCGTCAAGAGAACGTAGGCCTTAGGGGAGGAGAACTGGTTGTAGAAGGTCTTCAGAGAAGAGAAGGAGTAGTCGTCTTCCAAGTAGCCGGTCAGTTCTTGCCGGTCATCGCCGTCTAAACCGTCCATTTGCTTGGCCAGGTCAGCTGGGTTTGGGTAGTCTTTTTTCAAAGAAGAAAAATCTGATTCAGTTAAAGTAAAGCCGTTGATGCCGGGAGTCAGCGGGGGCAGTTCGTATTTGGCTTTAGGCAAGAGGAGGCGGGCCCGGTTTTCGTCGGGGTTGATCCGCTTGAGCAAGTCGATGATCTTGCCGCTTTGCTTGTCATAGAGGATGACGTTGCTGTGCCGGCCCATCAGTTCAACGGAGAGGATCAGCTGCATTTCGTCACCGAGTTCGTTGCGGTTGCTGAAGGAGAAGTTGACGATCCGGCTGAGGCCAACCTGGCTGATTTCCTGGAGGACTGACCCTTCCAGGTATTTACGCAGGACCATGACGAAGAGAGGAGCCACGTTAGGGTTGGAGAAGGACTCCTTGCTCAGGTAGAGGCGGGGGTATTCAGGATTAGCAGAAATTAAAAGCTGCTTGTTTTTGCGGTCCTTCCTAAAGACCAGGACCAGGTCGTTGTTAAAAGGCTGGTAGATCTTGTGTAAGCGGCCAGCAGTAATCTCATCTTGTAATTCATTAAGCAAGCTATGAATAAATAATCCGTCAAAAGCCATTGAGCACACCTCATTCGTAAATTGAAAATTGTTCAGTAAACTATTTTATCATAGAAGTGCTGGCTTTATCGGATATCTTGATTGATAGTTAAATAGGGATACAGATAGTTATTCTATACGCAAACAGGCATGATCAAGATTCTTCTAGTTTAGCTGGGGCAAGTATGCTATAATTTTCATGTTAAAACGTTAAATACGGAAGGTTTAATATGAAGATCGCATTAGTTACCGACAGTACGGCCAATTTGTCCGCGGCCGAAATTGAAAAGTATAATATCAAGGTCATTCCTATTCCGATTTACATCGATGACAAGGAATACCTGGAAGGAATCAACATCACTTCTGAAGAGCTTTTTGAATCGCAGCGGAGTGGCTCCAGCTTCCCGACCACTTCCCAGCCGAAGATGGGGGACCTCATCACGACTTTTGACAACTTAAAGGATGAGGGTTATGAGGCGATCATCTACCTTTGCCTCTCCAGCGGGATTTCAGGTTCTTACAGCACCTTGATGGGGATCGCGCAAAGCAATCCGGACTACCACCTGTACCCGTTTGACTCACAAATTACTATCCGCCTGCAGGGTTACCAAGTTCTGGCAGCAGCTAAGATGATCGAAAAGGGCAGCTACAGTCCGGAAGAGATCATCGCCAAGCTGGCTGAAATCCGGTCAACTGTCGACGAACTCTTTATCGTTGATGACTTGAATAACTTGAGCCGGGGCGGGCGGTTGAGCAATGCCAGCGCCTTTATCGGGTCACTCTTGAACATCAAGCCTTTGCTGACTTTCAACGATGAGGCTAAGATCGTGGCTTACGACAAGGTGCGGTCAATGAAGCGGGCAGTTAAGAAGATCGAACAGGAAGCCCTGGAAAAGATCAAGTCATTGGATATTCCAGAAGACAAGCTGCGGATCTTGATCATTCAGTCAAATGACGCCGCACAAGCTGAAGAAGTCATGAACCACCTCAAGGCTGAAGTGCCAAAGGCTGTCTTTGAAATGGACGAATTCAGCCCGGTTATCGCGACTTACCTGGGCGAAAAATCAATCGGCATCACTTGGATGATTGACGTTGAACAGATGGAATTCTAGTTTTTAGAATTCAGAATTTGCTGTGTTCAGTAAAAGAAGGAAATTTGGAAAATGAGAATCAAAAAGTGGGCCGTTATGGCCCTTTTTTGCGGTATTTTTTTGACGGGCTGCAGCAAGCAGACCGCGTCAAAAGAGGCAAGCAGTAGTTCAAATAAAAGCAGTCAGAGCAGCAAGTCTAGCGCTAAGAAGACCAGCAAATCTGCGTCAAGTTCAGCTAAAGCAGTAAAACTGGACGCGGCAAAACTGACGCCGCAGGAAAGTGGCAGCTTGATTACGCTCTACTGTGCTGACCGCTTTGGCGGGGAATGGTCTGATTTGCTTCAAGCAGGGCAGAATGACTCTTTAACCATTACCCTGCACAAGACCAGCGACTACGAATTTAAGCAGCCGGGCAGCGGCTATGCTTATGAAGCCGCGGCGTCCGGACAAACAGGGACGACCTATTATACTCTTAGCGGCAGTACTTTTTACTTCTACCAAGGAGTAAAAGTAGCAGGCGGCGGCAGCTTTTTGGGCCAGGCAACCAAGCAGGAAATGGCTGACTATATCGTTAAAAAAGATCAGCTGACGGAATTCAAGCAGCTGGCCAAGAAGGTCCAGGTCGTGGATAAGTCTGGCCAAACCCAGCGCCTGTCTGACGGGCGGAGCGGCTACTTTGCCATCCCCGCGCAAATGCAGGGAACCTGGTATTCTGTAAGCAGCGATGACGACGAGACAAGGCATATTAAGTATGTCTTTGGTCAAAGCACAATTTTTAGCCAGGATGACAAGTACAATACAAAAGGAACTACAACCACCCTCTACACTCGGGATGCTAATTATAAAGCACCAGATCATCCATCCGAAGAACAAATAGACGAGGCAGAAGGCTGGGGCTTGCCAAAAATAGTCCAGTATAAAGGCATTAACTACCTAAACGTTATGGGCTGGTATCAAGGCGCCGGTGATGGTGAATATTTTGCAGTGCACACTGAAAAAATTGACGGAAATGACGTTCAAATTTTGGTATGTGCTGGCGGTGCTGGTATCTGGGTCGATGGAATTGCCTACCGCAGCCAAGCCATGGCGGAAAAGATGCAAGATCAACGATTTGATGATCTGAATTACTCTGATTCGGACAATTAAATATAACCGAAAACTAAAGCAAAACAGCGCCAGCAGGAAAATCTGCTGACGCTGTTATTTTTTATATGATTATTTCTTGTGAGTCAAGATTCTGACGCGGGTAACAGCCGGGATCTGTTCCAGGTTGGTCACCACCTCGTCTTGGGTCGCCTGGTCGATCTCATCGATGTCGATCATGGTGTAGGCGTACTTGTCCTTGGCCTTGTTGACCAGGTTTTCAATGTTGATGCCACGGCCAGCCAGGTAGGTTGAGATCTGCCCGATCATGTTTGGAATGTTCTTGTGAATCAAAGTGATCCGGTGGTCGCTTTCAAACGGTGCTGACACGTTCGGCAGGTTGACTGAGTTAATAATGTTCCCGGTTTCCAAAAATTCAATGGTTTGCTTTGCCGCCATCCGGGCACAGTTGATTTCCGCTTCAATCGTTGATCCGCCGATGTGGGGCATAATGACGATGTCATCGTTGTGCAAAATCGTGGCATCACTGAAGTCGGTGTAGTACTTGCCCAAACGGTGTTCTGCCAAGGCTTCAACGACAGCCTTGTTGTCAACGATCCCCAGGCGGGCAAAATTGAGCAAGATAGTGTTTGGCTTCATCTGCGCAATCTTGGCGTCAGCAATCAAACCGGTCGTCTCCTCGTTCTTTGGCACGTGGACGGTCACAAAGTCCGCGTCCTTAACGGCGTCAGCGATGCTGGTGGCCCGCTTGATATGGTCTGACAAGCGCCATGCCGCTTCAACCGTCAAGTATGGGTCATAGCCGACAACCTTCATCCCCAAATCAAGGCAGGCATTAGCTACCAGTGAGCCGATGTGGCCCAAACCAATCACGGCCACCGTCTTGCCCAGCAGTTCAGTTCCGTTGAAGCTGGTCTTTTCCTTTTCCGTCCGCAGGGTGATGTCCGCGCCCGGCTTGGCGTTAGCTGACCAGTTGGCGGCAGCCACAATGTTCCGGCTGGCGATGATCATCGATGCCAGTACCAATTCCTTAACGGCATTGGCGTTGCCGCCTGGAGTGTTGAAGACCACAGTCCCATTTTCCAGGGCCTTGTCCAAAGGCACGTTGTTGTAACCGGCCCCGCAGCGGGCGATAGCCTTCAAATTCTTGGGAAATTCATGGTCATGGAGGTCAACTGACCTGATTAGGTAGGCATCTGGATTGTCAGTTTGGTTGATCCGGTAATTGTCGCCGAATTCGGCTAAGCCTTCTTTAGCAATGGCATTGTAAGTTTTAATTTGGTACATGGGGAATCCTTTCAAAAAAATTAGTGCTTGGCGTCAAAATCTTGAATAAAGTCACAGAGGGCCTGAACCCCTTCCAGCGGCATGGCGTTGTAGATGCTTGCCCGCATCCCGCCAACCAGGCGGTGGCCTTTCAAGTTAAGCAGCTGGTGGGCGGTTGCCTCTTTGACAAACTCCGCGTCCAGGTCCGGGTCGCCGCTGACAAAAGGCACGTTCATAATTGACCGGCTGTCTGGGTCAACCTTACTCTCAAAATTCTTGGATGCAGCCAGGCAGTCATAAAGAAGCTTGGCCTTTTCCTGGTTGATGGCCTCAATGCCGGCCACGCCACCTTTTTCCTTGAGCCACTTAAGGGCCAGGCCAGCCACGTAAACCTGGAAGACTGGCGGGGTGTTCAAGGCAGATTCCTTCTTAGCTTCAGTAGCAAAGTCAAAGAGGCCGGGCAGGTCGTCATGCTTGACCAACAGGTCTTTTCTGATGACCAAAACGGTCAAGCCGGCAGGGGCCAGGTTCTTCTGTGCCCCGGCGTAGATAACTGCAAACTTGCTGTAGTCGTATTCCTGGCCCAGGAAATTGGATGACATGTCAGCTACCAGAGGGATGTCGGTTTTCGGAATTTGGTCGTCTCTGTAGGCCGTCCCCATAATAGTGTTGTTGGTCGTGATGTGGAGGTAGTCGTAATCTTGATCAAATTCAGTCGGGATTTCGGGAACAGCAGTGTAATTGTTGTCCTTGGCGCTAGCGACGATGTCAACGGTTAGGCCTGGCACTTTGGCCGCGTCTTCTGCTGCTCTTTGGGCCCAGTGACCACTGTCTACGACCGCGATCCGGTGGTACTTGCGGGCCAGGTTCAAAGGAATTGTGGTGAATTGCTGGGTTGCCCCGCCAGTCAAGAAGAGGACGTCGTATTCTGCCGGGTCCAGCTTCATAAGTTCCAAGAGGTTGGCCTTGCTTTCCGCGTAGAGCTCCTTGTAAAGGGCTGACCGGTGGGAGATTTCCATGACGCTCATGCCGCTGTGGGCATAATCTGGCAAGTCTTGTTTGATTTGGGCAATGACTTCGACCGGCAGCATGGCTGGACCAGCCGCGAAGTTGTAGCATGTCATAAGTAAAGAATTCCTTTCCGAAAAAACAAAGGGCACCCGCCTTGCGTGAGTGCCCTTTGCCATAAGATGTTATGTTGGAGTTGTTGTTTCGGCCTCACTGTTTTAAACTGTGCTGAAGGCCATCACAAATCGCAGCCTTCTTAAGTGGAAGAAGACTGGGAGGAGGAAAAAAGTTTGTTTTGCATTTGGATTGTCTGTAAAGTAAACATTTTTTCGCTCCTTTCGTGTGATTAATTTTATTATAAGTCCAAAATTAGAAATGTCAACACGATTTTAATTTTGATATAATATTTCTTAGTGAAGAAAAGAGAAAAAGAAAGTCTAGAAACAATGGAGGACCAGCATGACCACATTCTACTTTATCCGGCACGGGCAAACTTTTGCCAACAAGGCGGGCCTAAAGCAGGGGACCATCAATACCCCCAACACCTACTTGACCGACCTGGGCAAGGAGCAGGCACAAAAACTGGCTGACCAGTTCGACATCAGCGATTTCAACCGCCTTTTCGTTTCCCCCTTGGTCAGAACCAAGCAGACAGCGGAAATTTTGAACAATAAGGCCGGCCTGCCGGTTGAAACAGACGACCGCCTGCTGGAGATTTCCTACGGGGACTGGGACGGGCAAAAAAACAGCGAATTGATGGCTGAATACCCGAATTACTTTTCTCCCTTGGTCAATGACGTGACGGAAGACTACGTGCAAGCCGCTCCAAAGGCGGAAAGCTTTGCCCATGTGGAAATGCGAACCGCTGAATTCGTGGAGGAAATCAGCCAAAAGTATCCAGAAGACCAGATCGTGGTAGTGACCCACGGCTTCACGGTCAGATCTTTTGCCATTAATGCCACGGGCGGCCAGGGCCTGCAGATCCTGGAACCAGACAACTGCTCCGTCACCAAGATCCTGGTTGACCCCCTGTCATTTAAGCAGCACCTGGTCTACTACAACCGGACAGTAACTGGCTTTTAGCAATATTTATTAGATATAGAAAAACGGAACCGCTTGGTTCCGTTCTTTTATTTGCTCTTTATGTCGTGTCACCGGACTGGTAAGTTTTCGTATTATGCTTCACTTCAATAAGTGCCATGATAGCCTCCTCCTTTAGCCATAAAAAAGAGCGGGCCGGAAAATGGCCACGCTCTTACAAGTTGCTGACAAATTAATGATGAGAGCAGCTTTCGCCCGTTAGATTTCGTTGATACCGATCCGGTCCAGCTTCTGGTTGCGGATGGTCAGTTCTTCTTCAGTCTCGCCGAGACCAACCCCGCAGATCGGCATGAAGCCAGCTGGCAGGTCCAGCTTCATGACTGTTTCCGGGTGAGCGGCCAGGGCAGCTGCCGCGCCAAAGAGGTAGCAAGCCCCCAGGCCCTTGTTTTCAGCAGCCAGAACCATGTTGTGGGCAATAATCCCGGCACTGGCATAGGCCATCTCGTCCTGCTTCTTGGCCGAGACCAAAATCAAGGTCGGCACCCCGTACAAGGGATGTGATTCCAGGTCGCCAAACATCATGGCTGCTTCCTGGTCGATCTCCTTTAAAAGCTTTGGGTCATTAATGATTGTCAGCTGGTAGTTTTCGTAAGCACCGCGGGCTACTGGAGCCAGTTCAGCTGCTTCGATGATCTTCTTGACCTGCTTCTTGTCAGCCGGCTTGCCCGTATAAGTCCGGACTGACTTACGTGATTTCAACAATTTCGTAAACTTCATGGATGATTTTCCTCCTGTCAGTCTAACAAAACACATGTCTGTCGATTCCTTAGGTAGATTATACCGCAATCACTTCAGTAAGCGGTTGAAAATGGTTTTAAACTTTTTCTACAAAAAATTTACCGGCTTTTTCGATAAAAAAGCTTGACTTAAAGGGTAAAAGCTTTTATAGTTAAGGAAACATATGAATGACCTTTAAATTTAGTCCCGTGAGGCTAAGAAGGCAGCTCAAAATCCAGATATAAACAAGAGGTTCTTGGTAAACGTTCGGATTAGCAAGAAAACCGGGGAGGAAGCTTTCCGGGCAGTTTAAGCAGACTTTGAGAGACCATTTTAGACACGGAGACTGAGTGTTTAAAATGGTCTTTTTGCTTAAGTTATTTTCGAAAGGATGCCAAATCATCATGACCACTGTTAGCCAAAAACAAGTCGTTGTCGAAATTGAAGACAAGCAAGACAACTTGCTCCGTCTGCCTTACTTTGTCAGCGTTGAACAACTGAGCGCCGACGACGTGCTGCACCTGCTGCAAAGAGCCCAATACTTCAAGAACGGCGGGGAAGTACCAGCCTTGAGCCGGCCAATCTTCTGCACCAACATGTTCTTTGAAAACTCAACCCGAACCCACACAAGCTTTGAAGTTGCTGAAAGAAGGCTGGGCCTCACTGTAATCCCATTTGACCCATCTCACTCCTCAGTCAACAAGGGGGAAAACCTCTACGACACTGAACTGACCATGGCATCCCTGGGCATCGAACTCAGCGTGATCAGACACCCGGAAAACGCCTACTACAACGAAATCATCCACCCAAAGGAAGGCCAGCACTTGCAAATGGGCCTGGTTAATGCTGGTGACGGTTCCGGCCAGCACCCATCCCAAAGCATGCTGGACATGATGACCATCTACAACGAATTCGGCCACTTCGACGGCTTGAAGATCATGATCGTCGGTGACTTGACCAACTCCCGGGTTGCCCGGTCAAACATGGAAATCTTGAACACCCTGGGCGCGGAAGTCTACTTCTCAGGTCCGGAATACTGGTACGACGCTGAAGAATTCAGCAAGTACGGCACTTATGTCAAGAACATTGACGATGAAATCCCAGAACTGGACGTCTTGATGCTGCTCAGAGTTCAGCACGAACGCCACAACGGGGCAGAAGCCAAGACTGAACAGCTCTTTGATGCCAAGGACTACAACGCTGCCTACGGCCTTAACCAACGCCGCTACGACATGCTTAAGGATGACGCCATCATCATGCACCCGGGCCCAATCAACCGCGGGGTTGAATGGGACGGTGACCTGGTTGAAGCACCTAAGTCCCGCTACGCTGTCCAAATGCACAACGGGGTCTTTGTCAGAATGGCCATGATCGAAGCTGTTCTGCGCGGCCGTATGTTGGGAGGCCTTGAATAATGGCTATTTTGCTGAAAAACGGCCTGGTTTACCAGGAAGGCGAATTCATCAAAGAAGACGTCTTGATCTCCGGCAGTAAGATCCAGGCCATCGGCTTGGATCTGCCAGAAGAGGGGGCTGAAGTCTACGACTTAAAGGGCAAGCTTTTGGCACCTGGCTTAGTGGACATCCACGAACACTACAGAGAGCCGGGCTTTACCTACAAGGAAACCATCAAGACGGGGTCTGAAGCAGCGGCCCGGGGCGGTTTCACCACGGTCTGCACCATGCCTAATGTTGACCCGGTACCAGATGACCTGGAAACTTTTGAAAAGCAGGTTGCTTTAAACGAAGCCAGCAGCTGCGTCCACCTCAAGCAATACGGGGCTATTACTGAAGACCTGACCAGTGATAAGGTAGTCGACATGGCAGCCTTAAAAGATGCGGGGGCTTTTGCCTTCAGCAATGACGGCCACGGCATCCAGCAAGCCGGCACTATGTATGAAGCTATGCAGGAAGCCGCTAAGGTAGGTCTGGCCATCTGTGAGCACATCCAAGATGACTCTCTTTACCATCATGGGGTGATGAATGCCGGCAAGAAGGCGGAAGAACTCGGCCTGCCAGGCATCCTGGGAGTCAGTGAATCTGCGCAATTGGCCAGAGACCTGGTTTTGGCCCAGGCTACTGGGGTTCACTACCATGCCTGCCACGTTTCTACCAAGGAAAGCGTGGAGCTGATCCGGATCGCCAAGGAATATGGAATCAATGTAACCGCCGAGGCTGCACCTCACCACCTGCTTTTGAGCGAAGAAGAGATCGACGGCAACAACGGTTACTACAAGATGAACCCGCCGCTTAGATCAAAGGAAGACCAGTTTGCCTTGATTGAAGGGATGCTGGACGGGACGATCGACTTGATCGCGACTGACCATGCTCCGCACAGCCGGGAAGAAAAGGCCGGTGATATGCGGAAGGCTGCTTTTGGGATCATTGGCAATGAAACTGCTTTTGCCTGCCTTTACACCAAGTTCGTCAGGAGCGGGCAAATGGACCTGAGCCTGCTTTTGGACCTCATGAGCTACCAGCCAGCCAAGCTCTTTGGCCTGGATGCAGGTGTCCTGGCTCCAGGCAAGGAAGCCGACTTGGCCGTCTTTGACCTGGACCACGCCGAAAAGCTGGCCGAAGAAGACTACTTGTCCAAGGGGGTCAACACACCTTTCACCGGTCAGGAAGTCTACGGGATGACCGCCTTGACTTTTGTCAGCGGCAAGCTGGTTTACAAGAGCAAGCACTTTGCCGGCTAGGCAAATGGCAAAATAAAATTTTTACCACAGAAGAAAATAACTAGCAAAAGACGAAAATAAGTCCTTCTCTAATCAGAG
>NZ_JBKZCD010000021.1:0-33690 GCF_046938665.1 Lactobacillus delbrueckii subsp. bulgaricus
CCTGGTGGACAGCGCCTTTTTAGTCGGTCGTCTTAACGTCGTTGATTACGACATCGTAGCTGACGTTGGCTGAGTCAACGTTGATCTTGACCGTTTCACCCTTCTTGTGACCAAGCAGGGCCTTGCCGATCGGAGATTCGTTGGAAACCTTGCCGTGGAATGGGTCAGACTGGCTGCTCCCCACGATTTCATAAGTTTCCGGTTCATCTTCGCCGACTTCAGTAACCGTAACAGTCTTGCCGATACTTACTTCGTCGGGGTCAACGGCATCAGTGTCGACAACGACAGCGTACTTCAATTGTTCGCTGACGGCATCGATTCTTTCTTCCAGCCGCATTTGCTCATCTTTGGCTGCGTCGTATTCTGAGTTTTCGGACAAGTCCCCGTAAGAACGGGCAATCTTCAAACGTTCAACGATTTGCGGCCGCTTGACAAACTTCAGGGTCTGCAGTTCTTCTTCCAGCTGCTTCTTGCCTTCGGCAGTCATTTCATAGGTTTTTTCAGGCATTTTGATTCTCCTTTATTTAACGCATTATGCATTGTTAAATATTAGAGTTTAATTCCGGGAAAGTCAACCATTAACGAATGTTTGCTTCTAATTTTTCTTCCAAAGCGGCTTGAACATCGTCAGTTGCCTTAGTGACAACCGCGTCAGTCAAGGTTTCTGCTTCATTCAAGAAGGTCAAGCGGTAAGCTAGGCTCTTCTTGCCGGCAGCCAGGTGGGCCCCTTGGTAGACGTCGATAACTTCAACGCTGATCAGATACTTGCCGGCATTTTCCTTGATACAACTTTCAACTTGGGCATTAGTGACATCTTCGTCAACCAAAATTGACAGGTCCCGTTGCACGGCTGGGTACTTCGGAGCCGGCTTGGACTTGACACCTTTGGCCATGAGCGGCAGCAGGGCATCCAGGTTCAGTTCGTAAACGTAGATTTCCTTGCCGGCGAAGTTCTTGTCAGTCATGGTCAAAACTGGGGCGATTTGGCCGATCAGACCGATGTATTCATCATTTACGTAAATACCAGCCGTTCTGGTCGGGTGCATCCCCTTGATTGCTTCGGCCCGGTATTCCACGTCCTTGACCCCGATCATTTCAAATACGTCTTCCAGCTGCCCCTTGACGTAGTAGAAGTCAACGACTTCGTCCTTGTGCTGCCAGTTGCTTTCACCAGCTAAGCCGACGTAAGCGGCTGCCAGGTGTTCATGTTCGTGGTAGTCGCCGCCTTCCATGTCGTAGACCCGGCCGTTTTCAAAGAGCTGCAGCTCAGTCTGCTTGCGGGCAAAGTTGTAGGCAACCGTGTCGAGCAGGCCGCAGATCAAGTTTTGCCGCATGGTGGTTCTGGCTGAGTTCAACGGCCAGTTGACCTTGACTGGGGCCAGGGCCTTTTTGACAAAAGTCGTGGCCAGTTCTTCAGAAGTCAAAGAGTAGTTGATCGTTTCGCTGAGCCCTTGCCCTTCCAGCAATTGGCGCAGGTGGCGGACCTTGACTTCATCAGCCGCGTAGCCGCCAGTCAGTTCACCGGTCGCCGGGTGGGTGGACTTGATGTTGTCATAGCCGTAGATCCGGCCGACTTCTTCAAAGATGTCAGAGTCAATGAAGATGTCCCAGCGGCGGTTTGGCACAGTCACCGTGTATTCGTCGCCCTTTACTTCAACCGGGAAGTTCAGCTTGCCCAGGATCTTGACGATTTCGTCCATGGACAGGTCAGTGCCCAGGATCTTGTTGGTCCGGGAGGCAGTAGTGGTGATAACAACCGGCTCCTTATCCTGGTCGCTAGCCTTGATTTCACCAGCTAAGACAGTGGCGCCGGCATTTGCCCGCAAGATCAAAGCACAGGCATCCAGAGCCTTTTGGGTGTTGTCCCAGTTGATTCCCTTTTCAAACAAAGCTGAAGCGTCAGTCCGGTTGTCATGCCGCAGAGCTGCCTTTCTGGTCAGGGCTGGGTCAAAGACAGCGGCTTCCAGGATCACGTCAGTGGTCTCTTCAGTAACTTCGCTGTTTAAGCCGCCCATTACGCCGGCTAAGCCGACTGCCTGCTGGCCATCAGTGATGACGATGTCTTGCGGGTCCAGGTTGATTTCTTTTTCATTCAAGAGCTGCAGCTTTTCGCCTTCCTTGGCCAGGCGGACTTCGATCTTCTTGGTCTTGTCAAAAAGCTTGGCGTCGTAAGCATGCATTGGCTGGCCAGTCAAGAGCATGACATAGTTGGTCGCATCGACCACGTTGTTGATCGGACGGATGCCGGCATTCCACAAACGGGCCTGCAGCCAAAGGGGACTTTCAGCGATCTTAACCCCGGTCAGCTTTCGCAAGTAGTACTTCGGAGCAATTTTTTCATCGGCAGCGGCAGTAAAGTCACCAGTCCAGTCTGCTCCGTCTTCTTTAAGGACAATGTCTTCGATCTTTGGCTTCTGGTCAATCAAGGCACCAACTTCGTAAGCCGCCCCTTCCATTGAGGAAGTGTCGGCCCGGTTTGGGGTAATGTCGAAGTCCAAAACGTAGTCGTCCATGCCTAAAGCTTCAAAAACAGAGTCACCAGGCTTGAGGTCCGGATCATGGAAGACCCAGATGCCGTCAGCGTACTTCGGCGGAACAACTGAGTCGCTGAAGCCGAGTTCTTGCAGGCCGCAGATCATCCCATTGGATTCAATCCCGCGCAGCTTGCCCTTCTTGATCTTGATCCCGCCTGGCAAATGGGCCCCGGGCAGGGCCACGATGACGTCCTGGCCAGCAGCCACGTTAGGTGCCCCGCAGACGATCTGGCGGGCTTCATCTTCACCAACGTCGACCGTAGTCTTGTTGAGGTGGGTCCCTTCGATCTTTTCGCAGGTCAAAATATGGCCCACGACCAGCTTGCTCAAGCCGTCTTCCGGGTGAACCGTTGAGGCGATTTCAACCCCGGACCGGGTCAGTTTTTCAGCCAAGGCGTAAGGGTCTACGCCGTCCATGTTCAAGAAATCTTTCAACCAATTGTAAGAAACTAACATTAATCTTCCTCCTGACGGAATTGTTGCAAGAAGCGCACGTCGTCACTGTAAAAGTCGCGGATGTCGTCAATACCATACTTCAAGATGGCGAAGCGGTCCAGGCCCAGGCCAAAGGCAAAGCCGGAGTAGACGCTTGGGTCAATGCCGGCAGCCGACAAAACATTCGGGTGAACGATCCCGGCACCCAGGACTTCGATCCAGCCGGTGTTCTTGCAGATCGCGCAGCCCTTGCCACCGCATTCAAAGCAGGAAACGTCCATTTCAACTGATGGTTCAGTAAATGGGAAGTAGCTTGGCCGCAGGCGGGTTTCCCGGTCTTGGCCGAATTCGTGCTTGGCCACCAGTTCCAAGGTCCCCTTAAGGTCACTCAAGGAGATGTTCTTACCGACAACCAGCCCTTCCATCTGCATGAACTGGTGGGAGTGGGTGGCGTCGTCATCGTCTCTTCTGTAAACCTTGCCTGGGGAGATCATCTTGAGGTCCCCCTTGTCAAAGTCATGCTTTTCCATGGTCCGGGCTTGAACTGGTGAAGTCTGGCTCCGCAGCAGGTGGTCAGCGTCAACGTAGAAAGTAGCCTGCATGTCCCGGGCCGGGTGGTCCTTAGGCAGGTTCAGCATTTCGAAGTTGTAGTGTTCGCTTTCGATTTCCGGGCCTTGGACAACTTGATAGCCCATGCCGATGAAGAAGCGTTCCAGGTCGTCTTGAATGATTCTGATCGGGTGCTTGGAGCCGACATGCTTTCTGCGCCCTGGCAGGGTCACGTCGATCTTTTCAGCTTCCAGGCGGGCCTCAATGGCCTTTTCGATCAGGCTATCCTTGGCAGAAGCCAGGTTTTCATTAAAGAGGTCGCGGAGTTCGTTGACCTTCTGGCCGACTTCCCGCCGCTTTTCCGGAGCAACGTCCTTCATCTGGTGCAGAATTTGCGTCAGTTCCCCCTTCTTGCCGACCAGCTTGACCCGGACGTCATTCAGGCTCTTTTCGCTTTCTGCTTCCTTGATTTCAGCAAGCCCCTGCTCCCGCAGGTCCTTCAATCGATCAAATAAATCCATTTACTTATTCCTTTCAACAAAAAAAGCTCCGCCCCCCAAAAGGGACGAAGCTTCGCGGTACCACCCTAGTTTAGGCCCAAAAAGGCCTACGCTCTATACCGATAACGGTGGCAGCCGGAATTGATTAGATCCTACTCGCAAGATGAAATTCGCAAGCTGCTCTTTGGTTTCCTTTCAGTTGCCAAGAAACCTCCCTGTCAAAGACCGGACTTGCTACTAGTCTTGTTCTTAGTAATTAATTAAAATCATAGGCTAAAACTTGCTTAAATGCAAGTCGTTTTTTACGCCCACTTGTCAGCCCAGATATGAACCTGGTTGAAGACTGGCTTTAATTCGGCGCCTTTTGGCGTCAAAGTGTAAAGGACGATTTTCTTTTCCTCATCCTTGGACCGCTTGACGATCCCGTCAGCTTCCAGCTCCCGCAGGCGTTCGACCAGAACCCGGTCAGAGCAGGCACCGACCGCGTGGGCCAGATCCCGGAAGCGCATGGCCTTGGTGTCGCACAAGGAGCTGATGATCAGACCGTTCCACTTCTTGCCGATGATCTCAAAGGCCTTGACGAAGCGGGCGCACATTTCGTAGTTTTCAGCGTTTTTACAGCATGGCGCGTCCTGTTCAGCTAATTCTGTCATAGAGAAATCCTCCTCAAATTAGTTTCCATGTTAATTATTTAAGCACACTTTACTTACGAAAAACAAGCAAAAAGCCTTTTCCTAGCTGAAGTGGTAGATCATAATCCCGGCAGCAACAGCGGCGTTCAAAGACTCAGCCCGGCCCTTGATCGGGATGTAGAGCTTCTCATCAGCCAGAGCCGCGATTTCCGGGCTTACCCCGTGCGCCTCATTACCGATGATCAAGGCGACCTGGGCTACTGGGGCAAAGTCGCCCAATTGTTTAGCAGCAGGGTCCAAGAGGCTGGCATAAACCGGAATGTCCGCGGCCTTCAAGCTGGCAATGGCTTCTGGCAGGTCAGCCTTGATCAAGTTCAAGTGGAACTGGCTCCCCTGCATGGACCGCTGCACCTTTGGGTTGTAGAGGTCAACCGTCTTGTTTGACAGGATCACCCCGTCAAAGCCGGCCGCGTCGGCGGTCCGGATGATGGTGCCGACATTGCCCGGGTCAGCCAGGTCATCTAAGAGGACCCACTTGCCGTAGCTAAAGGCAAAGTGCTCTGGCTGGTTGATCTTGACGGTCATGAAGATATCCTGGGAATTTTTGGTGCTGCTGAGGTGACTGGCCACGCTTTGGCTGATCTTGATCAGCTTGCCTTCATCATAAGCCAGGCCCAGCTGCTCCAAGCGGCTGAGCGCTTCTTCAGTCGCCAGGATGTCCCGGTACTTAACTCTTGCTTTTAAGGCTTCTTCAACCAGGTGGAAGCCTTCGATCAAGTAATAGCCGTTTTCTTCGCGGTATTTCTTCTGCTTCAGCTTGCCGATGGCCTTAATTTGCGGATTGTTGACAGATGTTCTTTCTTGCATGATAAAATACTCCTTAGAAATACTATTTTAATGATTTTTTGCAAAAAATAAAGAAGGTAGTCAAAATGCAAACATGGGAACTATTAGCACATGGGATCGTCCAGGGGGTGGGCTTCCGCTGGAGCGTACAGATGCTGGCCCAGAAGATGAAGCTGCCAGGCAGCGTGAGAAACAACCCCGACGGGACGGTCACCATTGTCATTCAAGGGACGCCAACTGACCTGGTCAAGTTTAAAGCTGAGTTGCCAAACGCGGCGCCATATGCCCAAATTTCACGTTTGGACACAAAAGTTCTGCCTGAAATGGAACAAATGCATTCTTTTCATGTATTATATTAGACAGATCATAAAAATTTGGAGAGAAACTACTCAATGAAAAAAATCAAAAAACGTTTATTACCTGTCAGCCTGCTGGCACTCTTGCCGCTTTTTCTTACGGCCTGTGCCAGCCAGACCAGTAAAAACGGCAGCTTAAAGGCCCCGACCAGTGGTCCTTACTACTGGATCTATGAATGGATCGGCCTGCCTTTGCAGCACATTACCGTCAACATCGCCCACGCTATCGGCGGAGCCAGCGGGGCCGGCTGGGCCATCGTCATCATCACTTTGGTCGTCAGAGTGATCTTGATGCCGCTCATGCTGAGCCAGCAGCACAAGGCTACCCTGCAGCAGGAAAAAATGCACCGCCTGCAGCCGCAAATGCAGCTTTTGCAAAAGGCCATGAAGACACCAGGGATGACTCCTGACCAGCAGATGGCCTTGACCGGTCTGCAAAGAGAGATCTATTCCAAGAACAATGTCTCCATGACTGGCGGGATGGGCTGCCTGCCCCTCTTGATCCAAATGCCAATCATGATCGGGATCTACCAGGCCGTGGCTTACTCAAACGCCCTGGCCAAGTCCACCTTCTTCGGCATTTCCCTGTCCAGCAAGTCCATGGTCCTGGCCATCATCGCCACTGTTTTTGCCTTGATTCAAAGCTACGTGGCCATGATCGGCATCCCTGAAGAGCAAAAGAAGACCATGCAGGCCACCATGCTGATGAACCCAATCATGACCTTCTTCTTCTCCATGTCCTTTTCCGGCGCCCTGGCCCTTTACTGGGCAGTCGGCAACCTGGTCATGGTCATCCAGCAGCTGATCACCACCTTCATCGTACAGCCGCGGGCCAAGAAGCGGGTTTCCAAGGAACTGGAAGACAGCCCGATCGTGGAAGTCGTTACCCAAGCCAAGCTTGACCAGATCTTAAAGCCAGCCCCTGAACAAAAGCCTGCCAGCCAGCCGAAGTCCGGTGACCTGCGCAAGCGCAACCAGGGCAAGCAGAAGCGGAAGTAAGCTTCCAAAGAAAAAACACAAAAATAAACAAGACAAACAAGACAAAACAAAAAAGTAAAAGCCGCTGAAAAGCGGCTTTTACTTTGCTCTAAATTCTGTTAAATTGTCGGATCTTGCTTAGGACTCTCAGTTCCGGCTTGCTTCTGCTCTTCCCGGCTTTCCAATTCTTTGACTTCTTCATCAGTCAAGACCGGGAAGGTGATTCTGAACTGGCTCCCCTGGCCTAAGACAGATTCAACGTCAATGGTCCCGTGGTATGATTCCACCAGCTTCTGGGCAATTGACAGGCCCAGGCCGTTGCCGCCCTTTTCCCGGGTTCTGGCCTTGTCGACCCGGTAGAAGCGGTTGAAGATCTTCTTCTTGTCCTCGTCAGAAATCCCTTCCCCGTAGTCTTGGACCACGATCTGCATTTCCTGGCCGGACTGGCCGGCAGCCACGGCAATTTCCTTGCGGTCGGTTGAGTACTTGATCCCGTTGTCAATCAAGATGATCAAAATCTGTTCCAGGTGGCCCTGGTAGATCTGAATCTTGGTATCCGGGTCCAGGTCCTCAACTTCCAAGGAGATCTTGAAGTCCGGGTGAACCATGCCCATGTCCCCGACTACCCGGGTCAAGACTTCCATCGGTTCAGCGATGGCGTTCGGGTAGTGGACGCTGATCTGCTCAGCCCGGGTCAAATCCAGCATTTCCTGGATCAAGTGCTTCATCCGCTCAGCCTCTGAAATCGAGGCGTCAATGGATTCTTCCAGGACCTGCGGGTCATCCTTGCCCCAGCGCTTAAGCATGCTCAGATGGCCCTCAATGACCGCTACAGGCGTCCTCAATTCGTGGGAGACGTCAGAGACGAACTGCTTTTGCTGCTCGATGTACTTTTGCATCCGGTCCAGCATCATGTTGAAGGACAGGGCCAACTCTTCCAGTTCGTCGTTTCTGTGCAGCTCGGGAATTCTGGCCGTACTGTTCGGGTCGGCGTTGACTTCCCTGGCCACCTTAGACATCTTGTTGATCGGTCTGACGACGCTGCGGACAACCAGATAGGAGATTACAATCGCCAGGCTGACCCCCAGAATTGAAAGCCAGAGCATGGCCCTAAGAGTCCGGGAAATCAAGCGGTTGTAGCCGGTCATCTGGTTCTTGACGACAATATAGCCGGTCAATTTGTGAGTTGTCCGGTTTCTGACCTTCCGGTAGACATAAAGGGAACTTTGCCCATTCTTGTTTTCCTTGACCACGCTCTTGCTTTCACTAGTGAACTTGACCAATTTAGGAGCGCTGTCGCCGTTATGGAAGACGATCTCATTGCGGAGGTTGTAGATCGCCACGGTCACGTCAGGATTGGTCACGGTGCTTAAGACCGTGTCGCCAAAAACGCTGCTGTTGTCATTGTTGTTTTCTGACAGAGCCGGCCCGCCCTTCAAGATTCGTCTGGTATTCGGCGACAATTGCTGGACCACGTTGGTGATCTCCAGCTCATCGTCGATGCCAACCAGGCGCTTGCGAAGGACGTTGACAACTTCGTTAGACGTGTCTTTTTGCTGGCTCAAGGCTTCCTGCTTGACCGTATTATAGACGACAGCTGAGAAAACAAGAAAGGAGACCATGATCGTCAACGCGACGATGCTGACCCATCTCACGATCAGTGAAACGTGTCTGGTCCCCTTCTTGCCGCTGGCGGCGTTTTGCTTAGGCATTGTCTTCCTCGTCTCTGACCATGTAGCCGGTTCCGCGCACCGTCTTGATGTAAGATGGCTGGCCAGGGATGTCGATCTTGTTGCGGAGGTAACGGACGTAAACTTCGACAACGTTGGTTTCGATGTTTGATTCCGGTCCCCAGATCTTGTTCAAGAGCTGGTCCCGGCCAACGACATTGTTCTTGTTTTCGATCAAGGTCATGAGCAGGTTGTATTCCCGCTTGGTCAAGTCAACGGTCTTGCCGTCGCCCCGGTGGACGATCCGGTTGGCGGTTTCGATGGTCAAGTCCTTGAACTTGACTACCTTTTGCCGCGGCAGCTTGTCCTTTGAGGCATCCTTTTCGATCTTGACCCGGCGCAAGACAGCGCGCAGGCGGGCCAGGAGTTCTTCAATGGCAAATGGCTTGACGATGTAGTCGTCAGCCCCGTGGTCCAGGCCTGATACCCGGTCAATCACGGAGTCCCGGGCCGTCATCATGATAATTGGCGTGGTCTTGCTCTGCCGTACCCGGCGGGCAATTTCCAAACCGTTCAAGTCTGGCAGCATCAAGTCCAGCAAGATCGCGTCGAAGTCTTCGCTCAAAGCGCGGTCCAAAGCCTTGCGGCCGTTGTTTTCCACTACGGTCTCATAGCCTTCGTGCTGGAGTTCGAGTTCGACGAAACGAGCCAGGTTCTTTTCGTCTTCAACAATTAAAATTTTCGGCATGTTTTTATCCCCTCATATCCTATCGATTTAATTTGGGTCTGCTGAATCCAAGTATAATCTTAAAGTATATTTTAATAATTCTAGGATAGCCCAAAATTAGCTTTTTAACAAGCCCCATAGAAAAAACAAGCCTCCTGCCAGATTAATTTTCTCTGGAAAAAGACTTGTTTCACTGAAGATTGTTTTTATTTTTCTTCGTCTTCGGCTTTATCTTTGTCTTCTTCAGCCTGCATCTTGTCCAAAAGGCCCTGCAGCTGGGCGAAGGCCGGATTAACCTGGTCCTTCTTCTGGCCGGCAAAGTCTTGTTCAGACATGACTTCCCAGCCCTGCCCTTCTGGGTACAGGTCTTCTTCAGCTTCTTCCTTGGTCAAAACCGTGCTTGGAATATTCAAGAGCATGTTGTCTTCCACGGCCGTCTGCACGTCAATGCGGTCATCGTCCAGCGGAATGATCATCAAGCCCAGTTCCTTTTCTTCCTGGGTCGGTTCATGGTCGGAATAATTTTCCACGAAGCTGAATTTCTGCTTTAAAGGCACTGCTTCCAGGCTGCGGGAGGATGGAACCAGGAGGTCGGCTTCCACTTGGAAATTGCCAGTCACGAAGGGTTCGTCATAAAAGAGCTGCCCTTCCACGTGGGCGCTTTTCACTTCGTAGACCAGGTCCTTGGCCCGCTGGTAAAAGCCGTCAGCAAAAGTCAAATTAGCTGAGATCTGGGTCAAAGGCTCCCGGCTGTTCTTGATTTGGAAAAATGAAAGTTCTAGCATTAATTTACCTCGAGTGGCCGCCGGCCAAAGTTCTGGTCCGCGCCAACAATCTGTTCAAATAAGCGGTCAACCCTGACCTGCAGGCCTAGGGTCCCTTCTTGGGCATTCTTGCGGTCCACCTTGGAAACGATGTCAACCGCGAATTCTTTCCGCTGCTGCTTTAAATATTTCCGCCCCCGCTTGCTGTAAGCCAGAAGCATGGTGGAAACATGGTCATAGCTGTTTAAGACATCGGCTTCAGTCACGTTCAAAAGAGTATAAAGACTCAGTCTTCTTAACCTTGAATAGGTGTAGCGCTTGGACTTGACCCGGCGGAGGAAGTCAGCGAAGTTTTCAGCCAGGTGGATTTCCGCCTTGAACTTGTATTCCAGGCCCTCACTCATCTGGTAGATCTGCTGCAGTTCCTTGATTGAAGCTGATTCCAGCCGGTATTTCAGAAATGGAAAGAACAGTTCCCAGTTGGGCAGGACCTTTTCCTGGTCAAAAGCGGCAATTTCCCCTTTTGGCAGCCACTGCTCCAGTTCTGCCCGCTCGGCCCCGTTTAAAAGGAGGTTGCGGATAGCGCTGGCGCTTTGGACAGCTGCTTCTCTTTGCAGGATGTCATCATGGCCGGCCCCAACCCGGTTGACCGGGCTGAGCTTTAAAGGTGAGCCCAGATTGGCATTAGCCACGGCATAAGCCAGGCCCAAAATCGCGTTGGGCTCACTGACTTCATGGCCGACTTCCCGGGCCACCATCTGGTTGTACTGGGTGGAATAAGTCTGGCTGTAGTCAGCAAATTCCTGCCTTTGCCGGGGGATCTTGGAGATCCGCTCGCCGAAATATTCAAAGTTCAAGTTGGCGTCTTCAACCCCAAAGACCAGGTTCCTGGCCCCCAAGCGGGTCAAAAGGTCAACCCCGCCGGTAGCGAACATGTCGGCAGCTTGGACAGCATAGGAAAAGGGCAGCTCAAAGACCAGGTCAGCCCCAGCCTCAATAGCGCTGCGGGCCCTGGACCACTTGTCCAGGATGGCCATTTCCCCTCTTTGCACGTAATTGCCGGACATGACCGCGATAATGGGGTCATCACCGGCGATTAAGCGGGCCTGGTTCATCAGGAATTCATGGCCGCTGTGGAAAGGGTTATATTCAGCTACAATCCCGACAACGCTCATTGCCTAGTCTTCCTCGATTTCCACGCGCTTGCCGTCAGCCCAGAGCTTTTCCAGGTTGTAGAAGGCCCGGGCATCTTCTGAGAAGATGTTGACAACGACATCGCCCAGGTCAACCAGGAGCCATTCTGAGTCATGGTTTCCTTCAACCCGGTAGTCATAGAAATTAGCTTCGTGGCAGGCTTCGATGATGCTGTTGGCAATGGCGTGCAGCTGCCGGCTGGAAGTGGCGCTGGTGGCCACGAAGTAGTCAGCCAGGATGCTGATGCCACGCATGTCGTAGGCTTCGGTGTCCTCCCCGTGCCGTTCGCTGATTGCATTTAAAACTAAGTCAAGTAATTCTTCGCTCTTCAAATTTTTCTCCTGTGTTTAGTTACTTTTAAATTTATCTATATTTACTCAGCTGCCCAGACATTGTAAGCAGCCAAAGTCCGCGGGTAGATCTTGCTTCTTTTTTCAGCCAAAAAGGCCAGAGTGTGAGCCAGTTCATAGCCAACCCCGGAAGCTAAATCCGCGTAGCTGGTCTTTCTGGCCTCTTCAACGCCGGCAAAGGTCCGGCCAGGCTCGATATAGTCAGCCACGAAGACGATCTGGTCCAGGGTGGTCATTTCCACGTCCCCGGTGGTGTGCCGGTAGACAGCGGTCAAAATTTCCGGATCAGTAATACCCAGGTCCCGCTTGATGAACCAACTGCCCACGATCCCGTGCCAGATCGCCCGGTTCCAGTTCAAAAGGTCTGGGTCAAAGCATTCTTCCTTGATGACCTTGATGTATTCTTCAACTGGAATCTGCTTGGCATAGTCGTGGACAAAACCGGCTAAAGCTGCCTTGTCTTCATCATAGCCGTTCAACTTGGCCAGAGTCCGGGCCGTTTCACTGACGCGGACGCAGTGGGCAAAGCGCTGTTCATCCATCATGCTCTTTTCCTTGGCCACCAATTCACTGCTGGACAAGGGAGAATATGTTTCCTTAAAAACTGGATCAGTCACGGTAAAGCCCCTTTTCTTCAATATATTCGCGGACCTTGTCCGGTACCAGGTAGCGGATTGAGGTCCCAGTTGAAACAGCCCGGCGGATGGCGGTTGAGCTGAGACGGATATCCGGAGCGTCAACCCAGATCATGGAATACTGGGGATCTTGCGGGTAGCCCGGCCGGCGGATGCCGACCAAGGTAGCCAATTTGGCCAGTTCATCAGCGTTCTTCCACTTGTGGAAGCTGTTGACCTGGTCGCTGCCCATGATCAAGTAGTAGGTGTTTTCCGGCGCCTTCTTGGTTAAGTAGCGCATGGTATCAATCGTGTAAGAAACGCCGCCTCTGAAGAGTTCCAGCAGCTTGACCCTGAAACGGGGGTTGTCCCGGGTAGCCAAATCCAGCATGGTGGCCCG
Organism: Lactobacillus delbrueckii subsp. bulgaricus; assembly: GCF_046938665.1. GTDB lineage: Bacteria > Bacillota > Bacilli > Lactobacillales > Lactobacillaceae > Lactobacillus > Lactobacillus delbrueckii_C. Next base: position 12,550 of record NZ_JBKZCD010000021.1, read on the forward strand.
GTCGCGGGCAGACACGTTTAAGGGAGCGTCCTTATGCGGGGGAATATTGTCCGGGATGAACCAGACTTCATCCAGGTGCAGCTTGGTCATGGCCTGCTCAGCGGCGACCAAATGGGCCATGTGCACCGGGTTGAAGGTGCCGCCCATGATGCCGATCTGCTTGCCTTTCCGCTGGCTCTCAGCCGTCTGCACTTTTACTTGCGTTTCTTTACTGAAATCTACCAATGAATCCATGTTACAACCTCTAAATCAAAGCTCTTCTGGTTCCCAAGCCGATTCCGCCCGGCGTGTAGGCCTTGATCACGCAGCCTTCCGGCACGGTGATGAAGCCTACCCCGGCAAACAATACATCGCTGCGGTACTTGATGGAGTACTCCTGCCCTTTAAGCGGCGGCAGGTCGCTGTTTGGCCCTGGCGGAGAAAGGAGTTCTCCCACGTGCTTTTGGTAAAATTCGTCTGCCTTTTCCGTCTTGGTCCGGTGGATGTACATGCCCCGGGCAGCGTAGATGGTAAAGCTGGTTGACGGCCCCTTTAGGTAGTCGATTCTCCCCAGGCCGGCCAAGAAGATGGTATTACCTGGCAAAAGCTGGTAAGTGGCCGGCTTAAGCGGCTTCTTTGGGGAAGCCAGGTCCAAATCTTTCGGGTCCAGCCGGCTGGCCAGCTGCTTATCAGTCAAGATCCCTGGGGTGTCGACCAAGAAGTGGCCGTTGTCCAGGGGGATCTCGATCTGGTCCAAAGTGGTCCCCGGGAAGCGGGAAGTAGTGATCAGGTCCTGGACGTCCCCCATTTCATCGATGATGGCGTTAATCAAAGTCGACTTGCCGACATTGGTCGTACCGACGAAGTAGACGTCCTGGTCCTGGCTGTGCTTATTCAAGTAGTCGATCAAAGTATCCAGGTTCTTCTTCTTAGCCGCGGAGATCAGGAAGATGTCCTTTGGGTACAGGCCCATCCGGTTGGCTTCTTGCCGCATCCAGTCCTTGATCTTGCTTTCCTTGGAGTTCTTCGGGAAGAGGTCCAGCTTGTTGCCGACCAGGATAAAGTCATTATTGCCGACAAAACGCTTCAAAGAAGAAATCAGCGAGTTGGAGAAGTCAAACAGGTCCACCACGTTGACGATCAAGGCCTTCTTTTCCGCCATGGTGTTCAGAAGTGCTAAAAAGTCATCATTGTCCAAGGAGACCGGCATGATCTCGTTGTAGTGGCGCAAGCGGAAGCAGCGCTGGCAGTAGACTTCTTCTCTTTCACCATTTTCCACCTTGGCCAGGGCACTGGCCGGCAGGTAGCCTGGCAACTGCTTGTCCTGGCTCTGCAGAGCCGCGCCGCAGCCGATGCAGCGAATTTCTTCACTCATGTCTGAGTTTTCCTCCTTAAATTTCATCTTCCTTAATTATATCTGAAAGCCGGCATTTAACAAAGAAAAAGCGCACCTAGCCAAGCTAGATGCGTTTCTTCCAAAGAATTAAGCCAAAGCCTTCTTAGCAGTTTCTGCTAAAGCGGCAAAAGTCTTTTCGTCGTTGTAGGCGATGTCAGCCAACATCTTACGGTTCATGTCAACACCAGCCAGCTTCAAGCCGTGCATCATCTTTGAGTATGACAAGCCGTTTTGACGAGCAGCTGCGTTGATCCGGGCGATCCACAGTCTTCTGAATTCGCTCTTGCGCTTCTTACGGTCGCGGAATGCGTACTTGTATGAAACGAACAATTGAGTGCTTGCAGCCTTAAATTGAACGTGCTTTGAACCACGGTAACCCTTGGCAAGCTTCAAAACCTTCTTACGACGTGCGCGTGTAACGGTACCACCTTTAACTCTTGGCATCTGAAAATCCTCCTAATATCGTTAGTGTATTAAAAAATAGTAAATTAACGCATTTGGGAAAGCATTTGCTTGATGCGCTTCAAGTCGCTGCGTGAAACCATAGCGGCTTTTCTCAAATGACGACGTTGCTTCTTGGTCTTACCGTGGAAACGGTGGCCAGTGAAGGCGTGGTGGCGCTTCAAACCGCCGTTACCAGTTCTCTTAAAACGCTTAGCTGAAGCGCGGTGGGTTTTCATCTTTGGCATGGTAAAATTCCTCCAATTAACTATTTTTTGTTCTTGTCTTTATCACTCTTAGGACTGAGCATTAAAAACATTTGACGGCCTTCCATCTTTGGCCGGCTGGTTACAACAGCAATATCCGAAGTTTCTTCGGCCATCTTTTCCAGCACTTGTTGTCCTAATTCCTTGTGCGTGATTGCCCGGCCTCTGAAACGAATCGAAACACGAACCTTGGCGCCTTCTTTTTCTAAGAACTTGCGTGCATGCTTCAACTTGGTTTCGAAGTCATTGCCTTCAATCGTCGGACTCAAACGGATTTCCTTAACGCTGACCTGCTTGGAATTCTTGCGTGATTCCTTCAGCTTCTTCTGCTGTTCGAACCGGTACTTACCATAATCAAGAATCTTTGCTACAGGCGGCTTGGCGTTTGGTGAAATCAAAGCCAGATCGAGGCCAGCATCGCTCGCTTGGCGCAGAGCTTCATTTCTTGACACGACCCCAACTTGTTCACCTTCAGCGTTGATCAGCCGAACTTCACGAGCGCGGATGCTTTCGTTAAGGATCATGTTGTTTTGTTTCTGTGGTATAACTGTTCACCTCCATGTTAATTTCGAGGACAAGAAAAAAGCGGGCATATTGCACCCGCCTTTAAAATCAACAGAAAATATCGATTTGCCCAGAGGTTAAACAACTTAGGCGAGAAGCGGGGGCTTCTTCTTGTTCTCAACTTCTACTATTGTACTAGGTCTAAGATTGCCCGTCAAGGGCTAATTTCACTTTCAGCCCGATTGCTTAAAGTTTAATTTTGCCAATTGCAACAGGAACGTATTCCTTGTATGCTTGGAGCATTTCTTTAACGACTTTCTCTGCCAAAGGCAGGCTCAATCTTTCATTCAGCTTCTCTTGGAAGTCGGCAAAGCTAATCACTTCATCCTTGAGAGAAATCTCCGCAAACAGTTTGTCGATCTCATGCGCATCCTCAGCGCTGATATCGTAATAGAGCAAAAATGCTGCTCGATTTTTAGGCATACCAAGCTTGTCGATGCAGTCTGCTAAGACCGATTTGATCAAATACAGTTGATAGTCCAATTCATTTCCTTCTGACATTTTATACCACGAACTTCCATGAAAGTGAAGTACCTCGCCACTTCACTTTCTCCTACTGCAAGTTTTGATTCAGGCAGTGAACCATCACTCACAACATTAATTCCATTTGTTGGAATTTGGAACACCTGGGTATCATTATTAGATTGTTGGTTCAAACTAGTATCTTCAGCCGCTTGAGCAACACTAACAGTAGTATCCGTAAAAACAGTTCCAAAAGCCCAAAAATTATACCCTCCGAAATATAAGGTACATAAAACACACTAACAATTTTTATCTACTTTCAGCCAGTAATCTGCTTGTACTTAGCGGCGCTGATGTATTCGATGTAGGAAACGTACTGGCCCTTATGTTTGATGGTAAGGTAGCCCTTAGCTGGGTCATAGCCACCTACGCTGGCCAGCTGGTAGTTTTCTTTTTGTCCCCTTTCATTATAGATGGTCACGTTCGTGTAGTTTTGAGTGCCGGTGGCAACTTTAGCATAGCTGGTTTCAGCCTTGATAAAAGGGTTAACCCGGTCGGTCACTGAGTTATGAACCAGCATGAAGAAGGCTGCGACACCGGCAGCAAGGGCAACGATAGCAGTTAAAATTTTAGTCAGTTTGTTCATATCTATATCTCCATTTAATTCTTGTGAATCTGAATTTCTTGCTTGGCAAGTTCGATAATGTAATCACACTGCTCCCAGACAGCTGGTGAGTGCGTGGCGATCAATAAAGTAGCGTCTGATCCAAAGTCATTTAAAAGTGAATCCAGAACCAGCTGGCCGTTTCCCGCGTCCAATGACCCGGTTGGCTCATCGGCAAAGATGATCTGCGGCTTTTTGAGCAGGATCCGGGCCAAAGCCACCCGCTGCTGCTCCCCACCGCTTAAACTGTAGGCAGTCTGAGCCAGGTCAGCTTTAACGTCCAAGTGGTCAAGTACTTGCCGCATCAGCTTTTGCTTTTCCTTCCGGCTGCCCTTGGCATCAGCTAAGCCGATGGCCAGGTTGCTCTCAATGCTTTCGTTGTCAATCAAGGCAAAATTTTGAAAAACATAGCCGAATTTTTCCCGGCGCAGCCGTTTGATGTTCTGCTTATTGACCTCAAAGTCATCGATTAAAACGCGGCCGCTAGTAGCTTTTTCCAAGCCGCTCAGCATATTCAGTAAGGTACTCTTCCCCGCCCCGCTGCGGCCAACAATGGCATAGCTCTTGCCGCTTTCCAGCTGAAAGCTGCTTTCTTTTAAGATGACTTTTTCATCAAAAGATTTGCTTAGTTTTTCTGCTTTTATCATAATCTATCCTCAGTTTCCGCGGTTTAAGCCCCGCAGCATATTGCTTTCCGCCTGCTTAGCGCTCAGAGCGATAGCGGCAACTTCCAAGGCCGCTAAGAGCAAACCAAGCCAGAAGATACCGGTCTGCCCCTGCCGGACAAGCACAAAGGTCAGTAAGGTCAAATCAGTCACGGCATTAGCCAGGGCAAACTGACTGACCAGCTTGCGGTTGCTTAAGCCAAAGACCTGGTAGACAGTCAGCCGCCGCTTTTTGCTCTCAAAGAAGCTGGCACTGACATAGCTGACCATGAAGAACATCTGCGTCAAAGACAAGGCAGCGATAACGCCAATAATCGACAGTTCTGTCAAAAGCTGGGCATAAAGGCTGGCAGCTGTACTCTTGACATTGGTGATGCCGTTGACGTAGCTGGTCAAACCAGTCTCTTTGATCCCCTTCTGCAGCTTGGCCAGGCTTGGAAAGACCACTTGTCCTTGAGTCAAACTGGCCGTAAAGAAGTCGTCAGACAATAGTTTAGCGTCAATGGCCAGGATAATCGGATCGGTTGAAACCGAATTGGCAATATCCTGACCAGCCGTATAATTAAAGACCTGCTGGCTTTGGATGTAGACTAACTTATATTTGATTTGCTTAGTTTTCCCATAGACATTGGGTAAGGTCTGCTGGAACTTGATCCAGGATTTTACCTTCTTTTCAAAGGCAGCTTTTTGGTAAGCCCGGTCTTTCGGGAGCAGGATGTAAACGGTATTTGTGGCATTTGCCGTTACCTTTTTCCCCTGCTCATCTCTGACTGAACTAGCTTTTAAGAAGGCAAGGTTGACAACCAAGACATTGCCGTTTTGGATGTCGGTGCTGGAGGAAGCTGGCTGGAACTGCTGGGCATTTTTGGCAAGGATGGCCTGCTTGTCGCTGGCCACCAGGCGGTGCACCTTCCGGTCAACTTCCTTCACCCGCTTTTCGTTGCCCTGGTCAACTTGGCCAAGGTTGGCAATGTAGCTGGCTGGCTTCTTTTGCCAGATCTGCATGATTTGTTTATCCTGCTGGTAAGCAGAGTATTTTTGCCCTAAGCTGGCTAAGTTTACACCGAGCAGGAGCACGATGGCGATTTTTAAAACATAGCCTAAGTATAAGAAGCCCTTGCCGGCAAACTGACCCTTGATGGCCGCGTAAGGCTTGATCAAGGCCAGGCTGACATAGGAGATGAAGTCAAAGATCCAGTAAGTTACAGATAATGCCAAGAGAAGCAGGCAGATCGCCTTAATGTAAAAGAGGCTGCCCTGACCGTTTAATGATCTAGTGGCCAGGAGGCTAAAGACGATTAAGGGCAGGAGAATCGTCAATATAAAAGGAAGAATTTCTTTTGCGAAGTCGCGGCGGAAGATTTTCCCAGAGCTTAGACCATTGACCTGTAAGATCGCGTACTCTTTGTAGCGGAAGGACTTGTCCAGAATCATGATGATCAAGAGCATCCCCAGCAAGCTGGAGAAGACCAGGAGTCCGTCTTGATAAACCGTATTGTTCAAGAGTTCATCTTTAAAGGAAGATTTGTAAACCGTTACCTGTAAACCTGCCTCGCTTAAGTCAGAGGCTAAAGAGGCAAATTGGGCAGTTGTGGCATTGGTGTAGTAGTTGCCTAAAACGTCCTCAAGCATCAATTCGCTCTTGCTTAGACGTTTGACCTGGCTGTTCTTCCGCCAGGAATATTGTGTCTTGCTGCTGGAATTAAAATTGTAGACCAGCTTGGTATTTTTACCGTCCTGGTCGAGCAAGCGCAGCTTGACCAGGTCGATTCCAGCTGATTTGGCATCTTTAGCCAAGAGCTGGTAGATCTCTTTCTTCGACTTTTTCTTGTCCCACGACGTAATCGACACGACTTGGTGCAGATTTGGGATGCTCTGCAAGTCATAGTCCTGCACCAGGCTGAGCAAGAGCCAGGAGAGAACGACGACAATTGCCGCGAACAAGGTGTTTTTAATTTTCGAAATCATATCCATCCTTAAAAATATAACTCACAGCAATCACTACTGTGAGTTATTTTCGCAACAATTATTTTACATCGTAGTAGCTTTGGTTACCGGCTGCTGCTTTTGCTGCTGATGCACGTGCTTGAGTTTTTGCCTTGATCCAGCCACTAGTCACATAATACTTCCCCTCAACTGATGCCTTGTGGGTCTTTGAACTATGAGAGTAATATGACCAAACATACTTTGAACCAACACCATAATTCCAAGTACCACCTTGTGCATTAATTACATATGATGAAGCCAGAACTGGAACAGCTGAAAACGCAATGGCTGTAGTGGCAAAAACTGCCACTGCAAAGCTTTTAATCTTATTCATAATAATCTCCTTTTTTTGTAATTTTTGATTTATCTAAGTTTACCATCCCCATATTTTCTGGTCAATAATTATATTATACTTTTTAAGCAATATTTTCTGCAAAAATATACTTGTATATTAGAATGAATACTCCTTATACTTAAGAAATATTTTGATGAAGCATGTTATTAATCTACTCCATCATGCTGACGTATATAAGAACAGCCGCCAATATAACTCCAGCTGCAAATGTGATCCAATTGATAATCTTTTTGACTCTATCAGACACAGAATCACTCCGCAAAAGCTCATAACTGCCTAAGCCTGCCAGTGATATTGGAATAATGTTCCAGTAGTTGCTATTGTGGTGGGTCAAACGATCAACAACATAACTCAAAATGAACAGAATCAACGTATTTGCAAGAACTTTCACAACAATCTGCTTCATATTTCCTTCTTCCTCCCCTTTTCTCATCTCTTTAATTCGCTTTCTTTTGAAATTATCATATATAGCCATACTAATCAAGGAAACTCTCCATTCGCTTTTATCAATCATTCATCTGAAATATGTCCTTGTATACGCAAAAAATCTCGCTTCAGAGTTGAGACAGGATTTTTTATCACTTCAATTTCCTCAATTAACAATATCGTAAACTTGTATATCGTAAACTTGTAAAGTATAATATTGTAAACTGTATTATTGCTAACGAGGTGTTTCAATGTTTATCGGTAGAAATCAAGAGCTTACAGCTTTGAATAAGCTCTATCAAGAAGACAGCTTTCAATTTGCAGTCATCTATGGCCGCCGTCGTATCGGGAAAACCAGCTTGATCAACCAATTTCTTAAAGGCAAGCGGGCCATCTATTTTACTGGTCTTGAAGAAAATGCCTTGGAAAACCTGGCCCGTTTTTCTGACGCGATTCACGCCTACGAAGATCCTAGCTATCTGGACGGACCTAATTTTGCCTCCTTTGAGCAGGCCTTCAAATATCTCGTTCATCTCTCTGAGAAAAATGACCGCTTGATCTTGGTCATCGATGAATTCCCTTACCTGGCGAAAGCCTATCCGCCAATCAGTTCAATGCTGCAATCCTACATCGATCACTATTTTAAACAGAACAAACTCTTTCTTATCCTCTGCGGCAGCTCCATGTCCTTCATGGAAAAGCAGGTCCTTGGCTACAAGAGCCCGCTTTATGGCCGCAGAACTGCCCAGTTTAAGCTGAAGCCCTTCAGCCTGCATGATGCCGAAGAATTTTTCCCGCAATTAAATAAGGAAGAAGTTTTTGAACTCAATGCCATCACTGGCGGAATTCCCCTCTACCTGTCCTTGATGTCTCCAAAAAAATCCCTTAGGGAGAACATCAAGGACAACTTTCTGACAACCAGCGCCATGCTCTATGCCGAACCGATGAGTCTGCTCAATCAAGAACTACGCGAGCCGGCAAGCTACAGCTCCATCATCAGTGCCATCGCGGCCGGGGCCAGCCGGCAGTCAGAGATTTCAACTAAAACTGGTATTGCCAGCGGGGCCCTTAGCCCTTACCTGGACAATTTGATCGACCTGGGCATTGTCGAAAAACGGGTGCCGGTTACGGAACTTGATAAGGCCAGAAGCCGAAAGACCATCTATGCCATCAAAGATGGCATGTTCCGCTTCTGGTATACCTTCGTCGGCAAACGGGTCAGCTTTATCGAACGGGGGATTACCGAGCCAATTTTAGACTACATCATTAAGCAGCTCCCCCACTTCATGGGACCAGAATTTGAAAAACTCTCCCAAGAATACCTCTGGTCCAAGCTGTTTGATCCAGACCTGGTGCCAGAGCCTTTTGTCAACTTAGGCAACTGGTGGGGGCCGGATCCCAAGGAAAAGAAGCAAGTCGAAATGGACATTGTCGGTTTCGATGACCAAAAGCTGAACGGCTACTTTGGCGAATGCAAGTGGAAGAACGAACCGATCTCCGAGGATATTCTCAAAACTCTCATCTACCGGAGCAGCCTTTTTCCTGCTGCTAAGAAAAATTACTATCTTTTCTCCAAGACCGGCTTTACTGACAAATGCCGCCAGCTAGCCCAGCAAGTCGACTGCCACTTAATTACCTTCGACATGATGTAAATCCAAATAGAGAAGTACATACGCAAAAACATCCCGCCTCAGAATTGAGACAGGATGTTTTTTATGTCAGAAAGGGTGCAATTTTATAAGGAAGGAATTAGTCTTCGCGGGAGAAGTTTGCTACGTCCTTGCTCAACTTGTCCATGAATTCAGCCAGGCTTTCGGAGTTTTGTTCTTCAGTCCCGTAAGGACGAACGTTAACCGTGCCGGCCTTCATTTCATCATCGCCTAGTACCAGAGTGTAAGGTACCTTTTGGGTTTGAGATTCACGGATCTTGTAGCCCAACTTTTCATTTCTGAAGTCGATTTCAGCTCTGAAGCCCTTAGCCCGCAATTCGTCGCGAACCTTCTTAGCGTAGTCTGAGTGAGCGTCCAGGTTAACTGGAATAATTTCAGCTTGAACAGGTGCCAGCCAAGTTGGGAAAGCACCCTTGTAGATTTCAGTCAAGTAAGCGATGAAGCGTTCCATCGTACCAACGATCCCGCGGTGGATCATAACTGGACGGTGTTCTTCGCCGTCAGCGCCGATGTATGACAATTCAAAGCGTTCTGGCAGCATGAAGTCCAGTTGGATGGTTGACATGGTTTCGTCATTGCCCAAGGCAGTCTTAGTTTGAATGTCCAGCTTTGGACCGTAGAAGGCAGCTTCACCTTCAGCTTCAACGTAGTCCAGACCCATATCGTCCATGGCTGCCTTCAGCATGCTTTGGCTTCTTTCCCACATTTCATCGTTGGCAAAGTACTTGTCAGTGTTCTTTGGGTCACGATATGAAAGACGGAAGTAGTAGTCGTTGATGTCGAAGTCGTGGTAAACGTCCATGATGATTTGCAAAGTTCTGGCAAATTCTTCTTGAACTTGGTCCAGAGCTACAAAAGTGTGGCCGTCGTTCAAAGTCATTTCCCGGACACGTTGCAGACCGGACAAGGCACCAGACTTTTCATACCGGTGCATCATCCCCAATTCAGCAATCCGGATTGGCAGTTCCCGGTATGAGCGGATGTGGTGCTTGTAGATTTGGATGTGGGATGGGCAGTTCATTGGCCGCAATTCCAGCATTTCACCTTCACCCATGTCCATTGGCGGGAACATGTCTTCCCGATAGTGAGCCCAGTGGCCGGAAGTCTTGTAGGCATCCAGGTTCATCAAAACTGGAGTGTAAACGTGCTCATAGCCGGCTGCGACTTCCTTGTCCACGATGTAGCGTTCAATAATCCGGCGGATAGTAGCCCCCTTTGGCATCCAGTAAGGAAGACCAGCCCCAACCTTAGGGTCAACGAAGAAGAGGTCCAGGTCCCGGCCGATAGTCCGGTGGTCTCTTTCCTTGATTTCTGCCCGCCGCTTAAGGTCAGCTTCCAGGTCAGCTTCCTTAAAGAAGGCAGTCCCGAAGATTCTTTGCAACATTGGGTTTGAGCTCTTGCCCTTCCAGTAAGCACCAGCTACTGACAAAAGCTTGAACTTCTTAATTTTGCCAGTGTTTGGCAAAAGGGCGCTAAAGCCAAAGTCGATGAAATCGCCCAGCTTGTAGGCGTCAACTAAGTCGCCTTCCATGGCCAAAAGTTCGCTCTTGTATGGGTCGTCCTTGAAGGCTTCAGCTAATTCGCTCTTGGCTACTTGTACGTGTTCAATAGCTTCGCCATTCTTGATTGCCTTTTGCAGGGCCTTTTCCAAGTCTGGCAGTTCAGTAACCTTGATTTGGTCTTCCTTGTCAGTTTCGATAAAGAAGCCGTCTGCTGAAACTTCCGCTTGGCCCAGCTTGATTTCCGGATACTTGTCCTTGACCAAGGCTTCCAAAACGAAGGCAACAGTTGCCCGCAAGACGCTCAGGCCTTCAGCGTCCTTGTTAGTCAAAATGGCAACTTCGTGGTCAGCGTCCAGCTGGAAGTCAAGGGGCTTGATTTCCCCGTCAACCTTGCCGGCAACGGCGTTCTTAGCCAGGGAAGTTGAGATGCTGGAAGCAAGGTCAGCAACGGAAACAGCTGCGTCAAATTCTTTCTTTGAGCCATCTGGCAGAGTCAAAGCAAAACTCATTGGTTTAAATCCTCCAAAAACAAAAAAGTCCCGAGCACAAATACACGTGCTCGGGACGATTAATCATCGTGGTTCCACCCAAAATTCAGGCCTAAAAGGCCTCTCTTATTGGACTGATAACGGCGTCCAACCTTGTCATTTATCTTTTGGGATCATAGAAGGTGGGGTTCCTCCCAAATGGGGGCTTTCAGAACTGGGCCCCTCTCTCTGAAGCGGGAGGAATCATGTCTTCTATTTACTTTTCGATTATACCCCCTTGCCCAAATAAGACAAGGCTTTTTTGCCACTTTTTTCAAAAAAATCTAAGGCAGGCGGCGGTTATTCCCGTAAACGACCACTTCTTTAGCCAAATAGCGGACCCTTTGCATCAGCCGGGCCGCCTTGACCGGGTCATCAGCGTTCTTGGTCGCGCTGAAGTGGCTCTCCAGGGTCTTCATGTCAAAGTTGGAGCTGAAGAAGGTCGGCAGGTCATTGTCCATCCGGGCCTGGAGAATCACGCCTAAAACGTCGTCTCTTGACCAAGGACTGAGGGTCTCGGCCCCGATGTCGTCCAAAATCAAGACATCACAAGCCGCCAGGCGCTGGATTTCCGCCTGCAGGCTGTTGTCGCCGAAGTGGCTGGACAAACCAGCGATAAAGGTCGGCATGTGCAAAAAGATCACCCTGCCGCCCATTTCCGCTACCCGGTTGGCCAGGCCCGCTAAAATGTAGGTCTTCCCGACTCCGAAGTCCCCGCTTAAATAGAGGCCCCTGGCATGGGGATTGCTCTGGTAAGCCTGCAAAAAGGCCCCCACTTCAAACAGGGCCTGCTTGCGGTCATCGGCCATATCCAAGTCTTCCAGCTTGACCCGGCGCAATTTCTCCGGCAGGTCAATCAACTCAATCCGCCGCTTGGCTGCTGCTTCTTTGTCCCGGCGCTGCTTGTCCTGGCTGGCCTGGTAACGGATCCCGATTAAAGGACCCTCCATGAAAAGCTGGGGCAAATAGCCGCTGATCACCTTGTCATGACCATCTTTTTGCCGGCAGTATTCATAGAGGCTGGCAAAGCTGGCGTCCACGCTCTCCTTGGTCAGCTGGTCCTGGTGGGCCGTCAGAAAGGCCCGGACGTCGGGGTCAGTAAAGACCTGCTTTTTTATCTTTTCAAATGATTCCGCCGAAAAATCCTGCCCGTTCTTGGCTGCCGCGGCCTTAGCCGCGTCACTCAACATGTCGCCAATTGCTCTCATCTAATCACCCTTACTTGTCTTTCTTGTCCGGCCCCTGCAGCATCTTCCGCAGGTCCTCATCAGAAATGTTGACCGGCTGGACAAACTGCTTCTTGTTCCAGTCAGTCCCCTGTTCAAGCCGCCGGCCGCTTGAATATGCCGGGTAGTTCTTCTTTTGCCCTGCCGGGGCCTGCTTCTTCCCGTCGCGCAGGTGCTTGATGGCCGCTTCCGGAGTCGTGATGCCCTTTTGCAGCCAGTCGTTGGCGATCCGGTAGGCTAAATCCTGGGTCAAAACCGGCTGGTAGTTGAGGCAGGTGTAGACCAGAACATTGATCAAGCCATGGTTTAAGCGAATCTGCCCGTCCAGGTTATTGACGATCTGCCGCTCTCTGGCCGTGGTAAAGCCACCCTTCTCCTGCTTCATGTCATCCAAAAAATTAATCGGCGATTTAGAAGTAACTAGGTCTAAAAGCTGCTGGTCTTGCTGGTCCACGTTTGGCCGGTCTTGCTTTTCTTCCTGCCGCTCAATCACCTGCTTGCGGCGGTGGTCAGCCTTATAGTTATAGTTGAGGCTCTTTCTAATTGCCGCGGCGTCCAGCTGGTAGCTGCCATGCAGGGTTGGCAGGGTTTCGTTGATAAACTCTTCCTCACTTAAGCCGTAAAGCTCCATGATGGACCGGATTTCGTCTTTTTGCCGGTCGATCTCGCTTTCCGGGATCTGGTAAGTCGCGAAGCGGTCTTTCAAATACTGCCAGTCGATCTGCTTTAAGTTGACCTGGGCTTCTTCCGCCTTCTGGCTGGCATTTTCTTCAGCCGCCTTTTGGACGTCTTCCGAAGGATTGATAGCCTCATTTTCCGGCAGGCGGAAGACTTCAAAGAAAGAAGCTGAGACTTCTTCTAAATTATCCAGCTGCCGCTCCTTGACCTGGGCCTGCTTGGCAAATTCCCGGGACAGCTGGCTGAAGCGGACCCCGCCAACTTTTTCTTTTAAGAGGCTGGCCAGAAGCGAAGTGTTGAAAAACTCACTGGCCTCTGGCACCGCATGCAGCTTAAAAGCCAGGATATCCCCCAAGCGGAGATTGTGGCTGATATAGGTCTTTAAGAGCCCCACAGCTTCCAGCTTATGCAGGGCCTGCCAGAGCTGGCGGAGGCTGCAGTCCAGGTCTTCTTGCAAGCTGTACAGGGCACTTGAAGCCGACAAAGACCGGTAAGGATCAAAATCCTGGACCAGGGTCTGGTAAAGAGCAACCCCTAAAGCCCCGATCAAAGGCTGATAGAGCTTGATTAAGACCTGCCCTTGCCCAGACTGGTCGGTCAGCTCATTTAAAACGACGTACCTGAGGCGGGGATTGGAATTTTCGTACATGGACTACTTGGCCTTGCTGTGCCGGTCCATCATGTCCTCCATGGTCTTCATGAAGCTGGACATGTCAGTGAACTGGCGGTAGATGGAGGCAAAGCGGATATAGGCCACGTCGTCGATGTCGGCTAATTGGTCCATAACCAGTTCCCCGATTTCCTTGGAGTAGATTTCGCTGACTCCCTTAGCCCGGATCCGGTTTTCAACATTGTCGACCAGCTTGTTGAGCTGTTCACTGGTAACCGGCCGCTTCTGGCAGGCAGCCGCCACCCCGTTCAGGATCTTTTCCCGGCTGAAGGCCTCTCTGGTGCCGTCGTTCTTGATCACCAAAAGGGGTGACTGTTCCACCCGTTCAAAAGTCGTAAAGCGGTAGCCGCAGTTTTCGCATTCCCGCCGCCGGCGGATGGTCCGCCCTTCGTCAGTGGGCCGGGAGTCAATGACCCGGGAGGCGTTTTGATGGCAATTTGGACAAAGCATAGAGAAGCTCCTTTCACGTGATAGTTTTCAGCAGATTGCTCAATTTATCTCTTAGTTCTTCTATTGTACCAGTATTTTCAAGGACATAGCTAGCCAACAGGCGTTTTTCCCCTAATGGCAGCTGGGCCTGCATCCGCCTTTTAGCTTCTGCTTGGCTTAAATCGTCCCGCGCCATCAAGCGTTCTAGTTCCACTTCTTCCGGCGCCGCGATCAAGAGGACAGCATCAAAGTAGTCCTGCCAGCCGGCTTCAAAGAGCAGGGGCACATCGATCACGCAAACAGATTTCTGGCTTTCCTGCATTTCTTTTTGAACTTCTTTTAAGACTTCGCCTTGGGTAATTTCTGACAATCTGGCTAAAGCATCAGGATTGGCAAAGACATACCGGCCAAGCTTCTTGCGGTTGAGGCTTCTATCTTCATTGAAGAAGTCCGGTCCGAATTCTTTTAAGATCTTTTGCCAGGAGACCTGGCCAACTTCGGCCTGCTGGTGGGCGATCAAGTCACTGTCAATAACCTGGCAGCCCAGCTCTTTTAATATCCGGCTGGCGGTTGACTTACCCGTGGCAATCCCGCCGGTCAGTCCCAGATAAAAAGTCATCTAAACCTTTACCTCTTTTGACAATGCAGGCAGTAGGTAGTTCCCCGCCCGCTGATCTTGATCTTGACAAAGTTCTCCCCGCAGCGAGGGCATGGCTGGCCCTCTTTACCATAAACCTTAAGCTTTTCCTGGTAATGGCCGGACTCCCCTTCCGCATTTAAGAAGCTGTGGACGGTGGTGCCGCCGTATTTGATAGCTTCTTCTATGGTTCCATTGATGGCTGAGTGGAGGCGCTTAACCTGGTCCTTGCTTAATTCGTTAGCCGGCGTTAAGGGATTGATTCGGCTTTGCCAGAGGACTTCATCAACATAAATGTTTCCCAGACCTGCCACCAAGGTCTGGCTCATGAGCAGGCTCTTGATGTTTGTTTTCCTTTTCTTCAAGCCTTTTGCAAAATAGTCCAAGCTAAAGGCCGGAGTATCAGCTTCAACGCCCAAATTCTTTAGGCCTGTGACCTGGAATTCAGTTCCAGTTTCCACTAGCTGCAGGCGGCCAAATTTGCGGACATCCGCGTAACGCAGAGCAGACCCGTCAGTAAAGGCAAACTGCAGGTGCTCATGCTTGTCTACCGGTGCATCCCAGGTCGTTAAATGGTACTTGCCTTCCATCCGCAAATGGGAAACAACAGTCAAGTCGCCCAAACGGAAAAGGAGGAATTTGGCGTAGCGGTCAACAGCGGTAAAGGTCTTGCCCTTTAACTCCCTTTTAAAAGTTTCCGGGTCGCCGGTGATGACCTTGTCGTACCAAATATCGACATGGTCGATCGTCTTGCCCACGACCAAGGGCCGCAGGGTCCGGCGGACCGTTTCAACTTCTGGCATTTCTGGCATTTTTTACCTCCTACTTTGCTTCATACCAGTCATGGCCCCAGCCGGCGTCAGCGACTAAAGGCACGTCCAACTTAACGGCGGACTGCATGACTGACGGGACAATCTTCTGAATCGTTTCCAGTTCATCAGCTGGCACGTCAAAGATCAATTCGTCGTGGACCTGGACGACCATCTTGGTCTTTAATCCCAGTTCATCCAGCTTCTTTTGCATGTTGATCATGGCAATCTTCATGATGTCGGCGGCTGACCCTTGGATTGGGGAGTTGATTGCCGTTCTTTCCGCGAAAGAGCGGACATTGAAGTTCTTGGCGTGGATGTCTGGCAGATAGCGGCGGCGATGCATGATGGTTTCCGCGTAGCCCTTTTCTCTGGCGTCTTTAACGGCCTGGTCCATGTAGGCCTGGATGCCTGGGTATTGGTCAAAGTATTCGTCGATGAATTCCTTGGCCTGCTTGCGGGAGATGTCCAGGTTCTTAGACAGGCCGTAGTCAGAGATCCCGTAGACGATCCCGAAGTTGACCGCCTTGGCCCGCCGTCTTTGCAAAGACGTTACTTCGTCAACGCTATTTAAGTGGAAGATCTTCATGGCCGTGTGGGCGTGGATGTCGTAGCCAGTCTTGAAGGCTTCCTGCATGTTCGGGTCGGCTGAGACATGGGCCAGGACCCGGAGCTCGATTTGGGAGTAGTCACAAGAATAGATATAGCCATCCGGGCTTGATGGGACAAAGGCCTTTCTGATCTGCTTGCCTTCTTCCGTTCTGGTTGGGATGTTCTGCAGGTTAGGGTCAACTGAAGACAGGCGGCCAGTTGCCGTCAAAGTCTGCAGGTAGCGGGTGTGGATGCGGCCGTCACGCTCATCGATGACGTCTAAGAGGCCCTTAACGTAGGTAGACTGGATCTTGGCGATCTGCCGGTATTCCAGGATGTCGCTGACAACCGGGCTCTGCTCTTTCAACTGGTTCAAGACTTCAACTGAAGTGGAGTAGCCGGTCTTAGTCTTCTTGATGACTGGCAGGCCCAGCTTTTCAAAGAGGATAACCCCCAGCTGCTTTGGTGAATTCAAGTTGAATTCTTCCCCGGCTTCCTTGTAGATCTTCTCTTCCAGATCCTTTAAACGGACAGCAAAGTCGTTTTCCAGTTCCTTCAAGCGGGAAGGCTGGACCTTGATCCCGTTCATTTCCATCTTGGCCAGGACTCTGGCCGTTGGCAGTTCAATTGAGTCGTAAAGGTCGTCTTGCTCGTGGTCTTTTAACTGCTTTAAGAGGCTGTCCTTCAAAGCCGCGATCGCCGCGGTCTTGCCGGCCAGATGGTTGAAGAAGACCGCATCGTCTTCTGGAATCTTGGCATTCTTCCCCTTCCCGTAGACTTCTAGGTCGGTCTTCAAGTCATAGTAGTCGTAGCCTTGAACCAGTTCACCCAGGTCATTGGAATTTTTCTCATTGTCAACCAGGTAAGAAGCCAGGAGCAGGTCAAAGGATAAGCCTTCAGCCTTCATCCCCAGCCGGTAGAGGCCGTAAGTGGTCCGCTTTAAGTCAAAGACGTTCTTGTTGACAGCCGGATCTTCCAGCATTTCTTTCAAGGGCGCTTCCTGCAAGAGGAAGACGTCCCGGCTGACAAAGGTCTGGTCAGCAATTCTCAAGGCAAAGCCAGCGAAGTCAGCCAGGTGGTAGTTGTCGCCGAACATGGCCAAGTAGAAAGTGACTTCTTCAGCCTTTGGCAACTGGTCCAAGTTGTCAGCACTGAGAACGGTATAATCCTGCTTTTTGACTTCCATCTTGCTTTCGGTCAGTTCCCCTTTTTGGGCTAAGTCAGCCAGGAAGCGGCGGAAGTTCATCTTCTCATAGAAGCGGCGGAGGTCATCGACATTGCTGCCCTCGTATTCAAGGTCAGCAAGGGTCACTTCCACCGGGCTGGCGCAGTTGATAGTCGCCAGCTTTTTACCCAAAAGGGCATTGTCCTTGCCGGCGATCAAGTTTTCCTTCAGCTTGGACTTCTTCATCTCGTCAACGTGGTCATACAAGTTTTCCACGCTGCCGTATTCCTGGATCAATTTAGAGGCAGTCTTGGGGCCGACCTTGGCCACGCCTGGGTAGTTGTCAGACGGGTCCCCCATCAGGGCCTTCATGTCGATGAATTCAGTCGGGGTCACCCCGTTGACTTCCTTCATGTGCTCTGGAGTGAAGGCTTCCAGTTTGGTTACCCCGGACTTGGTCACGTAGACGGTAACGTGATCGCTAGCCAATTGGGTCAAGTCCTTGTCCCCGGAAACAACAGCCACTTCATAGCCAGCTTCGGCTCCTTTTTTAGCCATGGTGCCGATGATGTCGTCGGCTTCATAGTTGGCCAGTTCGTAGCTCTTGATTCCCATGTCCTTGAGCATTTCCCGCAGGTAAGGCAGCTGCTCAGAGAGTTCGGCTGGGGTCTTATCCCGGCCGCCCTTGTAATCTTTGTACATGGCGGTTCTGAAGGTAGTCTTGCCGGCGTCAAAGGCCACCAGGATATGGCTTGGGTCTTCCTGCTTCAAGACCACGTCCAGCATGTTTTTGAAGGCATAGAGGGCGTTGGTGTGGAGGCCTTCAGGGTTCTTAAACTTGTCCAGCTGCTGGTACATGGCGAAAAAGGCCCGGAAGGCCACGGAATTGCCATCGATTAAAAGTAACTTCTTCTTGTTCATTGTCATTCCTTACAAAATAAAAACTGTCAAAATACCTATATAAAGTATTTTAGCAGTTTTTGCTAGTTCGTTAATTATTTAGATCCGCCTTCTGTTTTCACCTTCTTGTAGAACATGAGCCAGAGGATGATCACGATTACGGCCAGGAATATAAAGGCGTGTTGAGTACCGATTGCTGTTGGCCGCGGGCCCTTTGACCCGTATTGGGCTTGGCTGAGGGCCACGATAGCTGAAGTCAGCGAAGTCCCGATGGCGCCGGCAAATTGCTGGATGGTATTTAAGAAGGCATTGCCTTGCGCGGAGAATTCCGGCTTAAGGCTGGCCAAGGCATTGGTCATAATGGCGCCAATGCTCATCCCCATCCCGGTCATGTAGATGATATAGACCAGTGAAATTACAAGATCGGACATCTGCTGGGACAAGCAGGCAAAGGCAATCAGCTCGGCAGCCATCAGACTGGCCCCGGTAATGATTGGGAAGCGGGCCCCTTTGTCGTCATAGAGGCGGCCTCCAACCACGCTCATCAAGGCCCCGACAATGCCAGCCGGCATGGTAACCAGACCAGCAACAGTAGCCGTAGACTGGTTAACCAGCTGGACGTAGTTAGGCAGCAGGAAGGCGTTGCCCAAAGAGCAGAGCTGGATCATGAGAAAGCCCAGCAAGTGCACGCTGAAGGATTTATTCTTGAGGATTTCAAAGTGCAGGATCGGCTGAGCCAGCTTTTTGGACCGGCCAAGCAAGAAGCCCAAAGAGCAGAGACCGATAAAAATCGGAAACAGGTTAGTCAGCAACTTCCCTGATGAAAGGTTGCTGAAGCCATAAATGACACCGGCAAAGAGGATAGCGATAAAGACAATGCTCAAGAAGTCCGGCTTAATCTTAACGATCTTGGACTTCTGCTGAATGCCGTAAAGGCCCAGGAAGAGAGACAAGATGATCAAAGGCAGCAAGAAAAAGAAGACATAGCGCCAGCCCAGGTTGTTGATGATGAGTCCCCCGAAGGTCGGGCCAAGAGCAGGAGCAACGCCAGTGATCAAGTTGCCAAAGCCCATCATGAGGCCAATTTTGTCAGCTGGCACCTGCTCTAAGATAATATTGAACATCAAAGGCAAGGCGATCCCGGTGCCCAGACCTTGGATAGCCCGGCCCAAGAGCAAAATCGCGAAATTTGGAGCTAAAGCGTCCAGGAAGGTGCCGGCGAAAAAGAGCAAATTGGCCGTGACAAAGAGCTGCTTAGTCTGAAAAGAGCTTTTCAAAACAGCGGAAAGCGGCACGATAACGGAGATAACCAGAAGGTAGATCGAAGTCATCCACTGAACGGTGTTGGTCGCCAGACCAAACTCCCGCATTAGGGTTGGAAAGGCAACATTCATTGCTGTTTCCACCAGGACTCCGCTAAAGGACATTAGTCCAGTGGCTAAGATTGCCGCGTAGACTCGGTTAGGAATTTTTGAATTCATAGAATTTCTTTACCCCTTTTCTGCAATATATTTTAAGAAACGGCGAACCGTGTCCAAGTCAGCTTGACTGAAGTGGTCCAGGAGTTCCAGGACATCATCTTTTATTTCTTCCTGGATTCCAGGCAGCAGGTCCTTAGCTTCATCAGTCAGCTTGACCAGCTTTTGCCGCTTGTCAGCTGGATCTGGCAGCCGGCTCACCAGCCCCCTCTTCTCCATGCGCTGGAGCATGATGGTGGTCGTTGACCGCTTGATGGCAAACTCTTCTTCGATCACCCGCTGCTTGGCCATTTGGCCCGGCTGCTTACCAAGGAAGTCGATCGTTGCCATCTGCGCCCGGGTTAACTTCATCTCCTTGGCAAAGTCGCTGGAGTGCTGGTCGATCCCCTTAGCCGCCTGCTTGATCAATTTACGGATTGGCTCCATCCTGTCCCCCATTCTCTTTCTTCTCTACATTCTTTAGCTATTCATCATTTTCGTTAGTTGTCTAGCTATTATTATAAGCAGCTGTTCGTTAGCTGTCTAGCGTTTTCTGAAAGTTGCTGAAAAAGCAACAGAAAACGGCGTCAAGACCGAGTGGTCTTGGCGCCGTTACTTTTTGCGTGCTTAGAAGAGATAAATAAGATTATAGTCGGGAATTTTTCTTAATGCTTGCGCTTCTTACCGCCCAAGAGGCCAAAGAGTGAAGTCAGAGCGATTACTCCCAGACCTACTGCGCTCAGCAGACTAGCCTTTTCTTCGTCTGCCCCAGTTTGTGGGAGCTGACTTGCAGTAGCAGTCTTGCCTTGAGCAGGAGTCTTCTTGCCGCTGTTAGGAGCAAATGTGGTTTGCTTTGGCGTTGCAGGCTTAGCTGGTTGACTTGGAACCTGCGGGTTATTTTGGCCTGATGGTGATGCAGGCTCTTGTGGTTGACTCGGTACTTCTGGCGTGTCCGGAGTAGTTGGTTCTTCTGGGTTAGAAGGAGTTTCCGGAGTACTTGGCACTTCTGGGTTAGAAGGAGTTTCCGGAGTACTTGGCACTTCTGGGTTAGAAGGAGTTTCCGGAGTACTTGGCACTTCTGGAGTTGAAGGCGTCGTATTCTTAGTGTAAGGCACCGGAGTATCCTTAGTTGGATCTTCTGGAGTTACATTTGGAACATCCGTCGTGTAGCCTGGTACGTTTGGAGTTGGTTCGTTTGGAACTACCTTAGATGGGTCTTCTGGATTGTTCTTGTAAGTTGGCGTGTCAGCACCTGGGATTGGGTTGCCGCTTGGATCTACCGGAACGATCTTGCCGATCTTCTTGTAAGTGAAGACTGCAGTCTTGTTGCCATCAGTGAAAGTACCAGTCGTGTCAGTAGTCTTAACCAGTACGTAGCCTTCAACAACCTTAGCGTCCTTAGTTACGTCGTAAGAGTCACCAGTCTTGTAGTCAGTACCCTTATTTACGCTTGGAAGCAGTTCGTTGCCGTCTTCGTCGACGAACTTTTCAGTCAAGCCGTACTTAGCTGCTGGAGTTTCGTTCTTAGTGTAAGGCACTGGAGTATCCTTGGTTGGATCTTCAGGAGTTACCTTTGGAACGTCAGTCTTGTAGCCTGGTACATCTGGAGTTGGTTCGTTTGGAACTACCTTGCTTGGGTCGTCTGGATCGTTCTTGTAAGTTGGCGTGTCAGCACC
>NZ_JBKZCD010000022.1:0-32008 GCF_046938665.1 Lactobacillus delbrueckii subsp. bulgaricus
ATGTCCCAATTTTGGGGGTCACATCATTTTTGTAAAAAATCAATAAAGCACTTTATATCTGTCTAAATCTACCCAAATCCTTTCAAGCAAGCAGCTTGGAGGATTTTTTTGCGCGAAAAATAATAACGGTGAAGCAGGTTGACCAGAAAAAGTTAAATTCAATAAGCAATAAATAATGTATAGGACTGTAAAAAAGTGAATGGCAGGCGAGAGAAAGGGGTTCAAGTAAGAATATGATTAAACAGCTTTCTTCTTTTGCTATACTCTCATGCAGATATTGCAATCTAAAACCACGATTATTATAATATTCCTTAGTAAGAATAGAAACATTGCTTAATAGAGATGAGATGGAGAGGGAAAAACATGAACATCAAGAAGATTGTTAAGTTGGCTATTGTTCCAGCATCCCTGATTGCCTTATCGCAAACTGGCCTGCCGAGTGCTATCGCGGACGCCTTGACTCCAGCAGCTGCTGGCAGCACGGCAGCCGTCGCGCAAACTGCCAAAAACGCTGACGTAGCAACTACCGCGGCTACTGCTGAAAAAGCAGCAGGGGGCGGCGCCCTTGGTGAAGGCTGGGCAGTAATTCCAGGTATCCCAGCCAAGCCAGGAGTTCCAGGTAAGCCAGGCGTACCGGGCAAGCCGGGCATTCCAGGCAAACCGGGTATCCCAGGCTACGGATCTCTTGCTTCAACTGCAGCTACCGCGGCTACTGCCGCAACGGCTGACACAGCAGCCACTGCCGCAACCGCGGCTACGGCGGCGACTGCAGCCAAGGCTGTTAAGGTTAAGTAGCCCCCATTACTTCAAAGGGGGTGTTGATTTATCAACCAGACGATTTTTGAAATATCACTAACAGGCGTTATCATTTATGTCCTCTGGGTCTTCTTGCTGCTGGTGGCGGGGCAAAACGGCAAGTCAATTGAGCTTGAGCCCCTGTTAGCCAAGGGCTACCAGTTGATCCTGCTGGTCCCGGCCATGAATGAAGAAGGAATCATCGAGCAGACTATGCGCCTGTTTTTAAGGGAAACGGCGAATTTGCCCAATGTAAAAATGGTCATCATCGATGACGCGTCCAGTGACGCCACGGCCTTGCTGGTCAAAAGCTTTAGCAAGCAGGCAGGCGGGAAAATCCAGCTACTGCAAAGGCAGCTGCCCCAGGCCCAGACAGGCAAGGGCAATGCTCTTAACTGGGCCTACCAGCAAGTTGTCTTAGGTAGCAGGGACCGGGATCATTTGATCTGCGGCGTTTTGGACGCGGATGCCTACATGGCGGAAGAAAGCTACCAGAAGGTTATCCAGTATTTTGCCCAGGATGAAAAACTGGACCTGCTCCAGACCAGGGTAGGGATGCTGGAGACCAGAAACTGGCTGCAGATCATGCAGGACATTGAGTTCACGGTCATCAACGACTGGATTCAGAATACCAGAAACCGCTTAGGCAACGCGGCGGCTTCGGGAAATGGCCAGTTTATCCGGGTTTCCTCGGTGACGGCTCAGCGGCCATGGGGCAACGCCTTGCTGGAAGATTTTGAGTTCAGTACCCGCTTTTTGATGGAGGGGAAGAAGACTTTGTATGCCGGGGATGCGGTGGTTTATCAAGAGGCCATCGACAAGCCCCGTCCCTTTATCAAGCAGCGGGCCAGATGGACGCAAGGCGGGCTTGACTGCCTCTTTGGCTACTGGAGCCGGGTGCTGCGGAGTCCTTTTATCAATCTGCCAGCTAAGGCGGAGATGACTTTTTACATGCTGATACCTTTTGTCACGCTATTTACGGGTATTGCCAGTCTGGCCGTCTTGGTCTTTACCTTGGGCAATTTCTATGACTACTGGCGGCTATTAGCGGTGATCGTGGGGATTAATCTGACCTTTAACGCCTACATCATCGTGCAATACCAGCGGGCAAGCCAGAGCAAGCAATATGGCTTGCTGGTTTGGACCGTGATAACTTTTGCTATTTACAATTACTTGCTTTACCCGGCGATCGTGATCGCTTTTTGTAAAAAAATTAGCGGACGGACTAACTGGGTTAAGACGACACATGGAATTAAGAGAAAAATCGGGAGGAAAGTCTCATGAAAAAATGGAAGTCAACTTTAATGGTGGCTAGTGCCACTTTAGGGATGTTCTTTGCCTTTGGCAGCAGCGTTAAGGCTGATGATGTAAACGACGCGTCGAACACGACTGGCGTGCAAGTACAAAGCGCGCAAACTACTACTGAGCAGACTACTAGCACTAGTTCTGACACGGCTGCTACTGTAAGTCAGGCTACTGAAGCAACGACTGCCAGCGAAGCGACTACTGCAAGTCAGGCTACTGAAGCAAGTACAGCCAGCGAAGCGACTACGGCAAGTCAAGCTTCCGAAGCTACTACTGCCGACACGGCAAGCAAGGCTGAAACCGCGGCAACTTCAGAGAAGTTAGCTAGCGACCTGGCTGAAACTGCTGCTACTGCTGAAACTGCAGCCACTGCTCCAACTGCCGGTACTGCTGAAACTGCAGCAACTGCGCCAACCGCAGGCACTGCTGAAACTGCTCCGACTGGTGGCACTGCAGGTACTGCAGGTACTGCTGGCACTGCCGGTACTGCTGGTACTGCCGGTACCGCTGGCACTGCTGGTACTGCCGGTACTGCTGGTACTGCAAGCACTGCAGGCACTGCTGGTACTGCTGGTACTGCCGAAACTGCACCAACGGCACCAACTGCACCGACTGCCCCAACTGCGCCTACTGCACCAACTGCTCCAACCGCCCCAACTGCGCCTACTGCACCTACTGCTCCAACTGAACCAAGCAAGCCAACTACTCCAACTTGCCAACGTTACGTTGTGGTTGTAGTTGTCCGGGTTCACTACTACAGTTACCGCAGCTACAGCTGCCGCCCATTCTTCGCAGTGCACCGTTGCTTCCGCTCCTGCGCTTGGATGCCATTCTTCTTCTAAGCCGGCAGCTCTGACTTAAGTACATTTTTTCTCCAATACAAATTAACTCTCTCTATTTGCTTAGAGAGAGTTTTTTAATAGAGTAGATGCAAACTCCAGTTTGATAGGCTATAATTGAAATGTAACCGTTAACTTTGCTTTAGAGGAGGGAAAAAATATGCTGCTGTATTCGACCATGCTTGATGTTAACGATACGCTGACTAAGGAAAAGTTCATTCAGTTGGTGATCAAGTGGAACCAGGAGAGCCAGTACGAGGAGAACATTATTCCGGGTCTGGTTTGGGACGGGCAGATGAATGTCAGGTACGGGGATGACCAGCATTGGCTGGAGATCGAGGAGTACAGAAATGGCAATACTGTCGCTATCCGATATCAAAAAGTTGAGGAAAACGGCCGGATCTGGAACAGCGATTATGTAATGAATTTTGCCGCGGGTAAGATGCACATCCAGCTGGACCGGAGTTTCGCCGGGGATGCAAATGACCTGGACCAGGAATTTTCTACCCCGCACTTTTTGACTTTTTTGATTGAGGAAGGGCATCTGCAAGCAGATGGGGATCTGGCGGTTGCCAGAGAGCCGATTTCTGTTGGCAAAAATAACTCCGATCTGCTGGCGAAAGTAATTAAGGGCGAGTCGTCCTACCAGCTGCCGGTGGTGTATGTGTCAAACACTAAGCGGGGACAGTATCCAGTTGACGTGAATTTGCTGGCCAGCAAGCTCAAGGGCGTGGCACATGTGCTGGTTCAAGAGAGTCCGAACTACGACGAAGCAAGCAAAGAGCTGAATGAGCATTACGGGGCAGTAGGGGTCTACTATCCAAACAAGGCCGTTCAGCCGAAGCGTTTTTGGTATAAGGATTCCGCGGTGCAGAGAAAAAATATGTTGGAGATCGTGATATACGCGGTTATGACGTACTGCAACTGCCAGCAGGTAGATGGGGCTTATACTTGGGATGGCGTCTTAAACGCAATTTCCAGGGACCGGCTGGAGAGCCAGAGAGAAGAGCGGGAGCAGGCTGAAACGGAGAAAGAACAGGTCTACTCTGAATTTGATGATGAGCTGAAAACTTTGCAGGAGCGGATTGACAGCTTGACCCAGGAGAATGAGGCACTGCGGGCTGAAAACGCGGGTTTGCACAGTAAGTTTGGCGAGATGGACAAGCGGCCGGTTTTGGTCATGGGGGATGAGGAAGACCTCTATCCAGGCGAGATCAAGGAGCTGGTGCTGTCGGTCTTAGCTGATGAGCTAGACCGTGGGGTTGCGAAACGTAGCAGAAGAAGCGATGTTTTTTCAGACCTGATCGAGAAAAATAACTATCAAGGCGTCTACCGGAAAAAGAAGGCTGAGATTCAGAGGATTCTGAAGAACTACACGATCATGGATGCCAAGACCCGGAAAGCGCTGCAGGATTTCGGCTTTGGGATCGAAGAAGACGGCAAGCACTACCGGCTGACCTACTTTGGCGATGACCGCTACAACACCACGGTGGCCAAGACGCCAAGCGATGCCCGTGCCGGGAAGAATATCGCGCACTATATTGAGCAGACGATGATGTAGGGGAATGGAGATGATGGCTCTCTCTAATTGCTTAGGGAGAGTTCCTAGGTGTGCGATGAGGCTGATCATACCAAGTAAAATGTAGTTGGTAGGGTATAATGAAGTCAAAGAAAAAATAATTTGGTTTTGGAGTAGAAAAAATGACATATGAAAGAAGAAGCGCGGAAAAAGCAATTGTTTTAGCATTGAGAGAAATGGGTGGCAGTGGTAGTCGGAAAGAAATTAGAAGGCTGATCGCTGACAACGGCTATGACGGTTTCACGCAAGAAGACGTCTATGGCATGGTCACCAGTGCCAAATCAGGTAAAGAATACTGTCCATTCATGTTTGACTTCAATTTTAGCTTCAAGAATTTGTATGCTGCTGGAATGGTGAAGGCTTTATCTCGTGGCAAAGATGTTGAGTTAAGCCAACTAGGTATAAATTTTGATCTCTCAACTTATCGAACAAAAGAACAGGATAAGGCAGTAGCTAAGTACTGGGAAGAGCATGCTAAGAGCCAGAAGAAAAAGACAGAGCTCAGCAAATCTCTGGACGCTGAAACAGCGGAACAGACTGACGACGATACTGCTTTAGATGAATTAGCAGATCAAGATGAGGCCGATGACGCTTGGAAGACTGAGCTTCTGAACGCAATCAAAAAGTTTAGTCCAGCAAAATTTGAACGCTTTTCGCGTTTACTTGTTACTGAAATGGGCGTAAAGATGGATAAGAGCATTGGAGTTGCTCTTTCTGGTGATCATGGCTTAGATGGTTTTGGTTATTTCCAATCAGATGACTTTAGAACTAGTAGAGTTGCGATCCAGTGTAAGCGATATGATTCAGCAAATGTTGGAGAAGCTCAGATTAGGGACTTCATTGGCTCGATGTACCTGCAAAAAGCTGAGTATGGAATTTTTATTACGACAAGCTATTTTACGCCTCAAGCAAGAGCTATGGCAGTGCAGGGGGATCGGCCTGTAACGTTGATTGATGGGCAGGCGCTGACCGACTTAATCGAAAAGTACCAACTGAAGATTCATCCCGTAACGACTTACAAGCTGGATGACTACTACTATGAAGAAGATTAGGACTTGTTTTCCTTTAGTGAGTCAAGTAGCAATTTTGTTACAAATCGATCTTACGATGTACAGGTAGAGATATTCAAAATAATAGTCCAGTTGACTTTGCATCAACTGGACTATTTTATTTGCTTACGTATAGGAAAAATGAGAAGCATCTGTAGCGCTTATTAGCAGTTGCGAATAGCTAGAGGGGCAACTCTATAAAATATACTGAGAAATCGTTGCACAGATTTCTCTTATGTTTACTTCCGATCTAAAATCGAACTGAAGGACTGAGCCATTACTAAAAGTGAGAACCAGTTCGCTATCAATGTCCAAAACTCCCGCTGTTTCGACGCCGAAATACTGAACCTTCGAATATGGATAAGAGAAGTACGAAACTTTCTTTCCCGTCAGCCCCTGCACGTTAGCGGTGAGAACACGCTTGTTCGTGAAGACTACCTGGTCACGAACCGTTTTAAATGCTTGGATGACTTTTTCATCTGGGGTCATGAACACAGTTAATTCTGACCGGATCTTCTATACAGGCATTTCTTTTAGATTTATTAAATTGGCATCACCAATGATGCCGTTTGACATTGTTGCCATAATTTATCTCTCCTCGGGTAATTGATTACACGCTTATCTTAGCACAGGTATTAACCTTTTGGCCGTTATAGATTGAAAAAAATGGCGCGCATTAAGCATTAACTGTAATCTTTCTAGAAAAATCCCCAGAAGGATTTTTTTACTACAATATTGCCTTTTTAACGAAAACACCTTAAAGTAAAGGCTATAGAACATATTCAATGTGATAGGATGAAGCAAAATGAAAGTTGACGAACCAATAATCTACGAAACTCAATATAGCGACGACAATGCTAAGCAAATCAATGAAGAGATTCGTCAAGCATACGCAGACAAGGCAGATCAAGAATATTTGATCGATTACCCGACTGTCTATATCATTGACCAACCGGGCAAGCAGAGCAAGTACCGTCATGACTATACCGTTTATGTCGGAGAAACCATTGATATTCAGCGGCGTACTCTGGAACACTTGAATGGGGATGCAGAACGCAGAACAGACTGGCAGGGCTTGAAGAACGCCAATAATGCCCACATGTTTGTCATTGGCCATAAGCACTTCAACAAGTCACTAACCCTGGACATTGAAAACCGCATGATGCAGTACTTGAGTAGTGTCGATGCGGTCTCTCACTTAAATAACCGCCGTGAAAACGCTCAGCGGATGTATTACACAGAAGATGAGTTTGTGCCGATTTTCAATAAGATCTGGGATACTTTAGCAGCGAAAAAAGACTACAAGTATCTTTTTCCAGCCAGAAAAGAAATTGAAAATTCAGCGATTTTTAAAGCTTCGCCTTTTAACAAATTGACGCAGGAACAGAACAAGGCTAAGGATCTGATTCTTCAGCGCGTTCAAGAGGCTTTGGATAAGAATGAGACAGGTAAGCTTATCTTAGTTACCGGGGATGCTGGTGCTGGTAAGACCGTCTTGATGAGCAACGTTTATTATGACTTGGCTAAATTGACTGGCAAAGATGGCAATAAGATCTCTTTGGCAATGATGGTCAACCATGATGAACAACTTAAAGTTTACCAGCAGATTGCTAAGAAGCTTGGTATCGGGGATGAAAAGAGCGTTCTTAAACCAGCAAGCTTTATTAATCATTATTCCCCAGATGATCCGGTAGACGTGGCATTTGTTGATGAAGCGCACCTGCTGAGAACTCAGAAAAATCAAGGCTACACTTCAGATACGGCTAACATGCTGACAGATATTCGCCAGCGTGCAAAAATTGTTGTTGCCATTTATGATAAAAAGCAGGTGCTTTCTAAAACTCAAGTTTGGCAAGGCAATTCATTCCAAAAACTTATAGACAGCATTGGAGAAGAGAACGTTATCCATTTGCACAACCAAATGCGGATCGATGCTGAGCCTCAGACTATTGAATGGTTGAATAATGTCATTAACGAGGGTTTGATTGACAAGGTTCCGGAAGATAATAAATATGAAATCAAAGTCTTCAAGAAGCCCCAAGATATGCAAAATGCCATCCAAAAAAAGAACGATGACCAAAATAATGGTATAAGCCGGATGGTTGCAACTTACGACTGGGAATATTCCAGCCAGAGCAGTCCAAAGGATGGCTCTAAATACTGGCAAGTCAGTGAAGGTGACTGGAAGATGCCATGGAATTACCAAGTTGAAAAGCCGAGAAGAACTGACGATGGCGTTAGCTACAAGGAGCTGTCGTGGGCACAACAGCCAGTGACAATTGATGAGATCGGTTCAACCTACACAGTCCAAGGCTTTGACCTCAACTATGTTGGTGTTGAAATTGGACCTTCTGTTAAACTGGTGGATGGCAAAATTGTCCATGTTCCTGCAGAGAGCTGCAATAAAGATGCTGTTCAGTATCGTACTTTCGCGGATGGGACTAAGGAAAACTTTGCGGAAGATCTGTTGCCAAACGAACTGAATGTTCTCTTGACCCGGGGAGTTCACGGCTTGTATCTTCACGCTGTTGACCCAGCCCTGCAGCAGGCTTTGGAAGAGGCAGCAGGCAAGGACAGGGTTGTAGAGTAAAGATTACTCACTAATATTTGAGCGCACAAAAAAACGCGATAAATGGTGGTTAAACCAATTTCGCGTTTTTCGTTCCAGCTAAGGAATTGTGGCAATCAAAGACAGCTAAGATCTAGCTATCCTTTGAAGCTAGGTATGCCACATTTCATCTCATTCTATGACAAGAAATATGAGAGGGACAATTTTGCCCCTCATTAGTAGATAACATGAATGTGATAAAAAGTGAAATACTATCATTGGCAAAGCTGCATTTTGGCCACTTGTTGCGGTATTATTTTAGTCAGAAAAAGGAATTTGACAAGGGGAGTAAAAGATGAGCGAAAAACTGAAAAAACGCGTAATAATTAATGCCTCATATGCAATCATAGCGACTGTCCTGATAAAATTGATTGCGATGGTCTTTTTTGAGGATTAAAAAAGGTGGATGTCTGAAGACTAGCAATCTCACCATGAGCAAGGTGGAATGCTTTTTTGAATTTGTTACGGAGAGAAAAGAATGAGTAGTAACGTAAGGTATATTTTGAGCGCTATCAGTTTGGTTTTGTCAGCCACAGCACTTGTGCTTTGTACTCTTCGCTTTCGCCAAAAAGCAAAAGACAGTATTCATACGGATCTAGAGATAGAAGAGCTGAAGGCAGAACGTGACAGCCTTCAACGTGAGAACCGTATCCTTCGTGTTGAGAACAGCTACTTAAAAGGCATTCATAGCCAGACCAGCGAAAAGAACTAGCAGATAACCTGCCAAAATGACTTCGGTAATCACACCGAAGTCATTTTTTGATATTTAATATTGTTTTTTTAACAGAAAAACTTTAAAGTAAAGCTAGTAAGATGTTAAAGATAGCATCATGACCTAAAATGCTGGATTTATGCGGCATAAAAGAAGTGGATTAAGTATATTCATTTCTTTTGAATTAATCATACTGCTATAAAATTAATGAGGAAAGATAATTATGGCTGATAAGGAGAAAATTCTCGAGTCTTGGATCATGGTTGAGCACCTCTCAGAAGGTGACATTGATCTTAAGGACAGGTTGATGTATAAATTCGATGATTTGAACCAAGCAGACTACTATGACTTGTTCCAAAAGCAATTAAGCAAGAACAAGATCGGAAAGAATGGTGGGCTGGTTCTTTACTTCGACATTTTCGACTTCACCAAGGTGGTCGACTTCTTGCGGAGTAAATATAAGTTGGATGCCCCAGTAGAACCGATCAACTACGGTAATAAGTTCACGTTAGCTCTGTATTTTGACAGAGATTTGAACTTTGATGATAAGAAAACTTTCTATACTGAGAGCAGCTACATTCTCAAGGAACAAAAGGTACCAAACGAAACCGCGTTCCAAGCAGTAGAGCAAGACTTGACGGATGATAAGCTCAAAAAGATTTTTGAAGAAGCCAATGAGGCTGATAGCTCTCAAAAGAGGGAGAAGTTCAATGAAGCTGTAGCAAAAGTATTTGCTAAATGCGGCTTTAAGCAAGAAATAAGCCGGTTCCAAGTAGTCCGTAACCTGGAGACTGATGCTACTAACTTGCATTCGTTCTTCATCAATGACTTGGAATATGCCAAGGGCGTTGATAGTGAAAATTTGCGCCAATATTTGCTTGGCAACCAAACCGGTGAACGAATTAATCTGGACTCCAAGAAGGATTCTCCAAGTTTCAATCCTGACGCTTTCAAAAAGATTTTGGAACCTAAGAACTACCCTTTGGGCAGATTCCCGAGCGAAACAAAATATGCCTTGTCCTTTATGCAACAGACGGCAGTTAACATAGCAACCATGGCGACCGAAGCTGATAAGCAACAGATTCAGAGTGTCAATGGCCCTCCAGGCACTGGCAAGACGACGCTACTGAAAGATATTTTTGCTGAACTAGTCGTCGAGCAAGCTAGAGACATCGTTGGTCTTGGAGATGACAAGGCGATCAAACGCAACGGTGAGGAAATCAGCATTCTTCCAGACAAGATCACCGAAAATAGTATTGTTGTTGCTAGTTCAAACAACGGTGCGGTTCAAAACATTGTTAATGAACTGCCGCTAGTTGAGAACTTAGATAGTAAGTTCAAGGATATCGACTATTTCCGTGAGCTTTCCAACTCCAAAGTTGAGACAGAGTGGGAAAATGGGAAGGCTAAGCTGAATATAGAAGCTAACGAAGATCCTGATAAATTTTGGGGCTTATTCTCACTTGAGGGTGGCAAATCAGCTAATATGAAGCAGATTTGTGACTACTTAAGTGCTGTATACCAGTACTTAAAAGACGATTACATTCCAGACACCCAGGCATATAAGGATTTTGCTGATCAATATCAAAAAGTTCATGCACTGCGTAATAAAGCAGAAGTTTTTGCCCAAAAATATAATCAACTTGACCAGCTGAGCAGTAACTACGATGCTGAAAAACAGAACCGTCAGCAGAGTTTGGATTGCGAGATTACCAATATTAAAGACGCGGTATCTAAAGCTCAAAGCAAGCAACCTCAGCTGGAGGAAAAGCTAAGAGACCTTAGTGACCAGCGAGATGAGCTGGCAGACAAGCTTAAGCGTAACGACCTTGCGATGAAGGCAACTGAAGCAAAGAAGCCAAAGAAGGGATTATTCTCCATCTTTGCACCAAGTGCGGAAGAGAAAGAATATAAAGAGCAGATTAACTCCTTAAATCAAGAAGGGGCAGACCTAAATCTGCAGCTGGCTGATTTAAAGGTTGAAGAAGATGGCTTAAAGCGGGAAAGCAGGCAAAATACTCGGACAATTGAAAGTTCTGATGCTGAAATTCAAGCTAAGCAGGCTGCTTTTGCTGCTTGGGATGCTGATCAGCAACAAGGCATTGCTAGCTTAAAATCAGAGATTTCTGCTTATTCTGGCAAGCCTCTGGATATGAGCGCTGACTATGAGTCTCTGCAACTCTCCAGCCCATGGTTTGATGAAGAGTACCGGATTGAGCAAACCAAGCTGTTCGTTGCTGCTTTGCGGGTACGTAAGCAATTTCTTTTTGAAAATAAGGGGAACCTTATCTCCGCAAAGATGATCTGGGAAGATCAAAAGAAGGCTTTGGAAAAGAGCCCAGAGTTGATCGGCTATGCCTGGGAGTGGATTAACTTTACGATCCCGGTAATCAGCTCAACTTTTGCAAGTTTTGGTTCAATGTTTAAGAACATCAAGTCGCAATCTTTGGGGCACTTGTTTGTCGATGAGGCGGGACAAGCCCTGCCGCAAGCTGCAGTCGGGGCAATCTACCGCAGCCGCCACGTCATGGTCGTCGGCGACCCGTCACAGATTAAGCCAGTTTTGGGCCTGGAACCAGGCATCTTGGCTATGCTCGGTAAACACTTTGAAGTTGGCGAGAAGTATCTCTCCGAATCAGCTTCAGTTCAAACTCTGGTTGACAATGCCAGCCACTATGGCTTCTATAAGGACAAAGAGAAGACTGATTGGATCGGGATCCCTCTGTGGGTTCACAGAAGATGCAAGTATCCGATGTTCAACATTTCCAATGAACTGTCATATGGCGGTTTGATGGTTCAAGGGAATAAATCAGACGGTAAAACTGGCTGGTATGACATCAAGGGCAAGGCAAGGGACAAATACGTTAAGGAACAAGGGGAATTTCTTAAGCAAAAGATCTTGCAAATGGCTAAGGAAAACCCAGACATATTAGATAAAGACAAGCCAGATGTTGTCTACGTCATTTCACCGTTCAAGCATGTGGCTAGCGAACTTGCTAAGGAACTGAGAAAAATTGGTTTTACCAGATATAATAAAGGGAAAGCGACAAATATCGGTACGATTCATACCTTCCAAGGTAAAGAAGCACCAATTGTCTTCATGGTTTTAGGTGCTGATAAAGATAGCGCGGGTGCTGCA
The DNA here is from genome assembly GCF_046938665.1 of Lactobacillus delbrueckii subsp. bulgaricus. GTDB lineage: Bacteria > Bacillota > Bacilli > Lactobacillales > Lactobacillaceae > Lactobacillus > Lactobacillus delbrueckii_C. The sequence goes on from NZ_JBKZCD010000022.1 coordinate 12,027, forward strand.
AGTTGGGCAGTTCAAGAACCAAATATGATGAACGTTGCGGCAACCCGGGCAAAGAAAGAGTTCTATGTGATCGGTGACTTGTCACTGTACAAGGGCAAGAAGGTTGCTGATACGACCTTTGCCGAAATGAAGAAGTACCAGCAAAAGCATCCTGATCTCTACGATGACAATACTCAAATTGAGGATCAAGCTGAAGAACAAGTTGTTCAAGAAGCGGATGAAGTTAGTCCCAAAGTACAGCAGAATTCGGGGCAGGCAGACAATGTCCCCGCCTGTCCAATTTGTAGTAAGCCGATGAAACTGAGAAGCAGAAGATCAGATGGGGCTAAGTTCTGGGGATGCTCAGACTTTCCGAAATGCAGAGGTACGCGGAACTATTAATAAAGGCTAAGCTGCTAAATATCCCAGAACCCATACCATCATTTTGGTGATAGAAAGGCAAATAATGGATAGACTTGAAGAAGAGCTGCTTGCCGGTTTTGACGAAGATGGCGAAACTTTTGAATTTGCCGGTCCGTGGCTAAAACGCCCGGCTGACCTCGACAAGCTCGTTAAAAGCCAAAACACGCGTGTGCGGGAAGTTGTTGCCAGCATTGGCCGTGACAAGGACCTCGATGTCTTGGTCAATGATCCTAAAAGAGACGTCCGCCTCCAAGTGGCAGAATGGGGCCGTGAGAAGGACGTGGACGTATTGGTGAACGATTCCGATCCGTGCATACGGGAAGAAATTGCCCGGCAGGGCCGGCCGAGACACCTTGACCTATTAATCGATGATCCAGACTACAGTGTAAGGTCCATGGTCGCTTTTTTGGGTCGTGACAAGGACCTGGACAGGCTTGTCGCTGACCCTGATTGGCGGGTACGAGAGAGCGTAGCTATCCGAGGCAGAGAGCAGGATTTACGCAGATTGGAGAACGACGAAAATCAAGCAGTCCGTGAAGAAGTTGCCCGCCAGCGGCAGATGCAAGAGGATCTGCCTAAATAACTTCCAAAGCCATCTGCCTTGTTAGCAGTAGGGCCAATGACTTTTTGAGAATATATCATAGAAAGAAGCCTGGCTTTTTTTGCCAGACTTCTTTTTTACTCTATTTCATCCCTCCCGCCGCATCTTCCTGTACTCGCTCGGCGTCAGCCCGGTGGCCAGTTTAAAGGCCCGGTAATAGTTGCTGACGCTAGGGTAGCCGACGATCTCACTGATCTCCTCGATGCTCTTGGTCGTTAGCTCCAAGAGTGACTTGCTGATCGACACCCGGGTCTCCGTCTTTAGCTGGCTGAAAGTCTGGTCAAAAAGCTGCCGGATCAAGCGGGATAAATACTTGGGCTGGTAGCCGAAGTGGGTGGCCATTTTTTCCAAAGTCACGTCTTGAATATTAGCCACCAGGTAATTCATGATCATCCCCGTCCTGGTCATCGGATTGGCATAGTGGACATTACTGCTGGGAAAGTGTGAAGAATCCAGCCGGACTCTGGCGTGGTAGTGCCGGGAAAGCTCTGTCAGAAAGCCCGCGCAGGCCAGAGACAATTCATAATCCACGAAATAGCCGTCTTCACCCGCCTCAGCAATTCGCTGGCAGAAGTTCAGCCCCTCATGGCAAATCATCTTGTCCAGGCCGGTATAGTGCACGTAGCTCTCCGCCTGGTCCAGGTCCTTAAAGATGTCGTGCACCAGCCCGTTATTGGCCATGGTGAGCATGTCGAGCACCTCCTGCCGCTTAAAGTCCAGACTGACCAGTCTCAGCCTGAAGTCATCTTTGTTGAAAAAAGCAAGCCGGGGAAACTTCCTTGAGATCACAATATCATAGGCAGCCAGCTGACAGGGCAGCTTATTTAAGACCGCGTGACAAGGAGTGAGGACTTCAACCAACTCCAAGTGAAAGTCTGAGCTATTTTCCCCGTTATTTTCCTCAATAAAAGAATCATGGCTGATCTCAATATTGTCAACGTTTTCCAGCTCTTTAAACATTTTTTGCTCCTCGAAATAGTTACCTTTTGCTAATGATTTAGATACCTTGCTTAATTACTATTATACTTTCTTCACGATACAATGTAAGCGGTTAAAGAAAACGAGTAAGGAAAGCAAGGAGAAATACCATGTCATATCAAGACGGAAAGTACCAAACTGAAGCAGAAGGCCTGCACGGCCCGGTTAAAGTAGCTACCACCATCACTGGCGGGAAGATCAGCGCTGTAGAAGTCCTGGTCGGGGCAGGGGAATACCAGTCTAAGGCCAACGACGTAATCGCCAGCGAAATAATCGCCGCCCAGTCGACCGATGTCGATGCCGTATCTGGCGCTACGGTTTCTTCCAATGCCATCATGACTGCTGTCAAAAAAGCCCTGCAGGAGGCCAGCGGGGAAAGTCAGGACAAGACCAGTGAAGAATTGACCACTGACTTGGCCATCGTTGCCGCTGGCCCAGCGGGCTTAGCTGCAGCTGTATCCGCTGCTGAACAAGGCGCCAAGGTCCTGGTTTTTGAAAAGGAAAAGATCACCGGGGGGACCGCCAACATGGGTATGGGGCCACTGGGGATCAATAGCAAGATTCAAAAGGCCAACTTCAATGAAATCTCAGTGGCTGAAGCCTTGAAGAACCAGATGGAATACACCCACTACCGGGTTAACGGCCGCCTGGTCGCCCGCTACTTCAAGCAGTCCGCCTCAACTATCGACTGGTTGGAAGGCATGGGAGTCAAGTTCGCTGGGGCTTTCCGCTACTTCAAGGAATCCAACGCCACCTGGCACATCGTTGATCCAGGCGACGGCAAGATCGGGCCAGGCTGTGCCTCAGCCATGAACAAGGCCTTGACCAAGCGGGCTGAAGAATTGGGCATTAAGTTCTACCTGGAAAGTCCAGTTAAAAAGCTTTTGACTGAAGAAGGCAAGGTGACTGGCTTAGTCGCTGAAAGCGAAACGGTCAAGTACACTATCCACGCTAAAGCCGTTGTGGTAGCTACTGGCGGCTACGGGTCAAACGCTGAAATGCTGAAAGACCGCTTGGGCTTCAACCTGGACAAGGACTTCTTTACCTTCAACGTGCCGGGCATCAATGGTGAAGGCTTGAAGATGATGTGGGATGCCGGTGCCCAAAAGTACGGTGATACGGTTGAAATGATCTACATCTTGCCGCATAACCTGGAATACATGGTCGCTGACGGGGTTCTGCGCCAGCCAAACCTGATGATCAACCAGAAGGGTGACCGTTTTATGGATGAAGGGATGCTGGGCAACACTACTTTTTCCGGCAATGCCATGTTCCTGCAGCCGGGCCACTACGCCTACGTCATCATGGACCGGGCGATTTTGCAAAAGTACCAGGAAGACGGCCCAGACATCATGGACATCGTCCATCCAGCTGCTGGCTTTAAGATGCTGGATCCGGTGATTAAGAAGGCGGAAGAGAATGGCTATGAGGCCATCATCACCGCTGACAGCGTCGGTGAATTAGCTGAAAAGCTGGACATCCCGGTAGATAAACTCCAAAAGACCATCGATGACTACAACAGCTATTGTGATCATGGCCAGGACGGAGAATTTTTCAAGAATCCTGACTACCTCCACAAATTGACCGGGGAGGGTGGCTACCTGGTCGGCAAGTTCTACAGCGGTGCTTATGGCACGGTTGGCGGCGTTAAGATTGACGAAAACTGCCAAGTCCTGGATGACGAAAATCAAGTGATTCCAGGCCTCTACAGCGCGGGATCAGATGCTAACACCATCTACGCTGACAGCTACAACTTTACCCTGCCAGGCAACACTATGGGCTTCGCCGTAAACTCCGGCCGCATTGCCGGCCTGGAAGCAGCCAAATTCATTGAGAAGTAATTGCATAGAGTTAAAAGACGACTGACTTGGGTCAGCCGTCTTTTTCGTCCTAACAATTGAATCTGCCTTTTTCGGAAGCAAACACATGCTGAATATGTTAAAGTCTCATGTAGAAGCTACTAGAGAATGGAGGATAAGAGCTATGGATGATAACGAAATGTGGCGGGTAGTCCAAACTTGCGACCTGGCTGAAGCAAGCAAGGCCGTCTTTGACCAATATTTCAGTGACCGGCAAGAGCTTAACCAACAGCTGAAAAAGCTGGGCGTAACTAGAAAGCAAATGTCCCTGGCCTTCAAGCGTTACTATGACATGAAGCCGGCAGAATACTTGATCCAGGTGAGAATCGCTGCCGCCAAGCAAGCCCTGCAGGCCGGAGCCAGCGTTTTCGACGCTGCCGCTGATTCCGGCTACACTAACTTCTCCAGCTTTTATGCCCATTTCCGCAAGCTGTCCGGGATGCCGCCGGCTAAGTACCGGCAGCTTTTTGCCCAAAATATCTCCCGGGCCATCATGGACACGCCAATCGGGCCGCTCAGAATTGTTGCTTCCCAAGAGGCCATCCTCTGCGTTGAACCGGAAAATTATCTTGAGAAAAAGGCTGGCCGAGCTACAGAGCAAGTCCCGGCTGACCGGATTATCCCAAATGACCCGTCCGGAGACTTGGTTAAGGCCTGCATGAGAGAGCTGAAGGAATACTTTGCCGGCCAAAGACAAAAATTCGACCTGCCCCTTTCGCCAGAAGGCACCAGCTTCCAGCAAAAGGTCTGGCAGCAGCTCCAGCAGATTCCTTACGGGGAGACCAGAAGCTACCAGCAGGTCGCTGAAATGACCGGCGACAAGAATGCCAGCCGGGCAATCGGCCTGGCCAATAACTGCAACCCGATCTTGATCTTAATTCCTTGCCACCGGGTCATCGGGGCCGACGGCAGCCTTACCGGCTACGCCGCTGGCCTTGCCGCTAAAAAACTTCTCCTTGACCTGGAAAAGGGCAGGGCAAAAAAGTGAGCAAAAAAAGACGGCTGATACATTCAGTCGTCTTTTTCTCTATCTCTATTTGATAAATGACTTCAAGTAGTGGTAAGGGTGCTTGCTTTCTTCCGCCTTCAGCTTCTTCTTCTTACTCGCCAGCTTCTCGTTGTAGCTGGTAGCCTTGGCATTGTAGCTGGCTGCTTTAGCGTTGTATTCCTTAACTTCTTCCTGCAGCTGCAAGCTGTCAGTAATCACCTTAATCGGGTTCAGCCAGGTGCCGTTGTCCCGCCAGTAGTTCTTGTAAGGGTGACCATGCTTGCCGATGTAGTCAGCGCTAGTCTTGGTGATCCCCAGGTGCAGGTGGGAGTCAGTCAGGCGGCCGAGCTTGTCGCCCAGCTTGACCTTCTGACCGGCCTTAACCGTAATGTCTGACCGGTTGGCAAAACCTTCCTGGTAGACCTCCACATAGCCGTCTGGAGAAACGACCCAGATATACCAGCCCAGGCCCGTGCAGTAGGCAACTTTCTTCACCGTCCCCGGGTGAATAGCCAAAACAGCCGCCTTGTTGCCGACCTCGCTCCAGCCAAAGTCCCAGCCGTCATGGAAGTAGGACTTCTTCGGGTAGACCCGCCGGCAGACGTCGGTCTTCCCGTAGCGCTGGCCAGACAAGTACTTGATCTTCTTGGTGTAACACTTGGCGAATGGATAGCCCCAGATGTCCTTTTCAGCCACCGTCTTCTTAGCCTTCAAGGCCTTAGGCTGGGTGGCGACCAGCTTGACATCCTTTTCCACTGGATAGTTCTTGATATACACGGCCGCGAAAGCGAAGAGGGCAGCAAAAAGTGCCACCGTTACAACTCCGCCCCAAATTCGCTTGCTCTTCTTATTATTTTTCTTTTTCTTGCTCATTAATATAAAAAGTCCTTCTTGTCCAACAATACATGCTCATCAAGGTCATTCTTTAAAAAGACTTCCAGGTCCCGGTCAAAGTTGTAGGCTAACTGCCGCTTAGGCAAGTCGCTAAGCTTGACCCATTCCAAGCGGCCTTCCCTTGAAGCGTGGAGACTTCCTGAGAACTGGTCGGCCCGGTAAAAGAAGACCAGGTAGCGCCGGTCCAGCTTGTCAAAAAACTGCTTGAAGCCGACCAAGCGGGGACTGACTATGTCCAGGTTGGTCTCTTCCTTGACCTCGCGAATGACTGAATCATGAAATGACTCATGCTTTTCAATATGGCCGCCTGGAAAAGCCAGGCCTGGCCAAACCGGGTCCTCCCGGTCGATCGTCAGAACCCGGTCTTTGTCCACGATCATGCACATATTAGTTAAAGTAGTAGGCTCCGTCCGGTCCATTTCCCTATCTCTTTTCCTCCTGTCATCCAAAAACTGACAAAACTACAACTAATTATAGCACGTGGATTATTTTTTTGCAGAAACTGTCTTTTGCTGGTCGGCATATGATAGAATGAACTTTTGGATAAAGGAGCGTTTTACTAATGAATTTAAGACTTAACAGACTTGCCGAGATGGTTGATCCAGGCAGCCGCCTGGCCGATATCGGCACCGACCACGCCTACCTGCCGATCCTCCTGGTAGAAAGCGGCAAGATCAGCCACGCTATCGCCAGTGACGTTGCGGCTGGCCCCTTAGAGAACGCGAAAACGGACATCGCCGAAGCGGGCCTGACTGACCAGATTGAAACTCGGCTGGGTTCAGGCCTGGAAACCATCAAGGACCGCGACCAGATCGACACGGTCGTCATCGCCGGCATGGGCGGCAAATTGATGGTCAACCTGCTCTCTGAAGCAGCTTCCCGGGGCGTTTACTACCCAACTCTGGTCCTTGAAGCCAATATCGGTGAAAACACCGTCCGCCGCTGGCTGATGGAGAACAAATATGAAATCGTCGCTGAAGACATCGTCTATGAAGCAGGCCACATCTATGAATTGATCAAGGCCCGCTTAACTGACCAGGTTCACGAATTAACTGTCCGCGAGCAGGAATTTGGTCCCTTGCTCTTAAAGAACAAGACTGATGTTTTCTATAAGAAGTGGCAGGGACAGGAAGCCTACTACCAAAAGCTGCTGGCTAACCTTAACAAGGCCCGGGAAAAGGACCTGACCCGGATCAAGGAAGTTGAAGAGCTCTTGGCCATGATCAAGACAGAATTAGGTGGGGAAAATGACTAAAGTAAAAGACATTGTAGCTAAACTGAATGAAGCTTTCCCGGAAAGTATCGCCAGTACCGGTGACCCGGTCGGCCTGCAGATCGGCAGCCTGGAAGCACCAGTCCACAAGATCCTGGTGACTTTAGACGTCCGGCCAAATGTGGTTGATGAAGCCATCAAGAGAGGCGCTGACCTCATTATCAGCCACCACCCCTTGATCTTCCGTCCCGTCAACAACCTGGACTACAGCGACCCGCAAAAGGCCATGTACGCCAAGATCATCGCTAACGGCATCACCGTTTACTCCATTCATACTAATTCTGACAAGGCCCAGGACGGGTCAAGCGACTGGCAAGCTGAAGAACTCGGACTCTTGGACGTAACTGGCTTTGCCCCAGATGACGACGGTATCGCCATTGGCCGGAAGGGCCACTTGCCAGAAGCCATGAAGGCGATTGACTTTGCCCACTACGTCAAGGAAAAGATGGGGGTGGATATGGTTCGCCTGATCTGCGCTGACCAGGATAAAATGGTGGAAACTGTAGCCTTCGTCTGCGGGGATGGGAACAAGTTCTGGAGAGAGGCTTTAGCTGACAAATGTGACGCCTACATTACCGGTGACGTCTACTACCATACTGGCCACGACATGATCTCGTCGGGTTTAGTGGTGGTTGACCCTGGCCACTACACGGAGAAGCTCTTCAAGTATGAAGCTGCCAAGCGCCTCAGAGCCTGGCAGAAGGAAGAGGGCTGGGACCTTGAATGCATGATTAGTGCTGAATCAACTGACCCCTTCCAGAACATTTTTGAGTAAGTGAAATATTTTTGTTTATGTAAAAAAGGAGAAAAAGATGGAATACCCAACTTTGCTGCCAAGATTTTTGAAGTACGTCAAGATCAACTCCCGGTCAGATGAACATGCTGACCGCTTCCCATCCACCCAAAGAGAAGTGGACTACCAAATGGTCATCATGAAGGAACTGGAAGAACTGGGCTTAAGTGACGTTCACTACAATGAAAAGGCTGGTACGGTCATCGCGACTATTCCTTCCAACGTTGACTGGGACGTGCCGGTTATGGGCTTCTTGGCCCACTGCGACACGGCTGACTTCAACTCAGAAAACGTTAAGCCGCAGATTACTGAAAACTACGACGGGGAAAGCAAGATCCAATTGGGCGACAGCGAATTCTACCTGGACCCGGCTGTCTTCCCGAACTTGAAGAAGTACAAGGGGCAGACTATTATCTCTGCTTCCGGTGACACCCTTTTGGGCGGGGACGACAAGTGCGGGGATGCCGAATTGGTTACCTTTGCGGAATACCTCCTGGCTCACCCGGAAATCAAGCACGGGGAAATCCGTTTAGGCTTCACGCCAGACGAAGAAATCGGCACTGGTGCTCAGCACTTTGACGTGGAAGACTTCAATGCTGCCTTTGCTTTCACGGTTGACGGGGAAGGCCCGGGCAAGCTGGACTGGGGGACCTTCTCAGCAGCTCAGTTTGAACTGGACATTCAAGGCGTTAACGTGCACCCAGCTGTAGCCAAGGGACAGATGATCAATGCCATTCAAGTCGGGATCGACTTCCAGAACTCCCTGCCGCAAGACGAAGTACCGGAAAAGACTGAAGGCGAAGAAGGCTTCTACCACTTGATGGACTTCTCCGGTACGGTTGACAACGCCCACCTGGCCTACATCATCCGTGACTTCAAGCGCGACGGCCTGGAAGCCCGGAAGAACCTGGTCAAGGAAAAGGTGGCTGAACTCAACGCCAAGTATGGGGAAAGAATCAAGCTGAAGATGTGGGACCAGTACTACAACATGGCTGATGAACTGGCTAAGCACATGGAAATCATTGACCTGGCCCGGGATGCCTACAGAGCCTGCGGCTTGACTGAAATCAACGAAGAACCGGTCAGAGGGGGCACGGACGGGTCACAACTGACTTACATGGGTCTGCCTTGCCCGAACCTCTTTGCCGGGGAAGAAAACATGCACGGCCGCTACGAATACACGGTTCTGGAATCAATGTGGAAGGCTGTCGACGTCATGATCAAGATGGCTGAACTGCAAGCTGACCGGAACAAGTAAGACGAGAAAAGAATAACTGTAGAATAAGAGCTGCTCTAGGGTGGCTCTTATTTTTTGCCTGTGAATAACTTGGCCGGGGATAGGGTAAAAAGTGGCCGTGGAACAAAATCCGAAGAAAAGGGCTTACAGAACCGGGAAGAAGAATGCTGAAATTGCAAGCTTTATCGCTTGTAATCGCGGGTTAAAGTTAAATGATAAATATGGCAGCTGTTAAGAAAATATCAACCGCTAGCCTTGATATAACAAGCTTTTTGTTCTTTTACACTTTGCGCAAAATGTAAAATAGTCAGTGTGAAACAATGAGGCAAGAAAAAGAAATGAGAGAGGGGAAGAGCAGAGAAAAAAGGCAAAAGAAAACCGGGCCGTTTGGCCCGGTTGTTTACATTTGGCTCTGGAGATAGTCCAGCATCTGGTTGATTTCATCGCTAGTGAAGTTGCCCCGCCCTTGCTTCATGGCGTGGACCTTTTCCACTGAGAGGTGGCTGGCAAAGGCCAGGGTAGTATCGCTCACAGCGTGCTTGCTCTGAAATTCAATAATTGCATCCGAAAGTTCTTCTGGTTTCATTGATCTTCACTCCTTAATAACTTTATTTTACCATTTTTTGAAAAGTTGTTGCGGGAGCTTCAGAATTTTTTAGTAAAAGTTGCTGCTGATCTGGGTAACTGGCCAGTAGCGGAGGACGACCTTGCTTAAGATCGCGCTTCTGGAAACCGGCCCGAAGCGGCGGGAGTCGTTAGACACGTCCCGGTGGTCACCCATGACCCAGTACTGGTTCTTCTTCAGCTTGACCTTGAAGTTGTTAGTATAAGTTACGCCAGCTAAATGGTCAGCTTTTTGGTATTTATTGTTCAAATACGGCTGGGCCGTCTTCTTGCCATTGATGTAGAGGACGTCGTTCTTGGACTGGACCGTGTCGCCCGGCAGGCCGATCAAGCGCTTGATGTACATGGCTCCTGGCTGGTTAGGCGCCTTGATGATGACGACATCGTTTTTCTTAGGAGTGAAGCGGCGGACGGCGATCAAACGGTCACCGTCTTCAAAAGTTGGCTGCATGGATGGGCCGGACACCACTTCATTGGCTAAGAAGAAGGAGAAGACCACATAATAAATTGAGATGAAGACCAGGAACATGACTAAGACGTCCCGGAAAAACTTGCCCCAGCTCTCTTCTTCAGCTGCTTGCTTTTTCTTCTTGTTTATCATTTTCTATACTCTTTTGGTTTTCTGTGTACTAATTTTTTATCCCTTTACTGCTTATTAGTAAAAGTTAGTGCCGATCTGGGTAACTGGCCAGTAGCGCAGAACCACCTTGCTTAAGATCTTGCTCCGCTTGATTGGGCCGAAGTAGCGGGAGTCCTTTGAAACGTCCCGGTGGTCACCCATGACCCAGTATTGGTTCTTCTTCAGCTTGATCTTGAAGTTGCTCGTGTAGTTGACCCCGGCTAAGCGGTCGGCCTTCTTGTACTTGTTGTTCAAGTATGGCTGGGCCGTCTTCTTGCCATTGATGTAGAGGACGTCGTTCTTAGACTGAACCGTGTCACCTGGCAAGCCGATCACCCGCTTGATGTACATGGCGTTTGCCTGGTCTGGCGCCTTGATGATGACAACGTCATTTCTCTTCGGAGTGAAGTGGCGCACAGCAATCAAACGGTCGCCGTCTTCAAAGGTCGGTTGCATGGACGGGCCAGACACCACTTCATTGGCTAAGAAGAAGGAGAAGATAACATAATAAATTGAGACAAAGACCAGGAACATAACCAGGACGTCCCGGAAAAATTTGCCCCAGCTTTCTTCTTCAGCTGCTTGCTTATTCTTTTTCTTCATTTGATTAAAAATCTCCTTTTACTGACTATTAACTTATTATAGCCTATTTTCTTGCAGGGGCGGCGTTTGGGCCGTCCTTTTTTAGCATCTCTTCAGAAAAGGGAATGAGATTGCACTGGGCTGCATTGTACTGGTAGTAGGCCAGACGCTTTGGCGGGCAGCGGAAAATCTCCAGGAGCTCCTTGTCAGAATACTTCTGCTGGCTGATCAAGGAATAGACATAAGAGAGGCGGAGATTGGTCAAAGTGATTGGCATAGGGGAGAGGAGGTCCTTGTCAGCCTTGACCAGTTGCATGATGTTGTTGGTACTGGCATATGGTTCACCGGACCTGGAGGCGAAAATATAAGGATCCGGGTCCTTTTCAAAGGAAAGTGTGCCGGTCAGGTAGTCAGTCATCTCTCCCAAATTGTCTTTCACCTCGCTATAGCGAATTCCTAAGAGTTCCTTAGCCTGATAGCCCAGGGCAAAAAGCTGCAGCAGCCAAAGAGTCAGCGGCTGCTTGACGTAGGGGATAAGGGTAGGCAAATGCTCTGGCCAGTCGATCACATAGGTCTTCCGCCGCTCAAAAGAGTAGCCCTTGAGCTCTAGTAAACGATAGGTTGGGGTAATTCCAGCCAGGGCCAGGTAGTAGAAGTACTTTTTAATGTAGGAGACATACTTGTTGACGGTCGTGACCTGCAAATTTTCCTTAGTCGCCAACTGCTGCAGGTAGTCACGGACATTGCTGGCCGTGATTTCATTAACGTCCCTGGATGGGAAATTCACTTCTGCATAGGTAAAGAAGTGGTCCAAACAGTAATCGGCGTTCTCAATTGACTTAGGGCTAAGCCTTTGCGGGCCCCGGCACCAATTCTCAAAGCCTTCCTGGTGGGGATACATGACATGCTCCTTTCTTTTTTACCACTTGTTTAAACATCCTAATTGTTACTACAATAATTATAACACACACGCGCGGCTTCGCCGCGCCCATCAAAACCATTGTTGGCAAAAGGTCGATCGCCTTAATATAGTGTTCGATTGACTTTCTGGTAAAAAATCCAGTAAAATCGAAGCGAATTATAAAGGTGAAAAAGATAGAACAAGGGAATAAATGATATGAAGAGATTTAAAAAGAAACTAGGGGCGATAATCGCTATTTTCCTGGCTGGAATTAGCCTGGCAGCTTGCCAGAAGGCAACGGCTAGCGGGTCCGGGATTTTCCAGCCCAGCCAGAAAAGTGAGCAAAAGCAGGTCCGGCCAACCTTCTTTTTCCACGGCTACACTTCCAGTATTAAGGCGGAGAGATTCTTTGCTAAGGAAGCGGAAAAGTCAGGAGCCAGCAAGTTATTGAGGCCATCGTTGATAAAGACGGAAAAGTAAAATTAAGCGAGTCCTTGTCAGCAAAAGCCAAGAATCCGCTGGTATTAGTCGGCTTTGAAGATAACCGGAACCTGGATACTGAGCGGACAGCCTTTTATGCCTACCGGGCCATCATGGCTGTTCGAAAGAGCTGCAAGTTCAAGCAAATGAACTTAATTGGTCACTCCATGGGGAACATGACCATCAATTACCTCTTGATCGATTATGGTCAGAAGCAGACCTTCCCCAAGATCAAAAAGATCGTCTACCTGGCTGGCCACTTCAACGGGGTCCGGAGCGAAAGGATGTATGTCTCGGCCAACCACAAGAATGGCAAGCCAATTCACATGAACGACAACTACAAGCGGCAGCTGGTTCTTAGGAAGCTCTACCCGCATGCCAAGGTGCTGAATGTTTACGGAGACCTGGAAGACGGCAGTCACTCCGACGGCCGGGTCAAGAATTCCTCCTCCAAGTCTCTGCGCTACCTGGTCAGTCCAAAGGTAAAAAGCTACAAAGAAAAGAAATTTACCGGTCCGATGGCCCAGCACAGCCGCTTGCGGGAGAACCCGCGGGTCTTGAAGACGGCGATTAGCTTCCTTTGGCCAAAGTTAATTGAACCAAAATAACTCTTAGAGTAAAATAACAAACAAGATAACTCAAAATGGTTAAAAAGCATTCAGAACGAGGTAAGGAAGATGAAAGAGCAACTTCTAAATTTTTGCCAGTTTTTCTACGCCGTGTTTAGTATGGTGGTCTACGGTAACTTGTGGCTGGACCCGGGTAATTTCCTTTTCCGGGTACTCTTTACCTTGATGTTCATCTATTCAGCTTATCTGCTGCTTGCTTCTGTCAAAAAGATTTGGCAGGAACTGGAGGGAAGAAATGATGACTGAGAAAGAAAAAATGCTGGCTGGCCAGGTCTATAATCCTGGCCAAGACGAAGAACTGGTGACGGAACTGACGGCCTGCAAGGCCAAGTGCCTCCGCTACAACCAACTGACGGCTGGGGCTGAAAAGAAGGAACTCTTAAAGGAAATCCTGGGCCAAAGCGGGGAAAACTGCCATATTGAACCTAACTTCTGGTGCGACTATGGCTGGAATATCAAGGTCGGCGACAACTTCTACGCCAACCATAACTTGACCGTTCTGGATGCTGGGGGAGTGACCTTTGGCGACAATGTCTTCATCGGCCCTGACTGCGGCTTCTACACCTCCGGCCACCCGCTGGACGCGGCCAGAAGAAATACCGGCCTGGAATATGCCTACCCGATTACTGTTGGCAACAATGTCTGGATTGGCGGGGGAGTCCGGGTGGTGCCTGGCGTCTCAATCGGTGACAACTCCGTCATCGGCGCCGGCAGCGTCGTCGTTAAAGACATCCCGGCCAACTCCGTAGCCGCTGGCAATCCTTGCCGGGTTATCCGGGAAATCACTGAAGCTGATCAAAACAGTGACTTGAACTGGAAGAAGTAAGAGATAAGCATCATCAGTAAAGAATTTAGGCAGACAAGTAAATAGCAGGAAACGACTCTTTGCAAAAAGAGTCGTTTTTTGTTTACTAAAAATATTTTGGTAAAACATCTTGATTTGTTTAGTAAACAAGTCTATACTGTAAGCGTAAACAAGTTAAGCACTCGGAAGGGAGAAAATCATGAAGAAAAAGCTTGTCTCACGCTTGTCGTACGCGGCCGGTGCCTTTGGCAACGACGTCTTCTACGCGACACTGTCAACCTACTTTATCGTTTTCGTCACCACTCACCTCTTTAATGCCGGTGACCACAAGATGATCTTTATTATCACCAACTTGATCGCCGCCATCCGGATCGGGGAAGTCCTAATCGACCCCTTGATCGGTAACGCCATCGACCGGACCGAAAGCCGGTGGGGGAAGTTCAAGCCTTGGGTCGTGGGCGGGGGGATCATCAGCTCATTAGCCCTCTTAGCCCTCTTTACCGACTTTGGCGGCCTTAACCAAAGCAACCCCATTGTTTACTTAGTAATCTTTGGCTTTGTTTACTTAATCATGGACGTCTTCTACTCATTTAAAGACACTGGCTTCTGGGCCATGATCCCGGCCTTGTCCCTGGATTCCCGGGAAAGAGAGAAGACTTCAACCTTCGCCAGAGTCGGCTCTACCATCGGGGCCAACCTGGTCGGGGTAGTCATCACTCCAATCGTTCTCTTCTTCTCGGCCAGCAAGGCCAACCCCAACGGGGACAAGCAAGGCTGGTTCTTCTTTGCCTTGATTGTGGCCATTGTCGGCATCTTGACCTCAATCGCCGTTGGTCTGGGGACTCATGAAGTCAAGTCAGCCCTCCGGGAGAGCAAGGAAAAAACGACCTTGAAGCAGGTCTTCAAGGTTCTGGGACAAAATGACCAGCTCCTCTGGTTGGCCTTTGCCTACTGGTTCTACGGTTTGGGCGTCAACACTTTAAACGCTCTGCAGCTGTACTACTTCTCATACATCTTAGGCGATGCCCACGGCTATAGCCTCTTGTACACCATCAACACCTTTGTCGGTTTAATCTCTGTATCCTTCTTCCCATCACTGGCCAAGAAGTTCAACAGAAAGCGCCTCTTCTACGCCTGCATCGCGGTGATGCTGTTAGGGATCGGGGTCTTCTCCGTGGCCAGCGGTTCTCTGGCTTTATCATTAATCGGGGCGGAACTCTTCTTTATTCCTCAGCCTCTGGCTTTCCTGGTCGTTTTGATGATCATCTCTGACGCCGTTGAATACGGCCAGCTGAAAACAGGCCACAGAGACGAAGCCTTGACCCTGTCTGTCCGGCCATTGGTCGACAAATTAGGCGGGGCCTTGTCCAACTGGTTTGTTTCCTTGATTGCCGTAACTGCCGGCATGACCACTGGGGCAACTGCATCAACAATTACCGCTCATGGTCAGATGGTCTTTAAGCTCGCCATGTTTGCCTTTCCAGCAACCATGCTCTTGATTGCCGTTTTGATTTTCGCGAAAAAAGTTCTCTTAACCGAAGAAAAGCACGCGGAAATCGTCGACCAGCTGGAAGCCCAATTCGGCCAAAGCCATGCCCAAAAGCCGGCGCAAGCTGAAAGCTTCACTTTGGCCAGCCCAGTCTCCGGGCAATTAATGAACCTGGACATGGTTGACGATCCGGTCTTTGCTGGCAAAAAGTTAGGCGACGGCTTTGCCCTGGTGCCAGCAGACGGTAAGGTCTACGCGCCATTTGCCGGCACTGTCCGCCAGCTGGCTAAGACCCGGCACTCGATCGTCCTGGAAAATGAACATGGGGTCTTGGTCTTGATTCATATTGGCCTGGGCACGGTCAAGTTAAACGGGACCGGCTTTGTCAGCTATGTTGAAGAGGGCAGCCAAGTTGAAGCTGGCCAGGAAATCCTGGAATTCTGGGACCCGGTCATCAAGCAGGCCAAGCTGGACGACACGGTAGTCGTGACCGTGATCAACAGCGAAACTTTCGCCGATAGCCAGCTGCTCTTGCCGATCGGCCACAACGTCAAGGCTCTGGACGATGTATTTAAGTTAGAAGGGAAGAAATAGAAAATGAGCAATAAGCTAGTTAATGAAAAAAGAGTTGACCAGGCAGACCAGGCCTGGCTGACTGACCCGGAAGTCTATGCAGTCAATACAATTCCCCCGCACTCAGATCATGAGTCCTTCCAAAGCCTGGAAGAGCTGGAGGAGGGTAAGTCCAGCCTGGTTCAGTCCTTGGATGGGGACTGGCTAGTCGACTACGCTGAAAACGGCCAGGGGCCAGTCAACTTCTATGAAGAAGGCTTTGACGACAGCAATTTTAAGTCAGTCAAAGTACCCGGCAACCTGGAACTGCAAGGCTTTGGCCAGCCCCAGTATGTCAATATCCAATATCCCTGGGACGGCAGCGAGGAGATCTTCCCGCCCCAAGTTCCAAGCAAAAATCCGCTCGCTTCTTATGTCAGATACTTTGACCTGGATGAAGCTTTCTGGGACAAGGAAGTCAGCTTGAAGTTTGCCGGGGCGGCAACCGCCATCTATGTCTGGCTGAACGGCCACTTCGTCGGCTACGGGGAAGACTCCTTTACCCCAAGCGAGTTTATGGTTACCAAGTTCCTCAAGAAAGAAAATAACCGCCTGGCAGTGGCTCTCTACAAGTATTCTTCCGCCTCCTGGCTGGAAGACCAGGACTTCTGGCGCTTGTCTGGGATCTTTAGATCAGTGACCCTGGAAGCTAAGCCGCTTCTGCACTTGGAGGACCTTAAGCTTACGGCCAGCTTGACTGATAACTACCAAAAAGGAAAGCTGGAAGTCGCAGCCAATATTGCCTACCGCTTGCCAAATGCCAGCTTTAAGCTGGAATTGCGGGACAGTAGAGGCGACTTGGTTGCTGAAAAGCTGGGTCCAATCAGAAGCGAGCAGCTGGAATTCACTCTGGCTGATTTGCCTGTCGCTGCCTGGAGCGCGGAAAAGCCTAACCTTTACCAGGTCCGCCTGTATTTATACCAGGCAGGCAGCCTCTTAGAGGTTAGCCGGCAGGAAGTGGGTTTCCGCAACTTTGAACTAAAAGACGGGATCATGTACCTTAATGGCCAGCGGATCGTCTTCAAGGGGGTCAACCGGCACGAATTTGACAGCAAGTTGGGCCGGGCCATCACGGAAGAGGATATGATCTGGGACATCAAGGCCATGAAGCGAAGCAACATCAATGCTGTCCGCTGCTCTCACTACCCGAACCAGTCTCTCTTTTACCGGCTCTGTGACAAGTATGGCCTCTATGTCATTGATGAAGCTAACCTGGAAAGCCACGGCACCTGGGAAAAGGTCGGCCACGAAGATCCTAGCTTCAATGTTCCAGGCGATGACCAGCATTGGCTGGGGGCCAGCTTATCCCGGGTGAAGAACATGATGGCCCGGGACAAGAACCATGCTTCAATCCTGATCTGGTCTTTAGGCAATGAGTCTTACGCCGGCACTGTCTTTGCCCAAATGGCTGATTACGTCCGGAAGGCTGATCCGACCCGGGTTCAGCACTATGAAGGTGTGACCCATAACCGGAAGTTTGACGACGCCACCCAGATTGAAAGCCGGATGTATGCTCCGGCCAAGGTGATTGAAGAATACTTGACCAATAAACCAGCCAAGCCATTTATCTCAGTTGAATACGCTCACGCCATGGGCAACTCCGTCGGTGACCTGGCCGCCTACACGGCCCTGGAAAAATACCCCCACTACCAGGGCGGCTTCATCTGGGACTGGATCGACCAAGGACTGGAAAAAGACGGCCACCTCCTTTACGGGGGCGACTTCGATGACCGGCCAACCGACTATGAATTCTGCGGGGACGGCCTGGTCTTTGCTGACCGGACTGAATCGCCGAAACTGGCCAACGTCAAGGCCCTTTACGCCAACCTTAAGTTAGAAGTAAAAGACGGGCAGCTCTTCCTCAAAAACGACAATTTATTTACCAACAGCTCATCTTACTACTTCTTGACTAGTCTTTTGGTCGATGGCAAATTGACCTACCAGAGCCGGCCATTGACCTTTGGCCTGGAGCCTGGCGAATCCGGGACCTTTGCCCTGCCTTGGCCGGAAGTCGCTGATGAAAAAGGGGAGGTCGTCTACCAGGTAACGGCCCACTTAAAAGAAGACCTGCCTTGGGCGGATGAGGGCTTCACTGTGGCTGAAGCAGAAGAAGCAGCTCAAAAGCTGCCGGAATTTAAGCCGGAAGGGCGGCCAGACTTAGTTGATTCCGACTTCAACCTGGGCCTGAAAGGAAATAACTTCCAAATTCTCTTCTCCAAGGCCAAGGGCTGGCCGGTTTCCCTCAAGTATGCCGGTAGGGAATACTTGAAGCGGCTGCCGGAATTTACCTTCTGGCGGGCCCTGACGGACAACGACCGGGGAGCTGGTTACGGCTATGACCTGGCCCGGTGGGAAAATGCCGGCAAGTATGCCCGCTTGAAAGCCATCAGCTACGAGATCAAGGAAGACTCCGTTTTGGTCAAGACTGCCTTTACGTTGCCTGTCGCCTTAAAGGGTGATTTAACCGTGACCTATGAAGTCGATGGACAGGGAAAGATTGCTGTAACAGCTGACTTCCCAGGCGCGGAAGAAGCCGGACTCTTGCCAGCCTTTGGCTTGAACCTGGCCCTGCCAAAAGAACTGACCGATTACCGCTACTATGGTTTGGGACCTAATGAGAGCTACCCAGACCGCTTGGAAGGTAATTACCTGGGCCTCTACCAGGGAGCAGTTAAAAAGAACTTTACTCCGTACCTTCGTCCGCAAGAAGCCGGCAACCGGAGCCAGGTCCGCTGGTACCAGCTCTTCGATAAAAAGGGCGGCTTGGAATTTACGGCCAATGGGGCAGACTTGAACTTGTCTGCTTTGCCATATTCTGCCGCCCAAATTGAAGCCGCTGATCACGCTTTTGAACTGACTAACAATTACACTTGGGTCAGAGCCTTAAGCGCTCAGATGGGAGTCGGCGGGGATGACTCCTGGGGGCAGAAGGTCCACCCGGAATTCTGCCTGGATGCCCAAAAAGCCCGTCAGCTCCGCCTGGTGATTCAGCCCCTTTTACTAAAATAAATGCTACAATTGACTTAACAGGATGAAATTTTAGTAAAAGCAAAGCGAGTGAGGAAGATGGCAACGATCAGAGAAGTGGCCAAGGCAGCCGGCGTGTCGCCAGCGACGGTTTCCCGGGTCTTGAACTATGACCAGACCCTGTCAGTCAATGAGGCAACCCGGCAGAAGATATTTGAAACTGCTGAAGCCATGCACTACCATAAGAGCCGGAAGACCAGAAAGAGCAAGCAAAAGCGCCTGGCGATCTGCCTGTGGTGTGACCAAGACCAGGAGATCAAGGACCTCTATTACTATTCAATCAGAACAAGCGCACAAGCAGAGGCCAAGAAGCAGGGACTTGAAAGCCAGGTCATTTATCCGGCTGATCCTTTGCCCGATCCAGCTGCTTTAAGCGGGATCATCATGATCGGCTACCAGCAGTATTCGCCAGACCGCTTGAATGAAGTCAAAAAGTCTGGCCTGCCTTTGGTCTTTGTCGATACTGACACCTTGAAATTGGGCTACTGCTCAGTTGTGGCTGACTTTGGCCAGGCCATGCAGGAGGCGCTAGAGGTCTTCTGGGGGCAGGGCAAGGAGCGGATCGCCCTTTTGGATGGTGATTTGGACAGTAATTTTGATAAAAACAACCTGGTCGACTTCCGCTTCCGCGATTATAAGAAGAGCCTCGCGGCCCGCGGCCAGTACGACCCGGACTTAGTCTATGTTGGAAACTTCACCCCTCAGTCTGGCTATGAAGCCATTAAAGAAGCACTTAAGTCCGGATCCTTCCCGGAAGCCCTGATCGCGGCCAATGATGCCATGGCCATCGGTGCCCTAAAGGCCTTTAAAGAGGCCGGGATCAAAGTCCCAGAAGAGGTCAGTCTGATTTCCTTTAACGACACGACCGCGGCAGAATTTGCCAACCCGGCTTTGACCAGCGTACATGTTGAAACCCAGCAGATGGGCCGGGCCAGCGTCAAGGTCATGAAAGACCTGCTGGATGATGATGAAGCCGGCACTTACAAGGTCACTTTCCCAACAAAACTCGTTTACCGGGAATCTTGCCCGAAAGCATAAGGGTATAGAGCATAATAACAGCAAAGAAATAGCTTGGAGATTGATTTTCTCCAAGCTATTTTTCGTATATAAATATTACGGCTGCATTCTGTTGATCATTCTTGGGAATGGGATAGCTTCACGAACGTGATCCAGCTTGCAGATCCAGGCA
>NZ_JBKZCD010000023.1:0-31166 GCF_046938665.1 Lactobacillus delbrueckii subsp. bulgaricus
TCATCAAATTCCGATGAGTGTTCTAAGACGTGCCCCGTTCAAAGTCAATGTCTTAACTTAATGACATTGGCCAAATGACTGCTTCTTGCTTATTTCAGATATTGCACGGTGATGTCGCTGGCGTTGATCAGGAGCATCTGGTAATTTTCGTATCTGGCAATTTGCTGGGCACTAAGGCGGAGATATTGCTCGGTTTGCTTAAAGTCAAAGTAGCTTGCCTCACCCTGGTCAACCTTTTTAGCAAAGGCGTGCAGCTGCTTGGCAATTTCTGATTCCGGCTTGTTCCATTCATTAACGATCTGCTTAAAGGCTGCCGGTGCCCGCTTGACTTCTTTCTGAAATTCTTCGTTGACATAAAGCAGACGGAAATGGCTGCCATCGTCCAAGACCAGGCAGGTCGGCTTGTCGCTGACCAAGTCCACCAGGCCAACTTGCTGGTAGAACTTGCTCTGCTGCCAGTTCTCAATTTCGATCCCCTTTTCAGCCACCAGCTGGGCAAACTCGCCGGCTGGCAAGGGCTTACTGTAGTAAAAGCCCTGGATCCGCTCGCAGCCAATCGACTGCAAGAAGTCCAACTGCTGCTTAGTTTCAACCCCTTCAGCCAAAGTATGGATCCCCAGGTCCTTGGCCATCTTCACGCAGGCGGTTAAGATCTTCTTTGAAGCTTCGTCAAAGTCCTTCATAAAGATCATATCCAGCTTGATCTCATCGAATTCAAAATTCTTGAGATAGTTTAGGGAAGAATAGCCGCTGCCAAAGTCGTCCATCCAGACTTCATAACCGGCCTGGCGGAAGTTGTGAATGGCCCGCTTCAAGCCGGCAACATCCTTAGATAAGGCACTTTCGGTGATTTCCACGTGGACCAGGGACTGGCGCAAGCCATTTTTCCGCATGGCCTGGTTTAATTCGGTCAAAGGATCCATCATCTGGAAGTCTGCCCGGGACAAGTTGATGGAAACTGGCACGATCTTTTTTCCCTTGTCGATATGCTCGCGCAGGCCCTGGGTAACTTCCTGGATGACGTAACGGTCAACCTTGTAGGACAAGTTCATCTCTTCAAAGAGGGGAATAAAGTCGCCCGGTGACAAGAAGCCCTTGACCGGATCAATCCAGCGGATCAAGGCTTCCGCCCCGCAGAGGCGGCCGGTCAAAGTCCGGATGACTGGTTGATAGTAAACCTGCAGGTAGTGCTTTTCAATAGCTTCATCCAGGTGGTCGATCAAGTACTGCTTTAATTCTTCCTTTTCCTGCATGGCCGAAGTGTATAAACACCAGCTCTGCTCAGGCTGCTTCTTTGCTTGGTCGCAGGCCAGCTTGGCCCGGTCACAGGCTAAAGAAGGACTGACTTTTTCATCATACTGGTAGACCCCGACCCGCACCCGGAGCTGGCTGGCTAAAGGCAGGCGCTTTAAGCGGGTGTGCAGGCGGATGATCCGCAGCTCCCAGTCACCTGGTTCTGGATCATAAACATAGAAATTGTCCGCGTTAAAGCGGGCTAATAAAGCATTAGGGTAGAGCTCTTTTAAGAGCTCAGCGATTTCGATTAAGCAGTGGTCACCCTGGTCTAAGCCATGACGCATGTTGTAAAACTTGAAGTTCTCCACGTTCATGACCAAGAGCTGGCCGCCAGTTTGCCATTTCTGCCCGACTTCCAAAAGAAAGTTGTGCATGTTGAGCAGGCCGGTCAAAGAGTCATAACGGGAAACCCGCTTGTCAGTCACGTCTTTGACGACGATGATGGCGCTCTCTGGTACCCGGCGGATGCCGGAATGCCCCTCAATTACTTCAAATTCCAGGAGCCGCTGCTGGTCTCCAACCCGGACATGGGCCGTAATGAAGAAGCTGGTCTGCTGAGCCAATTGCCTGCGCAGGTTCTCGCGGCTTAAAGCATTTACGAACCGCTGCTGGCTGTTGGGCAAGACCAGTTCGCTGGCAAAATAGTGCAAGAGCTGGTCATAGTTTTCCCTATTCTCGAAAATCGGTTGCCAATCCAATGGTGCCTTGAAGACAGTCGCCTGGTTTTTGGCCAAGTCGACGAAAAATTCAGAACAATTGTCCCGGCTGTAGATCATCTGGAATTCCCGGTAGGCTTCCAGCCGTTTGCCCCGCTCCCGGCGCTCTTTAGAAACAGTCGCTGCCTTTCTGACTAAAATGATGATCTGCTCAACTTCACCAGCAAAGTCATAGCGGTTGGGAAAAAAGGTCAAGTGCAGCTTGTCTGGCCGCTGGAAGGCATGGCAGCTGCTTTCTGCCACTTCCCCCTGCAGGGCCTTTTGGTAAGCCGCGACTACCTCGTCTTGGTCAAGGTAGGCCACAAAATTCTGGCAAAAGTCCTCGGTCGACTTGGCCCGGTAGTAATTGCTTAGGCCCAAGCTGGTCCGGAGGTCTTTGGAGAAGACAACGGCCTTAACCTTGGGGTAGATCCAGATCATGGACATGCCGCTAGGACCAGCATACATAATCCGGGCCAGGGAACTGATCTGGTCACCGCTGATCAAGGGCCAAAAAAGGCTGCCCAAAGAAGTTAAGGTCTCTTTTTCATCCTCACTCCAGCCCTCTGCTTGCTGTTCCTTTTGAAAACTGACAAAGCCCTGGCAAACTTCCCCGCTGAAGTAGCTGAAGACCAGGTTGCCCTCTGCCATGGCATATTTTGGACCGAAGCAATCCCCTTTTAAGACTACCGGATTTTCTGCTTGCAGCAGGCGGTAAGTCTCTTCTCTTTCGGAACCTTCAGCGATCAAGAGATTGTGGTGCATGGCGGAAAAGCTGCTGCCGTGAGAACAATATTGATATAAAAACTGGCTGCCGCCCGCGGTATTTTCGCAAACATAGACCATGGACAAGCCTAGTTCGTCCTTGACGAGATCAAGCAAAGCAATCACTTGGTCTGGCTCTGGGCGGCCATCTTTTAAAATCGTGCTTTGAAATTGCTGAAAAGCAAGCTGAATTTTCTGCCTAATCATGTTTGTTTCCTTCGCCTGGACATCATAAGTCTTTTGTTATTCTTTCTCAACTATTTAATTGTAGCGACTTTGTTTATAAATGTCTCGGTTTTTAGCTGATTTTTCTGAAAAAATTTGTCCAGACCGCCTAAAAAAGCCTTCCAAAAACGAATTTTGGAAAGCTTTTCTTGTGAATTATAAAGTTACTTGCTCATTTTCCTTAACCCGGGCCCAGTTGTGGGGATCCTGCAGGGTCGTGTCCAGCTTGCCCAGCATGTGGTCCAGCTTGTGGTATTCGGTATCCCTTTCTTCATCGGTCGTCTTGGCCAGTTCTGCCTTCAGTTCAGCCGCAAAGATGGTTTCTTCGGCGTTGGTCCAGAAGTAGTCTTCATACTGGATCCCGCTGAAGTGCCAAGGCTTAAAGAAGAGATTGTAGTGGATAAGGCCAGGGTTAGCCAGGGCCTCAGTGTTTTCGTTGGGCATGGCGTCCCAGCGGCCGTCCAGGTACTTGATCCGGCCGGAGCAGATTTCATTTAGGTAGTCCTGATCCGGAGCGATGCAGTCAAAATGGTAGCGGCCCAAGAGGCTGAAGAACTTGTCAACGAAGTTTTCCTCTCTGAAGGCCTTGGCGTTCATCACCAGCATCCCTGAATTGATGTATTCCTTCGGATCCAGAGTCAAGACTTCCTTGATATAGCGGAGCATCTTTTCCACGAACTGGATGGAAGAGTCGGTGCAGGCACCCAGGAGGTTATTGCCTAAGTCATGGTCATAAAGCTTGGCGATGTCGTCATTTAAGACCGTGTCACTGTCGATGTAGACTACCTTGTCGTATTCCGGGAAAAGGTCCGGGATAAAGAGGCGGTAGAAAATGGACATGGCAAAGAAGTCCCCCCGCAGGTAGTTCTCCTTCCGGTCCTGGATTGGCTTGAGGAGTTCGTCGGACATCTCGTAAAACTTAATGTGGACATTGTCTCTGTTGTAAGCAGCCAGGGCCTTTTCATGCTCTTGGCTTAAGCCCTGGTGCAAAAAGGTTACCGTGTAGTCACGCTTTGGGTCGGCATGCTTGACTAAAGAGTGCAGTGAGACAGCCGCGTATGGGGTGAAGTCGTCACTGATTGAATAAAATACTGGAACTGTCATTAATATTTTTCCTTTCCATCTATCCTCAATTCATATACTACATTGTAGTTCTTACCAGCATTTTAGCAAGGGAAAAGATGCAAATTGTATGAAATATTACATTCGTTTTCTCTATGAGAAAAGGTAGTGGAGGGCCTGGCGGACGCTGGAAACCGGGATTACTTCAATCCCCAAATCCTGCAAGGCCGGGCTCATATTATATTTAGGAATAAAAATCCGCTTGAAGCCAACCTTGCCGGCTTCCTTGACCCGGGCCTGGATCTGGTTGACCCGGCGAACTTCCCCGGTCAGGCCGATTTCCCCGACAAAGCAGTCGGTCGCGGAGATTTCCTTGTCATAATAACTGGAGGCAATGGCCATGGCGATGGCCAGGTCAATGGCCGGTTCGTTTAAGCGGATGCCGCCAGTGGCTGATAAATAGGCGTCCTGGTTCTGCAGCATCAGGTTCCCTCTTTTTTCCAAAACGGCTAAAAGCAGGGAGACCCGGTTGTAGTCAAGCCCCGAAGTAGTCCGCTTGGCATAGCCAAAGGCAGTTGGGGTGACCAGGGCCTGGATTTCGCCTAAGATCGGCCGGGTTCCTTCTAAAGAAACGACCACGGCTGACCCAGTTGAGTCGGGCAGGCGTTCATCTAAGAAAACCGCGGAAGGGTTGGTCACTTCCGCCAGGCCTTCGGTCTTCATTTCAAACATGCCGATTTCGTTGGCCGCCCCAAAACGGTTCTTGACTGAGTGCAAGATCCGGTAGGCATGGTGCTCGTCGCCTTCAAAGTAAAGGACGGTGTCAACCATGTGCTCCAGGATTTTCGGCCCGGCAATGGATCCTTCCTTGGTCACGTGGCCGATGACAAAGACAGTGACTTGGTCCAGCTTGGCGATCTTCATCAGTTCGGCAGTAACTTCCCGGACCTGAGAAGCTGAGCCCACCATGGAGTCCAGGCTGGGTTCATTCATGGTCTGGATGGAGTCGATCACGACAAAGTCTGGCTTAACGTCATCGATCTGGTCGCGGATGTGTTCCATGTTGCTTTCCGGGTATAAAAGCATGGGGCTTTGGCCCAGGCCGAGCCGGTCAGCCCGCAGCTTGATCTGGCTGGCAGATTCTTCCCCGGAGACGTAGAGGACCTTGTATTTTTCGGCCAGTTCGCTCATGATCTGCAGCATCAAGGTGGACTTGCCGATGCCGGGGTCCCCGCCAATCAAGACCAAAGAGCCGGGTACGATCCCGCCGCCTAAGACCCGGTTAAGTTCAGAGGACTTGGTTAAGACCCGTTCTTCTTTTTCCGCCTTGACGGTGGACATTTTAACGGCTTCTTTAGCACCCACGCTGGCCATTAAGCGACTGGGGGTCGCTTTAGTAGAAGTCTGGCGGACCTCCTGGCTTTCTTTTTCAAACTGGTTCCAGGCCCCGCAGTTGGGGCACCGGCCCAGGTAAGAAGCGGAGATGTAGCCGCAAGACCGGCACTTGTACTGAGTTCTAGCTCTGGCCATTACTTGCCGCCCTTCTTGCCAGTTGAGCCAAAGCCGCTTAAGCGCTGGCTTTCAATTGGCTGATCGTCATCAGTTTTGAGGTACTTAATGAAGATACCCTGGGCGATCCGTTCACCCTTTTTGATCTTGAGGGGACGGACGCCGTAGTTCAAGACTTGGACGAAGATCTCCCCTTCATTGTTGGGGTTGTTGTAGTAGTCGCTGTCGATGACGCCAATCCCATTTGGCAAGGACAGGTTGCGCTTGAAGGTGTTGGAAGACCGGTTGGCCAGGATTAAGACCTCATCTTCTGGCATGTAGGCCTTGATGCCGGTTGGGACCAAGATTGGCTTCAAGACTTCTTCTGCCTGCAAAAGGTCGCTTTCAATCAAATCGTGGCCGTTTCTGATCAAGCGGAAGATCCTGACGAAGTTCAGGCTCCAGATGCTGGGGATGGTGATGTCGCGGGCCGCTTCGATGTCGTAGCCGGCGCTGGCCAAAGTCTGCCGGCGGGGCAGGGTCAAGCCTTGTCCTTCATACTTCTTAACTACTTCAAAGCCTCTTACTCTGTTCATTGTTTTTGCTCCTTTAATTATCTAGACATCTATTCTACACTAGTTAAGACGGCAATGGAAAAGACAAGAAGGGCAAATTATTTGCCGCTCTGAAAGGAAAAATTATGCCAGACGAAAGAGAAAAAGTCATTGAAATCAAGGCTGACGGCCAGTTAATTGCCAAAAGTTCCCTCCTCTTGATTGAGAGAAAGAGCGGACCAGTTTGGGCCATGAACCAGCTTTTTATCGCGCCGGGGGCACCAGAAAGCGTCCTGGACCAGGTGATGGAGCAAGTTAAGGCAATCTCACAGGAGACAGGCTTAAAAGTTTGGCCTTTAGACCCAAATGTGATCGCGTATTTCCAAAAGCATGGGGAATTAACGAACATTTGGGCCGAAAAGCCCGCAAATTAAGCCCTTTGATAGACGGCCCTGTTTTTATGGGCTAAAATAGTGCTTAGATGGATTTTTTAAAGAAAAAAGAGAAACAGGAGGCAATAGGATGTCAAAAGAAATCAGCTTTGACACGATCGAAAACTTCACCAGCAACTTGAGCAAGCACCCAGCTTACAGAGTAGCGGCCAATGCTGCCCAAACCAACGGGATTTTCAAGGCTAGCCAGAGCACCCAAAGCAAGGTTGACCTGGACCCGACCTTCTCAGTAGAAATTGATACTGGGTCAGTTACCAACCAAAAGCAGTCAGGCCGCTGCTGGATGTTCAGTGCTTTGAACACCATGCGTCACTCAATCCAAAAGGAATTCAAGCTGAAGGGCTTTGAATTGTCACAGAGCTACACCTTCTTCTGGGACAAGTTTGAAAAGTCCAACTTCTTCTTTGAAAACGTGATCAGCTCAGCTGACAAGCCACTGGGCAACCGGAAGGTCTCCTTCCTCTTTGCCACTCCGCAATCAGACGGCGGGCAATGGGACATGCTCTGCGGCTTGATTGAAAAGTACGGGATCGTGCCGAAGAAGGTTTACCCAGAAACTGCTAACTCCGAAAACTCCCGCGCTTTGGACGACACTTTGAACACCATGCTCCGCAAGGGCGGCTTGGAACTGCGGGCTTTGGTCAATGAAGGCAAGAGCGAAGAAGAAGTTCAAGCGCACAAGGCTGAACTTTTGGACGCTATCTTCCGCATGCTGGCTACTTCCTTGGGCTTGCCACCAAAGAGCTTCAACTTTGAATACACTGATGACGAAGGCAACTACCACATTGACAAGGACATCACCCCACAAGCCTTCTTCAAGAAATACGTTGGCTGGGACCTGGAAAACTACATCTCAGTTATCAACGGGCCTACTGCTGACAAGCCATACAACAAGGTCTTCTCAGTTGAATACCTGGGCAACGTGGTTGGCGGCCGGCAAGTCCGCCACCTCAACTTGGAACTGACTAAGTTCAAGGAACTGATTGTCAACCAATTAAAGCAAGGCGAAGTTGTTTGGTTTGGTTCAGACGTTTCCAAGGGGGGCGACCGTGAAGCCGGCCTTTTGGACACTAAGATCTACCAAAGAGACCAACTGTTTGACTACGACTTCTCAATGAGCAAGGCTGACCGCCTGGACTCCGGCGAAAGCATGATGAACCACGCCATGGTTATCACTGCCGTTGACCTGGTTGACGACACGCCAACTAAGTGGAAGATCGAAAACTCATGGGGTGACAAGCCAGGCTTCAAGGGCTACTTCGTCATGAGCGACGAATGGTTCGACCAATTCGTTTACCAGGCTGTTTTGAACAAGGCCTTCCTGCCAGAAGACGTTAAGAAGGCTTACGACGAAGGCAAGGAAAACCCAATCGAACTTCTGCCGTGGGACCCAATGGGCGCTTTGGCTTTCGACTTCTAAGAGACTTAGCAGCCATTCCCTTAACTGATAGTTAAGGCGCAACTAAATATCAAGATAAGCTCCAGAGGCAATTTGCTTCTGGAGCTTTTTTATCCCAAATCAACTCTTTTTCTTTTTGTTGCTTGTAATTCTTATAATTACATGTATACTGTTTTTTAGAAAAAGAAGCGCAAGTGAGGTGAAAAGATGTTTAAGCAGCCTTTAGCAGATTTGATGCGGCCGCGAAATTTGGACCAGATGGCGGGACAAAAGCAGCTGCTGGCGCCGGGCATGCCCTTGCGACAGATCATTGACCGGGCGATTCCAATGAGTCTGATTCTCTGGGGCCCGCCAGGCAGCGGCAAGTCCACTTTAGCCAGTGTCATGGCCAAGAGTCTGGACTTGCCCTTTGAGGCTTTCAACGCGTCGATTCAGAACAAGAATCAGCTGCAGGCGTTGATTCAAAAGCACCCGGATGAGAGCTTCGTCCTTTTGCTGGATGAGATCCACCGCTTGACCAAACCGCTGCAGGACTACCTCCTCCCCTATCTGGAAAACGGGCATGTGCTGCTAGTCGGGGCAACGACGGAAAATCCGGTGATGAGCATCGTGCCGGCGATCCGGTCCCGCTGCCAGATTTTTGAATTCAGCCCGCTGGCAGCTGAAGACATTGAGCCGGTATTAAAAAGAGCAGCCAAAGAATACCTGGGCTTTGAACTGGGTGATTCGGAAGCGCATGCTATTGCCAATTCGGCCAACGGGGATGCCCGGGTAGCTTTAAACATTCTGGACACCCTGCACGCCATGCATCCGGAAAAAATCACTTTGGAAAACGTGGCGGCTTTCGCCAAGAGCCAGCATTTTGCCTATGACAAGGACGCGACCCAGCACTACGACTATCTGTCCGCCTTCCAGGATTCAATTGAAGGTTCAGATACTGACGCGGCCTTGTATTATCTGGCAGTCCTGCTGGAAAGCGGCGATTTGGAGTCCGTAGCCAGACGGCTTAAAGACGCGGCGGTTTTAACGGTGGGCCTGGCGTCACCGGAGACGGTCACCCAGGTAATCACTTTGGCCAACACGGCCAGGGAGATCGGGCTACCGCGGGCGACGTCGGCTTTGGCCATGGCAACCATGCTGCTCTGCATTTGTCCGCGGTCGGATTCCGTCCGCTGGACTTATGCCCGGGCTAAAATGGACGCGCAGAATCCGAATGCCCACCCCATGCCCGCCTACTTAAGAGATGATCACTACAAGGGAGCAGGCAAGCTTAGGGGGGCAGGAATCAAGCTGGACGCCTTCAGCCAGCCCCATCAGCTGGCCAAGCAGGCTTATCTGCCAGAAGATTTGGTGGGCCACCACTACTTTTTCCCACGGAACACCGCCAATGAGGAAAGGCTCTACCGGCAGTACCAGGCCTTGTTTGAATACATCTATGAAGAAAAGTTCGCGGCCAAAGACCCGCTGAAGGAGAATGGAAAATGGACTTGATATGGACAGACCGGGCCTGGAGTGAGTACTTAACCTGGTATGCAAAAGGCGAAAACAAGATCGTCAAGCGGATCAATAAATTGATTGAAGATATTAAGCGGCACCCGTATACGGGGATTGGCCGGCCGGAAGGGATGCAAAAGGATTCACAGCACCGCTGGGCCCGCCGGGTCACCCACTCTGACCGCCTGGTCTACTGCATTGAAGATCATCGGCTGGTGATTTACGCCTGCATGACCCATTACGAAGGTTTTAAAAACGACAAATAGAACAGCAAAGAAAAAGTACTGACCCTCACATAAATGAGAATCAGTACTTTTTGCGTTATGTGGAAAAAAGTTTAGCGATCTTAGTGAGAAGCCCCGCTGACCGTGTCAACCGCAAGTTCACTCTTGGCACTGTCTGCTGCGATCCGGCCAAAAGTAAAGACGTCAGCTAAGGCGTTGCCGCCCAGGCGGTTGCCCGCGTGAACCCCGCCGGCATTTTCACCAGCACAGTAAAGGCCCGCGATCTTTTCCCCTGCTTCATTTAAGACATGGGCAGCCGCGTCAATCTTCAAGCCGCCCATGGTGTGGTGCATGGCTGGCTGGCGCGGAGTAGCGTAGAATGGGCCATTTTCAACCCGGTGGTCAAAGACGCTCTTGTGGAATTCCGGGTCATCCCCCTGGTCAACGTATTGGTTGTACTTCTTGATGCTTGCCAGTAAGTGGTCTGGGTCAACCTTGATCTGCTCTGCCAACTCTTCCAGAGTGTCAGCCTTGTAGAGCTGGCCGCTGGCGATTTCCTGCTTGATTTTATTTTCATCAGTGTTGTAGGCAGAATTCTTGATCGTTTCATCAGCAATCAAGTAGAAGAGGCCGCCATTAGCGATCGCTGCCTTGGCCAAAGTGTCCCGGCCTGCGTATTCGTTGACGAAGCGGTCACCCTTTTGGTTGACCATGACAAAGTCAGCTGGCGGAACTTGCAGGCCGGTATTGTATTCACCGGTCTTCGGGTCAGCAACTGGCATCATCTGGGTAAAGCCCATGCCAACTAAGGCAGCCCCTGCTTGAAGGCCCAAGTTGATCCCGTCACCAGTAATGTATGGGGCGTTAGTCGTCTTCATGTTGTCTGGAATATCATCCCAGTAAGTGTTGTACTTTTGCAGCATCTTGGTGTTGGCGCTGTAGCCGCCTGCCGTCAAAATTACAGCCTTGGCATGTACAGTCAGCTTGTCAGTCTTCACGCCCACTACCCGGCCATCTTCAAGCAAAAGGTCCGTTACCTTGGCATCGGTAAAAGTCTGGCCGCCATGTTCATCGTAGTACTGCTTCAAAGCCTTGATATAGCCAAAGCCATCGCTTTCTACCGGCTTGTGGGCCCGGCGCCAAAGGGCACCAACCGGCATGGTTACGGCTGACATATTGAAATCAACGCCAACCGAAGCCAGCCACTTAACTGATTCCAGGGCATGGTCAGTCAAAGTCTTGGCCAAAGAGTAGTCGCTGTAAATTTCATTGCCCTTCAGGTCAACCCGCTTGCCGCCCAAGTAAGTTTGCAGGCGGTGGAAGAGAACGGAGTCAAAGAGGTAGTCTTTCCCGCTGTCCAGGTAGTCCTTGATCTGCTTTTGCATTTCCTTGAAGTCTTCCCGGTATTCCGGTGCGATTTCATCTTCCTTGACTTCCATCATTTGCTCCAGGGTGACGTTTTCTCCTGGCAGGGCTGGAAACTTGTTTTGCCATTCCGGGTCAGCCGCGTTCAAAAAGCCGCCTGACCGCATAGTGTTGCCGCCAACAGTTGGCGCCTTTTCAAGCAGGGCAACCTTTAAGCCGTTTTGCAAAGAGCGGACAGCAGCGGTAAAGCCGGCCCCGCCGGCACCAACAACCGCCACGTCAACCGTGACTTCCCCGCTTTCGCTTTCTGCTTCTTGGTACTTTGGCCGCTGCTTGAATTCTTCAGCATCCCCGCCAGCCATTTCAATCGCCTGGCCGACCCCGTCCAGGATCCCCCGGCTAGTCAGGGAAGCCCCGGAGACTACGTCAACATTTAAAGTTTGCCCCTTAACAATTGCTTCTGGGATCCGCTTTAAAGCCGCGTCTGAGATGCCAGCCGTTTCCCCTTCAGCAACCTTGACGTCTTCGATCCGGTCCCCATCAACCGTCACCGTCAGCTTAAACTTGCCATTATGCCCTTGCGCGTCAACCGTGTATTTTCCAGCCTTCATTTTCTTGCTTCTTTCTATTGCATTTTAATAATTTTTTTCTCAACCGTGATCGTAGCACTTGAAAAAAACGCTTGCAACGGTAAATTGTGATTTTTTTCATTAGTTAAAAAGAAAGCTGTCTTTTCATGATTTTTGAAAGCCGCACAGGAAGATTGTCTATTTCTTCTGCGAAAATTTCATAACCATTTTCCAATTGACAATCCCCACCCTAGCTGTTAAATTATAATTATAAAATTCTTAATGTTATTTTAATGTATCGACCCACTAAAATCGTGTAACAGAGGAGATCAACATGGGGAAAAAGCTACCGCTTGCCACAGCTTTAGCGGCTGGGCTCCTGCTCAGTGCCTGCGGCAAATCATCTACCACATCCACGGCCAAAACCACGCTCAACTTGATGGAGAGCGACACGATCGCGACTTTTGACCAGTCCGCCAGCACCACGGTGCCGATCTGGGACGTCTTAAACCAGATGGACGACGGCCTCTTCCGCTCAGACAAGAACAACAATCCTGTTCCAGCCCTGGCCAAAAAGACAGTCAAGTCCAATGGCGGCAAGCGCTACACCTTCTACCTCAAGACCGCCAAATGGTCCAACGGCGATGACGTGACCGCTGAAGACTTCGTCACCGCCTGGAGAAAAGGCGTGGCTCCAACTGCCCTGTCCGGCTACAGCTACATCTACCAGGGCATCAAGAATGCCACCGCCATCCAAAATGGCAAAAAGAAGCCCGAAACTTTAGGCGTCAAAGCCGCAGGCAAGCATAAACTGGTCGTTGACCTGGAATACCCGATCCCAACCTTCACCAAGAAGCTGACCATGACCAGCTTTTTGCCGCAAAACACCAAACTGGTCAAGAAATATGGCAAAAAGTACGGAACCAGCATGAAGACCTTCGCCTCAAACGGTGCCTTCAAACTTGGCAGCTGGAAGGCCGGCACAAACACCTGGACTTTGGTCAAGAACCCTAACTACTACGCTAAATCTGAAGTTAAATTATCTAAGATCAAGTACCAAGTCGTTAAAGAAGCCAACACCGCCCACCAGCTCTTCCAGCAGGGCAGCCTGGATGACGCCTTAATCAGCGGCACAACTGCTCAAGGCCTGCAAAATGACAAGCACTTAAAGCAAGTCGACCGATCCGGCAACTACTTCATCCGCACCAACCAAGCTAAAGGCCGGGCTTTAAGCAATGACAAACTCCGCCAGGCCCTCTACTTAGTCATCAACAGAAAGCAACTGGCTGAAAAAGTCATGGCCAACGGCTCTAAGCCTTCCTACACTTACTCTTCACCAGGCGCTGCCAAATACCCTGGCACCAATAAGGACTTCGCTACTGTTGCTAAGCCAAAGGAAACCTACAACGTTGCCAAGGCGAAAAAGCTCTGGAAGGAAGGCTTGAAAGAACTGGGCAAGTCCAGCGTAAGCTTGACTTTGGTCGGCTACGACACTTCTACTGATAAGAACCAGGCCGAATTTTTGCAATCACAAATCGAAAGCAAGCTCTCCGGCGTCAAAGTTGAAGTCAAGTCCCTGCCATTCTTATCTGCCTACAACCTGGCCGTTAAAGGCGAATTTGACCTCCAACTGAGCTACTGGCTCAACGACTACGCTGACCCAATGAGCGAACTGGAAACCCAGGAGCTGAACAACTCCCACAACTTCGGCAAGTACACCAGCAAGAACTTCAATAAGCAGCTTAGCCTGGCCAAGTCCAAGAACGCTACTTCCCAAAAGGCCTACTTCAAGAACCTCTTGAACGCCCAAAAGCAGCTGAGCAAGGATAACCCAGTCATCCCGCTCTGCACCGAAGTTGAAGACCACCTGGTCAACTCCAACCTGCGCGGAGTCCTCTGGAACACTACTGGCACGGCTGACTACACCCGGGCCTACTTCAAGTAAGGGGGCAATATGGCTCAAGCAATTTTTTACCTAAAAAACGGGGCCAAGATCGTCTTAGACCTTCTGCCAGACGTTGCCCCGAATACCTGCGCCAGCTTCGTCTGGGCCGTCAAACACCATATCTATGATGACCATGCGATCCAGCGGATCGTGCCCGGCAAATGGGTTGATTTAAGCTACAATGCCTTTGGCAAAAAAGAGGCCAAGTACCTCCTGCCCAATGAATTTGACCTGCATCCCGATCTAACGCCAGTTCCCGTCACTGCCGGAACTGCCTGCATGGGCGGCTACGACGAATTGGGCCTGGCCGGCTGCGAAGTCTTCTTTCCCTTGACCGACCAGCCCCAACTGACCGGGACCTACCCTGTATTTGCCAAGGTCGTCTCCGGCTTTGATGAAATCGAGCGCCTGGGCCAGGTCCAAACCCGGCCCGTGACTGACTTTCCTTATGAAGGAGTCGAGGTCAACGAACCCGTTATTCCACAAGTTATCGACAAGGTTACCTTGGAACCGGCAGATTTCACCCTGCCTGACCCCGTCCGCATGACCCACGGTCATCTCCCCTTGACCTGGCAATAATTTTACCCATGAAAAAAGCTTTTCCCCGCAATTCTGAGGAAAAGCTTTTTCTTTCTGTCTTTTACCAAATGTGCAAAAGTCTGGTCCGGTCCAGCTTGCTCAAATTAAACTGGTGAACGTGTGATTTCTCGTTCTCCGGAAATTCTCTGACAAAGTCAGCCACGTTGTAAAGGCCGGTCGTGTAAGACCAGGTCCCCTTAACCTTCTTGACCGGGTCCAGCATCTCGTTTCTGATCGGGTAAGCCGAAATCAAAAAGTGCTTGTGGTGGAACTTAAAGGCAAAGTATGGCAGACGGAACTCGTCGACCACCTCTTCCTTGGTCTTGCCGATCGTCACCACATTCCGGTAAGTCCCGTACTTTTCACTGAACTTGTCGTTGAAAGAGAAGTAGAAGTTGGAAATGTGCACATGTGGAAAATCTTCTTCTGCCACCTCATCAGGTATGGCAATCACATGTGAATAATGGTCCAGATTGTTCTCTCTCTGCTGCAGGGCCTGCTCCATCTGGTTGGGCTTGATCCCCTTGACCCACTTGGGCAGCTCCGGGTGCGCCTTGTAAGAATTGTACATCATCGTGATGACTTCCGGCTTCACCCAGTCGTATTGCATCCGGATCTGGTTTCTCTTCAACAAACCTTCCAGGGTCTGGTTCTGCATCAAATCAACCACATAGCACTCGTAATGGTACTTCTCGCACCACTTCTTGTAGTGATCGATCTCGCTGGCGACAATGTGGGTCCCGTCCACGATGACGGTTTCCCCATAGGACATCTTGTGCTCAACCAAGTTGTCCTTCATCCGCTTGGTCTGTTCCGTGACATGCCGCGGAATAACCTGGTGCAGAACGTCAGTCTTCTGGTCATAGTAAACGGTCAGGTCCGCCAAAAGCAGGCGGATCTCATCCCCGCTGATCGCGTACGGCAATAAGTGGTGCCGGGCGATAAATGAAGACTTGCCAGAGCCGGGCGCGCCTCTCAAAAGAAATAATTTGCGCATACTTAGCTCCATTTTAAAAAATCTATTTTGAATATATCAGAATAAATTTTACCATAGATTGCCCCCGACATTTAACAATCTGGCAAAAGTCGCCATAAATTTTTGCTTTTTCTAATTTTTCGCCTGCATGTCCTTGCCGTCCCGGTCACCCACGATAAAGACCAGTTCCGTCTGACAGACCAGGTCCCCGTTTACTTTAGCCACTGCCGCCACGCTCCCCGTCTTCGCCCGGACCTTGAGCATCTTCACTTCCATTTCCAAAACATCCCCCGGCCGGACCATCCTTCTGAACTTGGCCTGGTGGATTGCCCCCAGGTAAGCCGTCTTCTTGTAAAAGGCCGGTGACTTCAAGATCAAAATCGAGGCCGCCTGGGCCAAAGTTTCAATGATCAAGACCCCGGGCATCACCGGATTGCCCGGGAAATGCCCTTGGAAAAAGGGTTCGTTGATCGTCACGTTCTTCACGGCCTTGATCCTTTTGTCAGCTTCCAGTTCCTCCACCCGGTCGATATAGCAGATCGGGTAGCGGTTGGGAATCAAATCCATTACTTCTTGGGCTGTCATTACTGGCATCTTGTCACACTTTCTGTTTATAAAATCTTTTCACAAGTTTTCTAATAACTTTTGACTAAGTGTAACACTCCCAAAAGCGATGTCAAGTTTTTCAATAACCGCTGATTTTTACCAAGTAAAAAAAGGCAAAATAAAAAACAGGCCTCAGCCTGTTTAAGTCATCAGTTGGTGATCATCTTATCCACAATGTTCAGCTTCTGGTCAAAATCATAGACAATGGCCTGGGCGTTAGGCACCTCCAGCTTGAGGATATCCACATTGTTGATGTCTTCTAAATGTTTGATCAGCGCCCGTAGGCTGGACCCATGGGCCACGATCAGCTGGTCTTCTCCAGCCATTAAGCGGCTGGCCACCTCGTCTTCATAGTAAGGCAACAGGCGGAGCTGGGTCTGGTGCAGGCTCTCCGCCCTTGGCAAAAGCTGAGGGTCTACCCCCCAATAGCGGCGGTCAATGCTTGGCGACCCTTGCGCTGGCGGAACGGCGTCAAAGCCCCGCCGCCATTCTAAAACCTGCTCTTTGCCGAAAATCTTCCTAGAGACATCCTTGTCTAAGCCCCGCAGGGCCCCGTAGTGGCGTTCATTCAGCCGCCAGGTCTTTGCAACCGGCAGGTATAAAAAGCCCGCGGCTTCCGCCGCGATGTTTGCCGTCTCAATTGCCCTGGACAATAAAGAGGTGTGAATCATGGTCGGGTGAAAGTCCCCGACTTCTTTTAATTTCTCCCCCGCTGCCCAGGCCTGCCGCCGGCCCTTGTCTGTCAAGGGGACATCATTCCAGCCTGTATATACGTTTGCCGCATTGGCCTGGCTTTCCCCATGCCTCAGCAGTGCCAACTTTGCCATAATTTTTTGCCTTCTAGAGCCAAAAAGCCCAGATTCCAGTAATGATGAAGAGGATGCCTAAGATGACAAAAGCCTTGCCCCCCAGCCCCTTCTGCTTGACGCCTTGCTTCTGCCGGCGCAGGCGCGTGATGCCGGTAATTAAATCCCAGATGCCGAAAAGCAAAACGGCATAGGGAACCCACCAGGAATGAAGATTCATATTAGCCCCACAACTTTACCGCGTAATAAATGGCCACAGCCAGAATCCCGACCCCGGTCAGGTAGTAAGACTGGGCGGGCAAGCTGCCCTTTTTCCCCATCCGCTGGGCGTTATAGCCCCGGGCAAATTCCCACAGGCCCACGATCACCAGCAAAACGATCGTAAAAGTGTGCGTATCCCACTTCATCTTCTAATCTGTCTCCTTGTTCATAAATCTTCAGCCTTGCAGTTGTAGTCGACAATTTCAAAATTGCCTTCTTCGTCCAAAATCCCCCGGCTGACGCTGCCGTTGTCCGGGAAGGTGATGTCGTGCAGGCCGTCGCTTTCCTTCCAGTACTTGATCCCCAGGGTCTTGATAAAGTCCCCGTGGGAAACCAGCAGGACCCGGCCTTCGCCGATCGTCTCTTTTCTCAAGACCTTGATGGCCCGGCGCATTCTGGTTTCCAGTTCTTCCGTGTTTTCGGCCAAATGGCGGGGGTCAGCCTTTTTAGTGACTTCCCGGAACTTGTAGATGCCGATGGTGTCGATGATCTTCTTTACGTCAGTCGTTGCCGGAATGCCCGCGGCTTTAGAAACACCGAGCCAGATGTCATCGATGCTGCCGCCTTCAAAAGAACCGTAAAAAACTTCTCTGAATTCCGGCAGCTTTTTGATCTTACCAATCTCAGACACCTGGTTGGCGTCCTTCATCAAGTGGACGGTGTCAATCGCCCGCTTCAAGTCTGACGAGTACATGTTGTCAAAATGAATTTGAGAGAGGGCGTCAGCCGTCTTCTTTAAATCGTCAATTCCTTTGATGGTCAAGGGGGTATCGCACCAACCCTGTACCTTGTTCAGGCGGTTGAAAAGCGTTTCCCCATGTCTGACCAGATAAACTTCAGTTTTCATGCGCGTCCTCCTTAAATCAATCAATAACTATTCTATCTTACTTTGCCGGGCTTGGGTAGTTAGCCCCAAGCTTGCCAGCCCAGGTAGCTGGCCAGAAGGAGCGAGAAGAAGGCCGTGATCCATCTAACCCAGGCAGGCTTTAGATATTTAATCATTTTTTGCCCGAAATAGCCACCAATAAAGAGGCCAATGGCCAAAGGAAAAGCTACCGGCCAGTTGACCCCGCCCTTAAAGGCGAAAAGGGCTAAAGCCACCAGGTTGGCTAAAGAACCGATCACACTCTTAATGGCGTTGATGACGACAAAAGAAGAATCACTTAAAGCCGTTAAAAAGATCAAGGTCAAAACACCAGATGCCGCGCCAAAATAGCCAGCGTAAATCCCGGCCACAAACAAGCCGAAATAAGCCCCGATTCTTCCAAGCTTGGTTGCCTGCTTTGTCTGCTTTTGCCGGCCGCTGTATAAAAGAAGGGCAGCTGAAAAAAGGACGAAGAAAGGAACCAATTTCTGGAAGATTTTTCCCGGGAACTGGACTAAAAGCCAGCCGCCAATGAAAGCCCCAGTCAGCTGGAAAAAGGCGTAGCGCCACAGTTCCCCCCAATGCCCCCGCATTTCCTTTAAGCAAGAAGACAAGGAGCCAAAGCCCGTGGTCACCAAAGCTGCCGTATTGGTCATATTGGCCGCGACTGGGCTGAGGCCGAAGAGAAGGAGGCCCGGGTAAGAAACAAGGGAGGCCATGCTGGCCACCGCCGCCACGATGCCGGCTAAGACGCCTAAGATAATGAGGTAAATGAACTGCATTGTTTGCTCTTTTCTGTTTTTTCGCTGATTTGCTTATTTTTCCAAAGGAAAAAGCCGTATCCATTTTATCTGATTGGGGCGGAGGATTGCAAATTGCTTAAATCAGCCCGCTTTCAGCGACAAGTGGGACGCAATTTTGTACAATAGTAGGTAGACAATCATTAACAAAAAATTAAAAGCACGAGCAAGTAATTTTTAGAAAAAAGGAGAACAAATCTATGCCAACTGCAGCAATTGTTTTTTCAGATGGATGTGAAGAAATCGAAGGCTTGAGCCAGGTCGACGTCCTGCGCCGGCTGGGCATCCCTTGCGATATGGTGGCTCTGGACAACTTGACCATCACTGGCGGACACGACATCCGCTTTACCTGCGACAAGTTAGTGGACGAATCCCTGCTTGACTACGACTTGGTCGCTTTCCCGGGCGGGGCCCCGAACGCCAAGCACTTAAGAGCAAGCGAGAAGCTGGCTGATCTCATGAAGCAGCGCTTCTCCGCCGGCAAGTGGAACGCCGCCATGTGCGCCTCCCCGATCGCCTTGTCCAAGTACGGCTTTTTAAAAGAAGCCAAGTGGACCAGCCACCCGGACTTCAAAGAACAAGTTGCTGAAGAAAACCCAGCCAGCACCTACGTCGACACCCCAGCTGTCATTGACGAGGACCACAAGCTGGTCACCAGCCGGGGGCCGGCCACTTCCTGGGCTTTTGCCTATGCCCTGGCCCAAGTTTTAGGCGTGGACACCAGCCAGCTGGAAGACGCCATGCAGTACAGCTACTTAAGAGACCACATCAACGAGGCTTAAGATGACTGAAGAAACCTTAGTCAGAAAGGCAGAAAGCCGGGACCTAGAGGACATTGTCGCCATCATCAAAGACGCCAAGGCCCTTTTGAAGGCGCAAAACTCCAGCCAGTGGCAGGAAGGCTACCCTAACCGGGCCAGCATTGAAGAAGACCTGGACAACCGCCAGGGCTGGGTTTTACTTAAAGAGGGGCAAGTCGCCGCATATATGGCCGCGACCAACTTTGACCCCAACTATGAAGTCCCGATTTGGGCGGGAAGTGGTCGCTACTGGGCTTTGCACCGCTTCGCCATTAAGAAGGATTTCCGCGGACAGGGGCTCAGCCAGCTTTTGCTGAAAAAAGTGATTGCTTTTGGCCAAGAGAGCGGGATCAAGAGCTTCCGCCTGGACACGGGCAAGCAGAACCAGGCCGTCCAGCACCTGGCTGACAAATTGGGTTTTGTCTACCGGGGCATCATTACGGTGACTAGCGACTCGGTCGACCCGGAGCGGCGGGCCTATGAACTGCTTTTTGACAAGCAGGAAAATAAACAAGGAGGAAAAAATGGCTGAACAATTGGCAATTGCAGACCTGCAGGTCGACATTAAGCAGATTCCCTTAAAGCAGCCCTTCGTCACGGCCCTGCACCGGGTTGACGCCGTGAGCGCCGTCCGGGTGACGGTCCGCCTGGCTAACGGGGTAACGGGTGTCGGTACCTGCACCCCTAATGAAAAAGTGACCGGGGACAGCTTGTCCAGCGCCCGGGCCGTTATTGAAGAAACGATCAAGCCTCTCGTCCTGGGCAAGAACCTGACTGACTGGAAGGAACTTTTGCACACGGTCAAGACTTCCATCGTCCACAATGCCCCAGCCAAGGCCGCGGTCGAAATCGCCCTATACAATGCCCGGGCCAACCTTTTTGGTCTCACCCTCTCCCAGCTCTTAGGCGGCAAGGGCGGCAGCGTGGAGACCGACTACACCATCAGCATCGGCAAGGCTGAGCAGATGATCGCTGACGCCCAGAAGATGGTCGACCAGGGCTTCAAGACCCTTAAACTGAAATTGGGGGCCGGCCACTTAAAGCGGGACATCAAGCTGGTCGAAGACCTGGCCTACGCGGCTGGTCCTATGGTTCACCTGCGCTTAGACATGAACCAGGCCTGGGATGTCCGGCAAACCATGCAGGCAGCGGAATACTGGCACAAGCAGGGCCTTTTGATCGACTTTATCGAGCAGCCGGTCCCGGCCTGGGACCTGGACTCCATGGCTTACTTGACCCGCCACTCCCCTTACCCGATCATGGCGGATGAATCCGTGGAAAGCTACGAGGATGCCCAAAGAGTTTTGGCCAAAAATGCCTGCGACTACATCAACATCAAGCTGATGAAGACGGGTGGCCTGTCTGAAGCCCAGAAGATCAACGACTTAGCTGAAAGCCGGGGGGTGCCAACCATGGTCGGCAGCATGATTGAGTCAATTGAATCTTTGGCGGCAGCCTGCGCCTTCTACCGGGCCAACCCGAATACGATTTTTGCCGACCTGGACGCCATCTTCATGGTTGACCAGGACCCGGATTTGAATAATTACGCCGAATGCGTCGGCGATAATATCGTGGTGAGATAAAATGCTGGATTTTAAAAAGATTACGGACATCCTGGCTCCCCTGCCAGGGAAAACCGCCCTTTTAATCAAAGACAAGACCGGCGTCCTCTACGCCAGCCCCTTAGCCGGGGAAGAATTCAAGTCAGCCAGCCTGATCAAGCTGGCCGTGGCCTGCTACTACCAGGCCCACCCGCAGGACTTGAGCCAGATGGTCCATGTCCCGGAAGACAAGATCGTTGAGGGCGGGATGCTCTGCCACCTGGCCCAAAGGGACTGGATGCTGCGGGACATTCTGGACTTGATGCTGTCGGACTCGGACAACACGGCCACCAACTTTTTGATCGACTTCATCGGCTTTGACAAGATGGCTGCCTGGTTTGAAGCAGAATTTGACCATCTTCACCTGGGCCGGTACTTGATGGAAGTAACTGACCGGGAAAACTACATTTCCGCTGAAACTGCCCTGGAGCTTTTAGAGCGGCTCTTAGCAGACCCGTCGCCTTTTGGCCAGGTCTGCCAGAAGGCCCTCTTTTACCAGGAGTCCGTTAACAAGCTCCTCCAGGACCTGCCCGAGGGCTGCTCTTACAGCAAGACCGGGGAACTGGAAGACACGGAGCATGACGTGGCCCGGATTTTTGCCGGAGACCGTTACTATGACATCTGCTTCATGAGCCATTACACGGGCCTGGAAGAGCGCGAGCAGATCCTTTTGGCCCAGAACGCGGTCGGAAAACTGGCCTACCAGGACTTGACCGGGAAATAAGCTATATTCTTTTTGGACGGCTAGCCATTTTTATCACTATTGTGATAAAATTAAAACAAATTTATCAAAAGTAGGGATATAAATGGACATTACCAATTTTTTCACGGTTGAGACTTCTGAGCTCTCCAAATCTGACCGGAAAATCATGAAGAGAATGACCTCCGACTTGACCAATGTTGAGTCGCTGACCATCAACCACCTGGCTGAAGAAGCGGGAACTTCCCTGGCTTCCGTTCAGCGCTTCTGCCAGAAGATGGGCTATTCCGGCTTTAAGGAATTCAAGTTCCAGCTGCTGACCTACATCAAGAAGCAAGAGAGCCAGGAGGCGGCAGTTTCAAGCAGCGAATACCTGGATGACTACCATGACGCCATCAACCGGGTCTGGACAGCAAATGAAAAGGACGCGGAAGAATTGGCGGAAGTCCTGGCGACCAGCTCGACCAACTTTATTTTCGGGATCTACTATTCTGAACTGCCGGCCAGGCTGCTCAGCATGGGGATGCGGGACTTAGGCAAGTCGACCTACTTTGGGGACAACCTGGCGGCTGGCGAGCACCTCTTCCCGCTAAGCGATGAGAACTCCACGGCAGTCTTCTATTCAGTTTCGGGGATCTCCAAGCTTTTTGGCTCATCGCCCTTGCCCAAGTCGATCTCCCACTTCAAGCACAGCTACCTGGTCACCATGAACCCGGACACGCCTTTGAAGAAGTACTTTAAGAAGGTCATCGTCCTGCCGGGCAAGAACCTGGCCCAGGGCCTGCCGGTCGACCCCCAGTCGATTCCGGTGGTCTTTACTGAAAGAGTGATTGATATCGCGGCAACTAAATACCGCCGCTAAAGCTGCCGGAAGGCAGCTTTTTTGCTTGGGCTGGAGGCGGCAGTTGGGGATTATTTTTTCAAAAATGACTAACTACATCGCAAATCAGCCCCTAAAAGTACCTAACTGATGCAGAAATCACTTGGTTCAGTAATAAACGGGGATCATTTTTCGAAAAAAACGTTTGGCTCAGTAATAAACGGGGATCATTTTTCGAAAAAAACGTTTGGCTCAGTAATAAACGGGGATCATTTTTCGAAAAAACGTTTGGTTCAGTAATAAACGGGGATCTAAACAAAAATCAGCCCCGTTTTTACCGCAGCCATGGCCAAATCAACAAAAATCAGCCCCGTTTTTACCGCAGCCATGGCCAAATCAACAATAAATCAGCCCCGTTTTTACCGCAGCCATGGCCAAATCTAACAAAATCAGCCCCGTTTTTACCGCAGCCAAAGCCAAATCAACAAAAATCAGCCCCGTTTTTACCGCAGCCATGGCCAAATCAACAAAAATCAGCCCCGCTTTTACCGCAGCCATGGCCAAATCAACAAAAATCAGCCCCGCTTTTACCGCAGCCAAAGTCCATGCTTGATTGTTTGCCAGGGCTGGCGAAGATTGTTAGAATTTTATTTAGGTGGTTAGTTACTTTTTGTAACTAATTTCAAAAAACAGCAGGCATTGAAAATAAACATTAGGAGAAAATAATGGACTTAAACTTTAAAGAACTGGCGGAAGCCAAGAAAGACGCGATCTTAAAGGACTTGAGCGAATTGATCGCCATCGACTCATCCGAAGACCTGGAAAACGCCACGGAAGAATACCCAGTTGGCAAGGGCCCGGTTGACGCCATGACCAAGTTCCTCAGCTTTGCCAAGCGGGACGGCTTTGACACGGAAAACTTCGCCAACTACGCTGGCCGGGTCAACTTCGGTGCAGGTGACAAGCGCCTGGGCATCATCGGCCACATGGACGTAGTACCAGCTGGTGAAGGCTGGACCCGGGACCCCTTCAAGATGGAAATCGATGACGAAGGCCGGATCTACGGCCGGGGCAGCGCCGACGACAAGGGGCCAAGCTTAGCCGCCTACTACGGGATGCTTTTGCTCAAGGAAGCCGGTTTTAAGCCAAAGAAGAAGATCGACTTCGTCTTAGGGACCAACGAAGAAACCAACTGGGTCGGGATCGACTACTACTTGAAGCATGAGCCAACGCCAGACATCGTCTTCTCACCAGACGCTGAATACCCGATCATCAATGGTGAACAAGGGATCTTCACCCTGGAATTCAGCTTCAAGAACGATGA
Source organism: Lactobacillus delbrueckii subsp. bulgaricus (assembly GCF_046938665.1). Lineage (GTDB taxonomy): Bacteria > Bacillota > Bacilli > Lactobacillales > Lactobacillaceae > Lactobacillus > Lactobacillus delbrueckii_C. The sequence goes on from NZ_JBKZCD010000023.1 coordinate 23,672, forward strand.
TACTAAGGGCGACTATGTCTTGGACAAGTTCAAGGCCGGGATTGCCACTAACGTGACTCCGCAGGTTACCCGGGCGACTATCTCCGGTCCTGACCTGGAAGCTGTCAAACTGGCTTACGAAAGCTTTTTGGCAGACAAGGAATTGGACGGGTCATTTGAAATTAATGACGGTTCAGCCGATATCGTCTTGATCGGCCAAGGGGCCCACGCTTCAGCTCCGCAAGTCGGCAAGAACTCAGCAACCTTCCTGGCCCTCTTCCTGGACCAGTACGCTTTTGCCGGCCGGGACAAGAACTTCCTCCACTTCCTGGCTGAAGTGGAACACGAAGACTTCTACGGCAAGAAGCTGGGCATCTTCCACCACGATGATCTGATGGGCGATCTGGCCAGCAGCCCGTCCATGTTCGACTACGAACACGCCGGCAAGGCCAGCCTCTTGAACAATATCCGCTACCCGCAAGGGACTGACCCGGACACCATGATCAAACAGGTTATGGACAAGTTCAGCGGCATCCTGGATGTCACTTACAACGGCTTTGAAGAACCGCACTACGTGCCAGGCAGCGACCCAATGGTGCAGACTTTGCTCAAGGTCTACGAAAAGCAGACCGGCAAGCCGGGCCACGAAGTCGTCATCGGCGGCGGGACTTACGGCCGCCTCTTTGAACGCGGGGTTGCCTTTGGGGCCCAGCCGGAAAACGGCCCAATGGTTATGCACGCGGCCAACGAATTCATGATGCTGGACGACTTGATCCTGTCCATCGCCATCTACGCCGAAGCAATTTACGAATTGACCAAGGACGAAAATCTGTAAGAGCTGAAATAGCCGAAAAGGCAATTTCCTAGGTTAACTTAACTTTATTTAGCTTAGCTTGGCAAAAACAAAAATTTTAAGTTTTTAGAGGGGTATCAATTTAATTTTGTTTTGATAGTCCTCTTTTTTTGTTCTTTTTGGGGCGATTTTTTCTCTGCAAGACAGGCTGAAGATAATATTATAAAGTCATAGCTTCGTATTATCAGCGAAAAAATCAACAGAAAGCAGACTAAAGAGCAAGCCGGCAAATCGCCAGCTTGCTCTTTTGCTTGTTCTTTTGAATAGGTTTTGCAAAATATCGAAAATGTAGTTAAAGTTTGATCCAACAAGCAATGTCCTTTAGTTCATCCGCATCCACCCTTTCAGCTAATCTGCAATCCTCGTGCGGATCGAAGTGTATTGCCGGTAGTATTCCAGTACATCAGGAGAAACTTGGGTATTAGTCACCAACTCGTCGATGTCATACAGGCTATAGAACTGGTAGAAGTCACGGTGGTTGAACTTATACATGTCCGCGACGATGATCCGTCGCTGGGAATTTCGCAAGCCAATGCTTTGCGTCTGCCCCTCTTCAATGTCCGCGGTGAGCAGGGCCGCATCGCTGATGCCATTGACGCCAACAAAGGCTTGGTCGTAGTTCATGGCATTCAATTCGTTGTTGGACAGAGCGCCGTAAAAGGTCCCGCTGACCCGGCGATAGGCTCCGCCAACTAGAATCAGTTCGTAATTATGCGGGTTCTCCCGTGCCGCCTTAAAGACTGGCAGTGAGTTGGTCACAATTCGCAAGTTCTCTTGTTTTAAGTCAGCGACCATAGTTTCCAAAGTGGTTCCGGGGCCAACATAGATCGTTTCGTTGTCGTGCACCAATGACGCGGCAATTTCAGCAATTTCCTGCTTTTCCCGGATGTGGATGCCCCGCTTCTGCTGGAAGCTCTGCTCCACCCGGTCCTGGCTAGAAATGGCCTGGGCCCCGCCATGCAGGCGGACTACCTTGCCGGATTTGGCTAGCTCATCCAAGTCGCGGCGAATCGTCATGTCTGAAACCTGCAGGCTCTTGGCTAGATCGGCAACCGAGATGAAGTTTTCCTCAGTAACCATTTTCATTATCTGATCAAGACGTTCTCTCTTTAACATATTATTTCCTCTTGATAGCTAATGCTTTTCCATGTTCACTTTGAACATAATTTAACATCAGCAAACATAATTTTCAAGACTTTATTCTAAATTCTTCCCCTTCTCGACCGTACTCTGCCTTTAATTTTAAACCAAATCCGCACAAAGCTGGTGTCTTTTTTCGCAAATTCGCGCAAGATTGTGTCAGCTTTTTGCTCGATTTGTTTGTTTTTCCAAAGCTTTCTGCCCTAGTACGCGAACTTCCAATCTGCGTGCCGGTGCCAAGGCTTCTTCGCTGGCTTTCCCCTGGGTAAAGTCAAAGGCCGTTCCCTAAACCGGAAGCATCCCATCCACAGCTACGGCTACGTCTTCTAAAGCCGCCCCATAGTTGAGGACCTTCACCGCCAGGCCATGATCTTTTTCCAAGATAAACTCACGCAGCTCTCGCCCTTGAAGTCGTCTGTATTTCTTACAAGTTAGTTTCGTTTTTGCCTTTTCCCCAAAAAAATGTTTATTTTTTGTTCGGAAGTGTTTAGAATATTATCTGTGAACAGATTAAAACAAGAGGTGACAAAAATGAACACGGACCATTTAAAAACAAGTTTTGAGCAAACCTTCCAGCAAGCAGCCACCGCCTGCTTCTTTTCTCCAGGCCGAATCAACATTATTGGCGAACACACCGACTACAACGGCGGCCATGTCTTTCCCTGCGCGATCAGCCTGGGAACTTATGCTGCCTACGGAGCTAGAAGTGATAAGAAGATTGCCGTTTGCTCCGGCAATATGAACGACGACCTGGTCATCTTTGACCTTGACGACCGCCAGCTAGAAGAAGATCCCGACCACAAGTGGATCAACTATTTCAAGGGAATGATCGCTTACGTGCAAGATGAAAGCCAGAAAATTGACCACGGCTTCAACCTCTACGTTTGGGGCAACCTGCCATATGGGGCTGGCCTGTCATCATCAGCCTCAATTGAAATGCTGGTTGGCCACGTACTAACAGAAGAATACGGACTGGAAATCGATCCAGTCAAGCTGGCTCAGCTTGGCCAGAAGACCGAAAACGAATTTATCGGTCTCTCTTCCGGGATCATGGACCAGTTTGCCGTCAACATGTCCAAAAAAGACCACGCCATCCTCCTTGACTGCGCGACTTTGCAGTATGACTACCTGCCACTTGCTTTGGGCGATTACGAAATCATCATCATGTCCACCAACAAAAAGCACAGCCTGGCCGACTCCGCCTACAACGACCGCGTTCAAGAGTGCCAGGAAGCCACTAGCCGGCTGCGCCAGAAGCTTGCCCTTGAACACTTGGGCGACATCGACGAAGACACTTTCGATGAATACTCCTACCTAATCAACGATGAAACCCTGCTCAAGCGTGCCCGCCATGTCGTCTTTGAAAACCAGCGAACCATTAAAGCGGCTAAAGCCATGCAGGACAAGGACTTAGACCGGCTGGGCCGTTTGATCAACGCCTCCCACGTTTCCCTGCACTTTGACTATGAAGTTACTGGCAAGGAACTGGACACACTGGCGGGAAGTGCCTGGCAGCAAGATGGCTGCCTTTGCGCCAGAATGATCGGCGGCGGCTTTGGCGGCAGCGCGATTGCTATCGTCAAAGAAGACCAGGCCAAAGCATTCAAGGAAAAGGTTGGCAAGATCTACCAAGACACCATTGGTTATGCCGCCAGCTTCTACGAAGCCAAGATCGTTGACGGAACCCACAAGCTGTAAGAACTAAGGAGACAAGAAAGCAAAATGCTGATTGAGAACTTCGTGCAAAAAATTATCGCTAATACTGATTACCAGGAAATGGACCGGGTCTACCTCTTCAACCGCCTGCAGGCCCTAGTTGGCGACGGAGACGTTGAGGAGCAGGCTTCCGGCGAAGACAGCTTGCTGCAGCTGGTTGACCTGGCCGTTAAAAGGGGCAAGATTCCAGATGACGTGACCAGCCGGGAGATCCTGGCCGACCAGCTGGCCGATTTTTTAACCCCGGCCCCAAGCAAGGTCAACGGGCTTTTCTGGAACAAGTATGACCAAAGCCCAAAGGTGGCCACTGACTGGTTCTATGACCTCTCTACCCACAACAACTATGTCAAAAAGGCCGCGATTGCCAAGAACATCGTCTTCTCCGGCAAGAGCTCCTACGGCCACCCCTTGGAAATCACTATCAACCTCTCCAAGCCGGAAAAGGATCCCAAGGCTATTGCCGCCGCGGCCAAAAAGAAAGATACGGACTACCCGAAATGCGACCTCTGCCTGGAAAATGAAGGCTACCTGGGCGACTACGGGAAGAATGCCAGAAGCAATCTGCGGATCATCCGCATGAATATCGGCGGGGAAAAATGGGGGATGCAGTACTCCCCTTATGCCTACTTCAACGAGCACTGCATCTTTTTGGACCAGATCCATGAGCCAATGGTCATCAACCAGCAAACCCTGATCAACCTGCTGGAAATCGTTAAGACCTTCCCCCACTACATGGTCGGGTCAAACGCTGACCTGCCAATCGTCGGCGGTTCGCTTTTATCACACGAGCACTACCAGGGCGGCGGCCACCGCTTCCCAATGATGAATGCCCCGGTCAAACGGAAACTCACTTTTGCCGGCTACCCGCAGGTAAAAGGCGGCATCGTTGACTGGCCAATGAGCGACATCCGCTTGATCAGCCAGGATACTGAAGCCTTGCTTGAACTGGGGACTAAGATTATCAAATCCTGGCAAAAGTACAGCGATTCTGCCTTGGGGATCGTGGCCGAATCCGAAAATGTCCGCCACCATACGGTTACGCCAATTGCCCATAAGGACGGGGATGAGTACATCTTAGAGCTGGTTCTGCGCGATAACAATACCAGCAGCGACTACCAGTTGGGTATCTTCCACCCCCACCAGGATAAGTGGCATATCAAGAAGGAAAACATCGGCCTGATCGAAGTCATGGGCCGGGCCATTCTGCCTGGACGCCTAAAGGGCGAGCTGGGCGAGGTCAAGAAATACCTGCTTGGCCAGGACAACCAAATCGCTGAAATCCACCTGCCCTGGGCTAAACAGCTGCAAGCAAAGTATGCTGCCATCAATGAAGAAAACGTTGACCAGCTTCTGCAGCAAGCCCTACTGGATATTTTTGACCAGGTTCTGGCTGACGCCGGGGTCTACAAAGACGACGAACAGGGTAAAGCTGGCTGGCAAAAGTTTTTGACTGTGCTTGCAGCCGAAAGCAAAAATAAGAAATAAAGTAAAAAGGCATGTTTCCAAATCAAATGGAAGCATGCCTTTCTTTTGCGATATTCTGTGTTTCTTATTCTTCCCTAAGCCTTAAAGCTGCCCCAGTAGGCGCCGCCGTAGGCCCACTTAAGGTGGGCTGGCACCCCGATATAGTGCAGGGAGTAAGTGCCATTAGTGTAGGAAACGTTAAAACCGTAGTAGTCCCAGTCGCCGTCATACTTGCCGCCCTGGGTGTTCATCAAGTCCCCGGCGTGCTCCCATTCCGTGTACTGGCTCAGCTGCTTGACCTTGCTCTGGTTAGCATAGCGGTAGCCAAACATCATGGTCTTCAAACCGAAGTAGATGTCCTTCTTCATAGCCGTCATGGTCACCTGGCTGCCGTCCTTAAAGCCGGCCATGTCTTCGACATAGTTGTAGTTGCCTGGCAATTTCAAGCCGACCCGGTTAGTGGCCCGGACGATCCCTGGCACATAGTGGCCAGTGGCAATGGTTTTGCCATTTGCCACGTATTCCTTGGAAATTTCCAAGGCCAGCTTCTGGGTCCCCTTGCTGTATTTCCACTTCTTCAGACCCATTTTAGCCCGGGCCTGGTTGATCAAGCGGAGGGAATACTTGGCCAGGGTCTTGGACTGGCTGCTATTCAAGTGGCCATTGGTCAATTTGACAATGGTCTTGTTGTCCTTGCTGGACTCTGACCAGGAACTTTGGTCAAAAGTATTGGCCTGCATCCCCTTGATATTGATCTTCCGCCACTTCTTCAGCCAAGCCGCGTTCTTCTTGTTTTTCAACCACTTCTTCTGCTGGCTCTTAGACAAGTTGGAGTACCAGTAGGCCTTCTTCAAGTTGGCCTTAGTATAGCCCTTAGGCAGGGTAAAAACCGCCTGCCGGCTGCTGGCTGCAACTGGTCTTACCTGGCTGGCCGCGAAAGCCGTTCCGATTGCCAAAGCCGCTGCTGCGCTTACGAAAAATTTCTTCATCTTTGGACCTCTGTTTCTCAATTCAAATTCTATCCGCTCTCTTTTATTATAACTTGTTTAGCAGCTTTTTTCTCCACAAAAAGGCAAAGAAAAAGACGGTTCCCCGAAAGGAACCATCTTTGACCAGCAGCTGATTAGTACCAGCCGTTAGCTTGCCAGAAGGCCTTGGCTGCAGTCCATGAACCATACCGGCTTTGAACGTAGCTGTTGGCAACCTTTTCCTGGTTGGCGGCAGAAGTGTCACCGTTCAGGTAGCTCATGCTCAATTGGTACTTGCCGTAGTAGTTACCGTTTGAGGCAGTGTATGAGCCGCCGCTTTCCTTGCTTGCGATCCAAGCCTTAGCTGCTTCTTCAGATGATGAAGAAGAAGTTGAAGTTGAGCTGGAAGTGCTTGCGGAAGCAGTTGAAGTTGAAGCAGAAGTGCTTGAACTGGTCGTGCTTGCGTTGTAGCTGGAAGTGTTGGCTGAGCCAGTATTTGCGCTGTAGCTGTAGTTGTAGTTTGAGCCGTAGCCGTAGTTATTTGCTGATGAGCTGTAGCTCGTAGTGTAGCCAGTGCCAGTTGAGCTGGAAGTGCTCTTAGACTGGTAAGTGCTGCCAGTAGTGGCAGTAGTTGAACTGTTAGTGTTGTTAGCAGTGTTAGTGCTGGTAGTATTCGCGTTGTAAGTGCTGTTTGAAGCAGTTGCTGCTTCAGTGGTGTACTTGGCCATGATCCATTGGCGGTTGCCGATCTTGTACCACTTTTCACCTGAAGCATCGCGGGCGGTCTTAACTACCTGCCATGAGCTGCCGTCCTTAACGGAACCGGTAACCGTAGCAGTGTGGTAGTTTGACCAAGTTGCAATTGATTGTCCATCAATGTAGTCAACCGTTACGCTGTCACCGATGGTTGCCGCGTCTGCTTGACCGTTCGTGCCTAAGCTGATCGCTGCCACGCCAGTCAAAGCCAAGCCTGCAGCAAATACTGATTTAAGTACGTTAGATTTGATGTTCAAAAAAATTCTCCTTTGTTTGTCGCAAGCTCTCGTCTGCCAAGTTACTTCTCCTTTGGCAAATTCCTTCTTGCTGCTCTTGTGTCATTCACAGTCTATATGTTAACAGGGCCAAATTTCAAAATCATAGCAAAAAAGTAACGGTCCAGTTAAGAAGAGATTACAGGGAAGTCATCTTCTGTAACATTTGTAATATTTTACCCGCATTCAACTGCCTTGAAATATTTGCCTAAAAGCAAAAAAGACACCATGCACACGCATGATGTCTCGCGATGGGTCGTCAGGGGATCGAACCCTGGACACCCGGATTAAGAGTCCGGTGCTCTGCCAGCTGAGCTAACGACCCAAATGGGTTTATTTAATTG
>NZ_JBKZCD010000024.1:0-30911 GCF_046938665.1 Lactobacillus delbrueckii subsp. bulgaricus
TGGGCTGCGGCTGACTTTCGTCAACCGACATTTATTTATTATACAGAAATGCGACAGGAATGCAAGCCTTTTGGCAAGATTTTTGCTCAAAAACTTGCTTTTCCTGTCCAGCCCGCCCTTTTCTTCTTTTATTTTTGCCAAAAAGCACCCCGCGGGGCAACTTCCAGCCGGCGGATTTCATCCTTTAAGCCCGCCTCTCTGACCGCATCGACAAAGTCACCGATATGCTGGGGGTCAACCAGGCTCATAATGGTCGGGCCGGCTCCTGACAGGTAGGTCGCTACCGCCCCATGCTCATGGCCGACATTGCGGATGATCTCCAGTTCTGGCACCAATTTGCTTCTGTAGCGCTCATGAAAGAGGTCAGCCTCCATTAACTCCCCGGCCTTTTCATAATCCTGGGCAAAAAGGGCTGCTACCGCCGTGTTGGCCACGGCACTGGCCTGGACCGCGTCTTTAAAGGAAAGCTGCTTGGGCAAAACGGCCCGGGCATCGCTGGTCTTTAAATTATAGGCCGGGATATAGGCGATCATGGCAAAAGGCGGCACTGGGGCCTTAACGGCGGTAAAGTGGCCGTTGACCTTGCAGCCGACAACCAAGCTGCCCAGAATGGTCGGGGCGACATTGTCCGGGTGCCCTTCCAGTTGGGCTGCGATTTCGATTTTTTCATGGGGAGCCAGGTTGAGTTGCCCCAATTGGTCGGCCAGTTCGATCCCGCCCACGATGGCGCTGGAACTGGAGCCCAGGCCATGAGCCAGGGGGATGTCTGATTCCACCCGCAGGTGCTGGGGGGTTAAATCCGGCTTGACGTTTAAAGCCGCCTGGACGATCATATTGTCTTTCCCGCTTGGCAGGTCCCCTAAGTTATGGTCTACCTGCCAGTGATCGCTTTCGCCCAGGACTTCAATGGTCAGGTACAAGGAAATGGCCACCCCGATGGAGTCGAAACCCGGGCCCAGGTTGGCGCTGGATGCTGGAACTTTGATTTTCACGCTATTTCACCTCAATAATTGGCAATCGCCAGTTTTTAATCATTTTATCATGTTTTCTCTTTTAGAAAAATGATTTCCCCGTTATAATTAGCCATAAAGGAAAAAATCTTTTTTCAACCATCGTTACTAGTTTACAGATCACGCATCTGACTTTTAGGGAGGATTTATGATTTACCGCAGTACCCGCAGCCAGGGGCAGGAAGTTACCGCTGCCCAGGCAATCGTCCAAGGCCTGGCCCCAGATGGCGGCCTTTTCGTGCCCAAAGAATTTCCGGCGCCATTTTCAGCCGCTGCTTTAAAGGAAATTTTTGCCCTGCCTTACCAGGAAATGGCTAAAAAGATCCTGGCTTTGTTCTTGACCGATTACAGTGCAGAACAGCTGGCAGAGATTGTTAAAGGCGCCTACGGCCAGCAATGGGATGACGACCGGATCGCCCCGCTGACTGATCAGAAGGCCGGCAATTACTACCTGGAGCTCTTCCACGGGCCAACCCTGGCCTTTAAGGACGTGGCCTTGCAGTGCCTGCCCCGCTTGATGAAGACAGCCTTGGAAAACTCAGACGACCACAGGGGGATCGTAATTTTGACCGCGACTTCCGGGGACACCGGGACCGCCGCCATGCGGGGCTTCCAGTCCTTAGCCAAAACCCGGGTCATCGTCTTTTACCCTTACCAAGGGGTGGCCCCGATCCAGCTCAAGCAGATGCTGAGCGAAAACAGCGACAACACCGTGGCTGTGGCGGTTGAAGGCAACTTTGACCAGGCCCAGACCAGGGTGAAGCAGATTTTTAACGACCCGGCCATGAACAGTTTGCTGGCTGACCACGATTTGACCTTCTCCAGCGCCAACTCCATGAATGTCGGCCGCCTCTTGCCCCAGGTCGTCTACTACTTCGCTGCCTACAAGCAGCTGCTGGACCAAGGGGCGATTGCATTCGGTAACTTGGTCAACTTCTCCGTGCCAACTGGCAATTTCGGCGATATTCTGGCCGGCTATTATGCGCAAAAGCTGGGTCTGCCAGTCGGCCGCCTGATCTGCGCTTCCAACAAGAACAATGTCTTGACCGACTTTTTCAAGACAGGCAAGTATGATAAGAAGCGGGACTTCTACGTGACCAACTCCCCGTCCATGGACATCCTGGTTTCCAGCAACCTGGAGCGCCTGCTCTTTGACCTCTGCCAGGACCCGGACACGGTCAAGTCTTTGATGGAGCAGCTGAATACAAAGGGCGAATACCAATTGCCAGAAGACATGCAAAAGAAGCTTTCCGGCTTCTGGGCCGACTACGCCACTCCAGAAGAAATCGAAGGCGAAATCAAGCGGGTTTACGAAGAAAGCGGCTATGTCATCGACCCGCACACGGCTGTCGCTTCTTTAGCCGCCAAGCGCTTTAAGGAAGAAGACGATAAAGCAACTGTCGTCCTCTCTACCGCCAGCCCTTACAAGTTCCCGGAAACTGTATACCACGCAATCAGCGGGCAAAATGTTAAGGAAAATGGCCTGCCAGCTCTTAAGGAACTGACTGACTTGACCGGCCCTGCCCCAAAGGCCATGGAGGCCTTCTTAGGCCACAGCTCCCGGGAAATCGTCATCCCGGCTGATAACATGGCTGACGAAGTCAAGCGGCAGCTGGAGCTGGACTGATTTTGTCAAAAAGAAGACAGAAGAAAACAGAAAACAAGACAAGAAAAGAAAAAATAGATAAAGGAAAAAGCAGCTGAGGATTTACTCCTGAGCTGCTTTTGCCATGTAATTGGAAATAAGAAATAAAAAGAAATTTAAAATAAAAAAATGGAGGATACAGGGCTCGAACCTGTGACCCTCTGCTTGTAAGGCAGATGCTCTCCCAGCTGAGCTAATCCTCCATATGACCCGTACGGGATTTGAACCCATGTTACCGCCGTGAAAGGGCGGTGTCTTAACCACTTGACCAACGGGCCATTTATTTTGCTTGGCCTTTTCGCAAGGCACGACTATTAGTATACCCGATCCAGAAGAAAAAGCAAGGGCTTAGGGCAAAAAACTTATTATTTTTTATTTGCAAAAAGCACTTGCACTTTTCCCTGCCTTTGCTATACTAATAGATGTGCTTGCGGGCGTGGCGGAATTGGCAGACGCGCAAGACTAAGGATCTTGTGACCGCTTTTGGTCGTGGAAGTTCAAGTCTTCTCGTCCGCACCAAGCGAAAGGAACTGGTTTGTCCAGTTCCTTTTTTGTTTCTCCTGGAGTATTTTTGCTAAAATCTACTTAGAGTGATAAGCAAAAAACAAAAATAATTTAAGGAGAAAAAAGCATGACTGAATTAAACTGCCGCTTGGCAACGGAAACTGACTTGGCTGCCCTCTGCCAGTTCTACCAGGACATCTGCGACCACCAAAAAGACGACCAATTTGGGGCTGACTGGCACTGGGGGATCTACCCAACTGAAAAAGACATCGCGGAAGCAATTGCACAAAAGCGGGCCGTGATTGGCACCAAGGACGGCAAGATCGCCTCGGCCGGCATCTTGACTGTAGGTAATGACCCTCTTTACAGCAAATTTGCCTGGCCAACCCCAGCTGAAGATAACGAAATCGCCGTCCTCCACCTCTACGGCGTCCACCCGTCCTTCCGCCGGCAGGGCCTGTCCGGCATCCTTTTGACCTTCATCAAGGACCAGGCCAAAAAGCTCGGTTGCAAGGCTATCCGCTTGGACAGCATGGATGGCAACGTCCCAGCCCGCCGCCTCTATGAAAAGAACGGCTGGCGCTTTGTCAGCCAGGAAACTGTCTACTACGACGACATCGGCGACACCAAGGTCGACCTGCTTGAATTAGCCTTATAACAACAAAAATCCACAAGCCTGGCTTGTGGATTTTTTCTTTACTCTTTTTCCTGTTCTTGCGTCTTACTTTTTTTCCCGCCACTCCTTGGCCCGCTGGTCCGGCATAAACCACATCAGCATGACCAAAGCCATGAAGACCCAGGACAAAATTGGCCAGGCAAAGGCTGACAGGGCAATTCCCAAGTTGGCGGCCAGAGTCAAGCAGCCCTTGATCCCCATATTCTCTTTCAAGTCCTGGCTGTCGCAGGCAAGCTGCCAAGCAAAGTGCTGCAAGAGCAAGAAGCTGACCGAGCTTAAAAAGAGAACCAGGCCGTACAAGAACAAGGGCGGCCCAGCCAGAGGGTTCTTCCCCACCCAGGCCGTGGCCAAAGGAATCAAAGAGGTCATGAAGAGCCAGGCCATGTTGGTCCAAATCACCTTGTGGTTGACCGAAGGCAAAGCGTGAGTGATATTGTGGTGGTTAACCCAGTAAATGGCCATGTAAAAGAAACTGAGCAGGTAGATGACCAGCTGCGGGATAAGCGGCTTGAGGGCCTGGAAGCTGGCTTCTTCCGGGGCCTGCATTTCCAGGACCATGATGGTGATGATGATGGCCAAAACGCCATCGCTGAACGCCTCCAAGCGGTTCTTGCTCATAATTTTCCTCCAAAACAGAAATACTCAATCCGCGAGTTAAAAATACTTTTATTGCATCTTTACCATTTTAGCCTACTTTTGCCCAAAAGAAAAAGCCTGGCAAAGCCAGGCCCAATTTCTTCTGCTTTATTCAGCAGTTAGCACTATTCTTGATTCTTGTAGTCAGCTTCCATTTCCTGCGGATCTTCTGCCTCTTCTTCAGCGAAGCTGTATTCCATCTTCTTGTTGCGGTCCTTCATAAAAGCATAGGCAATTTCCGCCCCGTAGACCAGGAGGCCGATCAGGCTAAAAGCCAGAATGAACAGCCAAACGCGTTTCTTCTTCTCCATGCTTGTCACCTTAGCTTTCTTTTAACTAAAAATTGCTTCCTAATTTTATTATAAGCACTTTTCAGGAAAAATACAGATTATCCTGGCGAAAACAGGAAAAGCATCCCCCGCAGGAGATGCTTAAACAGTCTGGTTTCTGAGCAGCTTGACCGGGAGCAGGTAGCTGTTTTGGGCCAGCTTCCTTTCTGGATCCGCGATCCGCTCATAGAGCAGCTTGACCAAGGTTCCGGCTAGATCTGAAACCGGCTGAACGACCGTGGCTAGTTCCGGTACATAGTTCTGGACCAGCTGGGTCCCGTCAAAGCCGACGATTTTCAAGTCCTCCGGCACCCTGATCCCCAGCTTCTTAGCTTCTTTTAAAAGCAGGATGGCCGTCAGATCGTCTGAGCAAAAGACCCCATCGATCTTCCGCCCGCTGGTCAAAAGCTCCCGGAGTTCGCGGCCCTTAGCCGCCGGAGACTCATAAAAGGCTGACCGGGCAGTGTGGACCGTCAGCCCCGCCGCGGCCACCGTGTCCGCGTAGCCGTCAAAGCGGCGGGAGGTCGGATGCCCAGTTTTAACCGGGTTGCCGACAAAGTAGATATGCCCGCATCCCGCGTCAACCAAGGCCTGGGTAGCCAGGCAGCCGCCCTGGTAGTTGTCACTGGTCACGATCGGCACCTGGTCAGACAGGTCCCGGTCAAAGGAAACGATCGGCAGGCCGTAGCGCTGGTATTCTTCAATCCCCAGGTTGTGCGAACCCGCGATGATCCCGTCGACCTGGTTGGCCTCCAGCATCCGCAGATAGCGCCGCTCTTTATCGCTGTCCTGGCCGGCGTCGCAGAGCAGCATCTTGTAGCCGTCCGCTTCCAGCTTGTCTTCAATTGCCGCGACCAGTTCCGCGAAGAAGGGATTGGTGATGCTGGGCATGATCACCCCAATCATCTTGGTCTGCTTGCCCTGCAAAGACCGGGCCAGGGTGTTGGGCTGGTAGTTCAGCTCCCGCATGGCCGCGTACACCCGGTCCCTGGTCTTCTGGCTGATGTAGCCGTAGTTGTTGATCACCCGCGAGACAGTCGTCGGCGAGCAGCCAGCCTTCTCCGCTACATCAGTTAATTTTGGCCTCATCGTCATCCCCTCATCTGCTTTCCTACATATCCTTTAACCGCCAAGTCTTGGCCTGGTAGTCAACATCACTATCCATCTTAACAAAAGTTTGGCCATTTTGAGTGAAGAATCTCCCCGTAATGACTTCTTCGCCGCCATTGACAAAAATTTCAAAGAGGGAGTGGTCTACAAAGATCCGCAGGTCCAAGTCTTCCCCGGCTGGCAATTTCACCGTCCGGCTGGTCCCGTAGTCCGGGTTCACGGCCTGGCCGCATTCCCCCCGGTCAACCATTAAGCGGGCGTGCTTGCCCGTCTTGAAGCGGAGCTTGATGCCGCTTTTACCTTCACTGTCTGCCGCCAAAAGCAGCTTGCCCTTCTGCCCCTGCTTAATAGTCAGTTTCAGTTCGCTTTGCGCGCCGGCATCAAAGGCCAGGTCACCGGTGAAGTCTTCTTCGACTCCTCTCAGGCTCTTCATGGCCTTGACCGGCTTTTGCAGCAAGCGGCCGTGCTTTAAAGCCAAGCGCTTGACCTGGCTTAAGCAGTTAGCCCAGCCTTCCTTATCGCTTGGGTAAGTCATATCCGGCAGGCCAACCCAGCTGATGGCGTAAGCATTGCCATCTGGCGCGTTAAAGGCCTGAGTAGCGTAGACGTCAAAGCCCCCGTCCAGGTTGATCGGGGCCTTCTGCTTGGTCTCAAAGTGGCCGGTCTCAAAGTCAAAGCTTTCCCCAACCCAGTACATGTTCGGGTAGACATTCTGGTAGTCGGTCACGTTCTTGTCCAAACCCTGCGGGCAGAAGATGAAGACCGGCTTGCCGTCAACGAAGACCAGGTTCGGGCATTCAACCATGTAGCCCATGTCTGGCAGGTCAACATAGCCCAGATCCTGCCATGGACCAGTTACAGCATCTGCCTTGTAAAGGCTGATCTTGCCGGCCTTGGTCTCCTTGTCTTGGGCACCCAGAATAGCGTAGTACTTGCCGCCGTGCTCCAAGATCTGCGGGTCACGGAAGTGTTCAGTCACATGCTCTGGCGCGTTGATCAAAGGCGTCTCCAGCTTAGTAACTTTCCCAGCTTCATCCATCCAGGCCCCAACCTGGTAAGAATGGCGGACCCAGTTCTCGTCGCGGACATTGCCCGTGTACATCAAGAAAAGCTTGTCGCCAATTGCTCTGGCTGAGCCGGAATAGGCCCCATGGCTGTCCAGCGGGCTGTCAGCATAAACAGCTTCGCCCAAGTTTTCCCAGTGAACCAAATCCTGGCTGGTCAAGTGGACCCAGGACTTCAAGCCGTGCACGGCCCCAAATGGATAAGCCTGGTAGAAGACCTGCCAGCAGCCATTATAGTAGGAAAAGCCGTTAGGGTCGTTCAAAAGGCCGGAAGTTGGCCGGATGTGGTAGTGCAATTGGTAGTCTGACCGGGCTGCCTGGCTTTGTAGCTCAAGCAAAGTCTTGGCATCCCATTTCTCATAAGGAAGATATCTTTTTTCTCTTGTCCATTCCATATTAAGCAACCTCCGCTTAATCACTAATCTCTTCTTTTAATTTTTAGCTTCATTTGCCAGATTATTATCACGCAAAAAGATCTGAATAATCCGCACTCTATCATCTTCTATTTTATGGTTGAAGCGCTAACATGTCAAACGGTTAACAGGCTCTTTTTGGGTTAACAGAACTTTTATAAAATATTTTCTGTCAAACGATTGACATATTCGTCAGAAACCGTTATCATATTAAGTGAATTAAAGAAAAGCGTTTTCAGAGGATAAGGAGAGTGTTTCTCGTGGCAATGAATTACAATGCAGTTGCCAAGCGGGTGATCGCTGCCGTAGGTGAAGACAACCTGGTAGCCGCTGCCCACTGTGCAACTCGTCTGCGTTTAGTCTTAAAAGACGATACCAAGATCGACCAAGCAGCCTTGGACAAGGATCCCGACGTTAAGGGGACCTTCAAGACTGACGGCCAATACCAAGTTATCATCGGGCCTGGTGACGTTGACAACGTCTACAGCGAATTGATCAAGCTAACCGGCCTGTCCGAAGTTTCTACCGACGACTTGAAGAAGATCGCCGCCAGCGGCAAGAAGGTCAACCCTGTCATGGCCTTCATCAAGCTTTTGAGTGACATCTTCGTGCCAATCATTCCAGCCCTGGTTGCGGGTGGTTTGCTGATGGCTTTGAACAACTTCTTCACCAGCCCTGGCCTGTTCGGGCCTAAGTCCCTGGTGCAAATCAACCCAGCCATCAAGGGCCTGTCTGACATGATCCAACTGATGTCAGCTGCCCCATTCATGTTCCTGCCGGTTCTGGTCGGTATTTCCGCCGCTAAGCGCTTCGGGGCCAACCAATTCCTCGGGGCTGCAATGGGCTTGATCATGACCACCCCGCAGCTGGCTGGTGCAGACCACTACTGGAACATCTTCGGCTTGCACGTAGCGCAAACCAACTACCAATACCAAGTTATTCCAGTCCTGGCAGCCATCTGGATCTTAGCCTTCTTGGAAAAGAAGCTGCACAAGGTCCTGCCAAGCGCGGTTGACTTTACCTTTACCCCGCTTCTGTCAATCATGATCACTGGCTTCCTGACTTTCACCATCGTCGGGCCAGTGATGAAGACCGTTTCTGACTGGATCACCAACGGCTTCGTATGGCTGTACGACACTGCTGGCTTCATCGGCATGGGTCTGTTCGGTCTTTGCTACTCAGCCATCGTTATGACCGGTTTGCACCAAAGCTTCCCGGCCATCGAAACTCAATTGCTGGCTGCCTTCGCTGCCGGCAAGGGCGCGGGCGACTTTATCTTCGTTGTTGCTTCCATGGCCAACGTTGCTCAAGGTGCCGCAACCTTCGCTATCTGGTTCTTGACTAAGAACGAAAAGATGAAGGGTCTGTCTTCATCAGCCGGTGTTTCTGCCCTCTTGGGGATCACCGAACCAGCCCTCTTCGGGGTTAACTTGAAGTACCGCTTCCCATTCTTCTGCGCCCTGATCGGGTCCGGTGTTGCTTCAGCCCTTGCAGGTCTGCTGCACGTTGAAGCCGCATCCCTTGGTTCTGCCGGTTTCCTGGGCTTCCTGTCCATCTACCCGAAGACCATCCCAATGTACGTTGTCTGCGAACTTGTTTCCTTCGCTATTGCCTTCGCCTTGACTTTCTTCTGGGGCAAGGGCCACTTGAAGGAAGAAGTTGCCAGCGTTGAAGGTGAAACTGGCGTCAGCGCTTCAACTGAAGTTCCAGCTGAACAACAAGTTGAAGCTGCCAAGACTGCTGGTTTGGAAGACGAAGTAGTTCTGGCACCTGTAGACGGCGTTTCTGAAGACCTGTCAGCCGTAAATGACGAAGTCTTCTCCCAGAAGCTCATGGGTAACGGGGCAGCCATCGTTCCTAGCGACGGCAATGTCTACGCTCCAGTTACCGGTACTGTTTCCGTTGCTTACAAGACTGGCCATGCTTACGGGCTTAAGTCTGACGACGGTGCCGAAGTCCTGATCCACATCGGTCTGGACACGGTCAACTTGAACGGCCAGCACTTCAAGTCCCTGGTCACTCAAGGCCAGCACATTGAAAAGGGTGAAAAGATCGGTGAAGTCGACCTGGATGCCGTCAAGGCTGCCGGCTACGACACCACTGTCATGGTTGTCATCACCAACACCCCTTCATACAATGAAGTGGCCCGGGTTGAAGCAACTGACGTTAAGCACGGCGACAACTTAATTGCTTTAATTGCTCACTAATCAAAAACTACTACACCTACCATGAAGCAGCCCTGCCTGGGCTGCTTTTCCTTTACTAATTCTCATTTGACAATATATTCATGAGTTTTTTCAATTAGATTAAAAAATCTGCTTGCATCTTGGCAGGTACATGACTAAGATTTAAATTAAGCCAAATTTTAGAGAACTGTTTAGCACGGGGAGGAATTTAAGCATGACTTTACGAGTTGGTATTTTGACGAGCGGCGGCGACTGCCAGGCGCTCAACGCGACCATGCGGGGGCTGGCCAAGACCCTTTACAACTGTGTCGATGATGTGGAAATCATCGGTTTCAAGCGGGGCTACTACGGCTTGATGCATGAAGACTACGTTAAGATGAAGCCGCGGGACTTCTCCGGCATCATCAACCAAGGCGGGACGATTCTGGGCACTTCCCGCCAGCCATTCAAGGAAATGCGGGTCATCGTTGACGGCTTTGACAAGGTAGCCGCCATGAAGAAGACCTACAAGAAGCTGAACCTGGACGCTTTGGCTGTTTTGGGCGGCAACGGGTCACTTAAGTCAGCCAACATGCTGGCCCAGGAAGGCTTGAACGTGATCGGCCTGCCAAAGACCATCGACAACGACACTTGGGGAACTGACTACACCTTCGGTTTCCAAAGCGCCATTGACATTGCCACCAGATACCTGGATGACATCCACACTACTGCTCAAAGCCACTCCCGGGTCTTCGTCGTCGAAGTTATGGGCCACAAGGTTGGCCACATTACCCTGGCCGCTGGCCTGGCTGCCGGCAGCGACATTATCCTTTTGCCGGAAATTCCTTATGACATCAATGTCGTAGCCAAGAAGGTCAAGGAAAGACAAAAGTCCGGCAAGGGCTTCACGGTCATTGCTGCCGCTGAAGGGGCAATTTCCAAGGAAGACGCCACCCTGTCCAAGAAGAAGTACAAGGCTAAGGTTGCCGCTAGAAACGGGGCCAGCGTGGTTAACGAAATCGCTGCCCAATTGCAGGAAGTTTTGCCAGACGCTGAAATCAGAACGGCGGTCATCGGCCACGCTCAACGGGGCGGCCGGCCAGATGCCTACGACCGGCAAATCTCAACCCGCTTCGGGATTGAAGGCGCCCGCCTGATCATGAACCGGTCCTTCGGCCGCCTGGTTGTCTTGAAGCAAGGTGAAGTCGACTCTATCGCCCTGGAAGACACGGCCGGCAAGCTCAAGTACGTTGACCCGAACGGCAAGACCGTAAGCAACGCCCGCCTCATGGGCGTCACCTTCGGGGACAAGTAATTATACTTAATTAGCACAAAGAGACACTCATCAAACAAAGATGAGTGCCTCTTTTTTGTGCCAATCATTTCTTGACTTTTCGAACAGCTTTGTAGACTTGCAAGAAATTTTTTGCTTGCATTGTCAGTCCCATATCGAGCAGAAAATCGATGATTTTTAAAATGTTTTGTTCGTTTTGCGGCTCTTGCCAATCTATCAAACTATTTAAAAATTTCCGGCCAATGATCAACATTGTTTCGCGCTGAGGGAAATCAAAGTGGTTCAACTGCCGTAAGATGTTCGCGGCATAGGATGAATTATCGCTGATAAGCAGAGCGATGACGGCTTCAAATAAAGTGGTCGTGGCAAAGTAAAAAGTATCCGACCCGGCTTGCTTAGCAAAATCCAAATTTTCAATTAATTGGGCAGAAATTTGAAAAATCATTTTGGGACTGAGTACTTGAATGGTGTTAAAGAACAAGGAAATATTTTCTTGTCCCCAGACCGTAATCTCAGATAGCTCTTTATTAAGCGCGTTTTGTTCATCAATCTCCAGTAAATTGACTTTTGTTAAACGATGATAAAGGCCGCACGCAATTGCTCCGTAGTTTAAGGATAAGATATCTGAAGTCAGATGGAATTCCTGCAAGCTATTTCGGGCGATTTTTTTAATTAGAGTATGATCCTTTTGCTCCCATGCCTTCTGCAATTCAGCTGATAGTTGATCAGTATCGTCTAAGTTGGCCAGATGAACGTATTCTGAACTAGTAACGCTCACCCTTTCAAGCAATTTGAGCGCTTTTTCAAAATCCATATTGCCAGTACCATTTTCCCACCGGGACAGCATCTGAATAGAGCAGATGCCACTTGCTGCTTCTTTCAAAGTCAGTCCCTGCATCTGTCTAATTTGCTTGAAGTTTATTGCCGTCATCTTTCCTCCAAAATAAAATTAGTTTTTTTCTCACATATGAGAAGGCCAAAAAAGTAAGTCTGCTATCCATGCTTTAATTTATTTAGCTTTAATTTTAAAGCAAAATCTAGGATTTACGGTAGGTGAAATATACAAAAATCAAAAAAGCAATTAATTCTGGCAATCAGCAGCCTGGGAATCGGCAATTTAACGAGCGCGACTTTTTCCTTTTGCCTGGGCGTGTATGTTTTACAAAAGACATCTTCTAGCATGCTATTTTCCATGCTGCTTTTGATTCGGCCTTTGAGCAACCTGCTTTTGAGTTCTTTAATC
The DNA here is from genome assembly GCF_046938665.1 of Lactobacillus delbrueckii subsp. bulgaricus. Taxonomy (GTDB): domain Bacteria; phylum Bacillota; class Bacilli; order Lactobacillales; family Lactobacillaceae; genus Lactobacillus; species Lactobacillus delbrueckii_C. The sequence continues at coordinate 12,090 of NZ_JBKZCD010000024.1, forward strand.
GGTTTCTACGTTGATAAGTATGATCATAAAAAGATTTGCATGACCGCCCAGGCAACAAGCGTTGTAGCGGTAATACTGTTTATAGCACTATTTAGAGAGCAGCTTTCATTATCTGAACGGTTGCTGATTATTGTTGCTAGCAGTATTGTGCTGACAGTTTGTGATACCTTTCAATCGACCAGCTATAAGGCGTCAACCAATTCGATGGTAGCTGCAGAACACCGGCAGAAATTAGTTGCCTATGAACAGCTGACAGACGCGGGTGCTGTTATTTTGGCACCGATATTGGGCGGTTTGCTGGCTGGGGCAGTTGCCATCTCCAATATTGCTCTGCTTGAATTAGCTGGTGAAAGCGTGGTTTTGCTGGCAACTGCTTTATTGGATTTCCGCTTGATTTCTGTTGACGTGGAAGCGATCAGTGATTCATGGCTCTTATCTATCAAAAATGGCCTAGAGTACTTCAAAAATGACCGCTATTTAATGGAATTGCTGCTTTTTGCTGTGATTGCCAATTTTGCTTTAAGCGGCCTAGAAGTCAGCCTGCCAATTGCCATGATGAAGGAACTGGGAATTCCTGCAAATTTATATGGATTAGCGGACAGCTTTTGCGCGGGAGGAATGCTTCTGGTCAGTCTGTTGTTAGCTTCTTTCAAAATGCCCAAAAATTATTTACTGACGACCGGCAGAATTGGAATTATTTTAGCGGGTGACTTTATCGTATTAGCTTTGGCGTGTTTGTGTTCGAATAAGTTGCTTGCTACTGGTATTTTTAGCATTTGCATGCTGGTGGTAGGCGCCTGCTTGGCCGCGGTAAACTTACCATATGCCATGTATGTCAGAACCAAGGTACCAGTTAATCTTCAAGGGAGAGTTGGAGCAACTACCAGTTCAGTAGTAGCTGTGCTCTCGCCTTTGGGATATGCTTTGTTCGGGCTTGTTTTGGGCCAGATTAAACCGGTCTGGTGCTTAATGATGTGCGCGATAATTATTTTGGCAGATGGATTGCGTTTACTGCTTTCTACTAGCAGAGTAAATAGTTCAATCTAAAGAAAAAGTTTCTCATTTGTCAATGTCAGCTTATTATCCCCCTCGAAATTGGTCTTCTAATTTCGAGGGGGATTTATATTCCATTGTCCCATCGCCGCTTTAATATGGTAAAAGAAAAAGTGCTGAACGACTACTCCATCGGGCAATCATCCAACACTTAGATTAGTATGTTTTGTTATGAACTTTAACTTCTCTGCTTTACTTCAGCAATTCGCTGATAGCGTCTTGGTAGCTTTCAGCTGCCTTTTCAGCAGTTGCGATGTCAGCCTTGTTGACGCCGACATAAGCCTTGATTACTGGTTCAGTACCAGATGGCCGCAGGGCTACCCAAGTTTCGTCATCCAGGAAGTACTTCAAGACGTTTGACTTCGGGAAGCCAGTCAATGGAGTTTCTTCGCCGTTTTCGACAGTAACTTGTTCTTGGTAGTCTTCGATCTTCAAGACCTTGGCCCCGTTGATTTCGCTGAGGTGTTCGCTACGCAGCTTGCTCATCAATTCAGCCATCTTCTTTTGCCCGCCGATCCCTGGCATTTCGATAGCCCGGGTGATTTCGTAGGCAACGCCGTACTTCTTCCAGATTTCCTGCAGGCCGTCAAAGACAGTCATGCCCTTGGAAGCGTAGTAGCTGGCAACTTCGGCGAACATCAAGGCCCCTTGCATGGCGTCCTTGTCGCGGGCGAAGGCTTGGAAGAGGTAGCCGTAGCTTTCTTCAAAGCCCATCAGGAACTTGCCGTCCCCTTCCTTGTTCATCCGGTCGACTTCTTCACCGATGTACTTGAAGCCAGTCAGAACTGACTTGGTCTTGATGCCGAAGTCCTTGGCAATCTTGAATGGCAAGGCACTGGAGACGATTGAAGTAACGATTTCGTAATCCGGAGTCAGCTTGCCTGAGTCCTTCAAGTTTTGCAGGAGGTAGTAAGACATCAAAGTAGCGATTTGGTTCCCAGTCAAAACTTGGAAGTCGCCCTTGTCAGTTCTTACGCAGGCCCCCATCCGGTCAGCGTCCGGGTCAGTAGCCACGATCATGTCAGCGCCGATTTCGTTGGCCAGTTCCACGCCTGGGTTGAAGACGTCACGGAATTCCGGGTTAGGCTTCTTGCAAGTTGGGAATTCCGGGTCCACAATGGCCTGGCTTGGCACTGGAACAACATTGCTGAAGCCGCCCCGTCTGAAGGCGCGGTCGTAAAGCATCTTACCCGTCCCGTGCAAAGGAGTGTAAACAATCTTCAGCTTGTCGGCGTTTTCCTTGATCATGTCCTTGTTGACGTTGACCGTTTCCAGCTTAGCCAGGTAGGCTTCGTCGACATCTTCGCCGATCAGCTGCAAGGTGCCTTCAGCACGCAGCTTCTTGACTGGAGCAGCCTTAACGCTGAAGATGTCTTCAACCTTTTGCGCGTAGGCAAAGAGGCGGTCAGCGTTTTCCGGACCCATTTGGGCACCATCTTCGCCGTAAGCCTTGTAGCCGTTGTACTGCTTGGCGTTGTGGGAAGCAGTGATGTTGATCCCGGCAAAGGTATGCAGGTAGCGAACAGCGAAGGACAGTTCCGGCGTTGGACGCAGGTCGTCAAAGAGGTAGACGTGAATGCCATGAGCCCCCAAAACGCGGGCAGCGTGGGTGGCCAGTTCGCGTGAGTTGTAGCGGGAGTCAAAGGAAATAACCACGCCCCGCTTCTTGGCTTCTTCGCCGTTTTCGTCGATCAAGCGGGCCAGACCTTCAGTTACCCGGCCGACCGTGAAGACGTTGATCCGGTTGGTCCCTGGTTCCAGGAGCCCCCGCATCCCGGCAGTCCCGAAGTTGATGTCCTGGCCAAAGGCGTCTTCGATCCACTTTTCGTCGCCGCCTAATTCAGCCATTTGTTCAGCCAAATCTTCCGGCAGGGCAGCTTGTTTCCATTGTTCAAAAATTTCTTTTGCGTCCATTTATATAATCCTTTTTATTCTTTTTCATTCCTATCCAGCTTAAATGTCTTTAGCAGATAAGCCTTCTGAGCTATGCTTTCTTGATCCAGTATATCACTTACCAGTTCTGCAATCATCTCCGGCAGGCAATATGGCTGAAATTCTCCCGCGTCCAGGATCATATCCTGGTCGGTCTTGTTGTAACAGTAAATGACCAGTTCCCTTTGGTTGTAGCGGACCAGGGCGTTGATGCCGTAAGCAATCTTGACGTAGCCGACTTTCCCGTCGACCAGAGCCCGGTTTTCCCGCCGCCAGTGGGCCAGTTCCTTGACTTCTTTTTCCAAAAAGTCACTTTCCTTGCCCCATGGGAAGTAGCGGCGGTTGTCCGGATCCTTGTCCCCTTCCAGGCCGGCTTCATCCCCGTAATAGATGCAGGGTACGCCGGGAACAGTAAACAAGAGGCCAAAAGCCAGGGCCACCAGCTGCTCGTCTCCCCCCAAAACGGTCTTGATTCTGGCCGTATCGTGGGTGCCGATATTGTTCAGGCAGTTTTCCAAAAAGGCCTTCGGGTAGTTCTCAACCAGCTTTTCCAGGTCATTCAAGGCAGCCACTTCTTCCGTTTCGTTATTGGCCTGCAAGAGCGAAACGATAAAGTTGCGGACCGGATAGTTCATGGTCCCGGTCAAGTTGTCCCCGGCCATATAGGTCCGGAATTCACTGTTGACGAACTTGTGGGAGGCGTCTTCCCAGACTTCCCCGATCAAGACATGGCAGTCTTCATTTTGCAGGCGCTCGCGGATTTCCCGCAAGAGCGGCATTGGAAGTTCATCTGCCACGTCCAAACGCCAGCCATCAACATGCATCCGGGTCCACTTGGCTAAAACGCCGTCGGGCCCGCAGATGAAGTTCTGGTAGTCAGCATTATTCTTGTTGACTTCAGGAAGCGTGGTTACCCCCCACCAGGACTGGTACTTGGTCGGGTAGTTGATGAAATTGAACCAAGGATAGTAAGGGCCTGTCTTGTCTGTGACCGCGCTCAAGAAGTACTTGCTGTCGGCCCCGACATGGTTGAAGACCCCGTCTAAGATCAAGGCAATCCTGTTTTTGTGCAGGTCCTTGATCAGGTTCTTGAAGTCTTCCTCAGTCCCCAGCATAGGGTCAATCTTCATGAAGTCCTGGGTGTCATAGCGGTGGTTGCTGGAAGCCTGGAAGATCGGGTTCAAGTAGATCGCCGTCACTCCCAAATCCTTTAAATAGGGAATCTTTTGCCGGATACCTTCGAGGTTGCCGCCAAAAAAGTCCCAGCGGGCAATATCGCCATGCTCATCCTTAATATAGTAAGGACTGTCTTCCTTGGTCGCGTAGATGAAACTGTCCTTCTTGCGGCCCTGGATCTCCCCATGCGGGTTGCCGTTGTTAAAGCGGTCCGGGAAGATCTGGTAGACCACCCCCTGGGTGTACCAGGGAGCCTGCGGGACCGCCCGGTCATAGCAAGTCAGCTGGAAGGTCCGGATATCCCGGCCGTCCTGGGTGATCTCCCCGTCGCCAAAACCATCCTGGCTTCTTTCCAGGAAGTAAAACTGATCGTTTTGCTTGATGTTGAAGTAGTAGTAGTAGAGCCCGGAGCTGCCAATCTTGACGCTGGTCTCATACATCTTGCTTTCATCGTTGAAAGTCATGGGGTAAGCCACCGGCGACTCATTGTTTTTAGTCAGCCAAAGGGTAATCTCTTGGATCTCTTCATCGACTTCAACTGCCCACTTGACGCTGGTATTGGCCTGCGTGGCGCCAAAGGGCTGCTTGTATTTAGTGTCCCAAGAATTAAATATAGCTCTCATCAGTCACTCTTACGCTTTTTCAGCGTCAAATTCCACCTTGTCCAGGTGCCAGATTTCACTGGCGTAGCGTTCAATGGTCTTGTCGGCGTCAAAGCGTTCAGAGTGAGCGATGTTGACCAGGCTCATCTGGGCCCATTGCCGCTTGTTTACCCAAACCTTTTCAACCAGCTTCTGGGCCTTCAAGTAGGCTTCAAAGTCGGCCAAAACCAGGAATTCTTCATTGTCCTTCAGGAAGTCGTCGTACAAGGCCCGGCCTTCGCTGACGCAGCCAGGAATCGTCCCGTCGATCAAGGCGTCAACCGTCTTCTTCATGACTGGGTCACTTTCGTAGAGGTCACGTGGGTGGTAGGAGTGGTTTGCATAGTAGTTGTAAACTTCATCCTTGTCCAAACCGAAGGCAAAGATGTTGTCGCTGCCGACCGCGTCCTTGATTTCGATGTTGGCCCCGTCCATGGTGGCGACTGTCAAAGCCCCGTTGGCCATCAGCTTCATGTTGCTGGTCCCGCTGGCTTCCTTGGTGGTCGTAGAGATTTGTTCACTGAGGTCAGCGGCTGGAATGATTTGTTCAGCCAGGGAAACATTGTAGTTTTCCAGGAAGACAACCTTCAGCTTGCCCTTGATGTCCGGGTCATTGTTAACCAGGTCAGCCACGGAGTTGATCACCTTGATGACCTGCTTGGCAAAGACATAGCTTGGAGCAGCGATAGCCCCGAAGATAACTACCCGCTTCGGGTGGTCGATGCCGGCCTTGAGGTCTTGGTAGAGCTTCAGAACGTGGAGCAGCTTCAAGGTTTGCCGCTTGTAGGCGTGCAGACGCTTAACCTGGACGTCGAAGATGGCTTCCGGGTCAACCACGATGCCGGTCTTGTCCTTAATGACCTTGGCCAGCTTTTCCTTGTTGGCCAGCTTGATCTTTTGCAGGCTGGTCAAGGTAGCCGTGTCGTGGTAGAACTTTTCAAACTTCAGCATTTCCTTGCTGTCAAAGCGCCAGTCAGTCCCGATGGTCTTGTCCAAAAGCTTGGCCAGGTCCGGGTCGGCGATTTGGATCCAGCGACGCAGGGTGATCCCGTTGGTCTTGTTGTTGAAGCGGTCTGGGTAGAGTTGGTAGAAGTCGCGCAGAACTTCGGTTTCCAAAAGCTGGGTGTGCAAGGCGGCAACCCCGTTGACTGAGTGAGAACCGATGATGGCCAGGTGGGCCATGTGGACTTGTCCGTTCTTGACGATTCTCGTTCTTTCGATCACGTCGCCGGAGACCTTGCCTTCCAGACCAGCCACGTAGCGGCGGTCGATTTCCTTAACGATGTCAAAGAGCCGCGGCAAAAGCTGGCTGAACATGCCCACGTCCCACTTTTCCATGGCTTCAGCCATGATGGTGTGGTTGGTGTAGCTCATGACTTGAACAGTGATTTCCCAAGCCTTGTCCCAGTCCATCCGGTATCTGTCGACCAGAAGGCGCATCATTTCAGCCACGCACATGGCCGGGTGGGTGTCGTTGATGTGAACAGCAACGTACTTCGGCAGGTCAGTCAAGCCGTCTTCACCGTAGTCCTTGACAAAGTTGTTCAAGATGGACTGCAGACCAGCGGAAACAAAGAAGTATTCCTGCTTCAAACGCAGAAGGCGGCCGTCATAGCTGGAGTCGTCCGGGTAAAGGATGGAAGTCAGATCTTCCACCTTCCGCCGGTCAGCAATTGACGGGTACTTCAATTCGTCTTCCGGGGCAATTTCCGCGTCCCACAAACGGAGGGTGTTGGCCACCCCGTTGTGGTAGCCGACCATGGCCACGTCATAAGGCACGGCCCGGACAACAGTAGCGCCTTCGTATTGCGGAGTCAGCCAGCCATTGTCGTCAACCATGTTGACCCGGCCGCCAAACTTAACTAAGACAGACTTGCTTTCCCGGCGGACTTCCCAGTAGTCCCCCTGCTTCAGCCAGTCGTTTGGCAGTTCCTTTTGATAGCCGTTGACGAACTTTTGCTTAAAGAGGCCGTACTTGTAGCGCAGGCCGTTGCCGTTGCCGGCATAGCCAGTTGAAGCCAAAGAGTCCATGAAGGCGGCAGCCAGCCGGCCCAGGCCCCCGTTCCCCAGCGCCATGTCTGGTTCAACAGCAGCAATTTCGTCCAGGTCGATGCCTAAGTCATCCAGGGCTTCTTTTGCCGTGTCCAGCCAGCCCAGGTTGAGGAGGTTGCTTCTCAGCAAGGTCCCTGGCAGGAATTCAATTGAGAAGTAGTAGGCCTGCTTGTGGCCATTGGCACTTTCCGCGATCCGGGTTCTGCGCCACTTGCTGGAATAGCCGTCACGGACCATTGAAGCCAAAGCGGCAAAGATGTCTTCCTTAGAAGCTTCCTCTACGCTTTCTTCAAAGTGCCGGTCCAGCTTGCTAGCCAGTCTTTCCTTGAATTCTTCCGGAGTAATTTCCCGTAAATTGCTGTTTACTGCTGATACTTTACTTGATTTCATGCTCATCTTCCTCATCATTTTCGACTATCCCAGTAATTCACCGTACATCCATTGGTACTTGCTTGCTGAGTTCTTCCAGGAGAAGTCAGACCGCATGGCCGTTCTTTGTGCCTTGGCCCACTTGTCCTTTTCATGGTAGAGCTCCAGCATCTTCTTGATGGCTTCAACCATTTGGTAGCCGCTGAATTCGCGGAAGCCAAAGCCGGTGCCTTCATTCTTGGTCTTGTCGTAAACCCAGACCGTGTCAGCCAGACCGCCGATTTGGTGGACGATTGGCAGGGTCCCGTAGCGCAGGCTGATCAGTTGTGACAAACCGCATGGTTCAAAGGCGGATGGCATCAAGAAGGAGTCAGCCCCAGCATAGATCTTTTGGGCCAGGTTGACGTCAAAGGCCAGGATCAGCTTGAACTTGTCCGGGTAGCGGCTGGCAATGTCGCTTAAGGCATGTTCATAGTACTGGTCCCCGCTGCCCAGGATAACTACCTGCAGGTCAAATTGGAGAATGTTGTCCAGTTCTTCCAAAAGCAGCTGGCAGCCCTTTTGGGCAGTCAGGCGGCTGACCATCCCGATAACCGGAGTAGTTGGCGCTACCGGCAGGCCAACCTGCTTTTGCAGGTCTGTCTTGTCACGGCGCTTGTGCTTCAAGTGGTTGACGTCGTAGCGGACCTTGATGACCGGGTCAGTGGCCGGGTTGTACTTTTCAAAGTCGATCCCGTTCAAGATCCCGACCAGCTTGAAGTTGACTGAGCGGAGGATTTCATCCAGGCCCTGGCCAAATTCCGGCGTCTGAATTTCTTCAGCGTAAGACGGGCTGACCGTGGTTACCCGGTCGGCGTACAAGATCCCGGTCTTCATCCAGTTGACGTCGTTGTTAAAGCGGACGGTCCCGTTGTCGAACCATTCATAGCCCAGGCCGAAGAAGTTCGGCAGGGTCTTGGCGTCGTACTTGCCTTGGAATTCCAGGTTGTGGATGGTCAAGACAGTCTTGATGCCGCGGTAGGCGTCGACAAAGCCCCACTTTTCCCGAAGCAGGAATGGGATGAAGGAAGTGTGGTAGTCATTGCAGTGCAGGATGTTTGGAATGAAATTGAAGCGTTCCATCATCATGATCACGGCTTGCTGGAAGAAGGCGTAACGTTCGCCGTCGTCGTAGTAGCCGTAAATACCTGGTCGCTTGAAGTAGTATTCGTTGTCGATAAAGAAGTACTTGACCCCGTTCATTTCCAGGGTGAAAATCCCGCAGTACTGGTTCCGCCAGCCAACTGGAACGTAGAAGTTGCCTTGGTATTCCAGCTTCTCCCGGTATTCTTCCGGCATGTCCTGGTAAAGGGGCAAAGCCACGCCGACTTCATCGCCGTCTTTGGCCAGTTGGTTGGGCAGGGAGCCCAAAACGTCACCTAAGCCACCAGTCTTGAAAAAGGGCGCGCATTCGGCCCCGACAAATAAAACTCTCACAATCTTTCCTCCCGATTAATCCAGTACGAAGTCCTTGCTGATGACGCTGCCCTTCTTGATGACTACTGGGCTGTCAGGCTTGCCCTTGACGGTCACGCCCTTTTCGATCACCACGTTCTTGTCCAGGATGGCGTATTCAACGTCAGCCCCGCTCTTGAGCTTGCAGTTGGCCATGATTACGGCGTTCTTAGCAACAGAGTCCTTGGCAAAGTTTACTCTTCTGGAAACGACGCTGTTCTTGACTTCACCCTTGACCGTGCAGCCAGTGGAGATCAAGGTGTTCTTGACGTCAGATTCCTTGTCGTAATAAGTGCCGACTTCATTTCTGATCCGGGTGATGATCTTTTGGTTGCCGTAAAGCAGGGAGTCGCGCTTGTCCTTTTCCAGCATGTCCAGGTTGGCCTGGTAGTAGCTGGCAATATCGTGGATGTTGCGCAGGTAGCCGGTGTATTCGTAAGCGTTGGCCTTTTCCTTAACTGCCAAGGCAGCCAGACGTTCTGAAACGTCGTAGGAAGCCCCGCTCTTTTGGGCCTTTTCCAGTTCGTGGATCAGCCAGTCAGTGTCCATCACGTACACATTGGCTGAGAGGTTGAACGGGCCTTCGCTGGTCAGTTCGATAGCTTCTCTTTGTTCAATCACGACATTGTTGTCGCTTAAAACAAAGGTATGGTCGTCTGGGGCCAGGTTGTCCTTTTCCACCCGCTTGAAGACCGGAGTGATCCGGTTGCCGTTGGATTGGTGGAAGTGCAGGATGGCCTTTAAGTCAAAGTTGGCAGCCATCTTGTTGCCGATGAAAACAGCATATGGCATCTTGCAGGTCTTAAGGAAGAGGATCAAGTCATCGAAGTAGTTCTCCCCTCTTGACCGGCGCCGCATCAAGTTCTGGTAGAAGTCCAGGTATTCGTAGGAACCGATCGTGTCCAGCCCCCATTCCTTGCCCCCGCCCAGGTGGTCCAGGTAAGAACGGACCTTTTCCTGGCTGATCAAGGTGTAAACGTGGTTGATGTCAGCGTTGACGATGCTGGAGAGGGCAAAGTCCATCAAACGGTACTTACCGGCAAAGTACAGAGTTGACAGGGCTCTTTCATCGGTCAGCGGCTTCAGCTGGCTGTATTCGTGCTGGTTGCTGAAGATTGCACACATCTTACTTGTTTTCATTTGGTAACACTCCAATCTTTTCCTTGTTGCCGACTACGGCAATTTCCCCATTTTCTTCACCAACGACAGAGTTGCTGCCGATCACGGCGCCTTCGCCGACGATAGCCTTGGTGATCTTGACGTTCTTGCCGATCTTGGCGCCCGGCATGATGATTGAGTCAACAATCTCGCTGCCGCGCTGGACGTCAACGTTGGCTGAGATGATTGAGTGCTTGATCTTCCCGTCAATGTAGCAGCCGTCAACGATCATGGAGTCAGTTACTTCCGCGTTTTCCGTAATCATTTGCGGCGCGTCGATGGTGTTCTTGGAGTAGATCCGCCAGCTGCGGTCATCCAGGGCCAGGCCGTCAGAGCCGTCCAGGAATTCCATGTTGGCCTGCCAGAGAGAGTCGATGGTGCCGACGTCCTTCCAGTAACCTGAGAACTGGTAGGCAAAGACTCTTTCGTCACTCTTTAAGTAGTAAGGGATGACATTCTTGCCGAAGTCGACCATGTCGTCAGCCGTAGCAAAGCCCGCGGTCAGAACGTCGCGCAGCCGCTTCCAGTTGAAGATGTAGATCCCCATTGAAGCGTGGTTGCTCTTTGGTTCAGCAGGTTTTTCTTCAAATTCGATGATCCGGCCGCTGGAGTCGGTGTTCATGATCCCAAAACGCGGTGCTTCTTCCCAAGGCACGTCGATTACGGCCACAGTCAAGGAAGCGTGGTTCTTTTCGTGCTCTGCCAGCATGTCGGCGTAGTCCATCTTGTAGATGTGGTCACCAGACAGGATCAGAACATATTCCGGGTCCTGGCTGTCGATGTAGTCGATGTTTTGGTAGATGGCGTGGGCGGTCCCTTCAAACCACTTGCTGCCGCCGTTGTCCGTGTATGGCTGCAGGATAGTGGCACTGGCATTTAAGCCGTCCAGACCCCAGCTGGAACCGTTGCCGATGTGGTTGTTCAGCCGCAGCGGTTCGTATTGGGTGATGATGCCGACATTGCGCACGCCGGAGTTGGCGCAATTGCTCAGCGGAAAGTCGATGATCCGGTAGCGGCCGCCGAATGGCACGGCCGGCTTAGCTTGATTGGCGGTCAGTTTGCCCAGCCGGGTCCCCTTGCCCCCGGCTAAAATTAAACCTAGCATTTTTGTACTCATGGTTAAAATCCTTCCCTACTTATCTTTTATCTTTAATCTTTTATCACATTACATCAACGTTTCTTCGAACGCTTTCTCTTAATTGTTACCTGGTCAGGCTTGATGATCATGGCACTGAAGCCTGGCAGGTCAACAGAAATCTGGTAGTCGAAATTTTTGAATTTCTCCTCTGTGGTAGCCATTTCCTGTGGTTTCGCGGTCCAGTCGCCGCCAAATTCACTGCGTGAGCTGTTGAGGACTTCCTTATAAGTCCCCGGGTAAGGCACGCCGACTTTAAAGCCGTCACGCTGAACCGGCGTGAAGTTGAGCAGGACGATCAGGAAATCATGCCGCACCTTTCCTTGCCTGATGAAGGACAGGACGGACTGGTCGCGGTTGTCCGCGTCGATGATTTGGACTGACCGGTCTTCCTGTTCTAATTGCCACAAGGCCGGTTCATTCAAGTAAAAGTGGTTCAGTTCCCGGTTGTACTTGAGCATTTTGGCGTTTAACTCATCACTTAAAGAAGACCACTCCAAGCCTTCTTGATAACGCCATTCCAGGTACTGGCCGAATTCCCCGCCCATGAAGAGCAGTTTCTTGCCCGGGTAGGTCATCAGCATGGTATTCAAGTTCCGCAACTGGGCAAACTGGTCAGGCCGGTCGCCAAACATCTTGTTCATCAAGCTGCGCTTGCCGTGGACGACTTCATCGTGAGACAGGGGCAAGATGAAGTTTTCACTCATCCGGTACATGAATGAGAAGGTGGACAGGTCAAAGTTGTCTTTGCGGAAGTATGGGTCCATGGAATAGAAGCGGAGTTCATCATTCATCCAGCCCATATTCCACTTGTAGTCAAAGCCCAGGCCTCCGTCTTCAACCCGGCCGGTAATCTTGACTTGGGAGGAGCTTTCTTCCGCGATCAAGATTCTTTCCGGGTGCATCCCCTTGATGGTCTTGTTGAACTTGTGGAGGAATTCAATCCCTTCGATATTGCGGTTGCCGCCGTACTGGTCAGGCTTCCACTCGCCCGGTCCCCGGTCATAGTCGCGGTAAAGCATGTTGGATACCGCGTCGACTCTGAGCCCGTCCAGGTGGTAGTATTCCAGCCAGAAGAGGGCACTTGACAAGAGGAAGGACTGCACTTGCGGCTTGCCCAAGTCAAAGTTCAAGGCACCCCAGCCCTTGTTTTGGGCCCGCCAGCCTTCTTCAAATTCATAGCAAGGCGTCCCGTCGTAGTAAGCCAAGGCATCGCTGTTGATGCAGAAGTGGCCTGGTACCCAGTCAACCAAGACCCCGATGTTTTCCTTGTGGCAGGCTTCCACGAAGTCCTGCAAATCCCGCGGCTCGCCATATGCCCTCTCCAAGGCAAAGTAGCCGGTCGTCTGGTAGCCCCAGGAGGCGTCCAGCGGGTGGGCAGTCAAAGGCAGGAACTCAATATAGTTAAAGCCTTGCTCCTTAACGTAGGGAATCAGTTCCTTTTGCAAGTCACGCAAAGTGTAGAGGCTGCCATCTTCATGCTGCTTCCAGGAGCTGGCATGCACCTCATATATGTTGATTGGGCGGGCAAAGTGGTTTGACCGCTTGTGCCAGCCGAACCAGGCACCGTCAGTCCACCGCTTCTCCGGCAAGTTGCTTACCACGGCAGCGTTGCCTGGCCGGCGCTCATATTCCAGGGCCATCGGGTCAAATTTCATGACTTCTTCCCCGTCAACCTGCTTGACTAAGAATTTGTACAGCTGGCCAGGCTGGGCACGGTCAGTTTCAATAGACCAAATCCCATAAGCATCCTGCTGCATGGGCAGGTCTTTCTCCCAATTGTTGAAATCGCCGACCAGCCAGACTTGCTGTGCTTTAGGTGCCCAGACACGAAAGGCATAGCCATTTCCAGCCGCATGACAGCCAAGATAATTCTGCAAATACAATTCATTACCAGCGGCAAAGTTCTGTAAATGTTGATCCAGCTCGTCCATTTCTTACCTCACTTCCTATAAAAACATCACCTATTATTCATAAAGTCATCAAATCATTTCCGCGTTAACGCTGTAAGCGTTTTTCGCCTACTTACATTATAAGCCTTTTTTCGTTTTTTTCAGTATAAAAAATGACATTTCTCAAAAAAGCGGCTTTTTTAGCAAAAACTAGATTTTATCTAGGTCAGCGCTTATTTTTTAGCTAAAAAATCGAACGATTCATTAGACTTATAAGGTGTGTAGTTTTACAAATAAATGATACCATATTCTTATTTTGCTTTCATTCGATTGCTGAAACACGTTAAAGCGCTTCCTTTATTGTGGAATCAAGCGCTTTAAAGTAATATAGCCTGGATATTTTTCATATATTTGTACCGTATTTCTTTTTTCTAAAATCATTACATTCTTTCAATAATATTTCAAACAAGTTATTGTTTCCCTTGGACAAAGCGGTGGTAGTAAAAGCGGCAGTAAGGAAAAGAAAAAGAAAAGCCGCTGAACTAAATCAGCAGCTTTATTAATTAATCAGTTATGTATCCCTTGATAGACCAATTTCCCAATCCAGAAGAGGATTAGGAGCCAAAATATGATAATTGGCAAGGCATAGTACCATTTTTTGGGTTTCCCGCTCGTCCACATCCCCTGGCTTTTCTCCAGGCAGTCCTGCCAGACGTCTGCGGGAATCAGCTTGATGGTCAAAGCAGCCAGAAGAGGCAGGATTAAAAGATCGTCTAAATAGCCAATAACTGGAATAAAGTCAGGGATCAGGTCAACCGGGGACAAGGCATAGGCCACGGTTAAAAAGGCCAGGAGCTTGGCCAGCCAGGAGGTCCGCCGGTCTTTGAGGGCAAGAAACAAGGCCGGCAGTTCAACTTTAACTCTGGCGGCCAGGGCTTGGAGCTTTTTCTTCATGTCGTCCTTTCATTTTAGTGTTCAGCCTGCTGGATCTGGTCATTGAGGCTGGCGAGGTCAAAGTTGGCCTGCAGGAAGTCAGCGTTGCTAGTTGGCAGGTGGAGGTCAAAATCCGCAAAGGGCGTAAGACTGAGTTCAGCTTCAGCCAGTTGCAAATCTAAGACATGTCCGCCCAAGGCATGGTCAGCACTTAAATAGTGGAGGTGGAAACCGCTAGAAGCGATACCTTGGTAGAGGTCTGGGACATAGTAGCCGAGCAAGGTACCGGTCGTGTCTTTACCTTCAAAGACAGCCTGCTGGTCAGCGACTTCGCTTAAGCCCGGATATGGCTTTTCTTGCTTGAAGACGGTTCTGGTCTTCATTTTGGCGAAGCGGCCGGTGAGTTTAACCGCGTAGAAGATATTGTCCAGCCCCTGCCCTTTCAAATAGGCTTCAAACTCCGGTAAAGATAACCCGCTTACCTTTTGGCCAGGACTTTTGGGGTCAAAGTGGACGCAGGCAAAGGGCGTTTTGACGTCACCGGATAAGACTTCGACGGTCCCGTCCCGGCGGATGGTGTAGGCTGTTCCGTCAAGGATGACCATTTCACCGTCCAGGCCGCTGCAGGTGCCGATTCCGCTGTCGCCATGTTTCAATAACTCTTCAATCGACATGGTCCCGTCAAAGAGGCCAGCGACCAGCATGGCTAAGGTACCGTGCTGGAAAAGTTTTGGATCCTTACGCATTTTTTCCTCCTATAAATTAGTAATCAAGTTCGCCGGCATGGTGGATCTGCCGGCGGTGCTGCAAGTTAAAGCCGAGGGCATCCAGGGCGTGGCTACTTTGCTGGTAGGTCAAGGCGAAGAGGTCGATCAGGCCGTCGTCAGTGTTCAGCTCGTAGACGAAGGCCGATTCGTTCTCGGGGATAAAGAGGGACTGACGGCTTTCCAGGGTGTCATCTTCTGAGAAAGTGTAGTCATCGATCACTCCTTGGAGAAGCAGGCAAGGCCCTTCTTTTCCGCAGCCAGCAGGGATGGCCTGGTAGACCGCGTCTTGGTTGCTGCGGTTATAGATGACGTCGACGTCAAAGTTTTCCCGGAGATCAACACTGGTGATAAAGAGGCGGTGCAACTGCCGGGCTTGTTGGTAGAAGGAGCGCCAGAAGGCAGCTTTTTCCTCCCCGCATAAGCCAGAAATTTTTTCAGAGATGCTGTAGTCCAGGATTTCGCTGGGATCAATCTCCAGGTCTTCCAGTCAGTCGTTGTCGTATTCATTGTTGTAGTCGGTCATTTTTATCACCCTGCCCTTTCTTAAACTACATAGTTATGCTTTAAAGGCTTTTTGTCAATCCTAAATATGTAAAGTCCGCGAAAAAACTGGAAAAAGGCGAAAAAAAGACATGATCCTTAATTAAAAGAATCATGTCTTGAAAAGCAGTTAGCTTTTTAAAGAAAGAGGCTAGTTCTTGCGCTTCTTATCGATTGCGAGACCAAGCAGGGCGGTCAGGGCCATTACGCCGAGGCCGATGACTGACAGAGCACGAGACTTGTCAGTTGCTTCACCGGTCTGCGGCAATTTAGCTTGCGCGTTTTGCTTCAGACTAGCCGTCTGCTTGCTTGCGCCAGTTGAGAAGGCAGTAGCATTCGGAGTAGCTGGAGCGGTCTTGCCCTTCTTGCCGCCAGGCAGAGTCGGGCTGGTTGGGCCAGTTGGCGCGGATGGCGCACCCTTCTTGCCCGGCTTGTTGTTGCTTGGCTTGGATGGAGTCACGCTCTTGGTGTAAGGAACAGGAGTATCCTTGGTTGGATCTTCTGGAGTTACGCTAGGAACGTCAGTCTTGTAGCCTAAGACATCTGGCGTTGGTTCATTTGGAAGCACCTTGGATGGATCGCTTGGATCATTCTTGTAGCTTGGAGTTTCAGCACCTGGAATTGGGTTGCCGTCCTTGTCTACTGGAACAATCTTGCCGATCTTCTTGTAGGTGAAGACTGCGGTCTTGTCGCTGTCACCAAAAGTACCAGTCGTGTCGGTTGTCTTAACCAATACGTAGCCAGTAATCACCTTGGCGTCCTTAGTCACGTCGTACTTGTCGCCGGACTTGTAGTCAGTGCCCTTAGATACGCTTGGTACAAGATCATTGCCGTTTTCGTCCACAAACTTTTCAGTCAAGCCGTACTTAGCTGCTGGAGTTTCCGGAGTGGTCTTCTTAGTGTAGACAACAGGAGTATCCTTAGTCGGATCTTCTGGAGTTACATTCGGAACGTCAGTCTTGTAGCCTGGTACAGATGGAGTTGGTTCGTTTGGAACTACCTTAGACGGATCATCTGGATCGTTCTTGTAAGTTGGCGTGTCGGCTCCTGGAATTGGGTTGCCCTTTGGATCTACCGGAACGATCTTACCAAGTTTCTTGTAAGTGAATACTGCGGTCTTGTTGCCATCAGTGAAGGTGCCAGTAGTGTCGGTTGTCTTAACCAATACGTAGCCAGTAATTACCTTGGCGTCCTTAGTCACGTCGTACTTGTCACCAGACTTGTAGTCAGTGCCCTTAGACACACTAGGTACAAGATCATTGCCGTTTTCGTCAACGAACTTTTCAGTCAGGCCGTACTTAGCTGCTGGAGTTTCGTTCTTCGTGTAAGGAACAGGAGTATCCTTAGTCGGATCTTCTGGAGTTACCTTTGGAACGTCAGTCTTGTAGCCTGGTACAGATGGAGTTGGTTCGTTTGGAACCACCTTAGACGGATCATCTGGGTCGTTCTTGTAGGTCGGCGTGTCGGCACCCGGGATCGGGTTACTATTTGGATCTACTGGAACAATCTTGCCCAGTTTCTTGTAAGTGAAGACTGCGGTCTTATTGCCATCAGTGAAGGTGCCAGTAGTATCGGTCGTCTTAACCAATACGTAGCCAGTGATTACCTTGGCATCCTTAGTCACATCGTACTTGTCACCGGACTTGTAGTCAGTGCCCTTAGACACGCTTGGTACAAGATCATTGCCGTTTTCGTCAACGAACTTTTCAGTCAAGCCGTACTTAGCTGCCGGAGTTTCATTCTTCGTGTAAGGAACAGGAGTATCCTTGGTTGGATCTTCTGGAGTTACCTTTGGAACATCAGTCTTGTAGCCTGGTACAGATGGAGTTGGTTCGTTTGGAACTACCTTAGACGGATCATCTGGATCGTTCTTGTAGGTCGGAGTATCAGCACCTGGGATTGGGTTACCCTTTGGATCCACTGGAACGATCTTACCCAGTTTCTTGTAAGTGAAGACTGCGGTCTTATCACTCTTTTCGAAGGTACCAGTCGTGTCAGTCGTCTTAACCAATACGTAGCCAGTAATTACCTTGGCGTCCTTAGTCACGTCGTACTTGTCGCCGGACTTGTAGTCAGTGCCCTTAGATACGCTAGGTACAAGATCATTGCCGTTTTCGTCCACAAACTTTTCAGTCAAGCCGTACTTAGCTGCCGGAGTTTCGTTCTTCGTGTATGGAACAGGAGTATCCTTAGTCGGACCTTCTGGAGTTACCTTTGGAACATCAGTCTTGTAGCCTGGTACAGAAGGAGTTGGTTCGTTTGGAACTACCTTAGACGGGTCGTCTGGATCGTTCTTGTAGGTCGGAGTATCAGCACCTGGGATTGGGTTGCCCTTTGGATCTACTGGAACGATCTTACCCAGCTTCTTGTAAGTGAAGACTGCGGTCTTATCACTCTTATCGAAAGTGCCAGTAGTGTCGGTCGTCTTAACCAATACGTAACCAGTAATTACCTTGGCGTCCTTAGTCACATCGTACTTGTCACCGGACTTGTAGTCAGTGCCCTTAGATACGCTTGGTACAAGATCATTGCCGTTTTCGTCAACGAACTTTTCAGTCAAGCCGTACTTAGCTGCCGGTGTTTCATTCTTCGTGTAAGGAACAGGAGTATCCTTGGTTGGATCTTCTGGAGTTACATTTGGAACATCAGTAGTCCAGCCTGGAACCGTTGGAGTTGGTTCGTTTGGAGTTACCTTAGTCGGGTCATCTGGGTCATTCTTGTAGCTTGGAGTGTCAGCACCTGGGATTGGATTATGGTCCTTATCTACTGGAATGATCTTACCAACCTTCTTGTAGATGAAGGTAGCAGTCTTGTCACTCTTGTCGAAAGTGCCAGTCGTTTCATCCGTATCAACCAGAACGTAGCCATTAATTACCTTGGCGTCCTTAGTTACGTCGTACGTTTCGCCAGTCTTGTATTCAGTACCTTTGCTTTCGCTTGGTAACAGTTCATTACCGTCTACATCGACGAACTTCTCAGTCAAGCCGTACTTGGTTTCTGGAGTCTTGACGTAAACGACTTCAGTATCCTTTGCAGGATCCTTCGGCGTTACCTTATCACCAACCTTGTTGTCTCTTGGCTGGTAGCCTTCAACTTCTGGAACAGTTGGGTCTACAACCTTGGTTGGGTCATTTGGATCAGTCTTGTAAGTTGGCGTGTCAGTGTCCTTAATGTGAACACCTTCTTCGTCAACTGGGATCAACTTGCCGTTTGGCGTGTAAGTTACAGTAGCTTTAACATCTGGGTTATCCGGAGTTGCAGTCAAGCCACCTTCACTCTTCTTGTTGGCGTGGTAGCCTTCAACAAATGGAGTATCTTCAAACCCGAATGTCTTAGTGCCCTCCCATGCACTAGTTTCGAGCACCTTGCCAGTTACCTTGTCGATCGTAACTGTCCGCGTGAAGGCTTCCTTTTGAGTTTGCTTCTTGTCAGCCGGAGTCTTATCACCAGCACCTACGTAGTGGATGGTTTGAGTAGCATCCTTAACAAGGTTCTTCCGGTCAGTTTCTTCACCATAAACCGGACTGTTTGGATCCTTAGGGTTGATTGGCGTACCTGGAGTTACTGGGTTTGGATCATTTGGCGTGATGGTCTGAGTCTTGTGCTTCAGGTGAACAACGAAGTTGTTGCCTTCCTTAGCATAAGTCGTAGTTCCGTCCTTAAAGTCGTTTGAAAACAGC
>NZ_JBKZCD010000025.1:0-30839 GCF_046938665.1 Lactobacillus delbrueckii subsp. bulgaricus
AGATCATACTTAGGGATGCATTTTTCGCTTATTCTTTGTTTGTATCAACTAACTCTTCTTTGTAGACGTCAACAATTTGAACAGGCTTATATTGGAGATATGAATCCTTCGATTTTACCTCATGGGTATCTGGATCGAAATCAGTAAATAAGTCGAGCTGTGAATCTTCTGGAACGACTAAACCATTATCAGTCTGCTCGCCTTCAACAATCGACTCAAAAGTCTGAGTTGTGCGCTTAACCCAAATCCGGCCTTCTTGCTTATATGAAGCCCATTCACTGAACACGATAGGCTGATCATGAACGTTCTTATAAGTCAGAGTGTTGCCTTGGACCATGTTGGCGAAAATTATGGTTTTAGCACTTTTCAAAACCTTAGGTTTGCCATGTTCTAGTTGCCCCTTTGCTTTGAGTCCTCTAAGATAGTTCACCGCAAAGGTTTGGTACAATATCAGAGTTAGGGGTAAAGTCTTGAAGTGGGACATATTCCCATGTTGATTTAGGGTTGTGCTGGGTGACCTTCTTAATGCCTAAAGTAGCACGAGCGAACTTTGTTTTGATATATTTTAAGCTATTTTCAGCCTCAAGCTTATTTTCAAAAGGTCCAATACTAATAAATGTATCAGTGGCTCCAATGAGCGGAGTACTTAATACTTCGCCTATTGCACCAGACCCATTCGCTTCTGGCAACATTACTTTATAAGCACCAACATATTCATTAGAAATAATATACTTCTTTAAAATGTATCTGTATATTCTAGTTCCACCAATCCTGCCTATAAATTTATAATAGTTTACCGTTTCTTTAGGCTTTTCGACAAATACCTCAGGCAATTTATCGAAGGCATTTGAAACGACCATATTACCCGTTCCTTTCCCTAACTTATTCTTAGCTTGAGGGAATTCTTCGAAGAACTGGTCAGTAAAGCGGTATAAACCACGAGATGAAACAAGGTCACTTAAAAAGTGTTTACTATTTAAAACTACTTTTTTTGTGATTGAATTTAGCTGGACAAATGGTGTAAATACCCCTATCGCACCATAATCTTTAGTCGCATCTCTAAGTGTAATAGCTACGCCGCCTTTTATATCAGTCCGCGGGAAAATATTTGAACTAATCTGATCATAAAGAATAACTTTGACATGCGGGTCAGAGAGCATCTTCTTGTTCCATGCTTTAGGCGTCTGACCAGCATTGAATAAGAATCTACCTGGTGTAATTAATGTAACCAAATTAGATAACTTATATGATAAATCCATAAAGCTATTATAAAGGGGTTCCGATCTTGCCATTTCCCCTTTGCCCTCTTGCTGATACGGCGGATTACCGATTACGACGTCGAATTTCATGTTTCCAAATAGCCCCTCAATCTTTTTAGCTTCAGCATCAACGTCGGTCTTAGCGTTCTTAATAATATTTTCGACGTATTCCGCGTTAACATCCCAATCTGAATTGTATCCTCTCAGAGTCCGGGTCGCAATTTCCTTTGCCATCGGTGTCTTAGCCACAACAAAGATGTTTTCCCGCAGAATCTTCTGCCAAATGAACTGCTCGTCGATCAAACTAAACTTACCAGCTGTCTAATCATTCATCTTCTGGAATTCCTTCCAGTACAGGGATGCAGCCGCAAACAACGGATAAAGCCCTGTCTTGGCGTTGATCTCTAAAATACGGGTATTCTCATGATAAACCCGCTCTGTATTTTCAGATGATACCCAGTGCATCGCAGATTTGCCATCAACATACTGAGTCTCATAATCGTCGTCATAATAGACAAGCCCGCCAATCGTCTTACCCAAATGCATGTTAACCACGCGCCATGGCGTAAGCACGGTTTCCTTGTCAGGATTTCTAAAAGTCCCGAAAATATCTGCAATCTTTTCCACCCGGTCAAGTGGATCAGCCTTATCAAGCTCTTTTACCCGTCTTCTGATTATCTTGCCAGCTTCAATGAAGATCTCCGAGTCATAATACGGAATAAACTCCTTGAACATTTCCTTCGTGACATCAGCAGGCATGAATTCCTTCCAAGATACATCGTCAACCCGGTTCATGAATTGCTGAATTGACACGTCTTCATCAAAATCAATGTCCATCCCGTAGATCATCATTGGTATTCTAATCGAAATACCACGCAAAATCGAGATCAAAGCTCGTCGCTGATGCTTAAGAGCATTAACCTTGTCGAGAGCTTCTTGCTCTTCTTTGGTACGCTCTCTTGGCTTTTTCTTCTTGGCCTTTCTTGCTGTCTCTGACTCTTTATCGGTCAAGCCTTGATTGTTGATGTCAATCTTTGTCTCTTGCTTTTCTTTCTTGGTTGTCCCAACAATCGCCTTCAGCTTGTTGAACTTATCAAGAATGTCTTGACTCTCAATATTCAAGAGCTTGTCTGAATAGATAGAATTGTCATCAAAACCAGACCGGACAGCTCTTTCCGCGTATGCCTTCTTGAGCTTGGTGAGCAGCGTGTTCACGTTGTAAACATGCATCTTATTGCCCTTCTCACCGATAATCGGCAAGAAGTTGAGCAACTTAGTCATCCGCTCTTCCTGTTCACCGCTATTCAGCTTACCAGCACCTGTCGACAAGCTGCTTGCTTCGGCCATAACCGTCAAAGCCCGGTCTGGTGCAAAGTCGAAAATGTAGCAGTTAGTCTTCTGACCGAAAGTCTCTGACGCATATGGAGTCTGCGCTCTGAAGGCTGCCTGCAGATATTGCATGGCACTGTTGGTGTTTGACAAGAACAAAACGCCAGTCCAAGGCTTAATCGTTACCCCAGTAGTCATCTTCCGCACTGTTAAGGTAATCGTCTTAGTTGTTGCTGGATCGGGATCCATTGCCCGGTTAACGCGTTCTACATCGCTTTGACTGGCTTCTTCATCCGCCGTCTTGTCTCCGCGAACCACGTTAATTACTTTATAACCTTCTTCATGGAAGACTGTGCCTGGTTCATTAAGCAAGTCTTCCAAGGCGTTACATTCTTTAATCCCTGGCAAAATCCACAAAGTGTGCCGTAAGTTGTTCCGGAAAGTCCGGTTGGCAAATGGATAATTTGTTGGACCAGGTGATGTAATGTTCTTTAAGAACTGGCGGACATTCTTCTCATGTACAAATTTGCCATTCTCATCAGTCCGGAAGAACTCCTTGAAGTTAAACGAGTATCTCCCTAAGCCATCCCCGGTAAAGTTGATGTCTTTGAAGTGGTCACTCATCTCAAAGGTGTACATGGAAACCTTTGGCAGACTCTCGTATGGGTTGACTTCATTCGGGTGTTCTTCTGACCAGGCAAGCTTTGCTTCCTGCTCCATTGTGTAGTCCCAAGTGAAAATCTGCTCTTCGTCATAGTCAGACAACAGGTTAAACGGAGTACCGGACAATTCCAAAAGCTTGGTTGTCCGCTTGTTTCTTAATACAGCATCAAGGACATTTTGTGCCAGGTCAGTCTGTGTCCCTTCGTGGGCTTCATCAACAATAACCAAGTCCCAGGCAACTGAGAAGACATCGTGGTTCTTATCGCTAACCTTGCCACCGATTTCTGTTGACCCCCGCAGGTCTTGAATGGAAGCAAAGTAAACGTATGGCTGGCCTAAGTTTTCCAGTTCATCAACTGATCTGTGGCCCCGGTTTCTAGAACCGTAGAGATAGCCAGCCTTAGTCATGCCAATCTTGTTAAAGTCTTCAAACCAGCCCTCGTTAACTACCGGCCGGTGGGTCATAATCAGGACCTTCTTGTACTTAGACTCTTTTACTAAGCTCAAAGCAGTGATGGTCTTACCAAAGCGCATTTTTGCGTTCCAAAGCATACGGTTGTAGTGCTTGTATGCGGCCTTAGTCTTGTCGATGGCATCTCTCTGCTCTGGTCTAAGAGTGATCTTAACCTCAATTGGCTTTTGCTGCTTAGGAGCTTGGTTATCAAGCTCAATGGCACTCTTACCATCTTTGACCGCTTGAATCGCCTTTTTGGCAGTTTCAAGATCGACCTTGTACCACTCGTTGCCTTCCAACCCTTCAGCATGCTTGATCCCAGAACGCTTTAAGACATCATGAACTGCCTCATCTCCAAACCATCTCTTGGTTACTGGTGAGTAGCCCAATTCAGCCCATTCAATGACGTATGGTACGCCACCTGTTCCCATGTACTGCTTAACTCGCTTATCAGCACGAATACGCAGATAATCACTATTAGGTCTTAAGTCGTTGTTAAAGTCTTCTTCAATAGATGCCTTGCCAACTTTTCGTGCCCCAATATAGGCTGGCCAATTTCCACTTGAATTATCAGCAGTTTGAATGTAAACCAGTCTTCTCTCAGAAGAAGAGTAATTAGTTTCTCTTTCCGGCTCAATAAACTCATCTGAACTGGTATTGACATGGATGTCGTAATATTTGTGGGCAAAATCAGCGAGCAGGTAGCGAATGTTTTTCAGCTCTTTTAAGCCGCTTTCTTTAGTGGCCGTTTCTTCCAAAGCATGTGCTTGAACATTCCCACTGCGCTTAACTTCGTAAAAGACGCTAATAGCCCGGTCAGTAACATAGGCACCCTTCCGCAAGCGAGTCAAATTATCGTTGAAAGTCGCGCGCTCGTCAACCTGCAAGTATTCCAAATCCATGATATCTTTAGTAAGCTCTTCCGCGATCTTTCTAACGTTGATCACTTCTTCAGAATAGTATCCATCTGCATACAGCCTTTCAGCATTTACCGCATTGGCATAATACTTTTGGAGATCATCCTCATTTTTTAAAAATTCGAAATTACTTTTCATTTTCCCATACCTCAAATTAGCTATTTACCATTATAAAGTAATAAAGCAATTTTGGCGATACACCTAAAAAAGGCTAGGACCAACACAAAGTCAGCCTAGCCTCTGTTTATTTTTCGCTTTACTCCAGCCCCAACCATTTTCTGTTTCTTTCCTCGATCTCCCGGGTCTTCTCCATAGTCAAGCCGCCCGGCATGATCCCAATCGAG
Organism: Lactobacillus delbrueckii subsp. bulgaricus; assembly: GCF_046938665.1. Classification (GTDB taxonomy): domain Bacteria; phylum Bacillota; class Bacilli; order Lactobacillales; family Lactobacillaceae; genus Lactobacillus; species Lactobacillus delbrueckii_C. Next base: position 4,967 of record NZ_JBKZCD010000025.1, read on the forward strand.
GTCTTGTACAAAATAAAAACGCGGGCCAGCTTTAATCCAGTCCGCGCTTATTTTCCGCCCGTCATACCCCAAAACGATGGTTGTGTTTCAACCAGTCCTTGACCAATTCCTTGCCAACAGCATAAATGCCGATCAAGAGAACGGTCGCGATCAACAATGCAAACATTTCCTCTGGATAGATAGAAACGACAATTGCAAATACAACGAATGCTACAAAGCATACCAACAAGTCAATAATCTTCTCGCTAAGCATCATAATCACCCGATTTCTACGGGGCTTAGCAGGCGGTTCTATACTTATATTATACGCCAACTTCCTTGAAAACGCACTCTTGCCCCAGCCTTATTGCCTTAGCATCCGGCCGGTGGCCAATAAATTCCGTCTTGGCGATTGGGACATTTGCTGGCAGCAGGTCCAGGAGAATTTCTTCTAGCAACTGGCTTTCCTTTAACTTGTCCAGCTCACTGAATGTCCCCAGTAAAACGCCGCTGATCTGGTTAAAAATCCCGGTCTCCCGGCACTGCTCAAGTAAACTAGCTACCAGCTCCGGCTTCCCCCGGTAGGCCTCCAGCAGTAAGATGCTGCCAGTAAAATCGGGCCAGTAAGGCGTCCCCGCCAGTTTCAGCAGACAGCGGAGGTTGCCCCCGTAAACTGGCCCTGCCATTTCACTGCCCCGGACAAAAGTCACTTCTAGCTCATCGAGCTCTTTTGCTGCTTCTTTTCCAGCCAACAAGCGGTCAAAATAGCCGCTCTTCAGCAAATCCTTGTTGACCAGGCAATTGCGCAGCTGGAAGTTGACCGCTTGGTTGCCGTTTTTGGCCAGGGCTGTCAAGATCGTCGTCAAATCGCTGTAGCCGTAAAAGACCGCCTGGCTGTCCTTGATCTTTCCCAGATCCAAGGGCCCTAAAACCGTATTGGCCAAGTCCCCGCCAGAAATGTCAAAAATATGCCCCATCTCTGGATCTAAGAAGAAACTTTCCAGTTCCCTGGCCCGCTTTTCTCCCCGGCCAATTAAAGTATCATCAGTCAAAAATTGACTGACCACGACTTCCAGTCCCCGGTCTTCCAGGATCTTTACCAGCTGGTCAACAACTGGCCGATATGCTGCTTTTAAGGGATTTGAACACCCAACCAGGGCTGCCTTCATCATGCTGCCTCCTTTTCACATAAGAAAAATTATGTAAAGCTAGTCTGCTATTGCCGCAAACCCTTCGGATAGTAATTCTTCAGCTGTCCCTTGCCAGAGAGTTTCCCAAAGCTGAAAATCATCCCCCGGCAGGAAACCAAGACGAAGCCCTTCAAGCTGCTATTTACTTGCAGGCTTTCCCCGTGCAGGTAATGGTCATACTCTTCTTCAGTCAGGTCAACCACTCTTTCCTGGTCAACTTGCCCTAAAACTTCCGCCAGCTGGTGGCTTGGCTCAAAGCGCTTCTTCTTCAAAATTCCCAGTTCCAGACCGTTGTTTAATACCTTGATCCCTTTTAATTGTTCAGGTTCAAGGGCCGGGACAAAGACGTGATCCTGGCTCTTCAGCATCTGGCTTGGCCAGGAAGCCAGACTTTCCGGCCAGTTAAAGCCGGCAATAGCTTCACTGATATAGCCGGACTCTTCCTTGCTTGGCCGCTCCAGGCTGCTCCTATTTCCTTTATTCTTGCCTTTGCCCTTTTTCTTCTTGTCCTTGTTTTTTCTGACCGGAGAGAAATCTTCTCCTGCTTCAGCTGCAAAGCTTTCTTCGCCAGCTGCCTTTTGCAGGCTGGCGACAAACTGCCCTTCACCAACACCGTCTTGTGGCCAAAAACGGGCACAGTTTGCTAAACTTGCATCCCCGTTGCCCCATTCCGGCCGGCCTGGCGCGGCTTTCTCCGCCGCAATTGGCAAAAGCTTAAAGCCATATTCATCCAGCAGCCAGCTGACGATTTCCTCGTCTTCTTCTGGTGAAAAGGTGCAGGTCGAATAGAGCAAATACCCGCCTGGCTTCAGCATCTTGACCGCTTCAGTCAAAATTTCCCTTTGCCGGTCCGCGCAGAGGTCGACATTCTCCTGGCTCCAGTACTTGATGGCGTCCTCGCTCTTTCTGAACATCCCTTCCCCGCTGCATGGCGCGTCCACTAAGATCGCGTCAAAAAATCCCGGGAAACGGGCGCTCAAGGCAAAAGAATCGCAGTTGGTAACGACAGCGTTTGCTACGCCCCACCGCTCCAGGTTTTCCCGTAAAATTTTAGCCCGGGACGGCGAAATTTCATTGGCGACCAATAAGCCCGCACCTTGCAGCTTCTGGGCTAAAGCCGTGCTTTTCCCGCCTGGGGCCGCGCATAAGTCCAAGACCTTGTCGCCTGGCTTAACCGGAATTGCTTGGGCCGGGAACATGGCTGCCGGGTCTTGCGAGTAAACCAGGCCAGCTGTCCATTCCGGGTCCTTGCCGGAGACTTCACCGTAATAAGCGTTAGGGATGCCGGGCACCGCCTCTTCTTGCGGGTATGCCACGGCTCCTTTTTTCAAACTGTTGATCCGGTAGGCCTTCTTGCTTGGCTCTGCTAAAGAGTCAAGCAGCTTGCCGGCTTCTTCCTGGCCAAGCAGACCCGTAAATTTCTCCTTAAACTGGTCTGGGATCTCAATCATCCTCCTGTTTCCCCTTTCTGTACATATAAACCATCATTCCAACATATACTGCCAGTTCAACCACGACTGTCCCTAGCAAAAGCAGGCCTAAAATGCTCCGGTTGCTGTAGTAGGCCTTCCACACCAAGAGGAAGTAGGAGGCAAAAGCTTCCAGGACCATAAAGACGATAAAACGCCCGCTCCGGTTCAAGAGGAGGTTGGACAACAAGTCCCCCTTGACACGGCTCAAATCCGCTTCTTTCCAAGTCAGCCAGGCAATAAGGCCCATCAAAAGGACCCCCACGCCCAGCAAAAAGAGGATCAAGAGGGCTTCTGGCATGAGAAGCGTCAATCTTCTTTGCCGGCCCCGCTTGACGAAGTCCGGCCAGTAGGTCTCACTCTTCAAGTGGCTGGCGATCTTGCCGATCGTCTGGCTGCTGGCGTCCACGTACAAGGTAAAGTGGTTTATCCGGCTTTGCCCGGTTTCCTGCTTAACCCCCGTGGTCAAGTAGTAGGCCTTGCTGGACTGGTATGGCACAGCTTTAAGGCTGCCGACAACGGAATAGTACTGGCCGTTAGCAATCAAATAAGTATTGCCCTGGGTCTTGATCTGGGAAGCCGCTGAGGATGGGGAGACCGCCGCGATGGTGACCTGCCCCTTAAAGTCATCTTCACTGAAAAAGCGGCCACTGGAAACAGGGAAATAGTTGAGGTCCCGGTTTTGTGACCAGATCAAGACCTGGTTCTTGTCTTCCTTGCTCTTAAACTGCATCTGAATGCTTTCCTTAGGAAATTCTTTCTTGATCCACTTAAGGAAGGAAGCAATTGTCATGGTCTTCTTCGGCTTGACGATCCGGGCCTCCATGCTCATCCCCTGCGCCTGCAAAATTTGGTCAGCTAACTGGGACTGCATGTTGGAGCAGACGATGCCGATCATGATGAAGAGGAAAAAGGTGGACAAAATAACAAACAGTTTGTGCCTTTTCATCAGCTCACCTCAATAAACTTTTCCTTGATAAAGTCGTAAGACTTAAAGCTGCGGTTGATCTTTCTCAGTTCGCTGGATTTGGCGAAATGCTTTCTGGTCCAGAATTCCGGGGAATTGGTCACCCCTTTTTCCCCGATGAAAAAGAGGCGGGCAGCTGGAGCGTAGTGCTGCTTGGCAGCGATTAGTTCCAAATCCGCCTGGCCGAAATTCGGTGCCCAGGAGCAGAGAATCATGTCGCAGGTCGCGTACTTCATGACTGCCTGGTCAGCTGGCAGGTTTTCAACTGGGTAAAAAGGCTTCTTCCCGGTCTTTGAACTTTTGGACCATTCTAAAGAATCCGTGGCCCAGACTTGAATCCCGGCCTCGCTCAAGGCCTTAGACCAGTAGCCATTGCCAGCCATAACTTCCAGGGCAGTTTCAATCCCTAATTCGTTTTTAAAAAGTTGGGCCGTCTCCATGTTTGGCAAAGACCAGATCCCATATTCCAGGGACAGGTACTGGCGGACATTGTTCAGCAGGTTGTTTAAAGCCCGCAGGTCCTTGATCTGGCTGTCGGGCAGCTCCCAGGTCAGCTCGGCAAAACGGTCATCACTGATGCCTAAGCCGTCTGGCGCGAACAGCAGCATCCGCTGGCTAGATACGCACTCATCGATCATTTTAATCTCGTGCACTTGCCGGTCCAGTTCCGGATCAGCAAATTCCTTGGCTAAGGCAGAAATTTTATCAATAAATTGTGTCATATGCATTCCTCACCAGTTGATTTTATCATTTACCGGCGTTTTGAGGTAGCCTGGATGATTGCAAAAAAAGACCCGGCTATTATGCCAGGTCTAAACTAATCAATTATTTTACAGATCTGCCGCCAGGTCGGCCATTTCTTCGTCGACCCCGTTGGCCAGCAGCATGTCACGCGTCTCCAGCTTTGCTGCATTTTTCGCTTGCACCGGCTTTGGAGCCGCAAGACCAGTTGCCTGCTCGGTCATCTTGTTGCTGACGCCATTGGCAATCATGGTGTCCATCAACATAGTTTCTTCCTTGCTTCTCACTTTAACCAGCCTTCTTTCTGTAAAGCGCTTTTTTACTTAAGATGATTATAGCACCATTTTAAGCGTGAAAGCTGATTTTATGCCAATAGCAGCGATTTCCTTATTTTCCAAACTTCTGCCGCTATTTTCCTAAAAATTTAACCCTTCCTAGTCTCCGTCCGGCAAAAATGCAGCAATTGCCGCGGTTAAGCCGGTCACAATTGTTTCCAAAGCCATTGATGGCTGATTTGGCCGCTTGACCACCTGCTCTGGCAAAAAAGGGATATGAATGAAGCCCGCCTGCATCCCCGGATGTTCTTTTCTCAAGCTCTGCGCGTAATACATGACATGGTTGCAGACAAAGCAGCCGGCCGTGGTCGACACATCAGCCGGGATGCCAGCCGCTTTAATCGCTTTGACCATTTCCTTAACCGGCAGCTGGGTGAAGTAAGCCGCTGGGCCCTCCGGATCAATCGCCTGTCCTTCCCGCTTTTCCCCGCTATTATCCGCAACCGGGCAATCATCATAGTTGATGGCGACTAGTTCTGGAGTCAAGCATGAGCGTCCGCCCGCTTGGCCCACGTTTAAGACAAAGTCCGGCTCTTCTCTTTCAACTGCTGCTTGCAGCTTCTCCTCGCTTTTCTGGTAGCTGGTCGGCAGCTGCAGCTTGATAATCTCACAGCCAGCGATTTCGTCTGGCAGCAATTTCACTGCTTCAATGGCTGGATTGATTTTTTCATGGTTGAAGGGGTTAAAACCTGTCACTAATACTTTGGTCATTATTGTTCCTTTCTTGAAAAAAAGACCCGCTTGCGAGTAAACTAGATTCATATCCAAAGAATAGAAAGTGGGTCCAACATGTTTTTCTTCTTCCTTGAACCAGTTTTAATCTACAACTGGCTCCTTATCCTGGCCGCGGTTATCCCCGCCATCTTCTTGATGATCAAGGTCTACCAATCTGACCGGCTGGAGCCGGAAAGCCCCTACCTTTTGCGGAAAATGGTGACCGGAGGCATCTGGTCAGCGGTGCTTGCCGGCATCCTTGAATGGGTCGCTAATGGCGTTTTAACTTCTTTCGTCTCGCAAAAAGACCCAATCTACAACGTCATCATGTACTTCGTGATCGTTGCCTACGCTGAAGAAGGAGCCAAGTACTTCTTCTTAAAGCGCCGGTCCTGGTTCAGCCGGGAATTCAACTGCCAGTATGACGGGGTCGTCTACGCTGTCTTCGTGGCCCTGGGCTTTGCCCTCTGGGAAAATATCTCCTACGTTATGATCTACGGCTTCTCTACTGCCTTGGTCCGGGCCGTGACGGCCATTCCCGGCCACGCCTGCTTCGGCGTCTTCATGGGGATCTTCTATGGCTTGGCCCGCGGCTACGCCTACCTGGGCAAAAACATCCGGTCCAAGTTCTTCCGCCTTTTGGCTATCGTGGTGCCAGCCGCCCTGCACGGCAGCTACGACTACGTGGCTTCCCTTAATTCCGCTGAAGGACAGTGGATCTTCCTGGCCTTCATCGCTGTCCTTTTCTTCATCTCCTTCCATCTGGTCAGCAAGATGGCCAAAAACGACAAGTACTTCCAGATTGACCGGAGGAATTACCGCTTCTAAACTTGATCAGTTAGTAAAAAATCTGTCCCTGCCTCCCTGGCAGGGGCAGATTTCTTTTTGCCCAAATTCTTTTTAGTCCAGTTCTGCCAGGTCGTATGGCGTTTCCTGGTAAACGGCGTAGTTGATCCAGTTGCTGAAGAAGGTTGAGGCGGCCAGACTCCAGGTCAGGCGGGGCTTTTTCTCCGGATCGTCATCTGGGAAGTAGTTAACCGGCAAAAGCGGATTGATACCAGCTTTCACGTCTCTATGGTATTCCTCAGACAAGGTGTCTCTGGAGTATTCCAAATGGCCGAAGCTGTAGATCTGCCGCAGATCTCTACTTGCCGCGATTGCAACTCCGACTTCCGGCCCCTCCGCCAAAATCTGCAGACTACACTTCTTTAATTGGTCTGGGTAAATTGTGGTATAGCGGGAGTGTGGACAGCGGTAGGAGTCGTCAAAGCCGCGGAGAAGGGGGCTGGTCCCCACTACTTCCTGCTCATAAATGCCGGACAGCTTCTTTTCCAGGGGCTGCTTGTCAATCCCAAAGTGGTAATATAGCCCGGCCTGCGCCCCCCAGCAAAGGTGGAGGCTGGAGTAGACATGGGTCTTGGACCATTCCATTAGCTGGCAGAGCTCGCTCCAGTAGTCGACTTCCTGGAAAGGCAGCTGCTCAACCGGAGCGCCAGTAATGATCATCCCATCATAGCGCTTGTCCTTGATATCAGTAAAAGTCCGGTAGTAGTTTTCCAGGTATTCATTGGAAGTATTTTTAGACTTGTGGCTGGCCATGTAGAGGAATTCCACTTCTAGCTGCAAGGGCGTATTGGCCAGGTGGCGGAGCAATTGCACTTCCGTGTTGGCCTTCTTAGGCATCAAGTTCACCACCAGAATCTTTAAAGGCCGGATGTTCTGGGTCCGGGCTCTTTGCGAGTCCATAACAAAAATATTCTCCTGCCTTAACACATCAATGGCGGCTAACTGTTTGTCTAAAGTAATTGGCATAGTGCACTCTCCTGTCTGAATTCTTTTGTTTAATTTACCATTCTTTCTAAAAAAATGCTAACAAAAAAATTAGATTTTTAAACTTTTACAAAACGAAGAAAGTCCGCCAAAGCGGACTTTCTCAAGCAGACATCTTGTCAAATTTACTATTTTAAAATTAGCCTTCAATGTTGAAGACAACGGACTTGACCCGGGTCATGGCTTGAATGGAGTACTTAACCCCCTGTACGCCTGCTCCGGAGCTCTTTACGCCCAAGAATGGGAAGTTGTCCGGACCTCTTTGGGTCTTGTTGTTGATGTGGACCGTGCCCACTTCCAATTTCCCGGCGATGGCAAAGGCCTTTTCAAAGTTCCGTGAGAAGACTGAGCTTTGCAGGCCGTATTCTGATTCGTTAGCGATCTTGACAGCTTCATCATCAGACTTGACGCGGATGAATGGCAATACCGGCCCAAATGGTTCTTCCCAGGCCAGACGCATGTCGGTCGTCACTTGGTCCATCACCATTGGGTAGATCAGGTTGCCTTCGCGCTTGAAGTCAAACAAAGGCTTAGCGCCCTTTTCTTCAGCTTCTTCGATCAAGCCTTGGACGTAGTCGGCAGACTTGGTGTCGATCAAAGGAGTGATGTCGGCATTGTCTTCTGGCATCCCGACCGTCAAATCCTTAACCAGGGCAGTCACCTTTTCGATCAATTCGTCAGCCACGCTGTCCATGACCAGAACCCGCTTAACGGCAGTACAGCGCTGGCCGGAGTAGCCAAAGGCGCCGGCAACGATATTTTTGGCCGTCAGGTCCAGGTCAGCGTCTTCCAAGACGATAGCCGCGTCCTTGCCGCCAAGTTCCAGCATGATTGGCCGCATCCCGGCTAGTTTGCCGATGTTCTTGCCGACAGCACTGGAACCGGTGAAGTTGATGAAGTCAACTGCCGGGTGTTCAACGATGTAGTCGCCGATGACCCGGCCCCGGCCGGTAATGGTGTTGAAGACGCCGGCTGGCAAGCCAGCTTCCGCGAAAGCCTTAGCCAAAAGCAGACCGGAGATTGACCCTTGTGTCGGCGGCTTGAAGGCAACAACGTTCCCGCCCATCAAGGCTGGAGCGATCTTTGAGCCGGCCAGGTTGACCGGGTAGTTGAATGGAGAAATTGTCAAAACCAGGCCGACTGGTTCCCGGCGGACAACAGCCAGCTTGTTCTTGCTTGCCGCGTCAAAGTTGCCGCCTTCCATGACTTCCCCGTCCAAAGTTACGCCGACCTTGGCCGTGTATTCCACGATTTCCGCCGTCCGGGTTACTTCGCCGATAGAGGACTTGAGGCCCTTGGCGATTTCCTTGGACAAGGTAGAAGCAATCTTTTCCGCATCCCGGTAAAGGATGTCCGCAGCCTTTTGCAAGTACGCGGCCCGTTCAACGTATGAGAGGGCCCGCCAGGCTGGAAGGGCCTTCTTGGCGCTGTCCATTACGTAGTCCACGTCTTCGTGGGACATGGCCGGTACAGTGCCCAGGGACTTGCCAGTTGCTGGTTCGAAAATTTCAATCGCGTCAGCGGAGTCCCGCCATTCGCCATTGACATAGTTTAAATAGTGTTCTGTCAAGAGAGCAACTCCTTTCATGGATGTAATCACATTTACATTTTAATGCTTTTCTAACCATTTTCAAGCCTTTTTGCAGAAAAAGTACCTACCAATTTTATAATTAGAGCAGACCATGCTGCTTCAGGTACTGGCGGGCCACCTTGCTGGCGCTCTCGTGCTTGACGGTCACCTTATAGTTCATTTCCTGCATTTCAGCTTCAGTGATCTTGCTAGCAAGCTTGTTCAAGCTTTTGACGACGCCGGGATGCTTTTTGGCAAAAGAGGTTTTCATCAGAGGCGCCCCTTGGTATGGCGGGAAAAAGCTCTTGTCATCCTTCAAGGCGACTAAGTCATACTGCTTGATCTGGGGGTCAGTCGTATAGCCGTCAACGACCGCGACCTTGCCGCTGGCAATTGCCTTATAGCGCAGGGCAGGCTCCATAGTTTTAACCTTGAAGTTCAAGCCGTATTCCTTCTTTAAGCCCAGATAGCCGTCCTGCTGGTTGGCAAAGTCCGGGTCAAAAGCAGCAGTTAAGCTAGTATCCACTTTCGCCAAGTCGCTTAAGCTCTTAATATTATTTTTCTTGGCAAATGCCTTCGTAACCGCTAAGTCGTAGCCGTTCTGGTAGTTCATTGGCGGCAGGTAAGTCAGCTGGTCCTCTTCAGCCATGAGCTTTTTAGCCAGCTGGTAAGTTTTAGCCGGATCATGCGGAGTAGCTACTTTCTTTTTAGCCAGGCCCTGCAGAACCGTCCCGGTAAATTCTGGATAGATGTCGATTTTGCCCGTCTTTAAGGCATTGAACAGGAAGCTGGTCCCGCCAAAGTTGTTCTTGAGGGTCACCTTGACATGAGGATTATCCTTTTCAATCAAGTCCTTGTACATGTTGATCAAGATGTCTGGTTCACTCCCCAGCTTGCCGGCGATGACGACCTCCTCTTGCTTTGGGGCAAGAAGCTTCGGAGCCTGGCTAACTCCTAAGCCAATGGCAAAAATTGCCAGGACGGCGGCTGTGACACGGAAGTGCTTTTTTGATGAGGCCATAAACTTGAGCAGGCCGGACATGGCCAAAGTCAAGACAGCTGACAGACCAGCCCCAATCAAGAGATAGGTGTTGTTGTTTTGCTGGATCCCGATCATGATGTAGGTCCCAAGCCCGCCGGCACCGATCATGGCCGCCAGGGTGGCCGTCCCGATGATCATGACCAGGGAAATGCTGACGCCGGAGAGAATCATCGGCAGGGCCATGGGGAATTCCAAGCGGGATAATTTTTTCCAGCGGCTTAAGCCAAAGGCATCGGCGGCTTCTTCCAAGTTAGGATCGATATTTCTTAAGGCCGAGTAGGTATTCTGGTAGATTGGCATGATCCCGTACGCAGTCAAGGCGATCAAGGCCGGAGTCGTCCCGATTCCGACAAAAGGGATCAAGAGGCCGAGCAGGGCCAGACTAGGGATGGTCTGGATGATGCTGGTGATCTGGAAAACCACTTCCCCGGCTCTTTTCGTGTGGGCTAGGAGCATCCCTAAAGGAATGGCAAGCAAGCAGGACAGCAAGAGGGCTTCCATGGATAAGAGCAGGTGCTCACCTAAAGCCTGCCAGATCTGCCCTTGGTGCGACGATATAGTATTGATCAATTCACTCATCTCTTAGTCCCCCAATTTTCCAAAATAGTGCAGCAGGTCGCTGACCGCGATCTGGTAACCTGCTCCCTGGTAAGCAAATTGCAAAAAGCCAGCTTTTTCAGCTAATCCCGAGACTTCTTCGACTTTTTCTACCTGTGGCAGATTCTCTTCTGTAATTCTATTTACGTATGGGCTGGCCAAAAGCTCAGGCATAGTGCCCAGGCGCGGCCGGGCGCTCTTGAAGAAGTCAGCCACAAAGGAGTTGGCAGGCTTTTGCACGATTTCTTCCGGGCTGCCGACTTGCAGCAGGCAGCCATCCTGGATCACCCCGATCCGGTCCCCTAAACGCAGGGCTTCCTGCATGTCGTGGGTCACGAAGACAACCGTGGTCTTGCTTTGCCGGTGCAGGTCAAGCAGGAGCTCTTGCTGCTGGCGGCGCAGGACCGGGTCTAAGGCACTGAAGGATTCATCCATCAAGATCATCTTGGGCTGGCTGGCCATGGCCCGGGCGATAGCGACCCGCTGCTGCTGGCCGCCTGAAAGTTCTTTGGGCAGGCGGGAGATGTACTTGTCTCCGTCCAGGCCAACCTGGGCCAGTAAGTCTAGGGCCCGCTTTCTCCGCTCAGCTTTTTTGACTCCGGCTTCTTCCAGCTGGATAGTGATGTTGTCGCCAACCGTTAAGTTAGGAAAAAGGCTGCTAGTCTGCAGGACATAGCCCATATGCAGGCGGAGCTGGCGCAGGTCGTGGTCTTTGACCCTTTTGCCGTCTAAGTAGACATCGCCATGGGTCGGTTCTGTTAAACGGTTGATCATTCTGAGCAGGGTCGTCTTCCCGCTCCCGCTGGGGCCGACTAAGACAAAGAGCTCTCCGTCATTGATAGTAAGATTTATCTGCTTCAAGATGACATTGTCTCCATAGGTCATCCCGACATCACGGTATTCGATCATTTTCTCCTCCATCTCGCAGGGCATTCATGTAACTTAAATGGTTTCTTGACTTAGCATAAACCCTTTCTTAGCCCTTGTAAAGGTAAAAGCTACAGCTTCCCTCTCTTTCTTGGCCAGGAATCTATAATCGTTTCTCATTCCTCTATCTTGGGCCCGCTAGTTATAAGAAAAGTGTAAAAGTATGACTATTGCTTAGTCGGCATCTTCCAGGCGGATTTAAGATCCATTCTGCTCTTGCTGACAAAGAACTTGCTTTTAGCAACTTCAGTTACTATACTGGTAACTAGATAAGTTACATGATTTGCTAAATTATTTGGGAGAGAAAAAATAAATGAAAGTATCAACCCGTTTTAGCGACAGCATTCATCTTTTGGCCTTTTTGGTGATCTACAAAGGAAAGACCACCCTGTCCAGCAACATCATCGCCAGTTCTTTAAATACTTCGCCGGTTGTGGTGAGACGGTTAATGTCCAACTTAAGGGATGCCGGCTTTATCAAGACGACCCATGGGTCACCGGACCCAGAGCTATTAAGGGAGCCAAAGGATATCAGCCTGCTAGAGGTCTACCTGGCAACTGAAGGAAAAAGCCCCCTTTTTGCCATCGATCACGAAACAAATCCCGACTGCATCGTTGGCGGCAATATCCAGCCGACCTTGACCGACTACTTTTCCCACGCGGAGATCGCGGCGGAGGCGGTTTTAGGCAAGATCAGCCTGCAGGACGTGATCGACACGATTTTGGTTAAGGAAGCCGCGAAAAAGCAGGCAGAAAACGGTAAAGAAGAATAAGCGGATAAAAAACAGATTGCGAGGAAGCGAAATGAAATACACGATTACTGGCGCAACCGGCCACTTAGGCAGAGAAGTCGTTAAGGAATTAAGTAAATTAACTGACACCAAGAATATCCGCCTGGCTGTCCGCAGCCCGCAAAAGGCGGAAGATTTTGCAAAAGCCGGCTATGAAGTCATGCACAGCGACTACTACAATGTTCCATCAATGGTCGAAGCTTTTACCGGGACAGACGTCCTGATTTACATTCCCAGCATCACTTATAACGTGGGCAAGCGGATCGAGGAATTCGAGAATTCTCTTAAAGCGATGAAGGAAGCCGGAGTCAAGAACCTGGTTGACGTCAGCTTTTTTGCTGACCAGGCCAATAATCCCTTCCAGATGGCTGGTTACTACGCTTACCTGCCGGCCCGTTTAGCCTCTAGCAAGTTGTCCTATGCCGTAGTTAAAAATTCCCTCTACGCTGACCCCCTGGTCCCTTACCTGCCGGAATTAATTGAAAGAGGCAACGTGATTTACCCGGTTGGCGACCAAGCAATGAGTTTCATCTCAAGAAAAGACAGTGCAGAAGCTATTGCCAATGTCGCTGTCCGGCCATATCTTAGAGACAAGGGGCAGAACTACCTTTTGACCCAGGAAAAGAACTATAACATGGTTGAATTAAGCCAAATCATGACTGAAGTTACTGGAGAAAAGATCGGCTACCAGCCAGTCAGCCTGGAAGAATTCGCGGATATCTACCGGGCTGAAGGCGACGGGGATGAACTGGCCTCCATGTACAAGGCGGCAGCCATGGGCTTGATGGACGGAGTTACTGATGACTTCACCCGGATCACGGGCCATGTTCCGCAGAATATGAAGGACTTTTTGGCAGAAAACTATAAGAAGTAAGATGAATCAATTTTAACAGCAAAAGAAAAGGATGCAGCTCTAGTAAGTTGCATCCTTTTTGTCTTATTTTCAGATATATTGTTTAGTTTTCTCATCAAGGACAAAGATCTCACTGTAATAAGATCTCATATCCTCAGCGGAAATCACTTGACCAAGATCAATATTTTCCCACAGTGCCTCAGATTGAATGCTTTCCAGCAAGTCATAGGCAGACCTGTGTCCATATAAGTCATAGACTGAGCCGATAATATCAGCAGCCATCTGATCACTTTGCAGTTCCTTGTAATCTTGTACTGCCCGCTGATCTATTGTAATATCGCCGACAATACCACGCTTATTCTGGTAATGCTTTTTGACTTCTGTTACGACTGGACCATATTTACTAGCCACAATATCACTGGCAAAAAGCCGTCTCCCCGTTACCGCTAAGCTAGCTGCCTGGATGTAATAGAGAAGCTTCATAGCTTTCATCTGCGTTAATTCTTCTGCATTAAGATCAAGCCGCAGTTCGGCATTATTTCTTACTCGCAACCAGTTCACAATCTTAAGAGCACTGTAGGTCATCTTTCGTCACCACTTAATCTATTACTTATCCAGTCCTTTTACGCCCTGCTTCAACCTTTGCATCCCGTCGATTACCAATTCTTTCGGGCAGGCCAGGTTAATCCGGACGAATTCATGCCCGTTGCCCCGATAGCCGTTCCCCGCGGAGATGATCAAGCCCGTCTTCTCCCGCAAGTACTTGCAGAAGTCCTCCGCGTTCATCCCAAGAGCACTAATATCAACCCAGGCCAGGTAGCTGGCATTTGAGTCAAGTACCTTCACTTCCGGCACTTCTTTTGCCAAAAATTCCCGGGCATAAGCAAAGTTATCCCGCAATACTCGCTTGAGCTCACGGAGCCAGTCATGGCCTTCTTCATAAGCGGCAATTGCTGCCGAGATAGCCAACAAGTTTGGTTCCCCGATGCCCGCTAGGAAAAAGCTCTCCTCAGCCCGGGCGCGCAAATCCGGGTTAGTGATGATCGCACAAGCCGCGTGCAGAGCGGCCAAATTGAAGGTCTTGCTTGGTGAGATCAAAGAAACTACCCAGTTTTTGGCCTCCCCATCTACCGTAAATGCAGGCGTAATGTCATCACCCGTCAAAACCAAGTCCCCATGAATTTCGTCAGAGATCAAGAGGACCTGGTGCTTGGCGCAAAGTTCCGCGATCCGCTCGACTTCCTCTTTGCTCCAGGCGTAGCCAATTGGGTTGTGAGGGTTGCAGAAGACCATCATCCGGACAGATGGAGTCGCCAATTTTTCTTCCAAATCAGCCCAGTTAACCGAGTACTTGCTATTTTCATAGATCAAGTCGCTGGAAATTACCCGCCGGCCATTGCCCTCAATGACAGAGTAGAACATGTTGTAGACCGGTTCTTGAACCAAAACTTGGTCGCCAGGGCTGGTGAACTGCCGGATCATGGCAGAAATTGCTGGAACGACGCCTGAGGCGAAGACGCACCAGTCTTCTTCTGGCCGGGCATGGTGCTCAATTTCCTCCCAACCAGCTACTGCCTTATAGTATTCAGCTGGCACGCTTTCGTAGCCAAAAGCAGCTACCTTGAGCTTTTCTTCCATACTGGCCAGGATTTCCGGCGCGATCTTAAAGTCCATCTTAGCAATCCACATCGGCAGCTCATTCTCTTTTAAGCCGCCCCACTTGATGGAATTGCCCTGCCGCTTTGGCACATGGGTAAAGTCATATTGCTTCTCTGCCATTTTTGTCACCTCAATAATCAATTGTCTTTTTCGCTATCTATTTTATCTACAAGGTAAGCATCTTCGCTCTCCAGATTTCAAAAATAATTATATCATCAAGCCAACAAGCCGCTCTCTCACCTTGTCTAAAACGAGAAAAACAGGTTCCTTTCGGAACCTGTCTCCCTCTAATTAAAGAACGCTTGCCTTAACGTATTTATTCTTGCCGATCCGGTAGTAGTACTTACCATGAAGCTTCTGTTTCTTGCTTAATAGCTTAACTTTCTGCTTCTTTTTCAGATGGCCAACTACCTTCCCTTTCTTGTTATAGATCTTGGCATTCTTCCGTACGCGAACTTGCTTAACCTTCTTAGCCTTTTTCGGCAGGCTGCTTGCCAGAACATATCTGTTCTTGCCAACCCGGTAGTAGTACTTGCCATGAAGCTTTTGCTTCTTGCTTAAAAGCTTGACGCTAGTCTTCTTCTTAAGCTTGCCAACTACCTTGCCCTTCTTATTGTAGACTTTAGTCAACTTAGTCAACTTGACCTTCTTGTAAGTCTTAGTCTTCTTAACCGTCTTCTTGCTTACCTTCTTAGAAGCCTTCTTGTTCTTCTTAGCACTAGTCTTTGAAGCCGTCTTGCTCTCAGGTTTCTTATTATTCTTGGCAGATGACTTGTTATCAGACTTAGATTCACTCTTAGTGTCAGTCTTGTTGTCGGACTTAGCTTCACTCTTGGCATCTGCCTTGTTGTCTGACTTGGTATCACTCTTAGCGTCAGTCTTGCTGTCAGTCTTCACATCAGTCTTGGCTTCAGTCTTATTGTCAGACTTTACATCGCTCTTAGTTTCGCTCTTGCTGTCTGACTTGACATCGCTCTTGCTGTCTGACTTCACTTCGCTCTTAGTGTCAGTCTTGGTATCAGACTTCACTTCACTCTTAGCATCGGCCTTGCTGTCAGTCTTCACATCACTCTTGGTTTCTGCCTTGTTATCAGACTTATTATCAGTCTTGGAATCATTCTTGCTATCTGACTTGGTATCGCTCTTAGTGTCAGTGTTACTGTCTGACTTGCTATCGTCCTTGTTTTCCGGCTTAGACTCGGCAGTCTTTTCTTCAACAACCTTCTTGACTTCGTAAACGACAACAGCAGATTCGTTGTCGTCCCCGTCGCGGTACTTGAACATAGCCCGGTCGCTGTCAGTCAGCTTAACTTCGCCGTCAACCTTTGACCAATCCTTACCATCAGTTGAGTAGAGCAAAGTTACTTTTCCGTCAGCATCCTTTTCAGCCTGTTCAACGTTGCCAGCCTTAACCTCAACACTCTTATCAGCTTCAACCGTGCCAGTCAAATCTGGAGCGGGCAGCTTCCGTTCTACCTTGACCACGCTGGTGTAGACTTGGCTCTCATTGCCAGCGTCGTCATAGCTCTTGAATTCTACAGTTCCGTTGTGAGTCAGCGTAAAGGCATCCTTGTAGTCAGTCCAGGTCTTGCCACCATCAAGGCTGTACTTGATGTGGTTGAAGTCCTTGTCAACATCCTGCTTGTCAAAAGCAAGCTCAACCTTGACCTTGCCTTCCCCATCCGGAGTCAGCTTCAATTCTGGCTGGGCAGCGACTTCCTTGACGATATTCTTGACTTCATAAGTCGTAACCTTTGACTCATTGCCGTAAACGTCTTGGTACTTGAACTCAACCTTCCCGTTTTCGGCTACCTGTACAGTATCCTTGTCCAGCTTGGTCCAAGTCTTGCCGTCAACTGAGTAGTAGAGGTCAGCCGCCTTAAACTTGCCAGCAGACTTTTGTACATCGGACAGATTTTCGACCTTCAGCTGAACAGCTTGGTTGGTCTTCTTGCTTTCTGATGCGGAAACCTCCGGCGCCTCAAGCTCTGCCTGGTGATTGTACAGGGTAAAGTCTTGTTCAGTCTTGTTATCACTGCCGTCAGTCAAAGTGACCTTGACCTTCCGGGATCCGTCTTTCTCAGCCTTGATCGGGTAGCTGACCTTGACTGCATCCCTGTTCTTAAAGAAGTCATCGTTAAAGACCTCGTAAGTCTTGTCTTGGTAGGCTGTATCGCTGCCAACTTGCAGGCTGTATCCGCTCAAGTTGTCATTGATCGTTGCCTTAAGATCGTAAACATCCTTGTTGGTGTAGACAGCCAACTGGCCATCCTCGCCTAAGGACATCCCTTCTAATTGCAGGCTTGGCGCTGTTAAGTCAACCCAAAGCTTGTAGCCCCATTCGACGACTGGCTTGCCGTCATTAAGCCGCGGATCTTGCACCAAAGCAGTCAATGAATGGTTGCCGTTCTTTAAGTCTTTGATCGTGTAGCTGAACTTCAAAGTATCTGGGTCGTACTTAACATCATCCCCGTTTAACTGGAAGCGGGCGACTGGGTAGGCCAGCTTACCAGTTACCGTAAAGCTGTTGTCTTTCTCATCGTAACCCGGCGTCGTCTTGCCAATAACCGTCAGATCGCTGGCGATATTGTCAAAAGTCAGCATGTCCTTGTTGTAAGTGTAACTTCTAGCGGTGAAAATCGTTACGTCCTTCTTTGTAACATTGCCATCCGCATCAGTTGCCGTCAGTTCAAAAGGATTGTCACCGTAGTTCAAGTCAACCTTTTGTGAGAACTTGCCGTCCTGGTCAACCGTTAACTTAGTCTTGCTCTTGTCAGACAAGTTTGTCAGTTCAAGTTTGCCGCTTTCGCCAAGGCCAGATACCGTCCCGGATAAAGTATAGGAATCTTCCTTAGCCAAAATCCGGCCTGAGCTTTCTTCGTCAAGGCTGACTTTCGGTCCTTCAGCCTTAACAGTGAAGTTGACTGCTTCAAGGGTTTGGTCCCCGTCCTTGATCAAAAGCTGGTTTTGTCCATCCTTGACTGGCAGCTTAACTTCAAAGTAGCCATCTTCATCGCTCTCTGCCTCGACATCATTAAACTTAAGCTTGGCATTCTTCTTGTAAGTACCAGTTACAGTATAAGTTTCTTTCTCTTGATCGTAAGCCGGGCTTTGACTAGTGATCTTTTGACCGTCAGCTAAGTTAAAGAGAAGAAGCTTGTTATCAGCATCGTTATTTTGACTGGAGAAAGTTGCAGCATAGCCAACATTGCCGGCATAGTCAGCCAAAACAGTTTCTACTTGGTTCTTGCCGTCCTTAAGTCCAGTCAAGGCAGTCGTTGACTCGTAAACATCACTTTCTCCCTTAACCGGAGCCAGGGCCAGCTTCTGCTTTTCACCATTTACTGCCGCAACAAACATTGTCATGTCAAGGCCACTGCCAGAATCCTTAGCCTTCAAACGGAGCTTGCCATCTTTGGTAACCTGCAAGTCACTCACTTCTGGCGCTTGGGTATCAACCTTGACAGGGATGTTCAATTCCTGCTTGCTGCCGCCAGTTGCTGGGGTAAATTCAACCTTGTAGATGTATTGCCCATCCTTAACGACTTGGCCGTCCGCGTCAGTGCCATCCCACTTGTCCAGGGAGTGACTGGTCCACTTACCGCTTGAAGAACTGTAGTAGTCCTTGGTTCCTTCCTTGCCAGCGCCCAAGCTCTTAACTTTGTTTCCTTGAGCATCAGTAATCGTTTCCGTGTATTCCTTGTAGTTCCGGTCAAAGAAGAGAACAGGATATGCGTAGTCCCGGCTGCCATCGCCATTTGGTGAAATCGCGATCAGATCAGGATCAGTATACTTACTGTAATCATCACCATCATAGCCAGTGTAACCGAGAATATCATCGTTGTTAGAAGCCATGACGCCAACCAGGGACCGAATCGTGTTGATTAGATCTGAATTGCCGCCTTCATAAAGCATTGGCGCGCTGACACTCGCTTGACTGTAGCTGCCGAAAAAGCCCATGTATGGAAGAACCAGGTTCGGCGTAGACTGGTCTTCCGCTTCAAAGCCAACATAGCCTTCGACAAAATTTTGCCGCTGGAAACTATATGGCAGGGTCAAGGTAAAGCTTACATCCACGCTTTCGCCAGGCTGGACAGTTACCTTTGGCGTCTCCGTAGTCAGCTGTCCCTTAACAATCTTAGTGTCATAGATTTCGCCACTCTGTGCGTCGGTTGCCTGGGTGTATGGACCGCCATAATTGTCAACCGCGTAAGTCTGAGCCTTCTTGCCATAGTTGGTCAAGGTAAGCTTAAAGGTCGTCTGCCGGCCAATTTCTTTCAAGGCTGCTGCCCCGTTGCCGTTGGCTGCCTTAACCTCAACCGTATTGTTGATGGCATCTTTAACATTGATTTCACCACTCCCTTGCCGGCGGGGAGAAATGATTTCCTTGGTGTGTTCAGTATCATAGACGGGGTGGGAAGTGTTCATGGCTGAATTCTTAGCAAATTGTACTAATTCTTCCCCGGACAAGTTCAAGCCTTGCTTCTTGATACCTTGCAAAATTAATGCTTCGGAACCTGCGACAAATGGTGAAGCCATTGAAGTCCCACTCATTTGCTGGTACTTGTTGTCGTTGGCCAGCGAGTAGATCTTCCCGCCTGGAGCAGTGATTTCTGGCTTGAAGTCGAGTTCCGGCGTTGGTCCCCAGCTAGTAAAGTCACTCATCTTTCCCGCGCTGGAGTTATCGATCAAAGCAGTACCGAATTTCAGCTTGATGCTCTTGCCTTCCTGAGCTGCCTTGGCCAGAACTTCACCATCTGCCTTAGACATCCCCAAGGTTGGGAAAGTCTTGTCGTCCAGTGACATTGAAACTAAGCCGTCATCCCGGTTGTTGTAGATAACAATCCCTGCCGCGCCAGCTGCCTTGGCATTGGCAACTTTCTCTGAGAAGGTGTAAGATCCCCGTTCAACAACTGCAAGTTGTCCCTTAACCTCAGCCTTCTTTTCAGCAGTATAGTCATCTGCACCGCCTAAGCCCATGTCAACAAGCTTAAGCTTCTTCGTCAAAACAGAGTAGTTGCTTTCCAGCTGGGTCGTTACTTGTGCAGCCCCCTTCAATTCTGAATTTGAGTTAAAGGTAACCCCACCGAGTTCGTCTTTAACTGTGTCGGTGGTCACCTTGCTGTTTTCAGCAGAGGCCACCGTCAGAGCATCTGGCGTAACCCCTGGAGCGCCAACAGTGCTGAGTTCACTTGTCCCGGTATTATTGACCGGATTACCATCCGCCGTTGACCCGGCAACACCGGAGTTCCCCGCAGAGATAACATTAATGACGCCAGCCTCTGATGCCTTTGCTACAGCTTGCTGCTGCGGGTCACTCGGATCGACATCTGATGAAACTGAGCCCAAACTCATGTTGATAACGTCGGCCCCCAGCTTAACTGAATCTTCGATCGCGGAAATGATGTCGTCATCATAGGCGCCAGAATTCTTGGCATTGTTGGAGAAGACCTTCATTGCCAAAAGCTGGGCATCAGGAGCAACACCTTTGACTTGGCCGTTGGCCCCGGCAATCCCGGCCACGTGCTGGCCGTGCATTTCGCCAGACCCATTGTCCACGATTTGGTCGTTCTTATCAGCGTAGTTATAGCCGTAAGGAACCTTCTCC
This sequence comes from Lactobacillus delbrueckii subsp. bulgaricus, assembly GCF_046938665.1. Taxonomy (GTDB): domain Bacteria; phylum Bacillota; class Bacilli; order Lactobacillales; family Lactobacillaceae; genus Lactobacillus; species Lactobacillus delbrueckii_C. Next base: position 25,238 of record NZ_JBKZCD010000025.1, read on the forward strand.
GTGTAATACTTCCCGTGACCAAGCTTACTCTTGTCGCTTTCAACATCACTCTTACTCAACGCGGTGCTGACGCCACTATCCAATTTTAGGTCCTGGTGGCTGGAGTCGATCCCGGTATCAATGATCGAGATAACCATGCCTTCACCCTTGAGCTTTTGTTCTTGCCAAACGTCCTGTACTTGAGCCATTTGGTCAGCACTCTCATCAGTTGGGTGGTAAACCTTGACAGGAGTGACATTCTTAACCTGTGGCAGATCCTTAACCTTGTCGATATCGTCTAAGTCCATATCGATTGAAAAAGCATTGACCAAGTAGCCGAACTGCCGGCGGACCTTGTTGCCGGTGATTTCTTCTACCTGCTTGATAACCTTTTCTTGACCATCCTTGACTTGGTCACTTGCCTGCTCAATCTTTTTCACTGAGGCAGCTGATCCAGTCGGCTTACTGGTGTGATCAAATGCCGCTGACTTGTTCAGACTGACGATCACCCGGACCGAGGACTCATTCTTCTTGCTGACAGCTTGACCAGAGGCCTGTCTTTGCTCTTTAGCAGCCTCTTGGAACTTGCTGTAGCTCTTCTTAGCGTTATAGCGCTGCTCTTGCTGCAAGTACTTAGTCAATGCTGCCCGGCTAGCCGACCGTGGGCTAACCGTTTCTTGACTGGCAGCTTGGACAAAAGCGGCTGACTGGAAAGTTCCCGCCAGTGGGCTCGCTGACAGGAGCAGTGCCGCCGCTAGTTCAGCCACTTTGTTCAAATGGTGTGCGGATTTTTTCTTCTGCATCAGTTTCCTTAACTCCTTTAGACAAATAAATATTTTTATTAGCAAGCCTTTAATCACACAGCTCTGACTCACCAATATTTCATAATCATACCATAGTTTAAATTAAAGTTAAGTCTTTTTTAGCAGAATTTTAAGAGAAACGGTGAAAAAACAATTTCCGAACGCCAAAAAGCAAAGAGTATATTGTTTCAGAAATATGCGAGAAAATAACGGGCTATAAAGCTAAAAATCTATAAAATACTAACTTAAAGTTGTATCGCTAAAGTCGTGATATAGTGTTAACTTTTTGATCATAATCACACCGTCCCTATTTAAACATAGTTTCATTGGCTTTTTCATTTAAGAAAAGTATATTGCCGAATTTTAGCTATAGCTTTTTAAGTTAGATTTACATTAAAAAGTTTCATTTATAAAGCAAAAAAGCAGTCAGCAATTGCTGACTGCCTTTTAGTTAGTCTTCGATCACTTTGATCATGTTGTACCATATTTCCCCGGCATGCTCTGACTCAGCTTGCCCGTGGTTGACGTAGCCATTCTTTTCGTAAAAGGGCACCCGGTCTTCCAGGCAGGTCAAGGCGATCCGCCCCCGCTGCATCTCCTTAGCAGTTTCCGCGAATCTATCCAAAAGCTGGCTGCCAATACCCTGCCCCCGGTAATCCGGGTGAACTGCGATGGTTAGGACCATTTGGTTGCCGCCAGGGCCTGACAAACTTTCCGTCTCTTTTTCATACATCCAGTCCTCGATGTAGTCGTACTTACTGTCAACGACTGGCCCGGTGATAAAGCCCACGACCTCTTCTTCCAAATTTCTGGCGACCAAAAAGCTTCCGGTAAACTTCTGAATTCTCTCTTTGTACTGAGCTGGACTGCCCGCTTCTGCCTCATTGAAGCCCGCTCTTTCAATTTCCACGATCCTGTCTAAATCTTCCGCTCTTGCCTGGTCGAATTTCAATGCTCTTCTCCTTGAATGCAAAAAGCACGCCTCTGTCAATCCAGAGAACGCGCCTCGTTTTATTCTTTTTAAAATTGTCTGTTAGATAGCCATCGCGTTAACTTCAGCAGTCACGCCCAACTTAGCCAAAACCAAGGCTGGAGTGTTAGCGTTCTCAGCAACAGCGCTGCGCACTTGCTGATTCTTGTCTTGAGCCAGCTTCTTCAGGACAGCTGCGTCTTCGCTCAGCTTAGCTGCCAGGATCCGCAGACTTGCGTAGTTTGAGTTAGTTTGCTTGCCCAAGAGAGCAACCCATTCCTTCTTTGCTACGATTTGGTCCAACTTCAGCCATTCAGTAACCTTGCACTTGCCAAAGTCAGTTACTTGGCCCCAGCCACTTACTTCGTAGATGGTGATGCCTTCTTCACTTGGGTATTGGCTGGCGTTGACAACAGCGTCTTCCAGCTTTTCGTAGATAGCCAGGTAGCGGTTGTGGTAGGTCTTGCCCGCCAGGTAGCTGCGGCCTTCACGGAAGAGCTTGCCTTCCTTAGCTGAGAATACAAGATAGCCCTTAACTGCTTGTTCGATAGTTACGTTAGTCATATTTACCTCTCCTTGAATAAATTTAATGACATAGTATATTACGAATTATATTCAATTTTCCCAGCATCAAGATTCGCCTTTGATCAGAGAAAACAGCTTGTAAGCTTCTTTTCTTTGCTGCTATTAGGCATTTCCTTAATGCGTTGAAACGATTATAACAGACAATCCTCTTTAATTGTGCATAAAATCTGCTTAATTTCCTTTCTTCTTTTTCTTAAGTCAAAAATTAATTAGGCCCAATTAATTCTATTACAAACTTAAAAAAGTAAAGTTAAATGGATGTAAAGTAATTCCAAATTATCTCTTAAAATCCTTGTCAGACTGCCCTTTTCCGCCCTTTATTCTGTTATTCTGGATTTACGAAAATACAGACAGAATAGATTAGAGGTATAACAACTCATGAACGAGACAATCACGCAGCTGATTCAAAACTATGGCTATGTCGCCGTTGCCTTGTTGATTGCAGCTGAAAACATTTTTCCCCCAATCCCTTCCGAATTGATCCTGACCTTTACCGGTTTCCTGACCCTGTCAGCCAACCTGTCTGTCCCGGGAGCCATCATCGCCTCCACGATCGGCGCCTTCATCGGCGCGGTAATTCTCTACTGGGTTGGCACTTTCTTTGATCAAGAACGCCTTTCCCGTTTTGCAAATAGCAAGGTGGGCCGCCGCTTTGGTCTTTCCCCGGAGAAAATCGCCAAGACGGAAAACTACTTTAACAGCCACGGCCGGGCAGCCACTTTCTTTGGCCGCTTTATTCCAGTCGTCCGCAGCTTAATCTCCCTGCCAGCCGGGATGAGCCGCTTCTCTTTGGCCCGGTTCAGCTTCTACACCATTCTGGGCACGGCCATCTGGAACACTGTTTTGATCTACGCCGGCCGCTTTGCCGGCAATGCCTACCAGCAAGTAGTCCAGGAATTTGAAGGCCTTAGCTTGATCGTGTTAATCGCCTTCTGCGCCATCGCAGCCACTGTCTACCTGCTCAAGAAGAAGGGCTTGATCTTTAAAAAATAATTTTTTTGTCCTTGATCTTGACAAAAATTAAATCCGTATTAGAATTTTACTTAATCAAATAAGTCAAAAGATGAGAAAGACGAGTAGAAAAGCACAATCTTACAGAGAGTTGCCGGCTGGTGAAAAGGCAACAGACCCTGGCTTTTTGAATAACACTTTTTCCAGATCGCCGGCTGAAGTCGCAGTAAGCCGTGCCGCCTGCAGGACGTTACCCTGCTAGAGCATGTTGGTGCTCGAAGTGGTTCGTTTAGAACAAGGTGGGTGGTACCGCGGAAAGAAGCCTTTCGTCCCTGTAGTTTTTGGGGATGAAAGGCTCTTTTTATGCCCTTTTGACAAGTATTAGATTTTTAGCAGAGGCAAGAGATATGGCTAAATTAGTTATTCCAAGTGATTACGATCCGAAAATGACCATCCGCGAAACGGAAAAGGCAATCCGCTACATCCGGGAAACCTTCCAGACCGAATTCGGGACCGCGATGAATCTGGAAAGAATTTCCGCTCCCATGTTTGTCAAGAAGTCTTCCGGCTTAAACGACAACCTCTCTGGCTGGGAAAAGCCGGTTTCCTTTACCCTGCACGACGGGGATGAAGGTGAATTGCAAATCGTCCATTCCCTGGCCAAGTGGAAGCGCTGGGCCCTCAAGCACTACGGCTTCGGCCACGGTGAAGGCATCTTCACCAACATGAACGCCATCAGAAAAGACGAAGAAGTTTTGGACAACCTCCACTCCGTTTACGTTGACCAATGGGACTGGGAAAAGGTCATCGACAAGAGTGAACGGACGGAAGCAACCCTCCGCCAAACTGTCCAGCGGATCTTTGAAACCATCAAGGGGATGGAATACCACGTCCGTGCCCTCTACCCGCAAGCCGCCTACCACCTGCCAGAAGAAATCAGCTTCGTGACCAGCGAAGAACTGGAAGCCCGCTGGCCATCCTTAACCCCAAGCCAGCGCGAAGACAAGATCTGCCAGGAAAAGGGAGCAGTCTTCTTGGAACACATCGGCGGCGCCCTCCCGCTGTCCAAGAAGCCGCATGACCTCCGGGCACCAGACTACGATGACTGGACTTTGAACGGTGACCTCCTCTTCTGGTACGAACCCCTCCAGCGGGCCTTTGAAGTCTCCAGCATGGGTATCCGGGTCGATGAAGACCGCTTAAAAGAGCAGCTGAAGCTTGCCGGTGCTGAAGACCGGTTAGATCTGCCTTTCCACCAAGCCCTCTTAAAGGGTGACCTCCCTTACTCCATCGGCGGCGGGATCGGCCAGTCAAGACTTTGCATGCTGCTTTTGGGCAAGGCCCACATCGGTGAAGTCCAAGCCAGCATCTGGCCTGACGAGATCGTAGAAAAGTGCCAGGCAGCCAAGATCCAGCTTCTGTAAGAGAATCTGCTAAAGCAAGAAGAATATAAGAGCAATCTAAACAAAAATACCGAGGTAAAGAGATAAACATGACAGAATTGATTTCAATCAGAGAATCAAGCAAGCACGTAGATGAAGAAGTCAGAATGCACGTCTGGCTGACCGACAAGCGGTCCAGCGGGAAGATCGTCTTCCTGCAATTAAGAGACGGTACCGCCTTCTTCCAAGGCGTTGTCCGCAAGAACGATGTCAGTGAGGAAGTTTTTGAAGCAGCCAAGGGCCTGCGCCAGGAAGCAAGCTTCTACCTCACCGGGACCATCCATGAAGACGCCCGGTCCCACTTTGGCTACGAAATCCAGATCAGCGACCTGGAAGTTGTCTCCAACAATGAAGGCTACCCGATCACCAACAAGGAACACGGGATCGACTTTCTTTTGGACCACCGTCACCTCTGGCTGAGAAGCCGGCGGCCATTCGCCATCATGCAGATCAGAAACCGGATCTTCAAGGCCACGGTCGACTTCTTTGAAAACGAAGGCTTCGTAAAGTTTGACGCTCCGCTTCTGATGCACTCAGCACCAGAAGGAACCACGGAACTCTTCCACATCGACTACTTCGACCACGACGCTTACCTGTCACAATCCGGCCAGCTTTACGGGGAAGTTGGGGCAGAAGCCTTCGGCAAGATCTTTACCTTCGGGCCAACCTTCCGGGCGGAAGCTTCCAAGACCCGCCGGCACTTGACTGAATTCTGGATGATGGAACCGGAAATGGCCTGGATGCAGCAAGATGAATCCCTGGACCTGCAGGAACGCTTCCTGTCTTACGTGGTTGGCCAGGTTTTGGAACACTGCGAATACGAATTAAGCATCCTGGGCCGGGACTTAGACAAGCTGCGTCCAGCCGCTGAG
>NZ_JBKZCD010000026.1:0-29812 GCF_046938665.1 Lactobacillus delbrueckii subsp. bulgaricus
CAAATGACACAATTTGATATAATCTGACCCAATATTCTCTAACATTAAAAGGCAACTGAGCACTAGTTTTTTAGCAAAAAACGCCTCCAATAAGGAGACGCGCGAGAGATTTAATATCTTACTATAGGTTCAGCTTGACAATGACCCAGCCGATAAGGGACAGGATGATCAAGCCGGCGATCTGGTAGCCCAGCCACTTCGAGAAGAATTTCTTCTTGGCATCCTTGGAAGCGTGGGCGTAGAAGGTCCGCATAACCAGCATGTTGGCCATGGACCCGATTGGTGACCCGAAGCCACCGATGTTGGAACCCAGGGTCAAGGCTTCAGCGTACTTGGAGAACTTGCCGACCAGGATGGTTGATGGCACGTTGCTCATGACCTGGCTGGACAGGATAGACGTCCAGTAGGTGCTCATTTCCGTGCCGACCAGGCCGTGGATCAAGGTTACGACAAAAGGAATCTGTTGGATGTCGCTGATGAAGACGAAGAAAAGAGTGAAGGTCAGCAAAAGAGAGTAGTCAATGTGGAGCAGAATCTTCCAGTTGACGATCAAGGCCCAGATGATGGAGGCCAGCATCGGCATCCAGATTGGAACGAACTTGAAGACGCCAACGAAGAAAAAGCAGAAGATGACCGTGGTGATCATCGTCATTGGCCAGCTGACGTCGATTTCAACGACTTCCTGGGTCGGGATGTCCTTCTTCGGGATAAAGAAGAAGATGCAGAGAAAGACGACCATGGCCGCGATCAGGTAAGGCAGGGTCCACTTAAAGAAGGTAGCAGGCGCTAGGTGGTAGTTGGAGACCACGAAGATGTTGTGGGGGTTGCCCCATGGGGTGAAGGCCGCCCCGATGTTGGCCCCCATCCCGATCAAAGTGGCCGGCAAGATTTCCGGTAGCTTGTACTTCTTGGCGATGTTCAAGTACAGGGGAATCATGGTCAAGCAGGTGATGTCGTTACCCAGGAACATGCCCGAGAAGACGGACAAGAGAGTAAAGAGGAGGATCAGCTTCCGGGTGGAGTCAGCGATCGCCGTCAGTTTATAGGCAATGATGTCCAGAACGTGCAGGTAGCTGTAGACCTGGATCAAGACCAGCATGGTCGTGACAGACTCGATCGTGTGCCAGTTCATGTCGGCGCTACGCGGCCGGGCAAAGAAGAGACTGATGATAGTGATCACGATGGTGATCTGCAGAATTCGGTCGCTAAAAATTTTCTTTAAGGTAGTCAAAAAATTATTTGAACTTTTGCTTTTGGCGGCTTCCATATAAAATCCTCTACTCAGCTAGAATGGTGTTTACAAGATTTACGTAAAGTTAACGAAAAGCGAAAATGAACTTTACTTTCGTGTAGTTCCATTGTCAACCATTTTTCCCTAAATCTCAATAGTTCAAAATTAACGAACAAATGTTATTGAAAGGATGTTAGCGAAACGCGGCAGGCCAAAAATCCGGTTTTTTTAGCTGCTTGAAAAAATAGAAAACATTTGTAAAAGCGGTTTATTTGTTGATAATATGGGATTTATTCCGGAAAGCAAAAAACGGACTTTGCTACCTTTTTTAAGCGATTAAAACGTGTCGACTTTTTACACGGCTACAAAAAAGTCAAAAGCTTGCTGTTGATTTCTGAAATAATGTAAGCGCTATCTAAAACGGAAACAAGAAGCAACGATCAGGTAAAAATCCCCCTTGGACATTTTGCTAAATCCATTTAACATTTCTGACGGAAGATATTTGCCTTTGCTTTTAGCTAAAAAGGGCCTGCCGGGGCAAAGAAATGCCGAAAAGGCTTGCCTAACATAGGGAAAGAGGGGTATAATTACTACTGATTTTCGAAAATCGATGAAAGGATGAAGAGACATGTCAAGAAATATCCACACGGGTATCAACCCACACCGTCGTCCACGTAACGCTTCTAACGCTAAGGAACGCGTTGCTCACGCCGCTGCTGTGATCAGCTTCCTGAACCAAGCAGCTAAGGACGAAAACAAGTAATTTGTTTTTAAACAGACAATAAAGACTCTGGCTTTTGGCCAGGGTCTTTTTTTCGCCTGCTTTTTGCCTTATGATAGGAAAAAGCTAAGAGACAAGTAAGAAAGAAAACAAGGAGGCAAAAATGAAGTTTCAGTGCAGCAGCTGTGGTTTAAGACTGGAATCCCTGCATTTCAAGCTGCCCGGCCTGGTCAATGACCGCCTGGCCAGCCTGTGTGACATCTGCCGGCAGCGGGGGCTGGATCCGGCAGCTTACCCCAATCCCGTGGTCAAGCTGTTCGCGGCCAACCTCCTCTATGCCTTTGCGGGCAAGGACGGGGAAGCAAGCGGGGACTTTTTCCTGCCGGACTTAAAAATCCGCCGGTCCTACGAGGCTCTCATGCAGGACTATGATGGAAATGTCCTGGCCAAGCAGCAGCTGCCCAGAGAGGACTTCAACCGGGCCGTGATCAAGGCTGAGGATGATCCCAGCTTCTTTTTGCCAGGAAAACTCCCTTTCGCGGAAAAACTCCAGGCCTTAGGCCTCAGCGTTGACTTTCAGTTAAACGAGGTTGACTATATCGACCGGGAGCGGATCCGGGCCAAGTACAAGTACCGCTGCCAGTACTGCGGCCGGCGGGGGCGGAGCGTGGACCACAAGGACCCGGTCTCTGTCTCGCATGATAACAGCCTGGACAATCTGATTTTGTCCTGCAGCGAGTGCAACCGGATCAAGTCTAATATGCCTTATGACCTTTTCGTCAAGCTCAACGAGGAATTGCAGCCTTTAAACAAAAAGCTGGTCAAGTATGAGAACGCCCTGGGCCCCTTGGAAAAAGAATTCCAAGACCGGCGGAACATGCTGGCCGCCAAGGTGCATTTAAAGGGCGTGGTGAATGACCCGGAACTGGCCGCCATCCGCAAGGAAAACAAGCGCCTGCGGGATGCCATCGACAGCCTGGAGAGTGACTATGATGCGGCCCGCCGCTTGCGCGAGGACCACTTCAAGTTGGGCTGGAAGCTCTACCTGGCCCAGCAGGACAAGGAAATCATCTAGCTTTGATAACTTAAAGTTTATGCAGAGAACATTAAAAGTTAGACCAGGAAACTTTTTGCAGAAAAAATCTCCAGAATGTACATGCTTACAAAACTTTAAAAAGCGCTACAGGACAACTTGCAGCGCTTTTTTATTTTGTAACCAGACCGATACATTCCTGTAACAATTGAAAGTTATACTATAGATTGTTATCAAATCAAACCACATGTTAAAGGAGAAAAGACGTTTCATGAAGAAAAAGAACCTGTTGATGACTACTTTGGCAACTCTGAGTGCATCTGGCGCCCTTTTAACTACCGGGGCCAGCGCTTTGGCTGACAGCTACACTGTTGTTAAGAACGACACCCTGTGGGGCCTGTCAAAGAAGTACGGCGTTTCAGTAAGCGACTTGAAGAAGGCTAACGGCGTTTCCGGCCACTTGATCTACGTGGGCCAGAAGCTGCAGATCCCGGCTAAGTCAACTAAGGCAGTCAAGGCTGCTAAGGCAACTAAGACTAGCGCTTCAACCAGTACAGTTGACACTACTTCAACGACCCACACGGTCGTAAAGGGTGACACTTTGTGGAGTCTGGCTAAGAAGTACGGCGTTTCCGTAAAAGCTTTGATGAAGGCCAACAACTTGTCAAGCAGCACCATCTTGATCGGTCAAAGCTTGAACCTGCGGGCCGGTATGACTACTTACGGGGTAAACGGCGTAACTACCGGCTCAAGCTCAACTGCTGCAAGCACCAACACTGCTTCATCAACCAACACGACTGCTTCCAGCCAAGCGCCAAAGGCCAAGAAGAAGACTACTAAGGCGAAGAGTACCACTACTAACACTAGCAGCAATACCCGCACCAGTACTAGTGCCAAGGCTCAAAGCCAGTCAACTGCTTCTAACACCAGTGCGTCCACCACGACCAACACTAATACTGCAGCATCAACTGCTACCACTACTTCAAGCACTAACACTGCATCAACTGCCAACACTGCAGCAAGCACTAACACTGCGTCAACTGCTAACACTGCTTCAAGCACCAACACTGCAGCAAGCAGCAGTCAAGCAGTCAGCCAGGCACCAACTGGTTCAACTTCAACTGCAACCTCAACTGCCTCAGCCAGTGCCAGCGCGATCACTTCATACGCTTTGAGCTTCCTGGGCGTGCCTTACGTTTGGGGCGGGACCACGCCAAGCGGCTTTGACTGCTCCGGCTTGGTACAATACGTTTACAGCCACTTCGGCATCAACCTGGGCCGGACTACTTACACTCAGCAATACGCCGGCACTAAGATCAGCGTGGCCAGCGCCCAAGCTGGTGACCTCTACTTCTGGGGTTCATACGGTTCAGCCTACCACGTAGCCATTGCCCTGGGCGACGGCCAATACGTCATGGCGCCAGCCCCAGGCCAAAACGTGATGACTGGCAGCGTGTCCTCATACACGCCAAGCTTCGCCGTCCGCGTTTTAGGCTAAAAATTTCCTCATCGATATCAAACAGTTTAAGCAGCGTCAGCCAGCCGGCTGGCGCTGTCTTCTTTTGCCTAATCATAATTAAATGTGTACTGTTTTATTTATAATTACCCCGGTTTTAATTTCATATTTATTATAATATTAACCGGTTTTTTAAACCGAAAGCCTCTATAAACGCTTTTATAAAGGCGGGATGATAATTGTTCGGAAAATACCGCTGGAAATATTTTTTATAAATCTATAGAGGACAGGCTATAAACTGATAAGACATCAGTTCAAAAAAGCTTTTTTCCGGGCAAATATGGGCTATAATCTAAGGTAAAACAGGCAAAACACGCAATTTAGGGTAAGCCAACTTTTAGATTAGGACAGAGGATCGCGGGAAAATGACAAATACGGCTCTGCTTTATGCGCTGGGGGAATTCTTCTGCATGGCAATCATGCTGATCTTGACCGGCGCCTTAAAGCCAATTACAAATTACGGGAAAAGGGAAAAATGGCTGGCGGCATCGCTGGTCAGCGAAACCCTTTACTTTTTAGGAGACGCCCTGGATAAGCTGCAATTGGGCGGGGTCTTGCCGGCTAGTCAGGCGAGCCTGCTCTTTACCGGCACATATAAGCTGTGGATGCTGGACTTTGTCAGTTTGGCGGTCTTTTTCTACATTGACCAGTGCGGGGAATTCAGCCTGGCCGACAGCTGGCCTAAGCGGATGCTGGTCTGCTCGGTTGCCTTTTTGAACAGCATTTTTGAACTGCTCGTACTCTTGATCAATCCGGGCTGGCTCTTGACGGACCAGCTTCAGCCGACCCTGCTCTACAACCTCCTGCTTTTGCTGGTCCCCCTTCTGTATTCTTTGGCCGCCATTGGCCTGGCCATCAACGGGATCCGGCAGAGCCCCTCTAAAAATATCCGGCAGTTTTACCTGACTACGGCCAGCTGGCCGATGCTGCTGGTCATCTTCGGGGGCCTGGACATCTACGTTGGCACCTTTCCTTTCTACGCCTACGTGGCGACGGCCTGCCTCTTGTTCCTGGCCGTCTACCAGTTCAGAACCCTGGTCGACACTGTTTCCCTGGGCAGCTTGAGCAATATCAAGGGAAGGGAAAAGTTAAAGTCCTACTTGAAGAGCATCCAGCGGCGGGGAGCCAGCAGTGACTACTACCTCGTCTTAGTTGACATGAACGGGCTGAGATCGATCAACGACATCTACGGCCGCTCAGAAGGCGACCAGGTCCTCTTTGCCGTCAGCCAGGCAGTTGAGCAGTTAGCGGAAAAAATGCATGGCTTCAGCTGCCACTATGGTGGGGATGAATTTTTGGCCGTGGTCAAGCTGGCTGATGACGCGGAAGCCAAGCGGGTCTTTGACGACTTGCAGGAAGAAGTCAAGCACATGGCCAGCATCCAGGGCCTGCCAGTCGTCCCCCAGCTGGTAACCTCCGCTGTCCGCCTGGATATGGCGGAAGGGGATCTGACCGCGCAATTGCGGATCGCTGAGGAGAAGATCTACCACCAGAAGCGGGATCTGGACGGGGAAATGCGGGAAAACAACTTCTTCGTCGACAAGGTGACGGGCCTGCCCAACACCAACTACTTCCACAGTTTTGCCAGCTCCTACCTTAAGTCCTGCCTGGAAAAGGGGGACCAGCCAGCCGTTGTTTTGATCAATGTCAGCAACATGCAGGCCTACAACAACCGCTATGGCTTTGAAAAAGGGGACCAGCTCCTCTCACGGATTGCCCAGATTTTGCAGAAGTTTTTCGACGATGGAGTCCTGGTCCGCTTCGCGGAAGACAACTTCCTGCTGGCTACGGATGCCCCGGACCTCTTAAAGAGCCTGGAAGAGGCGGCGGCTGAAGTCAATAAGGTGACAGACGCCAGCATCCGGGCCGGGGTCTACCGCTACAAGGCTGCCAGTGAAGGCTTGATGACGGCGGTTGATAAGGCCAAGCGGGCCCTGCGCTATCTCAACAACAACCGGGCGGTGGTCTGCCAGGTTTACAACCAGGAGGTCAAGCAGGAATTTGAAAGACGGGGCTATGTCCTGGAAAACTTCCAGAAGGCCCTGGATGAAGGCTGGATCCGGCCATACTTCCAATTGGAAAGCCGCAGCTTGACCGGGCGGATCTGCGGGGCGGAAGCCCTGGCCCGCTGGGTTGACCCGAAATACGGGGTCTTGGGACCAGGCTTTTTTATTGAAGTACTGGAAGAGGCCCACCTGGTGCACAAGCTGGACTTGGCCATCATCCGCCAGGTCTGCGCCATGCTGGCCAGAAGAAGAGAGGAGCAGCAGCCTTTGGTGCCGATCTCGGTCAACCTTTCCCGGGTGGACTTCCAGGTCTGCAACATTTATGCGGAAATTGAAAAAATCCGCCGTTACTTTAACCTGCCGGCCAGCCTGCTGAAGATTGAAATTCTGGAGTCAACGGTGACCAGCAAGCCGCAGGAACTGCGGCAGGCCATCGCCAACTTCCATGCCAGCGGCTATGAGGTTTGGATGGACGACTTCGGCAGCGGCTACTCCAACTTTAACAACCTGGATGAGTACGACTTTGACCTCTTGAAGATTGATATGGTCTTCTTGCGGGACTTTGGCAGCCGGTCCAAGGCCAAGACCTTGATTTCCATTGTGGTTGACATGGCTAAAAAGCTGGGCCTGCACACTCTTTGTGAAGGGGTGGAGACCCAGGAGCAGGCGGATTTCTTGCGGGAAATCGGCTGCGAGCGCCAGCAGGGCTACTTATTCTCCAAGCCGATTCCGGAAGAAGAATTTTTGGCCAAACTGGCGGCGGGCAAGTTGGAAGACCCGGACAGCAACAGCTACTATGACAAGGTCAGCCAAGTCAATGTTCTCTTTGACCCGATGATTGACCGGGGCAGCCAGCAGACGGTCGGCATCAAGCTGCCGATCTGCATTCTGGAGAAGGGGACGGATGCATCTGTCCGCTTTAGCTTCATGAATGAGAGCTACCGGCAGGCCCTAAGGGACTTCGGCTACAAGGTTGACGGCTGGGAAGCAGAGGCCAACCAGGAATACCCATTCAAGCAGATTATCCTGGAATTGATGGAAGAAAGCCGGAAAAAGCCGGGCCCGGTCAGCCGGATTTTTGACTTCAGAGGCAAGCAGTACTTGCTTGAGGTCCGCTACCTGGCCCACGACCAAAAGAGCCAGCGCGACGCCTTCGTCTACACCTTTGAAGGCTTGGCCAAGTAAGAAAAGAAGATAAGCAAAAGACTTCCGCGGCGCGGAAGTCTTTTTTGATTCATTTGTAAAAAAGTGTAGTCTTTAACAAACTTTTGTGTATATAATTACTTCAAAGCGAAAAATGTGATTTTTATGGGGCAGAAAGAATGAAAAAGAAAATTGTTTTTGTTTTACAGCTGATTGCTAATGTCTACTTTGCTACCTGGCCTTTGCGTTTGATTGTAGACAATTCTCCGAAATGGCGTTTGTCTGGACCAGCCAATGGCTTTTTCGGCTTCATGGACCGGGTGGCCAAAAGTATTTCCTGGCCGCTCTTCCTGGTCTACCTGCTTTTGCTGCTAATGGTTGTGGTGGCCGTTCTTTGGACTTACTTCTTTGAACTCAAGCAAGACAATATAAAACAAGCTTGGCAGAAGGCTAGCTGGTTCTTGCAGCTGATAATTAATGAATTAGCTTGCCTGGGCTTGTCCTCGTCACTGACTATGCAGGTTTACGATAGTCAGCAAACATGGACGATTCTTGTTAACTTGCTCTTGCTTGCTATCGTAGTTATTTTTGCTTTTGCCTTGACGGAAAAATTTACTAACCGCGGGGGAAACAACTAAAGCGCAAATAAAAAAGCAGCCGTGAGGCTGCTTTTTGCGTGTAATTAAATTTGCGGGCCACGGAAGTTGGCTAAGAACTTCTGGGTCTTTTCGCTTTGCGGATGGTTGAAGATTTCATCCGGGCTGCCTTGCTCAGCCACGTAACCGTCGCTCATGAAGAGGACCTGGTCGGAAACTTCCTTGGCGAAGGCCATTTCGTGGGTAACCACAATCATGGTCAAACCAGTCTTGGCCAGCTTCTTCATGGTTTCCAAAACTTCCCCGACCATTTCCGGGTCAAGGGCACTGGTCGGTTCGTCGAAGAGGAGGATTTCCGGGTTCATGGAGATGGCTCTGGCAATCGCTACTCTCTGCTTCTGCCCACCGGACAATTGCCGGGGCTTCGCGTCAACGTAGGGGTCCATCCCAACAGTCTTCAGGTTCTCCAGGGCAATCTTCTTGGCTTCTGCCTTTGACCGCTTCAGAACCAGTTCCTGGCCGATCATGCAGTTTTGCAGGACGTTCTTGTTTTCAAAAAGCTCAAACTGCTGGAAAACCATGCCGACCTTAGACCGGTAGCGGGGGATGTTGTAGTTTTCATCCAGGATGTTCTGGTTATGGAAAAGAATTTCCCCGCCAGTTGGATCTTCCAGCAAGTTGATGCAGCGGAGCATGGTTGACTTACCGCCACCGGAAGGACCGATGACCGTCATAACCTCGCCCTTGTGGACTTCAAAGGAAATATCCTTCAAAACTTGGTGTTCACCGTAAGCCTTTTGCAGGTGCTGAACGTTTAAAATAATTTCATTATCCTTGTAATCAGCCATCTTTTACTTGTCTCCTTCCTGCTTGCCGACTTGAACTTGGTTGGCCATCATGTTGTAGTTTTCAGGACCTTCGATGTGCTTTTCAATCAAGTTGAAGATCCGGGTGATCGTAAAGGTCAAGAAGAGGTAGATGACCGAGATGACCAGGTAGGTTTGGAAGAACTGGAAGCTCTGGCTGGCAATCGTTGAACCAACGAAGAACAGTTCTGATACTGAAATGATGCTCAATACGGAAGTGTCCTTGATGTTGACGATAAATTCGTTGGTGATTGACGGCAGGCAGTTCCGGATGGCCTGCGGCAAGATGATGTTCCACATTCTCTGGTTGTGGGTCATCCCCAAAGCACTGGCGGCTTCAAACTGCCCCTTCGGCGTGGAGATGATCCCCCCGCGGATAACTTCGGCCAGGTAGGCCCCGGTGTTGATGGAGACGATGATCAAAGCGGCAACCGTTCTGTTCAGGTTGATGTGCCAGAACTGGGCGATCCCGTAGTAGATAACCGCGGCTTGTACCATCATTGGCGTGCCACGGAAGACTTCAACGTAGACGGACAAGAGCCACTTGCAGAAGGCTAACAGGCCCTTCTTGAACTTGTTCTTTGGTTCTGGGATAGTCCGGACGATGCCGACCAGCAAACCGATGAAGAAACCGGCGATGGTGCCGATTAAAGAGATCAAGAGAGTCATCCCGATCCCTTCCAGGATCATCTGCCCGTAGTTCTTCAGCATGGAAAGCAGCCAGTTTTCCTTCTTGGTGCTGGTCTGCGGCTGCTGCTGCACGGCTTCCTTCATCAGCTTGTTTCTTTCTGAAGTGGAAATGCCGGCCAAAACCTTGTTAACTTGGCTGAGCAGCTGGTCGTTGCCCTTCTTGACCCCGATGGAAACTTCCGCGTCAGAAGAGGAGACCTTGAAGCCCTTCATCTTGGACAGGTTGACCCCGGTGATGTTGGAGTCCACCATCTTGAAGGAGGTCAGTTCCGTGTCTTCAGCCACGTAGCCGTCGATCGTGCCGGCTTCCAGGGATTCCCGCATGGCGGCAAAGTCCTTGGAGGCAGGTTCGCGCTTGGCCCCTGGCAGCTGCTTGATCAGGTCGTAGTGCAGGGTCCCTTGCTGGGCAGTCAGCTTGGCCCCCTTGAAGTCAGTCAGGTACTTGGCCTTGGCGTACTTGCTCTGCTTGTTGACGATGACCACGAAGTTGGTGGTCCGGTATGGAGTGGTGAAGTTGATGGCCTTCCGTCTTTCCGCCGTCGGGCTCATCCCGGCAATGATCAAGTCGATCTTGCCACTGGTCAGGGCTGGCAAAAGCCCGTCCCATTGGGTCTTTTCCACGATAACCTTCTTGCCCAGCTTCTTAGCGATGATCTTGGCGATCTTGACATCGTAACCATTGGCGTAAGAGCTGGTCCCGTCGATCTTGACCGCGCCGTTGGCGGACGTGGTCTGGGTCCAGTTGTATGGAGCGTAGTTGGCTTCCATACCAATCTTCAAGGTGCCGCTGGCTTGCGCCGGCTGGCTCCAACTGACAGCTAAGACAAGCGTCAGGACCGCCGCCATTAAGGCGCTGATCCAGCTGCTATGCTTCTTCATCTGAATAAACCTCCGATATGCTTTTAGTAGTTATGAAATACAATAAAAAGCGGCAAAAAAGCCCCATTGCGGTATACAATGAGGCTTGCTTTGATTCTGTAAAATTCAGTATGAATACCAAAAATTATAGCGCTCCCTAGAAAACTAGGACAGTCTGCAGAATCTTCTCCTGCAGCCCAACCAACAGCGCGCACGACCCCACTGCTGATTTCGGCGATATCCCTTAATAACAAGGCTCAGCACTGTCAGTGAGCTCCCCTTGTGTTCGTGAACGATCGCGACCTCTATTGTATTGGATAATTTTTTAACTACACTTAGGCTAAATTACTTTTAAGAAAAAGTCAAGAAAAAATTAGTTTTCTGAATTTTTGTGATTGTCTTTTTCTTATTTACAGCCAGCCGTGATCTTCCGCCCAGTCCCGCTTCTTCATGCCAGAGACGTAGGGGTTGCCGGCCACGTAATAGCGCAGAGGCGCCTGGGCCCAGGCCGGGTCAGCCTGGACGATCCCGATTCTGGGCGAAGCAATGATTTCTTTAGCCGGCTTTTTCGCAGTCAAGTCAATAACGAAAGGGGAGTCCGCCAAAGGGGCCAGATCCCAGCTTCTTGACTTGATCCCCATGGCCTGCATTAATTTGGCCGGTCCATTGGTCAAAAGGACCCCGTCTTTGCCGCCCCGGTTTTTAAGCATTTGGTCCAGGCCCCAGACCGGCTCAATGGCCCGGATCAAGACCCCCTGGGGGTTGCCTTCCTCTTGGCAAGCTACGTCAAAAAAGACGTACTGCCGCTGAGAATAGATATAGATGGTCCCGCCTGTCCGCCACAGGCCTTCGTTGGCCTGGCTTCTTCTTCCCCCAAAGGAGTGGGCGGCCCGGTCCTTGACCCCCAGGTAGGCCTCGGCTTCAACGATATAGCCGCCGATTTTTTCCCCGCCGGCTTGATAGTAAAAAGGGCGGCCGATCAAGTCCCGGCAGATCTCGCTGGTGGGCCGGCCGGTGAAAAAATTTCTGTAATCCATTGCTTAATCAATCTTTCTACCTAAAATAAGAAATGTGGTAAAAGCTGTAGTAAAAACTATTATTAACAGAAAGCGTGCGTTTATGTCAACGATCAAAACTGTCCGTATCTATGCCAAAGAGCAGCCTGCCGGCTACCGGATCTTAGTCGACCGGCTCTGGCCCCGGGGAATTAAAAAGGAATCTGCCAATTTAGACGAGTGGCAGAAAGAGCTGGCCCCCAGCCGGGACTTGCGGACCTGGTTTAAGCATGACCCGGCCCGGTACCCGGACTTCCGCCAAGATTACCTGGAAGAATTGGCAGACAATCCGGAATGGCCGCCTTTCGTGGAGCATTTGCAAGAGCTTTTGCAAAAAGGGGACGTCCTCTTCTTGTACGGGGCTAAAGATGAAGAACACAATCAGGCCGTCGTCTTAAAAGAAGCGGCTGAGGAAGCTCTGGCTAAACTTCCTTAAAGACCTCTAAGGCGTCGCCGATTAGCTGCTTGATCCCTTGTGCCGGGATCTCAGTCAAGTTGACGGCCCAGATCTTGGCATCTTTTGCCGCGTAGCCTAAGAGACCGGCGAAGGGGTAGACAACGAAGCTGGTGCCGACAATCACGACCAGGTCGCTTTGCCGCATTTCCAGGATGGACTGGTTGACATTGGCCGGGTTGATCCCTTCCCCGTAAAGGACGATGCCGGGCCGGATGATGCCGCCGCACTCGTGCTTGTAGCCCTGGGCGTAGTCCTCATAGCTGACCTTTTGCTTGCACTTGGAGCAGTAGATGTCGTAGAGGTTGCCGTGAAATTCGGTCACGTGCTGGTTGCCGGCCTGCCGGTCCAGGGTGTCGATGTTCTGGGTGATCAGGGCCCCTTTTTCATTGCAGATGGCCGCGATCTTTTTGTGGATCAGATTTGGCTTAGCGTCCGGGAAGTACATGTTTTGCATGACGAAGTCGTAAAAAAGCTGAGGCCGGTCATAGAGAGTCTCCTCGCTCAAGATGACTTCCGGGGGCTCGCTGACCCCGTTGTAGATGCCAGTCTTAGACCGGTAGTCGGGGATGCCGGAGTGGGTTGACACGCCCGCCCCGGTCAAAAAGACGGGGTGCTTGGCGTTTTTTAGGTCTGCTTTAAATTCCACAAGTTTTGCTTGGTCCATTTTTTGCCTCTTTCTTAAGAAAAAACAGGCTGATGCCTTTTAATTCTATTATAAGCGCTTGGTTTGCTATAATTAAGCTACTAGTTGCAGAAGATATTATATTTGAGGTGAATCCATGGACACGTTATTTTACTTGGTCGTCGACACCCTGCTGGCGGCCTATGCCGGCTACAGCTGGTACAGCCAGGCTACGGTGATTCTGCGGGCCCGCTGGCGGATGACGGCGGTGGTCATGCCGATCCTATTGGTCTGGCTGGGGGCCAGCTGGGGCTACCTGGACCTGGGAACTCCCGGCTTCATCGTCTTCCTGGCCCTCTTCATTTTGACGGGGATCCTGGAAGCCACGTCGGGCTTTGCTGACAAGCGGGTGGTTTTGAGCGGCTACTTCCGCCGGACTTTGAAATACAGCGAAATCAGCCAGGTGATCCTGACCGCGGCGCCGCCGGAAGTGGGCGACCTGTCGATCGCGGCCCTGGAAACCAGCCGCCACCAAATCTACTACCTCCGCTTCAACAAGCAGGCCAGCGATGTGGTCTCTTTCTTGATGCAGCGCCTGGAACGCGGGGTAAATATTGACGTAAGAAAAATGGGTTAGTCGCGTGACTAACCCATTTTTATCTGCGCTAAATTTCTGTTTTCTTGTTTTATTCTCTCTTGTTTTCTTGTCCTTTTTTACAAAATCGGAGACAAGAGACGGGAGAAGTTCTGCAGGGACCGCAACCAGCGGGACTGCTTCTTGATCATCTCCGGCGTGAGGAGGGTTGACTGCTCCATGTCCTTTTCAAACTGGTCGGACATCTCCTTGTTAAAGGCCCGGTCGTAGACGAAGACATTGTCTTCAAAGTTCAAGTCATAAGACCGGTAGTCCTGGTTGACGCTGCCGACAGTCGCGTACTTGTCGTCGACGATAATGGTCTTGGCATGCATGAAGCCATTGTTGTAGGTGTAGACCTTGACTCCGATCTTGACCAATTGGTTGGCGTACCACTGGGTTGCCCGGTAGATGAAGGGGTGGTCCGGCATGCAGGGGATCATGATCCGCAGGTCAACCCCCGAGCTGGTCAGGATCTGCCAGGCGGCAATCATGGCCTCATCTGGAATCAAGTAAGGAGTCTGGATCCAGACCCGCTTTCTGGCCAGCATCATTAAGCGGACCAGGCCGTTTCGCATGTAAGGCTCGTCGTTGTCGGGGCCGTCAGAAACGACCTGGACGGCCATGTCGCCCTTGGAGATGTCGTTTTCATCCAGGTCAGGGAAGAGCTTCTCGTCAAAGCTGATCAGTTCTTCTTCCTTGACGGCGGAAGCGTTCCAGTCCATCACGAATCTTTCCTGCAAAAGCAGGGAGGCTGACCCGACCAGGCGGAGGTGGGTGTCCCGCCAGTAGCCGAATTTTTTCTTCCGGCCTAAGTACTGGTCGCCGACATTGAAGCCCCCGGTCCAGGAGATGACCCCGTCGATAACTACGATCTTCCGGTGGAGGTGGTAGTTGATCCGGTTCCGGGAAATCATGTTTCTTGAGGTGATGAAGGGCAAAACGTCCCCGCCGGCTTCAGTCAGCTGGTTGAACCAGCTCTTGGAGGCCCCGAATGACCCCCAGGCATCGTAGAGGACCCGGACCTGGACCCCCTCCTTGGCTTTTTGGATCAAAAGCTTGAGGAATTCGTTGCCGATGGCGTCGTTATAGATGGTGTAGTATTCGACGTTGATGCTGGACTTGGCCTGGCGGATATCGGCGAAGAGGTCCCGGAACTTGGCATGCCCGTCGGTGTAAAGCTTGAGCTTGTTGTTTTTGGTAATGGGCGACTCCTGGTCCTTGTCCAGGTACTTGATCAAGATATGGGCGCTGGGGGATGTGTCGCTTTGGTCAATTTTCGCCGGGGCCTCGGTGATCATTTTTTGCACGTTGGAGAGGCCGATGTGCTTTTGCCGGTTGATGGCAAAAAGGTTTTCCTGGGAAATCCCCCGGCCGACGAAGCCGTAGATGATGAAGCCAACTACGGGCAGGATGATCAAGACGATCAGCCAGGCCCAGGAGGTGGCCACGGACCGCTTTCTGTGGAAGACGGTCCAGAGGGCCAGGATGGCGTTGGCGAAGAAGATGATGTGCCAAATATCGATCCAAGAGATGGCAGTCAATTTAAATTCCTTTCTTGATTTTGTCTAAGCCTAAAAAACGGTCCAGGATGCCGATGACGAAGGGCTCGTCATGCATCTGCGAGTGCTCGGCGTTGTCGCCGCGGACCTCGACTTCCTGGTAGTAGACCGCGCCCGGGGCCAGGATATAGCGGATACTTTTGGCGGAAACCACGGAGATGAAGCGGTCGGAATTGGTCGTGTCCAGGACGTTGCCGTAGATGTTCAAAACCCGGATGCTGGGGCTGAAGTCCCGCCGGTGGCGGAGCATGTAGGAATAGTGCGGGGTCATCATGCTGGGCCGGCCGCTTTCCGTCAGGCGGTTGACATTGGGGATGTCGCCCAGGTACATGACTCCGTTGAAGGGGCCGGCGATCAAAGCGCAGCTGGCCAGGTGGGGGAAGTTTTTCCGCTTGGCATAGCGCATTTCCGTAGCAACCACGCAGGGCGAGCCCAAGGAGTGGGCCACGGCGCTGTAGCGCGTAAAGCCGTATTTTTTGCTCAGAAAAGGCAGGATGAAGCTGAGATAGTAGTTGATGGCCTGGTAGCCGGCAATCCGGTCCTTGAAGGCCAGCTGGATGATGGGCTGCTTGTCGCCGGTATAGCAGCCGGTCAGCTTGATCCGGCCGGTTAAGTCAGCCTCGACTTTCAAAAAGCGGGCGTCCCCTTTTTGCTTGAGGGCGTCTTCAACCATCACCCTGGTGGTGTAGTCCCCGCCGCGGAAGCCATGGACGTAGATGATCGGAACCTGGTTAGAGCCGCTGGCCTGGTTTTCAGCCAGGTCGCTGACCCGCTTGCCCCGCAGCTTCAGAAAGATCCGGAAAGGCGGAAAGCTTGCCAGGATGCCCAAGAAGAACATCATAGCCAGGGAGTGGTCCCGGGGATCGGGATTTTTGCCGCGCTTTTTTTCAGTTTCTTCAGCATACTTTTTAGAATTAAAAAAGAGCACAGTCGCCCCTCCTTTCTCTGATACAATTGCTTTGTAAACATCATACCATTTTAGCAGAAGAGAGGGAGCAGATGAAAGTTTATGTTGTTAAAAAAGGCTACCGGCCAGGAATCTACCACAGCTGGCCTGAGGCCGAAGAGCAGGTCAAGGGCTTTCCCGGGGCAGAATACAAGTCCTTCAGCAATATAATGGAGGCCCTGGACTACCAGCAAATGGACCCGGAAGACGCCCTCAAGGCCTTGCAGGGAGCAGAGGACAAGCTGCAGGCCGCGATCGCCAAGGTCAGACAGGGCGGAAGCAAGAAAAAGCAGGCTGAAAGCCAAAAAGAATTTGCGGCAAGTTCGAAGTATGCCGCCCACATTTTTACCGATGGGGGCTGCCGGAACAACGGGACCCACAAGGGCGGGCACGTGCAGGCAGACGACAAGGCAGCCTGGGCTTATTTGATCGAATACGGCGGCCAGAAGCTGTCCGCCAGCGGCGGCCGCTTTGGGGCCACCAACAACGAAATGGAAATGACTGCTTTTTTGGAAAGCTTGAAGAAGCTGGAAGAACTGGGCTTAAATGACCAGCCCCTCTTGTTCTCTTTAGACTCCCAGTATGTCATCAAGGCTGTCAGCGACAACGATCAGGGCCCGGCCTGGATCAAGGGCTGGCAGAGACGGGGCTGGAAGAAGGCAGACGGGTCACCTGTTGCCAACCGCGAGCTCTGGCAGGAGATTGCCAAGGAAATGGCCAAGTTTGCCCAGCCGGAATTTGAATGGGTCAAGGGTCACGCTAGCAGTGCCGGCAACAACTTTGTCGACGGCCTGCTCAACAAGTACATGGACCAGATGCAGAAATAGAAAAATCATTTGTGATGACTTAATGCACAAAAGACCAGCAGATGTAAACAGCAACTATTATGGTTTGGCTACGTAAACTACGGGGCAGAATTTTGCGATTTATGGTTTGGCTACGTAAACTACGGGGCAGAATTTTGCGATTTATGGTTTGGCTACGTAAACTACGGGGCCGGATTTCGCAATTTACGGTTTGGTTACGTAAACTACGGGGCCGGATTTCGCAATTTACGGTTTGGTTACGTAAACTACGGGGCAGGATTTTGCGATTTACGGCTTGGTTACGTAAACTATGGGGTAGAATTTTGCTTGTTGACGAAACTGTTCATCTTTACATATCAAGCCAGGACGAAAAAATGCCCCCGGTTGAATGACAATGTCATTAAGTTAAGGGATTGCCATTGACCATAAAGTGGTTCTAAATAAAAACTTGTTCAATATCACGCCGTTTGGGTATGATTCTTGAACAAGTTTTTTATTTCTGCGCACGACAAAATTAGAGTCTGTAATTGAAAACTACTGCACTTTTTGGATGTATGTTACGATTGTAACTTCGGTTAGACCTGGTCATCCCGATATACATCGAAATCATATACAGTAACTCCTCATAATCCTTCTTTAGCCATCCAGCACTTCCGCGTTTATTTTTATTCCGAATCCTACAAAAGTCAAAAGAACTGTACTACCCAAATTTTGGATAATACAGTTCTTTCTTGATGTCAATCCCTTAACTTAATGACCCCGGTTGAATAATCAGGGTCATGTTTTTACTTGCCAAAACTGGAGAAGAGGCTGGTAAAGAAGTTGACGATGGCGTCCCAGAGCTTCTGCAGGGCATTGCGGTTTTCGCTGGTGTTCAGCTTGGCAAAGATCCCCTTGGCGCTCTTCTGGATGGCGCTCATGGCCTGGCTGGCCTGCTGCTTGAAAGAAGAGGAGTTGAGGGCGCCGGAGTCCCGGATCTCAACCAGGATGTTGACGATCTGCTGCTTCTGTTCGTTGGTGATCACGTTGGTCAGATTGTTGTTTTCGATTTGGTTGTTGACGATCGTGATAATCTGGTTCTTGGTGATGTTTGAGCCTTTTTGGGCCATTTCCTTCTTGGCCCCGGCTACGGCATTGTTGAGCTGGGCGTCAGAGTAGCCGTCCTTGCCCTTGTTTTCCTTGGTGATCCCGCTTAAGGTGTTCAATTCGTCCTGGGCCGCGGTGATCTGCTTCTGGTTCAGCTTCTCCCCGCTCTTGGCGTAGGCCTTGTAGATCCCGGCCAGAGCGCCGGAACCATCGATCGGGATCGCGGAAGTGACGTAGATGTTGGCGTCAGTGATCCCGGCCGTTACCGCCGCGTTTCGGTACTGGTTGGCGGTGATAGTGGTGATGTTGTTTTGCCCGTTGTAGTTGAGGATGCGGACGTTGATCCCGCTGCCAGAGCTGGTTTTCTCAATGGCAGCACTGGACCAGACCCCGGAAGAGGAGGTAAAGGAGCTTCCGGACGGGTTTAGGTAGGTAACCAGATCGCTGCCCGTTACCGTCAAGGTATTGTAGCTGCTGGAGTCGCTGAGGGCCCCCTTTAAAACGTCCAGGGTGCCTTGCTTCTGGCTGGCAGTTAATGAGGTCCCCAGGGTAATAACCGGGGTGGTGTCTTCGGCGGCAGAGACCCTGCCGGCCGCTAAGCCCAGGCCCAGGAAGAGGGCACAGGCCGTAATGATTTTCTTGATTTTCGTGTTCATTTTGATAAGTCTCCTTGCTTTCTGCTTTCATGCTCCGCCTATAATTATACTAGAGTTTGTTTTGGGGGTAGCTCCCTTAGCAAAAATTTAAGCAGGCCCCGGCTGGCGGCAGATTCCTGGCGAAGATGATATAATGAAAAGGATGGATTTGGAGAGGGGGATGCGGCTTTGCGAGCAAATGCTGACTTGAAGCTGACGGTCATCATGACTGTTTACAACCAAGAGAAATACCTGGCCAGAGCCTTGGACTATTTGCTTGAGCAGAAGAACCAGCAGTTCAAGCTGCTGGTCATTGACGACGGCTCGACTGACTCAACCGCGAAAATCGCGGCCAGCTACCAGGACCGCTTCCAGGCCTTCGACCTGGTCAGCAAGGCCAATGAAGGGGTGGCCGCCGCCCGGAACTTAGGCCTGGACATGGTTGACACGCCGTATTTTATTTTTCACGATGGAGACGACTGGGTTGAGCCAGACTACACGGATTACTTTATCAAGGCTTTTGACCGCCACCCGGACGATGACATGGTAACCTGCGGTTATTATGTCGACCAGGCAGGGAAGCCGTCCGTGCCGATTACTAAACCGGTTGAGGGGGAATTGACCCGGCTTGAGGCCGTGTTAAAGGTCTTGGGCAGTGCCCATTCGCCGGTTAAGGGCTATACCTGGAACAAGTGCTACAAGACCCAGCTGGTCCGCCGCCTGCACCTGCGCTTTAACGAGGACCTGGACTTGATGGAAGACCAGGTTTTCAATATTGACTATCTGATGCAGACGGAGGGCTGCTACTACAGCTCCGTGCCGCTCTATCACTACTGGCAAAGAGCCGACAGCGCGGTGCACACGGTCAGCTGGGACCACTTCTGGAGCATCGTGGGGGCCAATATTTCGATTTACAAGAGCATTTTTTCTCACTTGTGGCAGAAAGTCCTCAGCAAGCGGCCGCAAACCCAGGAATACCAAGGCAGTTATGTAAGGGAAAGGATCAAAGATGATCATCAAAGTTAATGGAGTCGATCTTTACTACCAAAAGCTCGGTCAGGGCCAGCCCCTGATCCTGCTGCACGGCCACCACTTGGACGGTGGAATGTACAGCAAGGTGATCGCGCCTTTGTCACTGTATTACACGGTCTATACCCTGGACATGCGGGGGCACGGCTTAAGCGGCGGCGACGGGGCTGAGCACTACCAGACTGAAGTGGAAGACCTGGCCGTCTTCATCAAGGAGCTGGGCCTGGAGCGGCCTTACGTCTTTGGCTATGACTCCGGTGGCCTGGTGACCCTGATGCTGGCCAGCCAGCAGCCCGATATCCTGGGCAAGGCAATCGTGGCCGGGGTCTTTATCGACGGCCGGGGGATCCACAAGTACCACTACTTGACTGAAGGGGTCCGGCGCTTTCTCCGCTTTGACCGCGATAGCCGGGTGGAGCTTACCGAATCCTATATGGAGCCGGAAAGTCTAGAGCAGATCAAGATTCCGGTTCTCTGCGTGGTCGGGGAAAATGACTGGGTCAAAGTCGAACATGTCCGCTGGTACAGCAGTTTGATTCCAAATGGCCGCCTGGCCTTGATGCCGCGGCAGACCCACGATTCCTACGTGGTAGACAGCTTGAAGATTTTGGACTTGATCAAAGATTTTTGCAAGGAATAATGAGAAAAAGGCCGATCAAAGCCGAACCTTTGCTATAATGTTACTGTAGATACAATAGATTCTGTTAATGAGAGTGTTTCTAAGGGGCTCATGATGACATCAATTACAAAAGAAGAAATTCATAAGTTGCTCAACCCGATGAAGGTGATCGGGCTCGGCGGCAATCCGCAATTGAACGAAAAGGTAGCCAGCACGCTGGGCGTTCCTTTGATCGAAACGACGGTTCACCACTTCAGCGACGGTGAAATCCAGGTCAACATCGCGGAAAGCGTCCGGGGCTGTGACGTCTTCGTCATCCAGTCAATTCAAGATCCAGTCAATGAAAACTTCATGGAACTGGAAATTGTCCTGGATGCCCTCCACCGGGCTTCAGCCCACACGGTCAACTGCGTGATCCCGTACCTGGCCTACTCTCGTTCCGACACCAAGACCCGGTCCCGGGAACCAATCACGGCCAAGCTGATTGCCAACCTGCTCCAGCTGACTGGGATCGACCGGGTATTGACCATCGACTTGCACGCTTCCCAAATCCAGGGCTTCTACAACGTGCCGGTTGACCACCTGCACGCGATGCCGCTTTTGGCCCAGTACTTCCTGGACAACGGGATCGCGTCCAAGGATGACGACGACGTGGTCGTTGTTTCACCAGACCACAGCGGGACCAAGTTGGCCCGGGTCTTCGGCCAGTACTTCAACGCGCCGATTGCCATCGTTGACCAGCGCGGGGCCCGCTACGATGACAGCGTCCACGACATGATCGGTGACGTTAAGGGCAAGAAGTGCATTATCGTTGACGAC
Source organism: Lactobacillus delbrueckii subsp. bulgaricus (assembly GCF_046938665.1). Classification (GTDB taxonomy): domain Bacteria; phylum Bacillota; class Bacilli; order Lactobacillales; family Lactobacillaceae; genus Lactobacillus; species Lactobacillus delbrueckii_C. The sequence goes on from NZ_JBKZCD010000026.1 coordinate 20,931, forward strand.
TTGATCGACACTGGCACCCGCTTGGCTTCATCAACCCGGTCAGTCTTCGCTGCCGGCGCGACCAAGGTTTACGCGGCTGCTACTCACGCCTTGCTTTCACAAGACGCGATCAAGATCTTGAATGGCTTGCCGCTGGAACAAATCGTGGTTACGGATACCATCAAGCATGAAAAGTATCCTGACCGGATGGTCCGGATCTCAGTTGACCGCCTGCTGGCCAAGGGGATTGACCATATTTACAACGATCGCTCAATTCACGACATTTTTGATGAACAAAACCGCTTCACCAAAGACTAAGGCGCGATCAACCGGGAGACCGCTAGCGGTCTCCCTTTTTTGTTTATGTTGTTTCTATTGTTTTTGGGAATGTGACTTAATAAAACAAGAAAAATAACAGATTTGGATAAAAGCAAGTGTTATTGCTGTAATTAGGCAAGGAAATCTTGCTATAATTTTATTAACTTTTACAGAGAGGATGAGATGATCGATGGCAAGAAGAAAGAACATGCAGAGACGGCGGGAGATCTTGGACAACACCTTCCGTTTGATCAGAGCCAATGGCTTTGACCATGTTTCCTTGCAGATGATCGCGGAGAACTCGGGAATTTCCAAGTCTCTGCTGCAGTCTTACTACCCCCACAAGGCAAGACTGATGACTGACATTGTCAGAAACCTGTTCAATACTATGTGGGACCAGGTAGAAATAAACTATCACGCGCCAAAGAAGAACCCCTTCACCCGGGTGGACGCTTTAATCTACACGATCGCGACTTTGGGAATGACGGACAAGGGCCTGGACCGGGTAATTACGGAGGCCTTTACTGACCAGACTTCTTTGGACAACTGGAGCCGGATGCTGGACGAATGGATGAAGTCCCACAATGCTTTTTCCGAATACAGCAACTACCAGGAAATCCGGACCGGGATTGCCTTTATCATTACAGGGGTTGGCCGTTTGTATCGTGACCGGGAAAAGCACGGTCTTAACGCCGAACAAATGGCGGACTACTCAACCAGTTCCCTGATGTACGGCTTTTTGCACGCGGATCCTGCGGAAATCGACGCCGTATTGGAAGAAGGACACGGGATCATTGACGACAGCAACATTGGTGAGGTCCACCACGCGATCGACACCATGTTTGACGAAGGCAAGGTAATTTACAGTTAGGAGCAAGCGCATGGCAGAAAGTTCCGGAACGCACAGACGAAGGAACAACTATGAAATCGTGGACAACGCGTTAGAATACAAGCGTCCCTTGGCCTTTATAGCTTTCTTGTTGCTCAGCTTGCTGCTGGCCACGGGAACTTTCCTGAATCCTGCTTTTATGAAGGAGACCATCAAGACCGACAGCAACACGGTCGTGGTCAGCCAGCAGGTCAACAGCCACTTCAACCGCCTGGCCACGATTGTCAACGGGTCCAGCGATGAAAAGAACTTGATCTCTGATGACCAGGCCAGGGAAGTTGCCGACTTGATCATCGACTACAAGTATGGCTGGCACTTTATCCATACCAGCAATCTGGACCTGGCTAAGGACATCAAGGCCGTGATCTTGAAGAAGGAGCAGACGGATACCGACCAGGTGACCGCTATCCGCAAGAAGCTGAAGAAGCAGAGCGATTCTTCAGTCTACATCGTCAGCAACGCCTTTGACCTGGCCACGGTCATGTTAGAGGCCAACTTGATCACGATCATCCGGATCGTCAACCTGCTGGTGATCCTGCTCTGCCTGGTGGCCGTAGTCTCGATTTTGCGGGAGGCTTTTGCCAGCCACACCAAGCGGGCAGTGGTTCACGACATGACAGCCGGGCTGATGTGGACCGCCTTTTGGTTCATCCTGGTTTACGGGCTCTTGGCCATGGTGCCGATCTTTATGGACACTTCGGTGATTACCGTGGCGGACCTGGGCTACTGGCTGGAAATCGCCAGCGGGGTCTTCCTGGACTTCGTGATCGCCGGCGTTATTTTATACGTGGTCAGTGCCATTCCATGGCAGGCGACTTCAAGATAGTAAAAAGGCAAAGCCGTTGGGCTTTGCCTTTTTAGTTTGCTATTTAAGGATGGTGATCTGCTTGCCTTTGGCGGCGATGTAGCCATCCTTTTTTAATTTGGAGAACTCCCGGCTGAGAGTTTCAGGGGTGATGCCCAGCAGGCTGGCCAGGTCCTTCTTCTTCAAGGGAAGGGTGAAGGTATCGGAGCCGGCTTCGTCAGCGTAGTCTTTCAAGCTGGCGTAGAGGCGGGGGCCAGCTTCCAGGCTGTTGCGGCGCATGGCGTTCTTTTGCGCGCTGACCAGGCGCTTGCCGAATTCATTTAAGAGATGCAGGGAAAGCTCCGGGGACTTGAGCAGGAGGTCCTGGAAGTCAGAATAGTTGATGGAGCAGGCCGTGCTGTCTTCCAGGGCTTCGATGAAGAGGTCATCGTTTTCCGTGTCAAAGAGGTTTTCCTCCCCGTTGATGTCGCCTTCCTGCATCAAGCTGAGGACCTGCTCATGGCCGTCGGGGCTGAGGCTGTAGACCTTGGCCCGGCCGGAATCCAGGGACATGACTGACAGGCGGCCGTCGCCCGGGGCGTGGATCAAGCTCCCTTTTTTAAAAAACTGCTGGTGGGTCGAAATGTGAACCAAGTCCTGGCGCAGGTCCAGGGGGAGGTTCTTAAAAATCGGCACGTGGCTGATACAATTTAACTCGTCGTGTTGGTGCATAGTTGTCTGTTTTGCTTTAACTTATACTCTTACTTGTTTACTTCTTCTTGCTAGACTTTTTGGCAGCTTTCTTACTGGTCTTTTTAGATTTAGACTTTTTACTAGTTTTCTTACTAGACTTTTTAGCTTTAGCCTTAGATCTTTTACCAGACTTCTTACTAGACTTTTTCGCGGACTTTTTACTGGATTTCTTAGTAGATTTCTTAGCCTTGCTAGTCTTCTTGACTGCCTTGGCATTGGTGATCTTCTTGCTCTTGACGGTGGAGATGTTCTTGCCGACCTTGTAGAGGTACTTGGCCAGGCCCTTGTTTTGCAGGTCCTGCTGGCTGACCTTGTTCTTGCTCTGGGTGCTGGAAGAGGAGACCTTGCTTGAGTAGGTCTGGCTGCTACTCTGTTTGAAGAGCTTGAAGCTGTAAGTAGCCAGGTTGCCGGCTCTGACCGTATACTTGTGGCCGGCCGTCAGCCGCAGTTTGCTTGGGTAGTAGGTGATCACGGTCTGGAAGTTGCCAAAGCCATACTCGCTGTAGTTGGCTACCTGGCTGGCCGTGACCGTCTTGCCGGTGTCATCGTCAGTAACGGTGATCTTTGGCGTTGAAGTTACGACCTTGTTTGAAAAGTATAAAGACCAGGCGATGTTTTGTCCATTTAAAAGTTCCAGGGGGAAGACCCCAGCGTTTGGATAGGCCACCATTTCCCGGCTGGCAGTTCTCGCGCTGTCGCCTACATTTAAAACCTGGTTGACCGAGTAGCGGTAGCCATTGGTCCCGTAAGCTGCCCCGACTGAAATCTTGCTTAAGCGGGTGGATAAGAGCCAGGCCCGGTGGCCGGTGTCAGAACCCGACAGGTTATAGCGGTCGGTCAAGAGGTCGGTCACGACGTCCCCGGCCGTCTGCGGGCTGGCATTGAAGTTGAGGTTGGCCGAGTTGGAAACGTCCTGGGCCAAAAGCCAGTTCTTCTTGGAAATGTAGCTTGGCCGCTTCTCATTTGGCAGCCCGTGCTGGTTGATGAACGGGTTGGCATTGATGGCGGCCATGATGGCAGCCGTCGTCTGGGCATTCTTGTTGTCCTGGCTGGTCGTCTTGACGGCAGTTAAGCCGAAGAGGTCACGGTAGTAGTTGATGTAGGCGACTTGCTCGTTGATGTAGCTGGACTTTAAGCTGCCCGCCTTGAACTTCTTCTTCAAGGAAGGCTTGCTGGCATAGATATTCTGCTGGGTGTAGACGGTCTTGCTCAAGGCCTGGTATTCTCTTTGAAAACGGAGCACCTCTGCCTGTTCCTGCGGCGTGAATTCCGCCGCCTGGACAGCCGTGGGTCCTGCTGCCAGAAGAATTGCCGGCAGTAAAAGCAGTACTGGTTTATGACGCATCTTCATCAACCCCTTTCTAGTTTCTATTATAGCTGATTTTTTGCTTTTTTCGCCATTAAGCGCTTTCGCTAAAAAAGCTTAAAATTTGCCCGGAAAGTGCGCCAAAAGCCCGACTTTTCGGTATAATACAGAATTGATAAAAGGAGACAAAACAATGACGAAAAAAACACAAGTTGGTTTGATTTTTGGTGGGAACTCCTCCGAATACGAAGTTTCAATCACTTCAGCCGGCAACATCTACAAGGCAATCGACAAGGACAAGTTTGACGTGCACCCGATCTGGATCACGAACTCCGGCTACGTGGCCAGTGAAGCTGATTCATACAAGGTTCTGGAAGAGCCGGGCTACATGGTGGAAAAGACTGACAAGACGGCCAACCTTTCCAACTTGATCGAGCTGGCTTCCCGGCCGGAACTGGACGTGCTCTTCCCAATCGTCCACGGCAACCTGGGTGAAGACGGGGTCCTGCAGGGCCTCTTCCGCCTGATCGACAAGCCTTTCGTCGGGGTTGACGTTTTAGCGGCAGCCGTAACCATGGACAAGGAATTCACCAAGATCCTGGCCCAAAGAGCCGGCGTGCCGGTAGCCAAGTGGGTATCTATCAAGCGCTACGAATATGAGGACGCCAAGAACCAAAAGCTCAGCTACGACTGGGTCAGCGGCCAGCTGGGCACCAACAACCTCTTCGTCAAGCCGTCCAACCAGGGTTCTTCTGTCGGCATCACTCACGTAACTGACGACAGCAACTACACTGAAGCTTTGGCCGAAGCCTTCAAGTACGATGACAAGGTTTTGGTTGAAGAAGGGATCGTCGGCACTGAAGTTGAAACCGCCGTTTTGGGCAACGACCACCCGGTAGTTTCCGGGGTCGGCCGGATCATCAACGCCGACAATACTTGGTACAGCTACGAAAACAAGTACAGCGCGGAATCAACCACGACCCTGCAGATTCCAGCCCAGATCCCGGCAGAAACCGCGGAAAAGGTCCGGGAAAACGCCTTGAAGATCTACCAGATCACTGAATGCAGCGGCATGGCCCGGGTTGACTCCATGCTTAGAGAAAGCGACGGGGAAGTCATCTTCAACGAATTGAACGCCCTGCCAGGCTTTACCAACATTAGCATGTATCCGAAGCTGTTTGAAGAAGCCGGGATTTCTTACCCAGACTTGATCACCCGCTTGATCGAGCTGGCTGAAGAGCGCTACGCCCACAAGAAGACCCTCCTGCACAAGCACGACTAAGAAAAAAGTACTTTGAAAATTTAGTTTTTTGCGAAAGAAAGTCAGAACATGAGTGAGAAAAGTGAGCAGATGAAGACCAGTGAAGCCGCCCAGGCCCTTGGGGTCAGCGAGAACACCCTGCGCAAGTATTCGCAGGCGGTGGAGAAGGCTGCTTCACCCGCTTACTTTCCCCGGGTCAAGAATGCCCGCCGCTACCGGCCGGAAGACTTGGAAAAACTGAAGCAAATGCAGGCCCTGGTCAAGGCAGGGCAGAAGGTCGACCAGGCGGCCCAGGAACTTTTTGCTGGTGCAAAGGAAGAAGCACCGGTAAAAAGCGCCAGGGAAGACCAGCTGGAAGCCGCCCTGGCTGCCAAGGACCAGGAAATTGCTGAACTGAAAGAGCAGCTGGCCCAGCTGACAGCGGCTAAGGCAGAAAAAGCTGCTGAAGAGCAGATTGATTCTGTTGAGCCAGCCGACGATGTCCTGGACCTGCCGGATTTTGATGATGGCTTTTTAGAAGATGAGCCGGTCACTCCGGAGCAGAAAAGGGCCCAGGTCGTGGCTGACATGGCCAAGAGCGACCAGGAAGTTCACCGGGAACTGCTCAGCCGGGCCCAGGAGAACGCGGCCAAGGGGGCGCCAACCTACCGGACCCTGGCTGACATGCAGCTGGCACCTAAGAAGACTCCCTGGTGGAAGAAAATTTTTAAATAATGGCGCAAATTGCTAAATTAAGCTTAAAAATCAAAGGGGACCGCGAAAGCGGTCTTTTTTTTGCATTAAAATGAAAAGAGCTAAATACTAGCAAAAAATGGAAAGGCAAATACAAAGAGGATGGAAACGAAAAAGCAGCGCTTCCTGGCCGCCCTGGTCCTGCTGGCCCTGGGTCTGGGCCTGGCCGCGCTGACCTATTTTAAGACGACCGGCTATAAGAACCCGGTGGCGGTGATCACGGACACGAAGATCAAGGACCGCCTGCTGAAAAAAGAAACTGATATTTACGGCAATAAGGATGAAGAACGCCGGCAGTACCTGCACGTTCAAGTCTTGACCGGCAAGTACAAGGGGCAGACTTTTGAAACGGTCAACACCTACTACCCTTCCCAGCTGGTTACCCAAAAGTACCGGGCAGGCGAGCGGGTCTTCGTGACAGTGACTGATGGCAGCCTGGCCCTAGTTTCACCAAAAAGAGACTGGATCCTGGTCATGACCTTGGCTATTACCCTGGCCTTGATGGTGGCGGTAGTCGGCCGGCGGAGCTGGCACTTGATTGTTTCCATGGCTATCAGCTGGATCCTATTTTACTGCTTGATCCTGTGGGACGTGGCGGTCAACGGGGCCGGGATCATCTGGATGTTCTCGCTGGCTGACATCGTCTTCTCCTTCTTCAGCCTGGCTATCGTGCAGGGGGTGAACAAAAAGATGCTGGTCACCTGGCTGGCGACCCTGCTCGGGGTCTTTGTCTCTTTTGCCCTCTGCTATGCCGTTATCAAACTGACCGGGGAGACCTACCTCAACTATGAAATGGGCGACTATGCCACCCAGGACACGCGGGGGATCTTCATGGCCCAGGCCCTGCTGGGGGTACTTGGGGCAGTTATGGACGAGGCGACGGACATCGTTTCCAGCCTGTATGAACTGATCCAGCACAAGCCTGAGATTACCGTTAAGGAGCTGCTGGCCAGCGGGCGGACGATGGGGCAGGAGATCATGGGGCCTTTGATCAATGTTTTGGTCTTGATCTTCATTTCTGAAGCCCTGCCGGAAACAATCTTGTACTTCCGGGACAATAACACTATCGCGACGACTTTTAACTTCACCATGTCCTTAGGGGCGACGCAGAGCGCTGTTTCAGCGATCGGGATCGTTTTGACCATCGTTTTTGCCAGCCTCTGCAGCCTCCTCTTTTTAAAAAAGCCGCAGAAAGGGGGGAAGCAAGAATGAGCAGCCTTGGCGCTTTAATCATCGTTTTGGCCATCTTGATGACCGTCATCGGCGGGGAAACCGGGATCCGCAGCTTCTTCAGCGTCCTGATCAACAGCCTCTTGCTGGTCCTGGTGGCCATGCTTATCTCCTGGGGCTTGAGCATTCCAATTATTACCGCGATTTTCGTGCCCCTCAAGCTGGTCACGATCATCTTCCTGGGCACCCATGACTATACCGTGGCCAAAAATTCCTTCTACGCCTCTTTGATCGTCTTAGCCCTCGTTAGCGTCTTGATCTTAGGCATCCAATACCTGGCCCAAGCCGCCGGCCTGGGGCCGGAAGCCGGGGAAATCCTCCTGGGTCACTCCCAGATGCCGGGGATCAGCTACGGGCAGATCGCCGTTACCGTAGCCATTTTCTCCGCCCTTGGGGCGGTGGCGGAAGCCGCCGTGTCGATGAGCTCGGGGATTTTGGAACTGAAGAAGGCCAAGCCGGATATTACGGAAGAGCAGCTGATGAAGAGCGGGGCAGCCATCGGCTACGACGTTTTGGGCACGGCCATGAACACCATCATTTACGGGATGTTTGGCAGCTTTTTGTCCCTCTTTTTATGGTATTACCGGCTCCACTATTCCTTTAGTGAGGTAATTAATGATAAACTTTTTGTAAACGAAGCACTGATCATCATGTATTCTCTGCTCGGTGTGCTGCTGACGGTTCCTTTGGCAACCTTTTTGCTGGCCAAGGGGATGAGCCGGCAAAGTGAGGCAAAAAATGGAAACGAAAAAACTAGAGATCAAGAACTTTAACGGCCGGACCTACCAGCTGCAGACCTACACGGTTACGGGCGACCGGCCGCCTTTGAACAAGCTCCGTCCCTTGGCCATCGTGGTGCCGGGCGGCAGCTTTACCCACCTGTCAGTCAAGGAAAGTGAGCCAGTAGCCCTGGCCTATGTCAGCCGGGGCTTCAACGCCTGCGTGGTCAGCTACAATCTTTTGCAAGACGAAGGAATGATCTATCCTGATGCCGGCCTGGACGTCTTGAGCACGGTCAGCTATTACCGGGAGCACGCGGCTGAATACCAGATTGACCCAAGTAAGATCATGACGATTGGTTTTTCTGCCGGCGGCCATATCGTCAGCGCGGCCAATTACCTGGCTGATGAGCCAGTCTACCAGGAAAAGTATGGCTATGAGGGGGACCAGGTCCGGCCAAACGCCACGATTCTGGGCTACCCTTTGACTGACGTCCACAAGGTGGCCTTTGAAATCGGCGGCCGGGCTGACGGGGCCCTGCCGCCTGACCCCAAGCTTGTTGATACGGCCCTGGGGGTGAGTCCTCAGACCCCGCCAACTTTCATCTTCCAGTCCTGGAACGACCCGATCTGCCTGCCGACCAATGCCATGGCTTATGAAGAGGCCTTGTTTAAAAACAAGGTCAAGTGTGAGGCCCACATGTTTGACATTGGCTACCACGGTTACTCTTTGGCCACGCCGGAACTGTCCACGGAAGACATCTTCTGGCAGGGCAATCCCCACACGGCCCGCTGGTTTAGTTTGAGCCTGGAGTGGCTGGACCACCTTTTCTCCGGGATCAACTACGATGAAAACAAGGACAAGCTGACCCAGCTTTACCAGTAGAATTAGGCTAAAAGGACCTGCTTAG
>NZ_JBKZCD010000027.1:0-26944 GCF_046938665.1 Lactobacillus delbrueckii subsp. bulgaricus
ATTTCACAATATATTAGTTAACAACATTTGCTAAAAATATTATAAGACATTTGAAGACTGAATGGAGAAGAAAAATCATCTTTATTTTAGTTTGATTGTTTTCAAAATTTTGTGGTCGCTAAATGATTGGTATAAAATATGTAGAAAGGAATTCGTAAGGGGAAGTGAAAAAGAATGTATCATGAACTGGCTTTGCTGATTCGCTTTATGGTCATTGGCGCCTGTGTTTTGGCAGGCTACTGGGCAGTCCGCACGGGTAACTCATTTTTGCGGCTGGTAGTGACGGTTGTCTATGGCTGTGCTTTGATCTACTATGTGTTTGCCTCAAGAATGCTGACGGCTGCTGTCTACTACTGGCAGCATCCGGCCCAAATGGCCGCTAGCTCAGAGGTTTTGGAAGACCCGGCCTTTTGGAAGTGGGGGCTGAAGAAAGTCTTTGCCAGCTCAAACTATGGTGGCCGCTACGGCTTTTTGATGAATGTTTTGCTCTTCGTGCCCTTGGGCTACATTATTCCATCCTGGTCCAAGTGGCTGCACAGCATTATGATCACCACATTTATGGCCTTCTGCTTGTCCTGGTTTATTGAACATTTCCAGAGGATGACAGGGCTGGGGATTTATGATGTTAACGACATGATCGCCAACACCATGGGTGCCTTCTTAGGAGCCGTAGCGATCATGCCGACCTTGTGGATGCGGGACATCCAGGCCAGAAAACTTCGCAAGGCCCGGGAACACGCGGAAGCTGAAGCCAAGGGGGAAGCAGAAGCTGCCCGTTTGGACCGGGTCAGCCGGCAACTGGCCAACCCAACTGAAAAGGTACCGAAGGTTAAGATGAGCCGGAAGGACTACCGGCAAAGACACGGCGACGAAGCCAATTAAGGAGCAAATTATGTTGCTGCGCGCGGTTGAGCTGCATAACTTTCGCGGTTATCGCAATTTTAAGCTGAAATTCGCTCCCCTAACCAGTCTCTTGGGCGAAGGGGAAGTAGGCAAGAAGACTATCCTGCGGGCTCTGGACATCTTTTTCAACGGCCCTTTGGCCAAGCGGCCTTTGAAGCCGCAGGATTTAAATGAGAAAGCCCTCAAAGACGGGGACTGGCAGATCGCCATCACTTGCTATTTCGATAATTTTGCCATTAAAAAGTCCTTTGATCTTAAGCAATATTTGGAAGAAAGCGACAGCTTCGCGGAAGAAGGCGGGGACTTTCAGCCAGTTACGGACCAGAATCGGGGCCGCTACCGGCAACTTTCAGCCAGCATGCCCCTGTATGTCTTTTTTGATGAAGAGTCAAAGGCGGCCAGCCCCTTGAACTTCGTGGTCCGCAGCGCTATTCGCGACAAGGCAGCGGAAATTAAGGAAATTCAGGATTACCTGGACGACCGCCTGGGCCGCAGTCTCTCCCAGCTTCTGGCCAACTACCGGGACTTGGGTGAATCAGCTCCCCAGTTTGTCTTCCAGGATCCCAACCTGGCTGAACTAATCAAGCAGCGGGAAAAGGTCGGAGTGACCGGGACGGCTAAGGTCAGCCGGATTATTCTGGCCTTTCTTTTGGCCCAAAGTGAAAATGCCAGCATCGACAACGTGGTCTATGCCTTTGAAGCAAATGACTTGTTAGAAGAAGATGAATCTTTGCTGGCCCCGGCCCTGCTTAAACTGGTCGCTAAGAACAAACAGGTCATCTTGATTCCGCGCACGCCGCACTTGATGGGTCTTCTGCCTTTAGAAGGGACCAAGATCATCAAGAAGGTTGCCGGTCAGCAGCAGCTTTTGAGTGACAGCCAGATCTTGGCGGAAGCGTCTAGCAGCTTGGGCCTGGCGGCTGACCAGCGGGCGGTCAAGTCCCGCTGCGTTCTCTTGGTCGAAGGGCAGGAAGACGTCCGTTTCGTGACCAAGATCAACCAGTGGATGTATGAAGAAAAGCTGGTGGACGCGACTTTTGCTGAAAAAGGGCTTTTTATCCTGCCGGTCGGGGGATGCGGCAGTCTGCTGGCCTGGCTGAATTTTGACCTTTTTTCTAAACTGAATGAGCCTTGGTTCATCTTGATCGACTCAGACAAGGGGACGGATGAAGCTAAGCAGAGCCAGCGGCACTTGCACCGGATCAGGGCAAAATATCCAGGGATGCAGGCACATATTCACGCGACTTTTAAGCGGGAGATTGAGAACTACCTGGTCTTTAAAGAGGGCAAGAAGACACATGTCTTTGCGCCATACGAAGATGTTAAGCAGCACATGTATGACTTGATGCAGCAGCGCCACCAAAGCTGGAGCAAGGATAAGACGGCATCTAAGCTGATGGAGCAGATGGATTTGGCTGATCTACAGGACTACTATGAAAAAGAAGGGCAGAAGCACCGGGAATTAGTAGAATATTTCTTGCAGATTGACCATTTTATCGATAGGTTGGCATAAGCTGCTAAAAACAAGTTAAGAGCTATTTTTACCAATGGACAAAAGGCGATTTGTTCATTGGCTTTTTGTTTTATTTAGCAAAAATACGCTAGAATAGAGATGTTAATCTAATATACAGGAAAAGAAAATGGAGTGAATTTTTTTGAAGAAACGGAAAGATATCAAAAAGTTGCTGCTGGCCTCAGCTATCCTGCTGACTTTTGGGATTGGGCAGCCGCTGGAGCCGCTGCAGCCAGTGCACGCCGCCCGGCAGGTTAAGAAGAGTAAGAAGGCCAAGAAAGGCAAAAAAGCTAAGGTTTCTATAAATAAGAAAAAGCTGAGTCTGCTGCAGGGAAAAACAGCCCGCTTGTATCTGAAGAACAGCAAGAAAAAGACGGCATGGAGAAGTTCCAGCAAGAAGGTAGCGACAGTATCTTCTAAGGGCAAGGTCAAGGCCGTCAAGGCCGGGACAGCCAAGATTACTGCTAAAAATGGCAAAAAGAGCTACGCCTGCATGGTTAAAGTTACTGCAGCTAAGGGAACGCTGACTTTTGCCTCCAATGACGGGTCTGGTCGCCAGCAAAAGAAGATTTTCACCTTAGGCAAGAAAGTTACTCTGCCAAAGACTGGCTTTGACCGGGAAGACTACAAGTTCTTAAACTATACCGTTGCCACAAACGGAGAGGGGAAGAAGTACCGGCTCGGTAAGGCCTACACTTTTAAGAAGAGCACGACCTTGTGGGCCCAGTACCGCAAGCTGGAAAATTACACTATTCAAATTGACGCCAACCAGGGCTTTGGGACAAATATTACCCTGCATGAATTGGAAGGCGACAAAATCACCTTGCCAGAGACAGGCTTCAGTAAACCTGGCTACGTTCTCGATTCCTTTAACACTCAAGCGGATGGGAGCGGCGAAAAGTATGATCTGGGGGCTAGCTATGCCTTAAAGGATGTTACTTTATACGCCCAGTACCGCAAGCAGCCGGCAAGTGAGAAGCCAGAAAGAGACTTGGGCTTGTGGGGCCTGGATAGCGCGGGGAATTTTTACCAAAGCAAAAATGAGCTGACGACGGTTGACTATATCAAGGCTGACCAAACTAAGTATCTGGCTTTGGACAATTATTTTGACTACCAGATCAAGGCCCTTAAGTACACAGATGGTGAAAAGCCAAGTTATGTTGGCGTGCAGGCCAACTGGTCAAAGCAGGGGATTATCCTGGACCCGGGTTACAAGTACCTAATTATGGTGAGAAAGAGCAATCAGGCGGCAATTGAAGAGAGCGAGATTGCTGATATTGCCAAGCTGGTCCGGATGGAAAATGTTGATGTAAAGACGCAGAGTACTTCTGGCCTGGCTAAGGCGGCAGTCAAGTTTATTGCCCACCGGGGCTATAGCACTAAGTATCCGGAAAACACGACCCTGGCTTTTGAAAAGGCTGGCGAGGAAGCTGGAATTTGGGGGATTGAAACCGACGTGGTTAATACGTCAGACAACAAGCTGGTTATCATGCACGATAATACTTTGGCCCGGACGACCAATATCAGCGCGGATGATCCAAACTACAGCAAGAACATCAACGATATTCCTTTTGACCAGGTGGAAAACTACAAGATCAAGGGTGTGTTGGATGGCGTCGATAAGGATAAGGTTTATGAAGATCTTCGTGTGCCAACTTTGCGTCAGTACTTAGACATCTGTAAGAAGTATGGCAAGGAAGCTTTTTTGGAGTTGAAGAACATCAACAATATGGAAGCCTTGAAAGAGGTGGTTAAGGAAATTAACGAAGTGGGGATGCAGAAGCAGACGACCTTGATTTCCTTTAATATTGGTGAGTTGGAAGAAGTCAGAAACGTGATTCCGGGTGGCGAAGAAATTGCCATGATGGGGATTTACAACCGCCATTTGACCGATAACGACTACATTTTCCTGTCCCACTTAAAGGCTGGCGCTGACCGCAATAAGGATACGACAACGCTTGATGATATTCTTGCGGCTCGTAAGTATGGCGTGGACTATGGAATCTGGACGGTTTACCAGAATGATGACGCTGTTGCGGATATGATTAAAAATGGTGCGGACAAGGTTACCTTGAATGACGCGGGCTTGATTGAGTCGATGAGCGCTATCGTTAATAACTAGAAAAACAGGGATAAACTATAGGAGAAGCTATGAAACTGATAAAGAAGACGGTCAGCAATATTCCGTTTGACTTGCATGACAGCCGGATTGTAAAAATGGAAGTTAACGATGGCAATCTCACTTTGCATTTAGATCAAGTGTATGAGTACCACAAAGATTCCGAGAAGTTTTACCCGGCAAAGTTAACGTTCACGGATATCGATTTGGAAGAATGCCATGCCTTAGTTTTTGACAAGGGGATGGAAAATGGGGAATTTTCGGGCGTAAGATATAACTTGCAAGAGTATTTGGAAAAGTACCCGGATGCTGAATTTGAGATTATCACGGACACTTACAATATGACCACAACAGTCATGGAAGGATACATCTACAGAGATGGGCAGGAAGCCGTGGCTGGAATTATCTCACTTTGGACATTAGGCGAGGTTATCGCTGATTTTTAAGAATAAAGTATACGATAAAGAAAAAACTATCCCATATGGGATAGTTTTTGTTTGGAATCAGGTTTGATTCTTAGATTAACGAGTTTTGACAGTCTTTGCTTTTGTCCAGGCTGAGTAGTAGGTCTTGCCGGAGAGCTTGCGGTAGGAGCGGAGTTGTACGTAGTACTTCTTCTTGCTCTTCAAGCCGGAAACCTTAAGCTTGGTTACCTTGGTGCTCTTAGTCTTGGCCTTCTTCATTGAGGAAGCCGTACTGTAGCGAACTTGGTAGCCGGAAACGGACTTAGCCTTCTTCCATTTGCCGACAAAAGCCTTCTTGCTGCCCTTCAAGCTAGTAAACTTGCTGCTTGCGACAACTACTTTCTTGGCCTTCTTTACCTTCTTGGCGACCTTCTTCTTAGTGGTCTTCTTGGTTGACTTCTTAGTGGATTTCTTATTGGTAGTCTTCTTAGTAGTAGCTTTCTTCGTTGATTTCTTTGTTGACTTCTTCTTAGTAGTAGCCTTCTTGCTTTGGGCAAGGGCTAAGACTGCCTTGGCATGTGCTAATTGTTTCTTTTCATAGGCCAGCTTCTTGGTGAGGGATGCAACCGACGCAGTCAGCTTTTCTTGGTTCTTCTTTGCTTCATCGTAGGCCTTTTGAGCAGTTTGGAGCTTTTGTTGTGCGCTGCTTGCGTCAGCCTTTACCTTATCCAAGTTGCTTTGGGTATTTGCTGCTTCTTTCTGAGCAGCGGCTAATGCAGTCTTGCAGTCATTCAGCTTGCTTTGAGTAGTTTGAACTTTCTCATTCGCAGCTTGCAGAGCCGCTTGCTTTGCTGGCAACGAGTTCTTAGTTTCTTTGATCTGTGATTGAAGCTTTGCCGTATCAGTAAGCTGTTTCTGCAAGGATGAGACAGAACTTTGACCGTCACTAATCTTCTTTTGCAAATCGCTGATTTCTTGGCCAAGCTTTTGATTTTCAGCTTGGGCTTGATCAAAAGTGCTTTGTGCACTTTCTATATCCTTGTTGGCCTGATCTGAATCAGCTTGAGCCTTTTGAACAGCAGTAGCAAGCTCATCTTGGCTCGGCTTGACAACTTCGTTAGTGTTAAAGTGGCTTGGAACGTTAGCCGGGTTGATCGTCAAAAGGCAGACGTAGAATTTGTCGTCTTGAGTGGTTACGGCAACTGAGAAGTAACCATTGTTGTTAATGATGTTGTTGTAATCAGTTGGATTAGCCAGTTCTTGTGTTACCAAGTCAAAAGCAGCCTTGGCAATTTCACTCATCTTTGTTGTTCCGAATTCATATGAGTTGTAGATGTACCCATTGATAATCGAAATGGACCGGCTAGTAACCTGTCTGTTGGCAGCAATGTCATATCCAGTAACAGCATACTCATCAAGCCCCATGATGCTTGAAGCTGACTTGATTGCGTTGTATTTTCTGAAGACATAGTTGCTGTTTTGGTACTCTTGCGTGTAACGCTTAGCGAACTCAAGTGAACCGTCAGTAATGGTCAGCTTGCTGGTTGATCCAACTTGAGACTTGACGGAATCAATCAAGCTCTTCACGTAGAAATCCAGACGTTTTTGATCACTTTCGGATAAGGCGGCAGGATCGTCGTAAACAGTATCATTTTCGTCTCCATCAGTAAATGGATAAGTGTGGTTGTTTACTACATCTTGCAGGTCTTTCTTGGCAGTATCCCAGTCAGTTGACTTGCCAGTAACGTAATCAATGTAGCTTTGCGGAAGAGTTAAGCTTTCATTAGTGTTGGTTGCGGAACTTAAATCTTTTTTGGCTGCTTGCAAAGCTTGTGAGGCACTATCAGCCTTTTGCTTCATTTCGGCAAGATCGCTTTGCGCGGATGCAAGCTTAGCGTCAGATTCGCTCTTTTCTTGTTGCAAGCCAGATAAAGTTTTCTGGTTGTCGCTGATCTTATTGTTCTTTTCAGTGACTTTTTGCTTGATGTCGTTATTATTCTTTTCGCCATCAGTAAGTTGCTTTTCAAGATTGGTTACTTTGTTTTGTGAATCGGTCAAGTCTTTTTGCTTGTCGGTACTGTCCTTAACAGCGTTTTGGTAGTCGCTGTTTGCAGAATCAGTAGCCGCTTGGGCTTGTTTGAGGGCAGACTGAGCCTCATCGTTGCTCTTATTCGGAGCTGCCACCTTACTATTAGCAGCTTCGGCAGTGCTTTTAGCGTTTGCCAATTCAGTCTCTTTTTGAGCCAGATCTTTGTTAGCAGTATTCAAATTATTTTGCACTTGGGTTAACTTGCTTTGCGTTTGGTCAACGCTCTTTTGCGCACTCTTAACCTTGGCTTGGTCGTTAGCCACAGTAGTTTTCTTGCTAGCATTGCTTGCCGCAAATACCGGGTGGGTATTAGTAACCGCGAATGCAGACCCAGCTAAACCAACGGATGACACGAGCAGAACATTTTTCGAAATTTTCTTCATAATTACACATTCCTTAATTCATTAACACATATTGGACAAGTTGATTCTACCACTCACTGGAACCGGATACAACGCTTGATATAGCAATATCCTTATGTTACACCGCGCAAAAAAGAGCTGCCCGCTAAGGCAACTCCCTCATTATATTCTTGTTAATAGTTTGCTACCCGCTTGCGCAGGGCCATCATATCTTCGAACTTGTTGGTGAAAAAGCCGGCCGCGCCGTACTCAATAATCTTCTTGGCCCGCAGGGGACTGTCCACCGTCCAAATCCGCTCCGGCGTGTCCGTGTCGAGCAAGCGCTTGGGGTGAATCCCTTTAAAGCCGTGCTCCTTGACAAAAGCTGCCGGGTCCTTGAGGCGCTTGTTCGTCAGGAAATTGTAGTTTCCCTCCGGCCGGATCTTCTGCGCGTGGATCAGCGTCTGCAAATTGAAGGAGGAGTAGATGATCTCCTGCTTGAACTTGAACTGGTCCGCCAGGGCAAAAATCTTCTCCGGCAAGTCTGGATAATCGAACTTATTGGTCTTCATCTCCAAATTCAGCTGGCCTTCATAGCCAGATTCTTCAGTCAACTGGAAGAGGTCCTTTAAACGGGGAATCCGCTCACCATTGGCCAGGTGGAACTGGTCGAGCTGTGCCAAGGTGAAATCCTTGATCAAGCCCTTGCCATTGGTGGTCCGTTTGATGTTCTCATCATGCATGATCACCGGCACCCCATCGCGGGTTAAGTGGACATCGAATTCGATCCCCTCAGCTCCGTGCTGCATGCAGTAGTCAAAGCCCTCCAGGGAATTCTCCGGGAACTTGGCTGGATAACCGCGGTGACCAAAAATCTTCGTTCTCATATATTTAATTGCGCTCCATCCTTAAACTGGAATCTTGCTTTTTCTCTTGCCGGCTCATATTATAGTAGCTCTCTGCTAACTTGCAAGCCTTTTGCCCGTAAAAATCTGGTAAAAATTACAGCTGCAATTTGTTGTAACTGGTCATCTGCAAATTGCCAGCTTCATCCATCACTAAAGTCGAAATTGATGAATTTCTCGGGTGGACAGTCGTGTCGATTCCGTCCACCGCGAATCTCTGGGCCAGGGTCTTGATCGCAAAACCGTGGCTGACCAGCAGGATATTTTCTGCTCCGTCCAATTGCTGGATTAGGTCAAAGCCTTTCTGCCAGCGGGCCCAAAATTCCTTGCTGTCTTCAGCATCATGGTAGGGGTCAGCTTCCTTAGTCCAGTCAGCGATCTGGTCGCAAGTCGCGTTTTCCGCTAAACCAGTGGCGTTAGTAAAGCCGTGGGCCGCGCCGACCATCCGCCAGGCCACGTCATTGTCCATCCCCTCAAAGTAGCCGTAGAAGTGCTCTCTGAAGTAAGGGTAGGCCAGGTGCTGGAGCAGGTCCCTGTTGCAGTTCTTCTCCATGATGATTTCGCAGGTCTCGCTGGCCCGCAAAGTGTTGCTAGACAGGGCAATGTCCAAAGGCAGCTCCTGCAAGGCCTCAGCGGCCTTTTCTGCGCCTTCCCGGCCTTCATCGGTCAAGGGGGTATCGCACCAGCCCTGCATCTTGTTGTACTTGTTGATAAAAGTTTTCCCGTGTCTAACCAGATAAATCCGTTTCATTTTCTAACTTGCCTTATGACTTGCTCTTGTAAATCTTCTTAACCAGCTTAATGTCCTTTGGCTGGATTGTGTAGATGGATCCGGTCGGGTACATGACGGTAACCCCGGTCCGGTGGTCCAAGCCGATCGCGTGGCCTAATTCGTGTTCAACCGTGTTGACGATTCTAGCCTGCGTGTAGTTGTAATAGTCGTTTTCCAGATAGTAAGTGTTCAGAGCCACCTGGGCTGAGTAGAGCCGGTTGGTATGGCTGAGGTACTTGTAGGTGGTCAGGCCCGCTGCCCCGTTGTTCTTGGAGTTGGCCATGACCACGATCTGGGCGTTCTTCTTGTTTTTGGTCTGTTTAAAGGTAAAAGCCCCCGTCTGGTTCCAGGCTGCCATGGCATTGACCGTGGCGTTGTAGAGGTCGGTTTGCTTGACCCCGATGTAGACCTTGGCCGTCGCCTTTGGCCAGCGGTAGCCGGTCGTGTTCTTGGTGACCTTCTTATTGCTTTCCGTGACGATGCCGCCGCTTAAGTCCAGAGTCTTGCTCTTTAAGCCTTTCTGCTCCAGATAAGTGCTGGCCGTGCCCGCTGCTTCCAGCAGGAAAGTCTGGATTTGCTCATGGTAGTTGACCACGGCCGCGGCCATGATCGCTAAGATGAGCAGGTTCTTGATGAAATTAAAAAATCGTCGCATCAATTTTCTCCTTTGTGTTAATTATTATAAGATTTGCCAGCTCTTTTTCCTAGCAAAAAGGCCGCTGAAACTGCTTAAGCTTTTCCTAAGGAGGTCTGGCTTTAGTTTTAAGCTGAAAAATGGTAGAATATTAGGCAAGTTTTTTCAAAGAAAAGCTGTTGGAGTTTATTTTTTAGAAAAGGTGCATATTTCACATGGTAGAAAACTCAGACCGCAAAGCAGAACAAGCCCACCTGGACCAGGTCCTGCAAAAGATTGATCAAAAGGGGGACCAGCTCAAGCAGGCTATCGCCAAAGACAAGGCCGAAGCCCGCAACATCAGCGCCCACTTCTATGATGATATTCGCCTGGACTTTGACGACTACTCGACCTCAATGGACACGGCCCTGTCGATTCAGCAGCAGCAGCAAATGCTCAAAGAACGCGACAATGCCTGGCAGGTCAACGCCCGCGAACTGGCCACTTTAAAGCGGCTGCATGTCCATCCTTACTTCGCCCGGGTCGACTTTGAGGAGGCTGGCGAAGAGCCGGAAAGCATCTATATCGGCCTGGCCTCCTTCATGGACGAGCACAATGAGCTTTTGATCTATGACTGGCGGGCCCCGATCTCCTCAATCTACTACGATGGCAAGATCGGCAAGGTAACCTACTACTCACCTGAAGGCCCGATTGAAGTCGACATGAGCAAGAAGCGGCAGTTCATGATTGAAGACGGGACCATCATCAACATGTTTGACACTGACGAAACCATCGGCGACCAGATGCTGATGGAAGTTTTGTCAGAAAAGTCCTCCATCCAGATGAAGTCCATCGTCAAGACCATCCAAAAGGAGCAAAACAAGATCATCCGGGATACGACCAGCGACCTGCTCTTTGTCCAAGGGGCAGCGGGGTCTGGCAAGACCAGTGCCATCCTGCAGCGGATCGCCTTCCTCTTGTACCGCTACCGGGGCAACCTCAAGAGCGGGAACGTGATCATGTTCAGTCCCAACCAGCTCTTTAACGACTATATCGAAAACGTCCTGCCGGAAATGGGCGAGCAGAACATGGTCCAGATGACCTACTGGCAGTTCATCGCCCGCCGCTTGCCGAAGATGAAGGTGCAGAACCTCTTTGACCAGTTTGAAGACCGGCAGGCTGATACGGCCATCGGCCGCTTCAAGGATTCGCTGGCCTTCTACAAGCTGGCTACCCGCTATGGCCAGCACTTAAACAAGTCCGGCATGATCTTCCGCAATATCTATTTCCGGACCAAAAAGAAGCCGTTTTTCAGCAAGGAAGAAATCAAGGAGCTCTACTACTCCTTCAATGAAAACTACAAGCTGGGCAACCGGATTGACGCCACCCGCGAGGAACTGATCCGCCGCTTGAACAAGCGGGTGGCCAGTGAAGCCCGCAAGGTCTGGGTCAGCCGGGAAATCGAAGGGCTCAGCCACGAGCAGATGCTGGACATGTACGACCGGCCGGACCAGGAATTCTCTTCAGAAAAGGCGGAACGGGCCTTCCTGGGCAAAAAGATCGTTATCAAGCACCTGGCTAAAGTCGCCCGCCGGATCAACCACAATGGCTTCTTGAACCTGCGGGGCCAGTACCTGGCCTTTTTGCGGGCTGTGCCGAAGATGACGGACCTGGCCAAGTACGGGATCAGTGAAGAAGAATGGCTGGCCCATGTTGAAGAAGTTAAGGCTAAGTTCAAAGACCAGGAAATTGACCTCCGGGATGCTTCAGCCTATCTTTACCTTTACGACCAGATCATTGCCCGCCAGACTAACCTGGAGATGCGCTACTGCTTTATCGACGAAATCCAGGACTACTCAGCCTTCCAGCTGGCCTATCTCCGTTACAACTTCCCCCGGGCCAAGTTCACCATGCTGGGCGACTTGAACCAGGCGATTTTTACCAAGGACGAGAGCAGCAGCCTCTTAAAGCAGATCTCCGGCCTCTTTGACCCGGAAAAGACCAAGGTGGTTCAGTTGACCAAGTCCTACCGGTCAACCAAGCAGCTGACTGATTATACCAAGCAGATCCTCCGCCATGGTGAAAAAATCGAAAGCTTCAACCGGCAGGGGCCTTTGCCGCAAGTCTGGGGCAGAAGTGATGAAGCAGAAGCTTTAGCGGCTTTGAAAGCAGCTTTAGCGGAAAATGACGCCCAAAAGCTGACGACTGCCATCATCACCAAGGACCTGGAGGCGGCCAAAAAGCTGGCTGACCAGCTTGAAGGGGTCCACCTTATCTCCAGTGCCAACCAGCGCCTGGTGGAAGGGAACCTGGTCTTGCCGTCCTACCTGGCCAAGGGGCTGGAATTTGACGCCGTAATCATGTGGGATGCCTCTAAAGCGACCTACCACGAAGAAGACGAGACCCAGCTGGTCTACACGATCGCTTCCCGGGCCATGTACAAGCTGGACCTGGTTTACGCTGGTGAAAAGAGTCCGCTTTTGCCAACTAACGAAGCAACTTTTGCAAAAAAGTAAAAGAAAAGCTTGACGGCTTTTTAATATTAGTTTAATATTACTAAAAACAGACTTAGAGTCGGTTATATTTCACGCGATGAACAGAAGAAGTAGGCCTGCCTAGACAGATAGAGACTTCCCGCTGGTGGAAAGGGGAGCGAGGGCTGGCTGAACACACGTCTGTGAGCAGGAGGGGTGAAGGCTTAGTAGCTCCTTCCGGGTCAGCCCGTTACCGCTGCAGCTTGAAGGCTTTTTCAAGCTGGTGAGGCCGGTTGCCGCGAGGGACCGGTGAACACGAGGTGGAATCACGCTGACGCGTCCTCTTGGCCCTTCGGGGCCGGGAGGACTTTTTTATTTTCTTTTTTCTAGGAAGCGGGTAAAACGAATGAAATACGTTATGGAAATACTTCCCTCCCTTTTCAGCGGGGCGGGGATGACCTTGCAAATCTTTTTTGAAACTTTGATCTTCTCCCTGCCTTTGGGGATCCTGGTCTCCTTCGGCTTAAGCAGCCGCTTTGCCCCATTGAAGTGGCTGCTCAACTTCTACGTTTGGCTGATGCGGGGGACGCCGCTTTTGCTGCAGCTGATCTTTGTTTTCTATGGCCTGCCAATTGTTGGCTTGACCTTCCCCCGCTATATGGCGGCTTTGGTGGCCTTTGTCTTAAACTACACGGCCTACTTCGCTGAAATCTTCCGGGGCGGCAACCAGGCCATCGACCGGGGACAGTTTGAGGCAGCCAAGGTCCTGCAATTGACTTACGGGCAGACCCTTAGAAAGATCGTTATTCCCCAGGTAATAAAAATCGTCCTGCCTTCAATCGGCAATGAAGTGATCAACCTGGTCAAGGACTCCTCCCTGGTCTACGTGATCGGTTTGGGCGACTTGCTCAGAGCCGGCAACCTGGCTACGGCCCGGGACGTGACTTTAGTGCCGCTGGTTTTGGTAGCCTTGATCTACCTGCTTTTGATCGGCCTGTGCACTTTGCTTTTGCGGCAGCTGGAAAAGCACTACTCATACTACAGATAGGAGGACGAAACATGCTTGAAGTAAAAAACTTAGCCAAGTCTTTTGGCAACCGGCAGATTTTGCAAAATATGAACTTCAGCCTGAAGGACGGGGAGATCCTCACGGTGGTTGGTCCTTCCGGGGCCGGGAAGACGACCCTGCTCAGGATCGTGGCCGGCCTTGAAACAGCTGACGCGGGCAGCATGAGCCTGGACGGGGAAAAATACGAGCTTAGTCAAGAAGAGCGGGGCGCCGTGGGCGTGGTCTTCCAGGACTTCAACCTTTTCCCAAACATGTCAGTTTTGGAAAACATCACTTTGGCTCCCCAGCTGGCTTTGAAAGAAGACAAGGCAACAGCGGAAGCCAAGGCCAAGGAGCTTTTGGCGAAGCTGCAGATGGCGGATAAGGGCGGCCTTTACCCTTACCAGCTCTCCGGCGGGCAGAAGCAGCGGGTAGCCATCGCCCGGGCTTTGGCCATGCAGCCGAAGATGCTCTGCTACGATGAACCGACCAGTGCTTTGGACCCGGCCTTGCGGGACCAGGTGGCCGACCTCATCTTGAGCTTGAAGGAATCGGGCCTGACCCAATTGATCATCACCCACGACATGGACTTTGCCAAAAAGGTGGCCGACCAGGTCCTGGAAGTTAAGCCGCTGGAAGGATAGTGACGGGCAGATGAAATGGTTTAAGAGAATCCTGCTGCTGGGCCTGGTCTTGTCCTGCTTTTTGACAACAGCCTGCAGCAATTTAACTAAAGAAGCCAACCAAAAAGACACCTGGGCTAAGATTAAAAAGCGGGGCAGCCTGGTGATCGGCTTGGATGACACCTTCGTTCCCATGGACTTCCGGCAAAAAGACGGGCAGCTGGTCGGCTACGACGTCGACTTAGCCAAGGCCGTGTGCAGGAAGCTGGGCCTTAAGGCGGACTTCCAGACCATCGACTGGTCCATGAAGGAAACGGAGCTGAGAAACGGGACGATTGACGTTCTTTGGAACGGCTACAGCGTGACCAGCCAGCGGAAGAAAAAAGTTGCCTTCAGCCGCAGCTATTTGCGCAACCGGCAGGTTTTGGTCGTGAAGAAGTCCAGCGGGATCAAGTCTTTTGCCCAGATGAAAGGGCAGGCGATCGGGGCCCAGAGCGGGTCAACCGCCCAGATCTGGCTGGATGGCAGCCAAAAGGTCATTAAGCCGAAGAGCAAGGTCCTTTACGACACTATTCCGTCAGCCTTCCTGGACCTCAACGCCGGCAGAATCAAGGGGATCCTCCTGGATGAAACCTACGCGGAATACTACATTAAGCACGAGGCAGACTCAAAGTCTTACCAGGTCATCTTGAATAAAGAGGTGCCAGAGGACCTGTTCGCGGTAGGGATGCGGAAGGGCGACAAGACCTTGAAAAAGAAGATCAACCAGGCCCTGGCGGAGCTGCAGGCCGACGGGACTTTGACCAAGATCAACCAGAAGTGGTTCGGACAAAAGTCAAATTACTTGGGCAAGGTTGATTAGAGCAAAATAGAATAAAAGAAAAACTGTTCAGCCTTATTAAATAAGGAACTGAACAGTTTTTTAGACTCGGTGGATGGTAACTTGGCTGAAGACCAGGTCAGCATCAATTTTTAAAAGCGGGGCAGCAAGGGCCAGGTCACTGGGGTTGAGGGCGGAAAAGCGGGAGAAGACCGGGCTGGCGTCGGCTTGGACCCGCCAGCCGCTGGGGATATAGAGGTCAACTTTAGAGAAGACCGCATCTAAATCCAGCTTGGCCTGGCCGTCTTTGAGCTTGGCCTGGTCCAAGTAAAGGCTGGTCGTCCCCATGACGGTGGAGACGTCCAGCTTGTGCAGCTCTTGGTTGTGAATGTAGCGGACGGATTTGGAGAAGACTGAGTCGATCGCGACTTTTTCCCCATTTTTGCCGGCAGATTCACTGTAGCTGAAATTGCTGTCATCATCACCGTCATCGTCCCACTTGCCAACTGTCACATTGACCTGCATTTTTTCACCGGCTAAGAGCTGGCCGCCCAGAGCAATCAGGAAGAGGGCCAGGTACATGTAGCCGGTCCAGTTAAAGAGCTGGTAGGCCTGGCTGATGATTTTGACGATCAAGCCGCTGGCAAAAATCCCGATGAATATGCCCCGGTGTTTAAAGCTGCCCCAGGTGATCCAGGCTAAAAGCAGGATCCAGAAGACCTGCCCCCAGCTGAGATTGAAGATGTTAAAAATAGCAAAGGCCTGGGGAAAAATCTGGCTCAGCAGCAAGAGGAGGGCCAGGGCGATTAAGATCAAGCCCCATCTGACCGCGGTTTTTCTGTTCTTGTTCATTGTGCTTACCTCATTTCGTGCAAATGGCTGATTAGCGTTTGATAGTAGCGGCGGGAGACGAAAACCTTCTTGTAAGAAGCAGTAAAGGCTAATTCGCAGCCGGTAATTGACCGCTTGACGGCGCTGACCTGCCGGCAGTTGACCAGGGCACTTTTGGAGGCCCGGTCAAAGTCAGCTGGCAGGCTGGCTTCCAGCTGCTTCAGGGTCTGCTTGACCAGGTAGCTGCTGTCTCTGTCATGGGCCCAGACATGGCGGTCGCTAGTTTCAAAGAAGAGGATGTCGGCCAGGGGCAGGATGACTTCTGAATTGTCCTTGTAGCCGGTGATTTTCCTGGTTAATTGCTCTTCTAAAAGAGCCAGGGCCGCCGCGATTTCAGGTGTCAGCTCCTTGGCCTTGATGATGATCTGGCCCTCAGCCAGCTGGTCATCTTGTGAAAACTTTACCTGCAATTTTCTTTCCCCCTTTCAGCTCTTATTATGGGGAAAATTAAGACAAAATGAAAGAGGTCAAGGCTAAGCGGTCAATTATTCCGTTTAAGCGGCAAAAAAAGCGCCCGAGCAAGCGAGCGCTTTTCCTATGCCATCTTATTGATTTGGTCAGCCAAAACATCGGCCAGCCAGGAAATTCCTTTTTCGCTGTAGTGGAGGCCGTCTGCGATCATGAAGGAAGGCAGGTCCTTCAGCTTTTCCATCTTATGGGTCAGGTCAAAGAAGAAGGAGTTGGTCTTGCCGGCGTCTCTTTGCGCGATGTCGACGTACTCGTCCAGCTTCTCCAAGTCGTAGGCCGCGGCCATTTCCGGCTTTGTCAAATCCGGCATGGACGGAGCCAGAACCAGGGTGTCGCTGGCCCCGGTTACCTTCTGGGCCTGCTTGATCAAGCTTTCTAGGCCCTCCTGGTAGTCATAGGCGCTGCAGCCCCAGCTGGCAGCATCGTTGGTCCCGTACTCTACGACCAAAATGTCGCAGGCCGGCAAGCTGCCGACTCTGGGCAGGACGTCCTGGGCGCAGGCACCGCTGACTGAGATGTTCACAACCTCGTAAGCGTCTCCCAGCCGCTTGGCCAAGGCCTTAGTCAAACGGTCGGTATCCTTTTGCCCGTCATACGCGTTAAAAATTGAATCGCCAAAAAGCACGACTTTCTTCATTTGATTCACCCATTTCTTCGAAAAATGAAGCTGGCATTTGCCAGTTTCTCCTGCTTTTTCTACTATAATAGATAAAGAATGAGAAAAGGACAAGTAAAAAGATGCGAAACTATACTGAATTCAGCCGGCAGGCCTGGGCGGCTTTAACCCCCAAGACTGAGCTGGCGGTGACCAGTGAAGAGCTGGCCAAGGTCAAGTCTTTGGGCGACCAGCTGGACGTCAAGGACGTCGATGAAATCTACCAGACCCTGCTGAACTATATCTACCTGGCCTACCAAGCCAAGCAGGCGACAGCCGCTAAGAAGGCTGAATTTTTGCAGCTGCCGGAAAGCAAGGTGCCTTATATTATCGGCATTTCCGGCTCAGTTGCCGTGGGTAAGTCCACGACTGCCCGCCTTTTGCAGCTGCTTTTGACCCGGTATTACCCGGACTTGAAGACCCAAATGATGACTACTGACGGTTTCATTTACCCCAACCAGGAGCTGGAGAAGCGGAAGCTGATGCCCAGGAAGGGTTTTCCGGAAAGCTACAACATGCAGATGCTCAGAGACTTCCTCCAGGACGTGGTCAGCGGGAAAAATGACGTCGTTTATCCCCTGTATTCCCAGGAATTAAGTGACATCGTCCCGGGCCGCTATGGCCATGTGGAAAAGCCCGACATCTTGATCATTGAAGGGATCAACACCCTGCAGCTGCCGGAAAGCGGCCAGCTGGTGACCAGCGACTTTTTTGACTTTTCAATTTATATTGATGCTGACGAAGACTTGATTGAAAAGTGGTACATGCAGCGCTTCAAGAAGATCATGAAGATGAAGAAGAATGATCCAAGCAACTTCTACTACAAGCTGGCCAACGGGCCGGAAGACGAGGCCCTGCGCCTGGCGGAAGAAACCTGGCAGATGGTCAACTTAGTCAACCTCCGTCAGTACATCGCCCCGACCAAGGAGCGGGCCAACTTGATCCTGCATAAGGTTGAAGGGCACTTGATTGACAAAATTTACCTTCGCGGTTTTTAAGTCAATGGTATAATGAAGAACAGTGATAAAAAATTTATTAGGGAGATTTTTTTATGCAAGCAATTGAATTGAAAAAAGGCATGATTTTTGACGATGGCGGAAAGCTGATGCTGGTTATGGCGGCTAACCACCACAAGCCAGGCAAGGGCAACACCGTTATGCAAATGGACCTGCGTGACGTCCGGGCCGGTAGCGTGATCCACAAGACCATGCGGCCAAGTGAAAAGATCGAGCTGGTCGAAGTCGTCAAGAAGAACGCCCAATACCTGTACGCTGAAGGCGACAGCTACAACTTCATGGACACGGAAACCTACGAACAATACGCGATTTCCGGCGATCAACTGGGTGACGACGTCAAGTACCTGATGCCAAATATCGAAGTTATCCTGGAATTCACTGAAGACGGGGAACTTTTGGCCGTGCAATTGCCATCAACTGTTAACATGAAGGTTGTAGAAACCCAGCCAGGCATCAAGGGGGCAACCGCTGCTTCCGGCGGCAAGCCAGCTACGATGGAAACTGGCCTGGTTGTCACTGTACCGGACTTCATCAACGAAGGCGACGAACTGGTCATCAACACCCTGGAAGGGACTTACAAGGGCCGGGCTTAAGGCCAAAAATAACAGACATAAAAAGCGTCCGGTTACCCGGGCGCTTTTTTGCATGCACTTTATTCGTTTGTATCAGTCGTCGTGTCCGTGCTTGACTGGCTGCTAGAGGAAGCTTCCTGGCTGCTTTCTTCCTGGCTAGATGAGCTGGCCGCGGAACTAGAGGAGCTGGCTTCACTGGAAGAGCTGGCCTGGCTCTCTTCCTGGCTGGAAGAACTTGCCTGCTTTTCTTCACTTTGGCTTTGGCTCGGCTGGCTCTGCTGGTCATCATGGCTTGGCTTGTTTTCATCAGACTTAGCGGAATCATCTTGCTCCGGCTTAGATGAAGAAGATGATGATGACGAGGAACTGGAAGAGCTGGATGAGCGGGAAATGCTGGTAGCCTTAGAAGCCAGGGCGCCGAAGCCGCCAGCTACGGACCCGACCACGGCCAGGCCCAAGATGACCCAGATCCCGATCTTTAAGAGCTTGTCCAAGTTGATGGCGTCAAAGAATTTAAAAATTGCCTTGAAGCCATGCGGCACCTTGCTCTTGTCCAAAATTTCCTTGGCCTTGCTGGCCTCCTTAACTGGCGCCGGATTAGCGGCCCGGACTTCAGTTACCTTCTCTTTAACTGGACTGGCTGGCTTAGCGGCTTGGGCGCTGGCAGCAGGGATGTCCTTGCCGGCGTCAGCTGGCTCAGTAAACTGGTCGAGCAGCTTTGCCCCGTCCAGGCCCAGCAGGCTGGCGTATTGCCGGATGCAACTTCTGACCAGGACCGGGTTTAAGCCTTGAAAATCATCGGCTTCAATCTTCTGCAGAGTCGCCTGGTCGACCCGCAGGGTTTGACTAACGGCTTCCAGGCTGAGCTGCTTGGCGCGGCGCTGTTTCTGTAGTTCTTTACCGATTGTCAAATTTTTGCCTCCTAAATGCTTCTAATTAGTCTTAGCCTATTTTACTTGAAAATGGCTAAAAGCTAAAGGCAGATGCTTTTTACAACTTGGATCTTTTACCAAAGGTTAAGCTTTCTTTTACAAAAAAAGCCCTCAAAAATGAGGACTTCATAATCTTATTCGCCTTGGAAAGTGCCGGCTTCGACTTCCTTGATGAAGTCAGCCAGGTGCTTGTAGTAGACATCCGGGTTGTCGACCATGTGGTGGTGGCCGCCGTCAGGAGTAGTGACCAGGCGGGAGTTAGGAATCAGCTTCTGCATGGTTCTGGCCGTTTCCAGGGGCATGGTTTCCACTTCGCCAAAAGTCAGCAGGGTTGGCACCTTGATCTTTGGCAGTTCGCTTCTGAAGTGCCAGTCCTTCAATTTGCCCGTGATGACGAATTCGTTGTCGCCCTGGAAGGCGTTGTAGACAGCCGTGCCGCCCAGGTTGCCCAGGTGGTAGAGCTTGGAAGGCTGCTTGCGGTCAACAAAGTTGATGTTCAGAATCTGCACGTCGTCTTGGTAGCGCTGGTTGGCGTAATCGTTCTTGGCTTCGCATTCGTGCATGAAGTCGATTTCGGTCTGCGGCAGGACTTCTTGCCGGCGGCGGTTGACCGCGGCCACGTATTCGTCGATATCGTCAACCATGGAGGAGATGATGGCCCCCTTCAAGTGGTCACCGTACTTAACCGCGTATTCCTGGACCAAAAGTCCGCCCCAGCTTTGCCCGATCAAGTAGAAGTTATCGATACCCAGCTTTTGCCGGACTTCTTCAACTTCGTCCAGGAAGTATTCGTAAGTCAGGTACTTGTCCGCGATCTTTGGGTCGCTGTAGTCCGGCTGGTCAGAGTAAAGGGAGCCCAGCTGGTCGTACATGTGGACCTGGACGTTCAAGCCCTGCTTCTTTAATTGTTCAGCCGTGTCTTCCCAGTATTCGTGGTTGCCGCCCGGGCCTCCGTGCAGGCAGAGCAGATGGATGTCGCCTGTCCCTTGGGTGTTGGTCCAAAGATGGTAGCCATTGTCCAAAGTCAAAATCGTCGTTCCTTGTTTCATTGGAAAAATCTCCTAACTATAACTATCTAGTTCATATATGCCTTTATCTATTATAAGCCTTATTTGCCTACTGGTTTTGGGCCGCCAGGAATTCCCGCATTTTTTCCAGCTCGGTGCTGGCCAAGTCCAAGGCGCAGACATTTTCAAAAAGGTGGCTGACTTCCTGCCCGCTTTCCGGGTCCTCAATGGTGAAACCTGCTTCGTTTACCGCCGTCACGTAGCCCAGGTTTTCCCCGGCTAATTCGTAGTCGTCCACGCTGACCAATTGCTTGCCGGCTTTTTCAATCACTTCCCGGGCAGTCGGGACATGGTCTAAGGACTGGGCCAGTTTGCCCAAGTGACCCGGGTCAAAAATTCCCTTTTCCTGGCTGTAAGCCACCAGGAAGCTGGAGAAGTCGATGGCTGCTGAATTTACTGTTTCGTGGATCACGTCTTCTCTGTTGACCAGGCAGATGGATTCTAATTGCCCGTAGTCGTTCAAGCTTTCAAAAAGGAGGTACTGGTCACTTTGGTCCAGGACCCGGCCCAAAAGGCAGCTGCCAAAGCGGGCGTCATCCAGCCAGTCCAGGTAAAGTTCAACTAAGCCGTAAGGATTTTGGCCGGCAAACTGCTCTTTAACCGCCTGGTACTTTTTCCAGAGCTTGTTTAAAGGAGCGTTTAATTCCAGGCTGGAGATGGCAGACAGGGGGATGACCAGGCAGAGAGGGTCCAGCTCGTAGTCGTCCCCGATCTGCTTCAGCTGGATTTCGGTTGGACCGGCTAAGGCGATAATGCCGGTGTAGACGATCCCGCTGGTTAAGGTGATATTGACGACCAGGTCCTTCTCCAGTGCGGCTTGGCTGGCCGCGCTAAGGCTGGTCAAAGGCGTCCTCAGGAGCTCCTGGTTGAGGGGCATGAGGGAGAAGGGGTCGGTTGACTTGCCTTCATCGATCAGGCGCTGGCAGTAGGCCAGGCTGGGGGATTCGTCGACGCTGGCCAAGATGTCCTGGTTATTGATGATCAAGACCCCGCCGGCATTGGCGTCGTCGTCCAGGCTGATGAGGGTGGTCGCGTCCGCGCTTTGGTAGACCAGGTAGCCCAGATAGTAGCTGCCGGATAATTGGTCGGCTTTGGTATGCAGTTCAACTAATTTCATTTATTTTGTCTTCTCGTTTCTTTCTAGTTTTTATTCTTTGTTTTTCCTGCTATTTTTTCGGTCTTTTTCTCTTTTTTAAAAAATTGTCACGCTTTGCCAAGAATCAGACTTTAGCAAGATTTTACTTTCTTAGGATTATCTTAATTATATCAATGCTGGCGGCAAAAATAGGAAAGATTGCTATAATGTTTATGAAAGAGAGGGATTATCCAATGAGTCTCAAATACGCACGGAAAAGCCAGGTAGCCCTGTTCAGCTTCCTGGCCGCCATCAAGGCCTGCAATGTTTTGTTCGTGGCCTACATGCTCAAGGTCATGCTGAACATTGCCTCTTCCGGCAAGGCTGATTACGGCCGCCTGGTCGGCTTCGCGGCCTTGACGGCAGGGGGCCAGCTTTTGTTCATGGCCAGCAATTTCTTCTATGAAACGACCAAAATGAACATTATCAGAAGCGTGAACATGACCTTGAAAGAGGCCAACCTCCGCTACCTGATCGACCAAAACAGCCTGGACACTAAGGACGGGCTGAGTTTCATGACCAACGACTTAAAGCAGATCGAAACCAACCGGGTCACGGCTCAGCTGGACATTATCTACCAAAGTTTGACCTTCGTTGGCTCTTTGGCCTTTGCCTTTTATAACTCCTGGGAAATGACCCTGGTCTTTATCGTGGCGACTCTGGCTCCGGCCGGCGTGCAGATGATTACCAGCAAGATCATCACCAGGAAGTCCCGGATCTGGACGCAGAAGAATGCCGTCTACACCCAGTACGTGTCAGACAGCTTGAACGGGGCCCAGTCAGCCCGGCTCTACAACGTCCGCACTAATATCGTCAAGCGGGCGGTGGGGGCTGCCGGGGACATGGAAACCGCTCTTCGGAACATGACCTTGACCCAGGCCTGGGCCCTGGAATTGATCTACTCAGCGGCTGAACTTTTCTGCTTCATCATTCCCTGCACGATCGGCGGGATCATGATGATGCAGGGGCGGCTGGCGGTCGGGACCTTGGTCATGATGGTCGACTTGGCCATCAACTTCATCAGCCCGGTGGTGACCCTGTTTAATGAGTTTAACCAGGTCAAGTCCACGGTGCCGATGTGGCAGAGAACCCAGCGGGCCCTCAACTACGTGCAAAAAGACGATAATTACCCGGTTGACCACTTCGACGGCATGGAAATCAAGGACGTGGCTTATGTGACCAAGCACAGCAAGCGGCAGATTTTTGCACACGTGAACATCAAGGTTAAGCCTGGGGAAAAAATTCTCTTGATGGCACCATCTGGCTGGGGTAAGACCACCCTCTTGCGCCTCATGCTGGGGATCTACAAGCCAAGCCACGGGGAAATTTTGATCAACGGCGAAGAAGTAACGGGGGACTGGTACAAGGCCCACAACTTCTACTCCTACGTCAACCAGAAGCCATTTATGTTTGACGACACCCTCCGCTTTAACGTGACCTTGGGCCGGCAGGTAGATGAAGAAGAGCTGCTCATGGCCTGCCATGAAGCGGGCCTGGATGACCTGATCCAGGAAAACGGCCTGGACTATCCAGTCGGGGAGAATGGCAACAACCTTTCCGGCGGGCAGATCCAGCGGGTGGAAATTGCCCGGGCTCTCTTGTCTGGCCGGCCGATCCTGCTGGCTGACGAAGCCACCAGCGCCCTGGACCCCCGCCTGTCTTTGGAAATCCATGAGACCTTATTGGGCAACCCGAAGGTAGCGGTAATTGAAGTCGCCCATAAGATTTCGGATGTGGAAAAGGCTATGTTCGACCAAATTATTGTTTTAGACAAAGTTAAGCCAGCCTAAGCTGGCTTTTTGTTTGCGCTTATACAGTAAAATATATGTTAAAAAGCTTTTTGATTTAGTAAAAGTAAAATATCTATTTTTGCGCATATAGTAAATATGATATATTGCTCTTGCAAAGTAAGTGCTTACAAGATACAATAGAGAGTGTAAGTAAGAAAACAAAGAAAATAGTTTGTTGCAAGAACTTAAGGAGATTGAATTATGGCAGAACCAAAATGGCTGCAGGACATGAAGCCTGAAGAATACTTGAAGGAAGATTTTGAAGCAACTGGCCACAGCCGCTATACGGTTGACGGCTTGGAAAAGAACGACCCTGAATGGCTGGACAAGGCAGCTGCCAAGGTTAACGCTGCTGAAGGCGATGACTACGTTAAGCTGGACTCAGGTTTGCTGACGGTTAACCAAATCAACTGGATGCTCCGCAACACTTTCGGTGAAATGACTTACGTGGATGACAACAACCAATTCCTGTGGTACAACCGTCCACAAGACCCTAACTACAAGATGAAGGCTGGTCGTACGCCTGACCAAGTCGGGGACACTATGGGCGCAGTTCACCCAGACATCCGTGACGTTATCCCAACTGCCAAGAAGGTTGTTCACGCTCTGCGGACCAAGGAAGGCGGCCATGATTCAGTTTGGATGCCAGTGCCAACTGGTAACTTGACTGAACTCGTTTTGCACTACTACAAGCGGGTAGAAGACGAAGAAGGCAACTACATGGGTATCTACGAATGGGTTCAAGACATTTACCCATTTGTGAAGTACTTCTGCGAATCAACTGGCCAGAAGCTGGTTGTTGACCCAGATGCTGCAACTGGTGCAACTTACCGCCGCAACTCTGACCCAGACGCTAAGACTGGTCCTTCAACCAAGGCAGCAGCTGCTAAGGAAGAAGAAAAGCCAGCTGAACCAGAAGCAACTAGCGGTGCTTCTCACCACTAATCAAAGCATTTTTTGCGATCATACTACTGTTAAAGGCCAGCTTAATGCTAGCCTTTTTTTGGTCGATTTTTTACATGGCAGCAGCTGCTGTAAGCGCTTATAATAATGCTTATAGATGCTTTTTTTAGAGGTGAGGGTAAAAAATGACGCAATACTTAGTTTTTGACATTGGCGGAACTAACGTGAAGTACGCCTTGATGGATAATGAAGGGCAGCTGCTGGAGAAGGGGAAGCGGCCAAGCGCGGACAACTTGGACGACTTTGTAGCATCTTTATATGAAGTCGGTGACCAGTACAAGGGCAAGTTTGCCGGGATCGCGGTCTGCGCGCCGGGGAAGATCGACACGGAGAAAATGATCATCTACTATGGCGGGGCTTTGACCTTTTTGGACGGCTTGAATCTGAAAGAGACCTTGGGCGCCAGATACGGGGTTCCGGTCAGCGCGGAAAATGACGGCAAGGCAGCGGCCTTGTGCGAGCAGTGGCTGGGTGAACTCAAGGGAGTTGACACCGGGGCGGTGATCACCTTGGGTACTGGCGTTGGCGGCGGGATCGTCGTTGGCGGCAAGCTTCTGCACGGGAGCAGCTTCCAGGCCGGGGAACTCAGCTGGATGATCACGAATCAGGGGGCAGGGCTTAAGGAAATGGCTGCCTATACTGGTGTCCGCTGCTCAGCCGTCAGAATGGTGGAAAAGGTCAACCAGGAGCTGGGCAATGAAGACCTTGATGACGGTTTGGCGGCTTTTGCAGCCATCAAGTCCGGCAATGAAGAGGCAGGCAAGATCTTCCGCCAGTACTGCCTGGATGTAGCCGTGATGATTTTGAACCTGCAGACCGTGATCAACGGGGAAAAGGTGGTCATCGGCGGCGGGATCAGCGCCCAGGAGATCTTGATTGCGGAGATCCGCCGGCAGTTCGGAGAAATCCTGAAGGACAACCCAATTTTGGGTCAGCAGGTAATTCCGCCGGAAATCGTGGCGGCCAAGTTCAGAAACGATACCAACCTCTATGGTGCCCTCTTTGCCTTATTGCAGGGGATGCAGAAGTAGCGGGATATTTTTAGCTGAATATAGAAAAACTGAGCTCATATTGATGTGAGCTCAGTTTTGTTATTGTTGGATGATTAGTTTTTTTACTTCGTAAACCAGTAATTAACATACCAGTCGTAAGGAACGGTTGAAAGATAAATGTAGACTAAGTTGAGAATGACAACTGAAATCGGTCCTAGGTACGGCTTAACGAATTTGCTGTAACGCATGATGGCGAGAATTGCTGCAGGTCCGAGTACGTCAAAAGCCGTACCAGTATTCATTACCCGTAAAGAAGTCAAGGCAATGAATCCGGCAACTAGGACAATTTCAGTGATCCAGAAGAGGACTGAGAACTTTCTTGTCCAAATAAGTACAGCTGCCAATACGAGTGCGACTGAAATCAAGATGAATGACCAGCCGACCTCAAGCTCTTTTAGATTAGTTTGAAATGTGATCTGCTCTGCTCCCATGAGCCAGCTTAGAACTGCCTCGACCAGAAACATCAAGCAATTGACCGCTTTAATAATTGTTGAAAGAATTTTTTCTGTGTTTGTCATGGTAGATCACTTCCAACTGGTAATCTGATGAATGTAACTTGCTTTGAAGTCACCTTGAAAATTACCGACAAAAGTAAATGGGTGGACGATATGTGGCTTATTATAAGTCTTGATTGCGCCCTTTGGCAAAACTTTATAGTAAGCGTAGTAAACATATTTTGAACAATAGCTTTCGGTCATGTTGTATAGATCATATCTAAATCCATATTTTGGCCGATCTTTAGGATTTTTGTACAAATGCCGGTAAGCATAGGTGGAAGCTGCATCTGCATAGTGTGGATGCTTTTTGATGCGGTATACATCGACGTACTTGCCATTACCAGTATGTTTTTTGAAAAACGATTCTTTGCTTGGGTGCGCAACAGTCTGCCCAGGTCCGGGCATTTCCAAAATATAGTTGGCTGAAGTCGCAAAGGCGGCGTGTCCTGCAAAAACACCAGTGATATCTGTTCCATGACAAACTAAGATATCTCCAGCTTTCATGCTATACCCACTTTTTGCTGCGATAAATGATGAAAAGATGGAATAGCCCTTCCCTTTGCTTTGTGAATTGTCAGCAGAAATAGTGTCGGGATGATCATTATTTGGATTATATGAAACAAAATAGTTTTCATCAGCGACATATTGTTCAAAAGAAGTTCCGGGATCCACTTCAACGTATTTCAGATACATCGGAAATGCTTCTGTACTACAGTATTTTACGAACTCTGCTTCGGAACTGTTGCTTTCGGTAAGAATACCTTTGCTTACACCTTGCTGGTAAATGGACGCAAAGACTTCGGAATTAGCTGTGGTGTCAGCATCCGCATTAACTGGATGAGCAAAAAACAAGGATGCTGAGAGTAAGAACAGCCATGTTAAAAGCTTCTTCATGATTCGACCTCCACTTTTCAGTAAACGAATTTTGACAAATCGATTCATCAACCATATGATAACGCTTTCTTCACAGAAAGGGTACATAAATAACGAAGATTAGTTGTTTGTCATAAATATGCGTAGATATAACAAAGTGTCCGCGCAAGGTGGGGGATTGCCTAAGTCACATATAGGCACTTAATCATGATTTTTCGGTGATATAACTATATCACGCGAGAGCTGAGTTCTTTTATAAGGTTTGAAAAGGTTGAAAATTAATTATCTTAAAAATCAGAGCGCAAATTTTGCTTATCAAAGTAGGGAAAAGTCAGATGGCATTGAATTTTTACAGATGTTTAAAAAGCAAAATAAGCAATTGTACTGGTCAACTGCTTATTTCTACTGC
>NZ_JBKZCD010000028.1:0-26582 GCF_046938665.1 Lactobacillus delbrueckii subsp. bulgaricus
GCTCCGAATCCACTTCAACGAGTGAGTCATCTTCCTCAAGTGAAAGCACGAGCTCTTCAACGGCTTCTACCAGCACTAGTGAATCACTTAGCGTAAGTGAATCTGAAAGCATCAGCCAATCTCAGAGCTTGAGCAGCTCCACTAGTGAAAGCCAATCAACTAGCGAATCACTGAGCACTTCAGCAAGTCAGAGTGCTACCCAGATTCCTAACGCTGGCAACACTCCATTTGTTCCGACGATTCCGGCTGCAAATACTCCAGCTGCTAACACGCCAACTGCTCCAGCAACTCCTGCAGCTGCCGCAACGACTGCTGGCACTACAACTGTCCAAGGTACCGCGGCTACGACGAACGGTACTAACAATGCGGGTACAACCACTACAAACGCTGGTAATACCATCAACACTCCAGCTCAAAACTCCACGAGCACCAGCGTTGGCTCCGTTGTAGCTGACAGTTCCGAAGACTCAGTAACTGCTTTCGTTGGCAACTCTGAAAGTGCCAATGCTGAATACCAGGCTTCCGTGAGTGCGTCAATTTCTCAATCTGAACTTGAGAAACTGCAGATGTCCGCTTCCGAACTGGCAAGTATGAGTGACCCGACCTCAGCTGAACAAAGTGTAGTAACTTCTGTTTCAGCCAGTGCGTCCGCGTCAACCTCAGAATCTACTTTCGACTCGAGTGTCGCTAACTCTCAAAGCAACAGTCAAGTAAACCTTAACCGGTAATCTTTATAATTAATAATTGATTTGTAGGCGTCTAAACTCTTATAGGGTTTAGGCGCTTGTTTATATAAAAAGTTATTGGGAAAGCCCCAATGATTTATGAAAAAGCTGTATCATAAATAAGGATATTCATTGCTTTGCCTTCTTATGTAGGCGGGGCAAGGCCAGCAGCCAATAGCTGCTGATCCTGTTACGACGGAAAGGAAAGCAGAAAAATGAAGCTGTTTGATTTAAATCGCTTTTCACGAAATTACGGCTTTTTAGTAAAAATCGGGACGGCTATTCTATACTCAGTCATGGTTGCCGTAGCCTTGAACTTCTTCTGGCATCCCGGCCACATCTATTCTTCCGGGATCACTGGCTTCGCGCAGATCGTCAACACCGTGACCAGCCGCTACATGCCATTTACCATCCCAACAGAAGTGATGTACTTTGCCTTGAACGTGCCCCTCTTTATCCTAGCTTGGTTCAAGATCGGCCGTGAGTTTACCGGCTACACCATCTTCGCGGTTGCTATGTCCACGATCATGATGCGTTTCATCCAGCCGACTCATTTGAGCCTGGACCCAATCCTCTGCGCCATTTTCGGGGCAGCAGTCAACGGGATCGGGACTGGTATGGCTTTAAAGAGCGGGATCTCTACGGGGGGGTTGGACATTTTAGGCATCGTGGTTAGGAAGAAAACTGGCATGAACTACGGTAAGTTCAATATCTTGGTCAACTTGATCATCGTCTTGATCGCCGGCTTTCTCTTTGACTGGTCCAGAGCCCTCTACACGGCCTTGAACATTTTCATCAACGGCCGCTTCATCGACTCAGTCTATACTCAGCACAACAAGCTGCAGGTAATGATTGTTACTGAGCATCCCAATGCCATCATCGAAGGGATTCAAGAAAAAATGCACCGCGGGATCACCATCTTCCACGACGTGGAAGGGGCCTACGGGCACACTGAAAAGACCGTCCTTATGACCATCATCGACACTTACGACCTCTACGACATCCGGACCACGGTAGAAAAATGTGACCCCTTTGCCTTCATGAGTGTCACGGAAGTCCAGAAAGTTTATGGCAGATTTAGAGAACAAGAAGTTGTTTAGCTATTGAAAAATATTAAAAAGCAAATTATACTTGTGTTATGAAGATTAAATGAGGTGGTGAAATAGATGCCGGATGAAAGGGACAATAGCCGCTATCAACCAAAATATATAGGCTTGGATTTGGCGACTGAGATCGCCACTACTTACGCTAAACAGCATGGACACCACAATGTCAAGCTGCTGATGACTAAGACCAGTCCAGACAAGCGGTCAGAGTATTTTTACGTCTTCAGCGTAACTGACAGCTTGCGCGAGAACGGCAAGAAGGAATATTTCATTTTAGTTGATCCAGTTTCTGGAGAAGTCTTCAGAGTGGATGAAAGTCCGCTGAAGTAAAAAAACGCGCGCTTACGTTTGTTGTAAGCAGCGCGTTTTTTTTTACGCAATTATTTAATTAATCTTCTTCGTAACCCAGGTGGTTCATGATCAAAGCCGCGGTTTCCTCGATTGACCGTTCAGCCACGTTGATCACGAAGCAGCCCAGCTTCTTGTATAAGGTCATGGCACTGTCCAGTTCGGCATTGATTGAATCCATGTTGGAGTAGGCCGTGTCCGGGTCCATCCCGTAGCTAATCATTCTTTGCCGGCGGATGCGGTTAAGCACTTGCGGGTCGTTGGTCAAACCAATGATCTTCTTCGGGTCGATCTGGTAGATTTCCTTTGGAATGTGGGTCTGCGGCACTAGCGGCAAGTTGGCAACTTTCAGCCCCTTGTTGGCCAAAAGCAAGGAAAGGGGAGTCTTGGAAGTCCGGGAGACACCTAACAAGACAACGTCCGCTTCCAAAAAGCCCCGCGGATCCTTGCCGTCGTCGTACATAACCGCGAATTCCATAGCGGAGATCCGGTTGAAGTACTTGTTGGTCAGCTGGTGGTTAGCCCCAACCAGGCCGGTCGGCTTCATATGGGTCGTCTGGCTGATCGCCTCAATGATCGGAGACAAAATGTCGATGTACTTAGCCTTGTGTTCCCGGGCAAACTTGATGATCGGCAATTGCAGTTTCTCATCCAGCATGCTGTAGACGATGACCAGGTTAGGGTACTGCTCGATTTCTTCCAGGGTAGCGGCCAGCTTCTTTTCATTAACCATGAAAGGATAGCGGCGGTAGTTGACTTCAGCGTCAGGGAACTGGACGGCAGCCGCCTGGGCGTTGTTAAAGGCCGTTTCCCCAGCTGAGTCGGAAATAATGATAATGTTGACTTCCATCTTTTCAGTTTTTTCTGTTTGCTTGTTTTCTGCTTTATTTTCAGTCATATAGATCACCTCATCAACTCTATTATACCGGATAATGCGCTTTCTGGGCCCTAGCCCCAAAAAACTTTTCAAAAAATC
Organism: Lactobacillus delbrueckii subsp. bulgaricus; assembly: GCF_046938665.1. Lineage (GTDB taxonomy): Bacteria > Bacillota > Bacilli > Lactobacillales > Lactobacillaceae > Lactobacillus > Lactobacillus delbrueckii_C. The sequence goes on from NZ_JBKZCD010000028.1 coordinate 3,156, forward strand.
TGTCCAGACTATTGACGATTAGTCGATTTTTGCTATAATTTAGATAAATGTTTATGGCAGCAATGCCAAGAAATGGAAGGAGGGATCACACATGGCTAAGACTATCGTTCACGAAAACGAGTCTATTGATGATGCTCTTCGTCGTTTCAAGCGTTCCGTTTCTAGAAGTGGTACTTTGCAAGAATACCGCAAGCGTGAATTCTACGAAAAGCCAAGCGTTCGCAGAAAGTTAAAATCTGAGGCCGCTCGCAAGCGTAGACATTATTAATCGACTGAAGCTCTCGTGAAAACGGGAGCTTTTTTCTTACTTATTTTCCGTGTTCTCTTTTGGCCTGAATCGTGTATCATTGGTTTAGAAGAGTATAGTCTGGCGGACAGAGATGTGCTTGCCCGCTGGTTTGAAAATGAAGGAGTTCTTTTATTGGAAAAGAAGTTTTTGCCCCACAGCAGCGAAAATGTCCAGAAGCTGGTGGGCGTAAATGACAGCAATTTGAAGCTGATCGAAGAAGGCTATGAGGTTACCGTTACTGACCTGGGTGGTCAGATCAAGGTCGCTGGACCTGAAGAGCAGGTGGAGACCGTCTTGCGGGTTTTAAAGGCCCTGGACGGGGTAGCCAGCAACGGGATCAATTTAACTCCGGCCGATGTGGTCAGCGCCATGAAAATGGCTGACCGGGGGACAACTGAATACTTTGGCGACCTCTACAAGCAGATCTTGATCAGAGACGCTAAGGGCCGGCCTGTCCGGGTCAAGAACATGACCCAGAAGAGCTATGTTGAAGCCATCAACAAGAGCGATGTTGTCTTTGGCATTGGGCCAGCCGGAACCGGGAAGACCTTCCTGGCTGTCGTCTGCGCGGTTGCTGCCTTTAAGCGGGGAGAGGTATCCAAGATCATCTTGACCCGGCCGGCAGTTGAAGCCGGAGAATCCCTGGGCTTTTTGCCAGGGGACCTTAAAGAAAAGGTTGACCCCTACCTGCGGCCAATCTATGACTCCCTTTACGCCATCTTAGGGCAGGGACCAACTGACCGCTTGATGGAGCGGGGCGTTATCGAAATCGCCCCTCTGGCTTATATGAGAGGGCGGACCTTGGAAGAAGCCTTTGTCATCTTAGACGAAGCGCAAAATACGACTGACGCCCAAATGAAGATGTTTTTGACTCGGCTGGGCTTTAACTCCAAGATGGTGGTTAACGGGGACATGACCCAGATCGACCTGCCTGGCAAGGCTCACAGCGGTTTGATCACGGCCCGTAATATCCTGCAGGGGATCGACCAGATCAAGTTCGTGGAATTCAGCGCGGCTGACGTTGTCCGGCACCCAGTCGTGGCAAAGATTATCAAGGCATATGAAGAGGAAGGAAAATAATGCAGGGAATTGACGTAAGCTACAGCGATGAAGTCGGCTTTTTGACTAAGGGAGACCGGGACTGGGAAGACTGGATCATGCAGCTGCTCCTCATGGCGAAAAAGGAAATCGGCAAGGACAATGCCCAGGAAATGAGCATCAACTTTGTTGACGAAGACCGGTCGCAAACTATCAACCGGGACTACCGGGATAAAGACCGGCCAACCGACGTGATCTCTTTCGCCATTGAAGATGGCGACGACGGCCTGGACCTGGCTATGTTCACCCAGGACCCGGACTTTACCGAAGACATTGGCGACTTGTTCATGTGTCCAAGTGTCATCGAGCGCCACAGCAAGGAATATGGCACCGGCTTTGACCGGGAATTTGGCTACACGATTGTGCATGGCTACCTGCACTTGAATGGCTATGACCACATCGAGCCAGACGAAGCCAAGGAGATGTTTGGCATCCAGGGCAAGGTCTTGGAAGAATATGGCCTGCCCCTTTATCCGGACCAATTAGACGAAGGAAGAGGGAAATAGCATGAACGAGTTGGAAGAAAAACTCTTTTTGCTGGCCAAGGACCATTTGGCGGATGCCTATAGCCCTTATTCCCACTTTCACGTGGCCAGCGCTTTAGTGACGGACGCGGGGGAAATTTTTACCGGGGTCAATATTGAAAATTCTTCTTTTGGCCTGACCAACTGCGCCGAACGGACGGCGATCTTCTCCTGGGTCAACGCTGGCCGGCCGGGCAAGATCAAGTGCCTCTTGATCATCGGCAACACTGACCGGCCAATTTCCCCTTGCGGGGCCTGCCGGCAGGTGATGAGCGAATTCATGGCTCCGGAAACGGAAGTAATTCTGACCGACAGCCAAGGAGACTGTGAGCGCTTTACAGTTGAGCAATTGATACCATACCATTTCACAGAAAAGGACATTCAAGATGGGGCAAACAAGTAAACACAAGTCAGGTTTCGTAGCACTGGTTGGCCGGCCGAATGTTGGCAAGTCAACCTTGATGAACCGCTTAATCGGGCAGAAGGTGGCGATTACCTCCGCCAAGCCGCAAACTACCAGAAACAAGATTTCCGGCATCTATACTGAAGATGACATGCAAGTCGTCTTCGTTGACACGCCAGGGATTTTCAAGAGCCATTCCGACCTGGACGAATACATGGATAAGGCCAGCCTGTCTTCTTTAAAGGACGTGGACTTAGTCATGTTCATGGTTGACGCTAAAGAAGCCGGCAAGGGCGAGGAATACGTGGCCGGTCTTTTGAAAGATTTGGATATTCCGGTATTTTTGGTCATCAACAAGATCGACCAGGTCCACCCAAATGAGCTTTTGCCAATCATCGACTCCTACCAGGCTGTCGGCAAGTTCGCGGAATTTTTGCCAATTTCCGCCCGGCAGGGCAACGGGGTCGACGACTTGCTCAAGACCTTGAAGGACTACCTGCCAGAAGGGCCGCAATACTACGCTTCAGACGAAGTAACTGACCGGCCGGAATACTTCGTGGTGGCAGAAATGATCAGAGAACAGATCCTCCGCTTGACCGACCAGGAAGTTCCCCACTCAACTGCCGTTTGGGTTGACCAGATGAACCAGCGGATCAATGGCAAATTGCAGATCGACGCCACGATTTTTGTGGAAAAAGACGGGCAAAAGCGGATCATTATCGGGCAAAGAGGGGCCATGATCAAGCAGATCGGGATGCGGTCCAGAAAAGAAATCGAAAATCTCCTGGGCGAGAAGGTTAACCTCAAGCTCTGGGTCAAGGTACGGCGCAACTGGCGGCAGGACCCGGCCTTCCTCAAGTCCATCGGCTATGACAAGAAGGAACTTTAATGGCCGCTGACCTGCTCGATGTTCACGGCCTGCTTTTTAAAAGGCAGCAGTATAAAGAGGCTGACCTCTTGGCCAAGCTCTGGACCAAGGAACTGGGAATCGTCACCGTAATCGCCAAAGGCGGGATGCGGCCCAAGTCCCAGCTGGCCGCCGCGGTTTTGCCCTTTACGGAAGGGACTTTTGGCATCTTGACCCGCTACAAGGGGATCAGCCAGCTGCGGACCTATAAGAAGCTCAGCCAGCACGATGAGCTGTTTACCGACTTGGACAAAAATGCCTATCTCTCTTATCTTTTTGACTTAGCTGACCATGCCTTCAGCGAGTACCAGAAACTAGGGGGCTACTATGACCTTTTGCTAGTGGCCTTTAACCGGATCGTGGCCGGCCAGGATCCGGAAATTATTGCCCAAATCGTCCAGCTGCAGCTCCTGGATGCCTTCGGGGTAGCTCCCCAGCTAAGCGCCTGCGTGATCTGCGGCAAGGAAAAAGGGATTTTTGACTATTCAATCGCCGCCGGCGGGGTAGTCTGCAGCGACCATTTCCGCTCTGTCAGCCGCCTGCACCTGTCGCCGAAGGCTACTGCCTTAATCAGAACCCTGGGCCTTTTGCCAATTACCCGTTTAGGGGAGATCCAGATCGGCGAAGATTTGAAAAAGGAAAGCCGGCGGGCCATCGCCCAGATCTACCAGGCAACTGTCGATTTGCACCTGCCCAGCCTCCGCTTTTTAAATGAGGTCCGGGGCAGCTGATTTTCCTAAAAAAACATGAAAAGAAAAGGAATTTGTGGTAAAATAGCCTGTATATTGGTAATGATGAGGAAATAGAAAAGTACCGCGGCAGCGAGTATCGGTTGGTGGAAGGATACAGCGGGAAAAGGCCCCTCTAGCCAAGCTAATTAAGAGCAGGAAGCAAATAGGCTTCCTGAATTAGGGTGGAACCGCGAATACTTTTTTCGTCCCTATGCAAAAGTAAAATTGCATAGGCTTTTTTTATGGCCTTGCATAGGAGGTAACTATGGCACAAAAATTAGATATTCAGACCATGATCTTCAAGCTTGAACAGTTTTGGGCTTCAAAAGGCTGCATGATCATGCCGTCATATGATGAAAACAAGGGTGCGGGGACGATGAGCCCATACACCTTCTTGCGGGCAGTCGGGCCTGAACCTTGGAAGGCCTGCTACGTTGAGCCTTCCCGCCGGCCAGCTGACGGGCGCTACGGGGACAACCCGAACCGGCTCTTCCAGCACCACCAGTTCCAAGTCGTTTTAAAGCCGGCTCCGCTGGAAATCCAGCAATACTACCTGGACTCCTTGAAGGTACTGGGCATTGAACCTTTGGAACACGACATCCGCTTTGTTGAAGACAACTGGGAAAACCCATCCATGGGCTGTGCCGGTGTTGGCTGGGAAGTCTGGCTGGACGGGATGGAAGTTTCCCAATTTACCTACTTCCAAACTGTCGGCGAACTGGACGTTAAGCCAACCATGGGGGAAATCACTTACGGGGTTGAACGGCTGGCTTCCTACATCCAGGACGTTAACTCAGTCTTTGACCTGGAATGGGGCGATGGCGTCCTTTACCGGGACATCTTCAAGGAACCTGAATACGAACACTCCAAGTACGCCTTTGAAGAAAGCGACCAGAAGCAATTGCTGGAATTCTTTGACACTTACGAAAGAATTGCCAAGCGCCTTTTGGGCCAGAACCTGGTTCACCCGGCTTACGACTACATCTTGAAGTGTTCCCACACCTTCAACCTGCTGGACGCCCGGGGGGCAGTCTCAGTAACTGAACGGGCCGGCTACCTGCACCGGATCCGCAACATGGCTCACGAAGTAGCGGTTAAGTTTGTGGAAGAACGTGAAAAGCGCGGCTTCCCATTGTTGAAGAGTGCACAAGCAAAGGCGGAGGCAAGCAATGACTAAAGACTTTTTATTTGAAATCGGCGTTGAAGAAATGCCAGCCCACGTGGTCAGCAAATCAGTCAAGCAGCTGGCTGACAGAACTGGCAAGTTCTTGAAGGAAAACGGCCTGGGCTTTAAGGAAATCAAGACCTACTCAACTCCCCGCCGCCTGACTGTCCTGGTCAAGGACCTGGATGAAAAGCAGGCTGACGTGGATGAAGTCAAGAAGGGGCCGGCCAAGAAGATCGCCCAGGACGCTGACGGCAACTGGACCAAGGCTGCTGTCGGTTTTGCCCGCGGCCAGGGGATGAGCGCCGACGACATCTACTTTGAAGAACTCAAGGGCGTGGAATATGCCTACGTGCACGTGCAAAAGGCCGGCAAGGAAGCTAAGGAAATCCTCTTGGGCCTGGATGAAGTAATCAAGGCCATGACCTTCCCGACTAAGATGCGCTGGGACTCCCAAGACTTTGAATTTGTCCGCCCGATCCACTGGCTTGTTGCCCTTTACGGCAGCGAAGTCGTCCCAGTTGAGTTCCTGGACATCACTGCCGGCCGCAAGACTGCCGGTCACCGCTTCTTGGGCGACAGCGTGGTTTTGGCCAACGCTGACGACTACGTGGAAGCTCTGCGGGACCAATACGTCATCGTTGATGCTGACGAACGCAAGGACATGATCGTTTCCCAGATCAACGACCTGGTAAACAGCCACAACTGGCAGATCAAGCTGGATGCCAGCCTTTTGGAAGAAGTCAACAACCTGGTTGAATACCCAACTGTTTTTGCCGGCTCATTTGACCAAAAGTACCTGGAAATCCCGGACGAAGTCTTGATTACTTCCATGAAGGACAACCAGCGCTACTTTGAAGTCTACGACCAGGAAGGCAAGCTGATCAACTACTTCATCTCCGTGAGAAACGGGAACAAGGACCACTTGGAAAACGTGATTTCCGGTAATGAAAAGGTCCTGGTTGCCCGCCTGGATGACGCGGTATTCTTCTACGACGAAGACCGCAAGTACCCGCTCAGCCACTTTGTTGACCGGATGGACAGCGTTTCCTTCCACGACAAGATCGGTTCTATGGCAGAAAAGATGACCCGGGTCCGGATCATCGGCGACTACCTGGCCAAGAGATTCGGCCTGTCAGCTGAAGAAGTGGCTGACTTTGACCGGGTAAGCGGCTTGTACAAGTTTGACCTGGTAACCCAGATGGTCGGCGAATTCGCTGAACTGCAAGGGGTTATGGGGATGCACTATGCCCGCCTGGCTGGCGAAAACGAAAACGTTTCTGTCGCCATCAAGGAACACTACATGCCAACTACGGCTGAAGGCGACTTGCCGAAGACCAAGGTCGGCGCCCTCTTGTCAGTTGCTGACAAGCTGGACACCATTATCGCCTTCTTTGGTGCCGGGATGATTCCTTCATCATCAAACGACCCATACGCTTTGCGCCGTTACGCTTACGGGATTGTCCGGATTCTTCTAAGCGAAAACTGGTCCCTGCCATTTGACCAGGTTGTTCCGGAAATCGTGGAACTTTTGTCTGGCAAGACTCCGGCCAAGTTGCCGCAAGGGGCGGAAGAAGACAAGCAACTTGCTGACTTCATCCGTGACCGGATCAAGCAGTTCTTGCAAAAGAACAACTACCAATACGACGTTATCGACGCCGTTCTGGCTTCAAGCGAACAAGACCCAAGCCAGATCCTGGCCGCTGCCAAGGTTCTGCAGCAGCACCATGACGACGAGGCCTTCAAGCCAGTCGTTGAAAGTCTGACTAGAATCGCCAACATCTTGAAGAAGGCTAAGTTCAGCCAGGCTAGTCCGGTTGACCCAAGCTTATTTGAAGACAGAAGCGAACAAGACCTTTATAATGGAGTTGAAGCTTTGGCAAATGTCAAGGACCATGCTGAACTTTACGAAGCCTTCGTTGCCTTGCAAGGGGTAATCGACCGCTACTTCGACGTCAACATGATCATGGCCAAGGACGAAGCAGTCAAGAACAACCGCTTGAGCCAGCTGGCAGCTGTCAATGACCTGGCCAAGCGCTTGGGCGACTTGAGCAAGTTGGTTATCAAGTAAGAAGCAAATTTTTAATAAAGGGTGAGGCAATTGGCTGGAAGAATTTCGGAAGATTTTATCAATGAAGTTCGGGGCAGCGTAAATATCGTTGACGTGATCAGCCAGTATGTATCACTGGAGAAGAGAGGCAAAGACTATGTTGGTCTTTGCCCTTTTCATCAAGAAAAGACCCCCTCTTTTAGCGTCAACCCGGACAAGCAGTTCTTTTACTGCTTTGGCTGCCATAAAGGTGGCAATGTCTTCAAGTTCATCATGGAAAAGGAAGAAGTTACTTTTCCAGAAAGCGTTGAAAGAGTAGCGGAATTCGCCAATATCCCCATGCCCCAGGAATACCAGGAGCAGCCGGTCAAGCTGAATCCTTTGATGCAGATGCACAAGGAAGCGGCGGACTTTTACCAGCAGGTGCTCATGACTACCAAGATCGGGGAAAGGGGCCTGGAATATGCCAGAAAAAGAGGCTTAGACGATGATCTGCTCAAGCACTTTAAGATCGGCTATGCCCCAGGCAAGTCCGACCTGCTCTTGACCTATTTGCGAGGCGAAGGCTATACGGATGACCAGCTGGAGGAAAGCGGCTTGTTTGTCAAGAGCCAGGACGGCCGCCTCTTTGACCGCTTCAGAGACCGCTTGATGTTCCCGATGAGTGATGAAAGTGGCCACCCGGTAGCTTTTTCCGGCCGGAGAATCAGCGATGACCCGGAAGAACCCAAGTACTTGAACAGTCCGGAAACCAGCATTTTCAACAAGTCCGACCTGCTCTTTCACTTTTCAGAAGCCAAGAAGCATGTCAGAAAAGAGGGCCACCTGGTCTTGTTTGAAGGACATATGGACGTGATTTCGGCCTATAAGGCCGGGGTCAAGACCGGGATTGCCTCCATGGGGACCAGTTTGACCCAGCAGCAGGTCTATATGATCCGCCGGATCACCAAGCAAGTCGTCATCAACTATGACGGCGACGATCCAGGCCAGCACGCCACTGAACGGGCGGTGGGCCTCTTCAAGCAGGCCGGCAACTTTGACCTGGGCATCGTGATCCTGCCTGACAAGCTCGACCCGGACGAATATGTCAAGCAGTACGGACCGGACAGCTACCAGGCCGCAATTAGAGGGGCTATTTCGACCACTGACTTTTTCCTGCAGCGCTTGAAGAAGAAGTACAACTTAAACAATGAGCGTGAGCAGGTAGCCTATTTAAGCGAGGCAGTTGCCGAGATCGCCGCTTTGCCCAACCCGGTTGAACAAGACCTTTATGTAGGCCGCCTGGCCAAGGAAACCGGAGTCTCCCTGGATGCTTTGAAGGTTAACTTGTCCAGGGCCCGCCGCAAGCAGCGCCGGGTGGACCAGCATACCAGCAGTGAAGTCCTGCCCGAGCCGGCCCCCTTGGCTCCGGCCGCGGACCCCCAGCCGGTCACCCGGGCGCTAAAGGCCCAGCAGCGCCTGCTTTATGCCTACATCTATTCTGATGAGGCCCGGGACTACTTGATCGTCAATGGTTTTGTTTTTCCAAACCCGGAATACGAGCGTCTGGCCAAACTTTGGCTCAATTACATTGAAACTCATGAAAATGTTTCATTAAGTGGCTTCCTGGATTTTATTCCTGAAGAACTTCAGAGTATAATTGTTAGTACTGATATGACCGGGCTGCCAGGGGAAATCACCCTGGAAGAGCTCGAAGCGCAGGTTCGGGTACTCAACCTGTGCAAGATAGATGATGAGATCGACCGCCACATGCAGGCGATTGCAGACGCGCGTCGGCGAAACGACCAAACGGCAATTTTGCTGGAAACACAGGCAATTTTGCAGCTAAGGCAACTGAAGCTGCAAGAAGAGGAGGCAGTTAGTGACAGAAGAAAAGCAAACCAAGGCTAATGAGATGTCCCTGGAAAAAGCGGTGAAGCTGGTTGTTGAAGGAGTAAAGGCCAGCCACCAAATCACTGAAGCTGCTTTCGAAGACCGCTTGATCAAGCCCTACAAATTAGAGGGCAAGGCCGTCGACCAGCTGGTCCAGGAATTTGAAGACAACGGGATCAGCATTGTTGATGAGGATGGCAAGCCTTCCAAGCTGGCTCTGACCAAGCAGAAAAATGTTGAAAAGGCGGAACTGAACAATATGGCCGCCCCGACCGGGATGAAGATGAACGACCCGGTCAGAATGTACTTAAAAGAAATCGGCCGGGTCAACCTTTTGACCAGCGAGGAAGAAGTCGCCCTGGCCAAGCGGATTGAGGCTGGCGATGAAGAGGCCAAGCAGGAACTGGCTGAAGCCAACCTGCGTTTGGTCGTCTCGATTGCCAAGCGCTATGTCGGCCGGGGGATGAACTTCCTGGACTTGATCCAGGAAGGGAACATGGGCCTCATGAAGGCGGTCGACAAGTTTGACTACCGGCTGGGCTACAAGTTCTCCACTTACGCGACCTGGTGGATCCGGCAGGCTATCACCCGGGCAATTGCCGACCAGGCCCGGACGATCAGAATTCCGGTCCACATGGTGGAAACCATTAACAAGCTGATCCGGATTCAGCGCCAGCTCCTCCAGGATTTAGGCAGAGACCCGGAACCGGAAGAAATCGGGGCGGAAATGGACTTGCCGGTCAAGAAGGTCAGGGAGATCTTGAAGATTTCCCAAGAGCCGGTTTCTTTGGAGACCCCAATTGGGGAAGAAGACGATTCCCACTTGGGCGACTTTATCGAAGACAAGGACGCGATGAGTCCCGAACAGCACGCGGCCAATGAGATGCTGAAAGAGCAGCTGGCCGAGGTTTTGGATACCTTGAGCGACCGGGAAGAAGAAGTCCTCCGTTTGCGTTTTGGCTTAGATGATGGCAAGACCAGGACTTTGGAAGAAGTCGGCCAGCATTTTGAAGTGACCCGGGAACGGATCCGGCAAATTGAGGCCAAGGCCCTCAGAAAGCTCCGCCACCCGAGCCGGAGCAGCCAGTTGCGGGATTTCTTAGATTAATGTGCAGCGTGATGCTGCTGTGATAGAGTGAAGGCAATCAAATGACAGACAAAGCTAAGCAGACAGGAAAGGCAGACCAGGTATCCCTGGCTGAAGCCGTTAAGTTAGTTGTTAAGGATGTCAAGAAGAGCAAGCAAATTTCTGAAAAGGAATTTACCGACCGCTTGCTGAAGCCTTACCAAATTGAAGGCCGGGCGGTCGATCAGCTGGTGCAGGAATTTGAAGACAACGGGATCAGCATTGTCGATGACAAGGGTGAACCGTCCAAATTGGCCCTGGCCAAGCAGAAAAATGTGGAAAAGGCAGAGCTGGAACACTTGTCAGCCCCAGGCAGCCGGATGAATGACCCGGTCCGCCAGTATTTGAAGCGGATCGGCCGGGTCAGCCTGCTCAGCGGGGATGAAGAAGTCCAGCTAGCCAAGCGGATTGAAGCCGGCGACCAGGAGGCCAAGGATGAACTGACCAATGCCAACCTGCGTCTGGTGGTTTCCATTGCCAAGCGCTATGTTGGCCGGGGGATGAGTTTTTTGGATTTGATCCAGGAAGGGAACATGGGCTTGATGAAGGCGGTCGACAAGTTTGACTACCGGCTGGGCTTCAAGTTTTCTACTTACGCGACCTGGTGGATCCGGCAAGCAATCACCCGGGCGATTGCCGACCAGGCCCGGACGATCAGAATTCCGGTTCATATGGTGGAAACCATTAACAAGCTGATCCGGATCCAGCGCCAGCTCCTCCAGGATCTGGGCAGAGACCCGGAACCGGAAGAAATTGCCGCGGAAATGGACTTGCCGGTCAAGAAGGTCCGGGAGATCCTCAAGGTGGCCCAGGAGCCAGTTTCCTTGGAGACACCGATTGGGGAAGAGGATGACTCCCACTTAGGCGACTTTATCGAAGACAAGGACGCGACCAGCCCGGAACAACACGCGGCCAGTGAAATGTTGAAAGACCAGTTGGCGGAAGTACTTGACACTTTGACTGACAGGGAGGAGAATGTATTGCGTCTGCGTTTTGGTCTGGATGACGGAAACCCCCGGACTTTGGAAGAAGTCGGCCGGGTCTTTGGCGTGACCCGGGAGCGGATCCGGCAGATCGAGGCCAAGGCCTTGCGCAAGCTGCGGCACCCTAGCCGAAGCAACCAGTTGCGTGACTTTTTAGAGTAGTAAATTTTTAGCAGAATAAGAACAGGGCGGATTGAATGGCAAAAGAAAATGCTTCTAACGTAAATGATTTTCCACTGGAAAAAGCAGTTAAAATGGTGATTACCGGTTTAAAGAAGACCAAGCAGATCAGCGAAAAGGACCTAAAGGCCCGGCTCTTGCTGCCGTATGGTCTGAATGATGCCGAAACTGCCAAGCTGGTAGAAGAGTTTGCGGATAATGGGATTAGTATCGTTGACGACCAGGGTGAACCGTCTGCTCTGGCCCTCAAGGCGGAAGAAGAAGCTGAAAAGAAAGAACAAAAAGAACTGGTCGCTTCCAGTGACAATGACCGGGTTTACGACTCGGTCCGGATGTATTTGAAGGAAATCGGCAAGGTCCCGCTTTTGAGCCGGGACGAAGAAGTAGAAGTAGCCAAGCGGATTGAAAACGGCGATGAGTCAGCCAAGGATGAGCTGGCCGCCGCCAATCTCCGTTTGGTGGTCTCCATTGCCAAGCGCTATGCCAAGCACAATGGGAAGATGGGGATTCTGGATTTGATCCAGGAAGGCAATATCGGCCTGATGAAGGCAGTTGACAAGTTCGACTACTCCAAAGGCTTTAAGTTTTCAACTTATGCTACCTGGTGGATCCGCCAGGCCATTACCCGGGCTCTGGCTGACCAGGACCGGATGATCAGAATCCCGGTTCACGTGGTGGAAAGCATCAACAAGATGAACCGGATCCAGCGGACTCTGCAGCAGGACCTGGACCGGGATGCCAAGCCGGAAGAGCTGGCCGCGGAAATGAATGAACCTTTGCAGAAGGTACAGGAAATTATCACGGTAGCCAAGAACCAGGAAACTGACTCTTTGGACAAGCCGGTTGGCGAAGAAGGGGACTCGCAATTGGGGGACCTTTTGGAAGACAACAAGGCAGTCAACCCGGAAGAATACACTGCTTTTGAAATGCTGAAGGACCAACTGTCCGGCATGATGGGTGAGTTTCTGACTGACCGGGAAGCCAAGGTCTTGAAGCTGCGCTTCGGCCTGGAAAACGATGAGCCGCACACTCTGGAAGAAGTTGGCCGCAGTCTGGGCGTTACCCGGGAACGGGTCCGGCAGATTGAAGCCAAGGCTGTCAAGAAGTTGAAGCACCACTCAGACCTGCTCCAGGACTACTTCTCAGCTGAATAGACAGAAGAAACATGTTTCCATATTTTGGAAGCATGTTTTTTGCTTTTGCCAAGTTTTGGAATGGCTCAAAAAGCAGAAGGGTGATAAAGACCCGGTTTACAGCAGCCATTTCAAGTAGAAAAAGATAATTAGCTAAGCACAAAAAGCGATCAAGATCAGAGCGGATCTTGGTCGCTTTTCGCGTTTTCGTTAAGAGATTAAGTAGTAATAAGAATTAGAGAAGATTAGTCGAGGTCAGTCCCGTTGGAGGCAATGACCTGCTTGTACCAGTAGTAGGAGTCCTTTGGGGTTCTGCTGAGGTCGCCGACGCCTTGGTCGTTCTTGTTGACGTAGATGAAGCCGTAGCGCTTGTCCATTTGGCCGGTCCCGGCAGAAACCAGGTCGATTGGCCCCCATGGCAGGTAACCCATCAGGTCAACGCCGTCGATCGCAACTGCCTTTTCCATTTCGCTGATGTGCTTCTTCAGGTAGTCAACCCGGTATGGGTCATGAATCTTGCCGTCTTCGACCTTGTCGTAGGCCCCCAGGCCGTTTTCAACGATGAAGAGGGGCAGGTGGTAGCGGTCAGTCAAGTGGTTCAAAGCCAGGCGGAGGCCAACCGGGTCAATTTCCCAGCCCCAGTCGCTTCGCTCCAAAGTCGGGTTTACGGCAACTACCTTTTCCAGGTCGCTCAGTTCATCAGCTGAGACCTTTTCGCTGGAGACAGTAGTTGACTGGTAGTAAGAGAAGGCCACGTAGTCGACGGTCCCTTCTTTAAGGACGACTCTGTCTTCGTCAGTGATGTCCGGCCGGTAGCCGTGCTTTTCAATGTAGGCTTCAATTGCCTTCGGGTATTCGCCGAAGACTTGGACGTCTGAGAAGAAGTCCCGGTGCTGTTCGAACTTATCAGCCAAGAGGGTGTCTTCTGAGCTTGGCGTAAGCGGGCGGACTGGTGAATAGTTGATCATCAGGCCGATCTTGAAGTCAGGGTTGATCTTGTGGCCGATCTTGACTGCCAGGGCGCTGGCCACGAATTCATAGTGGGCAGCCTGGTACATGGCAGCTTCTTTTTCTTCATCAGTCATGCCTTCTTTAAAGAGGATACCGGAGTTGGTCGCCATCAAGAAGTCGTTGTTGAAGGCACTTTGGTTGTCGATTTCGTTGAAGGTCATCCAGTACTTGACCTTGTCCTTGTAGCGCTTGAAGCAGACTTCAGCAAAGCGGACGAAGAAGTCGATGGTCTTGCGGTTGGTGAAGCCGCCGTAGTTCTTGGCCAGGTTGAATGGCATTTCAAAGTGGCTCAAGGTGATGACTGGTTCAATGCCGTACTTGTGCATTTCGTCAAAAAGGTCATCGTAGAACTTCAAGCCTGCTTCACTAGGTTCAGCGTCGTCACCATTAGGGAAGATTCTGGTCCAGGCAATGGAGGTTCTGAAAGCTTTGAAGCCCATCCCGGCCAGGAGCTTGATGTCCTCTTTATAGTGGTGGTAGAAATCGATGGCTGAGTGGTTCGGGTAGTTCTTCCCCGGCAATACGCCGTCGGTGATTTCCCGCGGCTTAGTGGCTGAACCGACGGTCATGACGTCGGCAACGGACACGCCCTTGCCGCCTACGTCCCAGGCACCTTCAAGCTGGTGGGCAGCAACCGCGCCGCCCCATAAAAATCCTTCTGGCATTTTTGCAGAATACATTGAGCAAAACCTCCATTTTCATTTGTGTATGTTTTCAACAGTTTTCATTACTCACCGATTTACTTGCATATTTTCATCGTTTGCAAGTAACCGTTTTCGAGAATGATTATAGTTGGAATTTATCGGCATTGCAAGAGTGAAAGGGCAGATAATTGGTATTTTTTTAGAAAAAAGCATAGAACTAAAACTTATGGAAATAAGAAAATAAGCTTAGCACAGCAATAATATCGCAATTGTTTCAGCAAAACTTGTTTTTATTAGGAGGAAAGCCTTGTTTTCTGAAATTAAAAGATATGTCTTTTAAAATAAATTTTAAAAGTTCAACCCCGTAAAAAGTCCGGTATAGCGCCGCTTTTCGGCATTTTCTTCAAAGGCGTAAGAATAAAAATGTAATGAAAGTGGTTTACTTTCAATTGAAAACGATATACACTGTAAGCGTCAACAAACAACACAAGAAAAGTCTAGGAGGAAATAATTATGGCTACCAAAACCATTATGTTGAACTGCGCGGCTGGGATGAGCACCAGCCTGCTCGTTAAGAAGATGCAGGAAGCTGCCAAGGCCCAAGGCAAGGACTACGAAATCTTTGCCTGCCCGGCATCAGAAGCCGACAACAAGCTGGCTAACCAAGAAATCAACTGCGTATTGCTTGGGCCGCAAGTTGGCTATATGAAGGCGGACTTTGAAAAGAAGCTGGAAGGCACCGGCATTCCTATGGGGGTTATCCCGATGCAGGACTATGGGATGATGAACGGCAAGAAAGTTCTGGAATTTGCTGACAGCTTGATGGCTTAATTAACCAAGAGTAAGGATAGAAATAAGGTAAGTTAAAAATGGCTGAATTAAAAGATACAGCAGAAACCCTGAAGCAGGCAGCTGAAAATCAGCAAAGCCGGGAAGAAGCAACCTTGATGGCGGCTATGGGCCTCATTGCCAACGGCGGCAATGCCAAGAGCCTGGCTTTTGAAGCAATCCGCCTGGCCAAGGTTGGCAAGATCAAAGAAGCAAGAGAGAAGCTGGAAGAAGCAGACAAGTCTCTGCTTGACGCCCACAACTCACAAACGGACATGTTAACTAAGGAAGCCCAAGGCCAGCATACCCACGTGACTCTTTTGGTTGTCCACTCACAGGATCACTTGATGAACGCCATCACCTTCCGCGACTTGGCGGGGGAAATGGTTGACTTGTATGAAAAGCTTTACGCCAGCGGCAGTTTGAAGACCGAAGCGTAAGCGCGAAGGAGGTGAACAAGCATGTCTGCAAAAACTAAGCAGCAAAGCCGGACTTACGTGGACAGACGGCATGATGACCGGGTTCGTTACGCCTACTTTGCCCGCTATATGATGGTTCGCTACTTCGTCATCGCTTTCTTTTTCGCCAACTTCTTCTGGCTGCTGGTGAGCTATTCTGCTAACAGCCAACTGGGGATGATCTTGGCGGCAGTAGCTGCCGGGTGGTGCACGGTCAGCGTGATTGAACAACTGAGCAAGCTGCATAATAAGCAGGCTGATGTGCCGAGAACCCGGCAATACCTTATTTTCCAGCTTGTTCTCAACTTGCTGCTGAGCGTATGCTTGTTCACGCCTTTAAAGAGTGTGATCTATCCTTTTGCCATTAATAAGAGTGACGTTCTGGCCTTGCTCTGCATCTTGCTGCTCGGGATGGCAGCCGCTTCTGCTGCTTTAGTAAGGATCCACAATATTTGCCTGGGAAGAGACAAATATTTGCCGCTGATCCGCAACGCGGAAAAGAGCCGGGCTTTGGACCAGGAGTAGCCGCTTTTTATGAGGCAAAAAGAGTTATCGAAAGTTAATGAAGAGAAAAAATAGGGGAGAATATCATGTCTGAATCACAAAGTTCATTCAGAGATAAACTCGCGACTGGCATTGGGAAGTTTGCTGGTTCACGTTTTGTTAGATCGATCATTGATTCCGGTTATGCGGTAATTCCATTTACGATCGTCGGGGCGATCTTCTTGATCTTGACGGTTCTGCCGCAAGCCTTTCCAATTCCGGGCTTCGCTGGTCTGTACGCGCACACGCTTGGCAAGTTCTCAAACATGTTCACGGTCGTTTACAACGCCAACATGGGTATCTTGTCATTGATCTTCGGCGGGCAGTTTACCTACTCATACGCCAAGATCTACCAGCAAGAAGAAAAGATTAACATCGTGCCGCTTAATGCCTTGTTCATGATGCTGATGGCAATGTTCATCACTGTTCCAGAAATGGTTTACAAGAACGGGTCAATCCAGTTCGTGCAATCATTGAAGGCAGACAACATCATCGGTGGCGGTATTCAAGTTTCAGGTTCTGGTGTGACCAGAATCGGGACGACCGGTCTGTTTACGGCGATTGTGATCGGCTGGGCAACAGTTCAGATCTACCGCTTTACTGTTAAGCACAACTGGCAGATCAAGATGCCAGACGTCGTTCCAGCTGGTGTTTCCAACTCATTCAGTTCATTGATTCCAGGCTTCTGCGTTGCCTTCGTAGTAGCAACTATCAACTTAATCCTTGTCTTGATGGGCACTGACATCTTCAAGGTTATGTATGTGCCATTCTCATTCGTCGGCAACATTGCCGGTACTTGGTGGGGCGTGTTGATCATCGTCTTCTTCATCCACTTCCTCTGGTGGTTCGGGATCCACGGTGCCAACATCATGAGCTCATTCTACACTCCAATCGCTTTGGCCAACCTTGCAGCCAACGTTAAGGGTGCTCACAACTTCTTTGCTGGTGACCCAATGAACGCCTTCATCATCCTTGGTGGTTCAGGTTCAACCCTCTTGATCGCCTGGTGGATGGCTGGCCGGGCAAAGTCAGCCCAGCTTCGTGAAATCGGTAAGGTTGAAGCAGTTCCGGCCTTGTTCAACATCAATGAACCATTCTTGTTTGGTCTGCCAGTAGTTTACAATGTTAACCTCTTTGTACCATTTATCGGCGCGCCAATGGCTTCTGCCATCGTAGCTTACATTTTCCACGCGATCGGTTTTATGCCAGATATTAAGGTTCAACAGCCATGGCCAACTCCAATCGGCCTTGGCGGCTACCTGGCCACCTTGTCATGGAGAGGTGCCGTTGTAGCGATCGTCTGCGCGATTGTTGCTTTCTTAATCTGGTACCCATTCATGAAGCGCTTCGACCTCAAGACTTACAAGAAGGAACAAGAAGAAGCAAAGCAAAACGCTAACGCTTAATTAGTAATACATTAGCAAAAAAGCCGCCAGCTGGCGGCTTTTTTTCATTGCTTTATAGTGTTGCAACAAGTATAGAAGAAACTCTTTCCATATTTTTTCCTTGTGCTACAATCTAGGAAACGTTTAAAGAAAACGAGGTAATTTAAATGGAAAACAAATTGTTGGTAGTAACGACGGAAAACATCCCAGGCCGCAAGTATGAAGCAATCGGGGAAGTCTTTGGGGTAACCACCCAGTCAAAGAATTTCGCGTCAGACTTTGGGGCTGGCCTCAAGAGCATGATTGGCGGGGAAATCAAGGCCTACACCAAGATGCTGACGACTTCTAGAGAAGTTGCCCTGGACCGTTTGCGTGAAGAAGCTGGCAAGCTTGGCGCGGACGCCGTAGTCATGATGCGCTTTGACTCCGGCTCAATCGCCGGCGACATGCAGTCAGTCGTAGCTTACGGGACCGCCGTTAAGTTCGTCGATTAGCAAAACATACTAACAAGAAAACGCTGGGTTAGTTCCCAGCGTTTTTAATTTGTCTCCAGCTTTTTGGACTTAGTCCTTGGTAGCGCTTGAAGGCCTTAGAAAAGGTAAAAGAGTCATTATAGCCAACAAAATGGGAGATGGCTTGCACATTTAGATCGCTGTTCGACAGTAATTCTTTAGCTTGTTCCATACGTAATTTGGTCAGAAACTGCTGAGGCGAGAGATCGGTCTTGTTCTTAAAGAGGTTATAGACATAGCTGCGGGACAAGCCTAGCTGTTGGCAGAGCTCGCTGACCGAGCAAGCTGGATCTTCAAAATTGTCTTCCAGAAAGGTCATGGCCGCGATAAAGTAGTCATCAGCCAGACCGCTTTGCTGCCGTTTGCCAGTCGGATAGTCAACCAGCAGCTGGTAAAAGGTCTGGTAGAGCAGGGATTCCGTCAGCATGTTGCTGGCCAGGGACTCACGCATGTGCAGGGCGTGAAAAAGCTGGCGCAGGCTCTTGTAAAAGCCGGAATCCTGGACCTGGCGCAGGTAGAACTTGTCTGACAGCTTGGAATTCTGCAGGATCTTGCCAATCTGTATGCCGGACATGCCAACCCAGAAATAGCTCCACGGATCGTCAAAGTCAGCCTGGTAAAAGCAGGCCACCCCCTTGGGCAGAATAAAGAGGTCGCCCGCCTGCAAGCTGACTGGGGCTTGTCCCGCCGGGGCAAAGGTGCCCCGGCCGCTTAGAATATAGTGAATGACGTAGTTGGAGCGGACATTGTTGCCCCGGTAGAAGTAGCCTGGCGCGCAGCTTTCCTGCCCGTAGAAAAGGATGTTGGAGTCAATGTTTTGCTTGTTCAGCTGCCGGTATTCGCCAGTCATTGATGTTCACGCTTTCATTTTAACAACAGCTTTTTGCCATCTGAACCATGGCCAAAAGTTTTTAGCCTCAAGGATATAGTCCTATTATATCAGCAGTTCTCCAAATTATCATGTCAAAATGTCTACCAACTAAAGCAACATTAAAACAAACTGACCTGCTATGTGAATCCACTTTCAAAAAGCCCATAATAGTAATCGTTAAGAGAGGTGTAAGCGAATACAGATAAAGCTTACTGTTGGAGTGGAAGGAGATAACGATGAACGAAGATTCCAACAAAAAATTAACCGTCCGGGAGCGGTTAGCTTATAGTTTCGGGGCTTTCGGGAATGATGCCTTTTATGGTTTGATGTCCGGTTGGCTGGTGGTATTTATTACCTCACACTTGTTTGATACAGGTAATAAAGCAACTGACGCCAAAATGGTCAGCATTGTCACCATTTTGATGGCAGTTATCAGAATTATTGAATTGTTTATTGACCCCTTTATCGGGAATGCGATTGACAAGACTAAGACCAAGTGGGGGCACTTCCGTCCATGGATTGTGGCTGGTGGTTCAGTTTCAGCCATTTTCTTGCTGATCCTGTTTTCTACGATGGGGGACTTGTACAAAAAGAGTCCTGTCGGCTATATTGTTGTTTTTGCAATTCTGTACATCGTGATGCAGCTGTTCTACGCTTTTAAGGACACGGGTTTCTGGTCAATGATGCCATCCCTGACCTTGGATTCACGGGACCGGGAAAAGACGGCTACCTGGGCCAGAGTCGGCTCAACCTTAGGCGGCGGCTTGCTGGGGATTCTGGTGATGCCTGCGGTCGTTGCCTTCTCAGCAACTAAGACCACCAACGGGGACACCCGCGGCTGGTTCATCTTTGCCGCAATTGTCTGCACCATCGCCTTCCTGTCAGCTTGGGCAGTTGGCCTGAACAACCGGGAAGTAACCAGTGACATCCGGAAGAACACGGAAGATACCAGCTTAAAGGGCGTCTTCAAGATCCTGTCCGGCAATGACCAATTGTTATGGGTCGCAATTGCCTACCTTTGCTACGGCATTGCCGTTAACGTAACTGGCAGTCTGGAAATTTACTACTTTACTTATATTTCAGGTCAGGCGCAGGCCTTCTCCATTATGTCAACGATCAACGTCATCATGGGGGTTGTTGCTTCAGCAGTTTTTGCACCGATTTCTAAGAAATACAGCCGCAAGGCGATGTTTGTCACTGCTTTGTGCCTGATGCTCGTTGGTCTGGGCATCTTCGCCATCGCCGGCAAGAGCGTGCCACTGGCAATTCTGGCCTGCGTAGTCTTCGGTTTGCCACAGCAGCTGGTCTTCCTGGTCGTTTTGATGACGATCACCGACTCAGTTGAATACGGGCAATTGAAGCTGGGTCACCGCGATGAAAGTCTGACCCTGTCAGTTCGTCCACTGATCGACAAGTTTGGCGGCGCCATCTCCAACGGGGTCGTTGGCCAAGTTGCCGTTATCGCCGGGATGACGACCGGTGCTACTGCCGCCTCAATTACCGCGGCAGACCAAGTCAAGTTCAAGATTGCCATGCTGCTTCTGCCAGCCATCTTCCTGATCTTGAGCATGATCATCTTCAGCAAGAAAGTAATCCTGACTGACCAAAAGCACGCGGAAATTGTTGCTGAACTGGAAGCAACTTGGGGCCAGCAGTTTGAAAACGAAGATTCTGAAACCGAAGCCGCGGAAGTTAAGGGCAACGGTACGGTTTTGACCACGCCTGTATCCGGTGAGCTGCTGCAGTTAAAGGACAGCAGCGATCCAAACTTTGCCAGCGGCAAGATGGGCAAGGGCTTTGCCATCAAGCCAAATGACGGCCGCGTCTACGCGCCGTTTGACGGTGAAGTTGCCGCAGCCTTTGCCACCCGCCACGCGATCGGCTTGAAGAGCAAAGACGGCTTGACGTTGCTGATTCACATTGGGATTGACACGGCCAAGCTGAACGGGACCGGCTTCGTCCAATACGTCGTGCAAGGACAAGAAGTCAAGAAGGGCCAAGAATTGATTGAATTCTGGGACCCAACCATCAAGCAGCATGGCTTGGACGACACGGTTCTGGTCACCGTCATGAATTCAAAGGACTACCAGAAGCTGGCAGTGACTGAGAAGTTCGGCAAGACGGTTGCGGCCGGCGATCCAATTATGGAAATCGAATAAGCACGTTTTTGCCAAAAAAGATAAATTCAGCAAGATGAGAAATAAGAAAGCATAAACAATTTAGGAGATAAAAATGTCTGAGTTGATCGAATTTGATGAAAAGCAGCAGGTCTTCCACCTGCACAACCAGGAAATTTCTTACATCTTCTCCGTCGTTAAAGGCGGCACCTTGAGCCACTTGTACTTTGGCAAGCGGGTCAGAGGCTACCACGGGGAATTAGCCTACCCAGCCGTTGACCGCGGCTTCTCTGGCAACCTGCCAGGCGACTTGGACCGGACTTTTTCCCGGGACACCTTGCCTAAGGAATACAGCGGGGCAGGGGAAATGGACTACCACTCACCAGCCACCATTGTCCGCCAAGCCAACGGGTCAAACGCGGTCTTCCTGCACTACGCCGGCTATGAGATCGCGCCAGGCAAGCCAAAATTGCCAGGCCTGCCAGCTGCCTACGTTGAGAATGATGATGAAGCTGAAACCTTGACGATCAAGCTGGGTGACGACTTGACCGGCCTTGAGTACGACTTGCTTTATACGATCTACCGTGACCGCGACGTGATCGCCCGCAGCGTCCGGGTCGTCAACAAGGGCAAGGAAAGCGTCCACCTGGAAAAGGCTGCTTCCATGCAGATGGACCTGGTTGGCCGGGACTTGGAAGCCATCACCTTGCCTGGGGCCCACGTCAATGAGCGCCACCCGCAAAGAAGTCGCTTGACTCAAGGCCGCCACGTCTTTGAATCCCGCCGCGGTACTTCCAGCCACCAGATGAACCCATTCGTCGCTTTGGTTGACCCGAAGACGGATGAGTTCAGCGGGGATGCCTGGGGCTTGGCCTTGGTCTACTCAGGCAATCATGAATTTGAACTGGAAAAGGACCAGCTGGACCAGCTGCACGTCACGGTTGGGATCAACGATTACAACTTCTCCTGGAAGCTGACCCCAGGCGCCAGCTTCCAAACTCCAGAAGTCTTGCTGGTCTACTCAAACGCCGGCTTGAACGGGATGAGCCAGACCTACCACAGCTTGATTTTGGACCGGGTAATCCGCAGCAAGTTCAAGCGGTCTCCGCGGCCAATCCTGGTCAACAACTGGGAAGCAACCTACTTTGACTTCAATGAAGACAAGTTGAAGCCAATCGTTGATGAAGCTAAAAAATTGGGCATTGAAATGTTCGTTCTGGACGATGGCTGGTTTGGCCACCGCGATGACGACAACAGCTCCCTGGGCGACTGGCAGGTCTACGAGAAGAAGTTCCCGCAAGGCTTGAAGCACTTTGCTGACTATGTCCATGAACAGGGATTGAAGTTCGGCCTGTGGTTTGAACCGGAAATGATCTCCTTTGACTCCGACCTTTTCCTGGCTCACCCTGACTATTTGATGCAGGTGCCAGGCAGAAAGCCAAGTCCATCTCGGAACCAATATGTACTGGATTTGGGCCGAAAGGAAGTCCGTGACAATGTCTTTGCTCAGATGACCAAGATCCTTGATGATGGTGGTATCGACTATATTAAATGGGATATGAACCGGCACCTGTCTGACATCTACGAAAGCGACCTGCCTGCTGACCAACAAGGAGAAGTTTACCACCGTTATGTTTTGGGCCTGTATGACCTGTCTGAGCGTTTGGTCGACCGTTATCCGGACATCTTGCTGGAAGGCTGCTCAGGCGGCGGTGGCCGCTTTGACATCGGCATGGCCTACTACTGCCCGCAAATCTGGGCCAGCGACAACAGCGACGCGATTGCCCGCCTGGTCATCCAATACGGCACCAGCCTGGTCTACCCGCAGTCAATGATGACCTCCCACGTTTCCGTTTCGCCAAACGAGCAAAACGGGCGGATCACGCCATTTGACACCAGAGGCGCCGTAGCCATGTGCGGCGACTTGGGCTATGAATTGGACTTGACCAAGATGTCTGATGAAGACAAGGCAGCGGTTAAGCAGCAAGTGGCTGACTACAAGCAGATCCGTGGGCTGACCCAATATGGGAAGTTCTACACTTTGAAAGCTCCGCTTGATAGTAACCAAGCTGCTTGGATGACAGTCAGTGATGACCAGAATGAAGCCGTGGTTACGACGGTTAACATCATGTCCTACGCCCAGCCATACCTGACCAAGACTAAGCTGGCCGGGCTGGACCCAGACAAGAACTATGAAGATCTGGCCACCGGCAAAGTCTACGGCGGGGATGAGCTGATGAATTTGGGCTTCTATGATCCAACCCAGCCTCGTAAAGACTTTACTGCTAAGATGTATCACTTCAAAGCACTTACTGATTAGCAGTAACCAACATCCTATAATATTTCCAAAAAACTTTCGTACAAGCAGAAGCAGTTTCCTTCGGGAAGCTGTTTTTGCGTGGAAAAAGTTAAAAATAGAGAAATTGATCTAAACAGTAGATAGGCCGATAAAATAAATAACGAATTATGACGGAAAGGTCAGAATCCTGTTGTCAAAATAATCTTTTAGGATAATAATGGTTAATATAGAATAAAGTACTTATGGATGTAGGATGTGTTGCGTAGAATGAAGAAAAAATTGGGCCGCTTGCTAGTAT
>NZ_JBKZCD010000029.1:0-25144 GCF_046938665.1 Lactobacillus delbrueckii subsp. bulgaricus
TCCTGGTGCTGGTTAGGGTTGCGGTCGGCGCGGCGGCCATCTGCTTTGTCCAAATCTGTCAAGGCTGTCACTTCTTCTTCAGTTAGACTGAAGTCAAAAATATCCAAGTTGCTCAGCTGGTGCTGGCTGGATGAAGCCTTTGGAATTGGCACTACCCCCAGTTGGACTTCCCAGCGCAGGATGACTTGAGCTGGACTCTTGCCGTATTTAGCAGCCAACTTTTGAATCACTTCTTCTTTAAAAACTTCCCCGGCCCGCATAAGTGGACTCCAGGCTTCCGTAACAATCCCATGCTCATCGTCATAAGCCCGGACAGCCCGGCTGGACCAGTAGGGATGCAGCTCCACCTGGTTGACGGCTGGCGTAACCCCGGTTTCCTTAATCAAGCGGTCGATATGCCCTGGCTCAAAATTTGACACCCCAATCGACCGGACCAAGCCAAATTTTTGGGCATCAATCAAGGCCTGCCAGGCTTCAACGTAGTGGTCTTCCAATGGGTTTGGCCAGTGGATCAGATAGAGGTCAAAGTAGTCCAGGCCACTTCTTAACAGCCCTTCTTCTAATTCGTTGATTGCGGCCTTGTATTCCTGGTGAGCTCCCGGCAGTTTTGAAGTCACAAAGAGCTGGCTTCTGGCAACTGAGCTGTTTTTGATCGCCTTGCCCAGGGCTCCTTCGTTTTCATAGCGGGCGGCTGAGTCCAGGATCCGGTAGCCGTTTTCAATTGCCTGGCTGATCGCTTGGACCCCTTGGTAGCCCTTGATCTTGTAGGTGCCAAAGCCGATTTTTGGAATTGTGTTTCCATCATTTAGCTTGAATTCTTCCATAATTTTTTCCTTTGCCTTTCTATAGGTAAGTATTGCTTGCTTTTTCTATCAATTATAGGTTAAATCTTTTGGTTTATGGCCAAAATCCTCTAAAATAGATTTAGTCTAAAAGTTAAGCGAGGAAAATCAATGGCGAAAAAACGCAGGCGCAAAAAGCGCCAAAATACCAGCCTGCTGTCGGTCGCTATCGCCGCGGCGGCAATCATTTGGGGCGTCTACACCAAGGGCGGCCAGGAAAATCTGACTAGTTCCAGTTCAAATACCAGCACTTCATCAAGTGCGGTCAGCTCGGCCCAAACGGCGAAAACCGTCTACGGGGGCTTAGCCAAGAGCGACTACCAGCAATTGGCCCAGGAAACTTTTAAATCTGGAAACAAGGGTTGGCGCTATGTTAACAACAACCACTCCACCCTGGTGAAAAGCGCCTGGAAGGTCAACCGGGTCATCTACTCCAACCTGGACAGCCAGAACCGGACTTCCAGCTCCAACACCGCTTTTTTGGAAAAGCGGAACGTGGCCAACGACTCTTTAAGAGTCAGACAGTATGTCCAGCCAACCGGCTGGCACTCCAACCGGCAAAACGGGACCCAGATCTACAACCGGGGCCACCTGATTGCCTACTCAGTTTCCGCCGGCATCGACCAGGACGGCAACTACAACCCCAAGAACCAGTCCGGTGACCAGAACAACCCTAAGAACCTCTTTACTCAGTCAGCCTTTTCTAACCAGAAGATCCAGACGATTTTTGAAAGCAAGGTCCGGTCAGCTTTAAGAAGCGGGAAGAAGGTCATCTACCAGGCAACGCCAATTTTCAGAGGCCGGGAACTCATGGCCCGGGGGATCAACCTCCAGGCAGTTTCCACCGACGGCAGCCTGGATTTCAACGTTTACATCTACAATGTGCAGCCGGGCTACCAGTTTGACTACGAAACCGGCCGGGCAAAGATCGACCGTGGCATGCAGGTCAGCGAATAGAAAGAAGGAAGAAACATGCGCGACAACTGTACAACCATGCTGGTGGGCAAGAAGGCCAGCCTTGACGGGTCCACGATCGTGGCCAGAGATGAAGACTACGACCAGGGCTTTAACGAAAAGCGCTTTGTCTACTATCCAGCTAAAAATTATGATGAGCTCTTTGTCTCCAAAGGAACTGGCGTTGAAATTCCCTTAAAAGGAGAAGGCTGCGGCTTCACCGCCGTCCGTGACGCCGTAGAAGACTACGGCCGCTTTGACGAGCAGGGGATCAACAGCTACAACGTGGCCATGAGCGCAACGGAAAGCGAAGCCAGCAACCGCCGGGTCTTAGGCCATGATCCTTTTGTCAAAAACGGGATCGGGGAAGACTCCATGCTTTATTTGGTTCTGCCTTTCATCAAGACGGCCAGAGAAGGGGTTGAACGCCTGGGCCGCCTGGTTGAAGAATACGGGTCCAGCGAAAGCAACGGGATTGCTTTTGGCGATGAAAATGAAATCTGGTACATGGAAACCGGGGCCGGCCACCAGTGGGTTGCCCGCCGGGTGCCAGACGACAGCTATGTCGTGGCCCCAAACATGATGATCATCGGGGAAATCGATTTTGACGACCCGGCCAACTACATGTATTCCACTAACCTCCGCCAGTTCGTCAAGGACCACCACCTGAACCCTTCTAAAACTGGCAGCTTTAACTTCCGGGAAATTTTTGCCCCAAGAGACCAGGATGACCTCCGCTACAACACTCCCCGGATGTGGTATGGGCAAAAGCTCTTTAACCCGGAAGTGGGTCAATCCGTCGATGACTTGGACATGCCGTTTTGCCGGGTGCCGGCCAAGAAGATCGCTATCGAAGACGTGCAATTTTACTTGAGCAGCCACTACGAAAACACGGAATACGACTACTTGACCAAGGAAGAAAGCCCGGTTAAGAATGCCTACCGGCCAATTTCTGTCACGGTCTCCCAGGAATGCTCTATCATGCAGATCAGAAGTGACCGGCCAGAAGGCTACAAGGCCATCCAGTGGCTCTGCTTCGGCCTTTACGCGGCCGCGCCTTGGGTGCCTTTCTACACCAATATCAAGGACACCCCAGCCAATTACCAGATCAAGACCGGCCAGGCTGATCCGACCAATAGCGCCTACTGGCTCTACAAGTGCATCCAGGCCTTGCTGGAAGGCAAGCAGCAGGACTGGCAGAGAAAGCTCCGGGCCTTCCAGGCTGACTGCCAGAGCCTGGCCATTCAGCATGTTGACGAAACTGACCGGGCAGCTGAAAAGTTAAGCCAAACAGAATTAGCCGGCTTTTTGACGGAAGCCAATGAGCAAATTGCCGCGGCGGTTACGGCCAAGGGCAAGGAAATTTTTGACCAGCTGGTCAAGGACAATCTCAACAACTCGATTTACAAGTACCGGCCCTAATTCCCGGCAAAAAATAGTACAATAGGAATGTTGTAAGTTTTTAATGTAAAGTAAGAAATCGTAAGGAGTTTTTTATGGAAAAAGAGATGACCTTAATCAGCACCAAGGGCAAGTTAAAGGGAATTTGGGGCGAAGCCGTCAACCCGATCGAAGGGATGACCCCTTTGGTAATTTTGGCCAAGACCGGTGACAAGGACCAGGCCTTTTGGCTGAG
This sequence comes from Lactobacillus delbrueckii subsp. bulgaricus, assembly GCF_046938665.1. GTDB lineage: Bacteria > Bacillota > Bacilli > Lactobacillales > Lactobacillaceae > Lactobacillus > Lactobacillus delbrueckii_C. Next base: position 3,433 of record NZ_JBKZCD010000029.1, read on the forward strand.
CCGCTACTTAAACGACGCCGGCATCCTGACCTTCACTTTTGAAGCAGAAGATGCAGCCAGCGCCATCAGCGGCTACCACCTGGCCTTTGACGAACTCAGAAATGACGACCGGGTGGCCAGCGAATATATCGTCTTTGCCGGCTACGGGGAAGCGGGTAATGCGGCAGCTGTTGCGGCTAGTGAAATCGGCCGGTCAGTCCGGGGGATCTTTTTAATGTCACCAGTTATCAAGGACTGGGACAAGATCAAGGGCTACCAGGGCCGCAGCTACATTGTTGCCGGCAGCGATGACGACCAGGCGCCTTTGGCCAGCCTGGAAATGATGGCCAAGCAGCTGAAGCAAGGCGAACTTTTGCAAATGCGGGGCGCTGGCCACGACTACCGGGAAGAAGACTGGGAAAGAGCAGGGATGCTGCTCAGAACCTGGGTTTTGACCGGCCTTAACTAAGAAACTGTAAAGCAGATAAAGAGAAGAAGGCAAAGCATGACAGAAGTAAAAATTGTGCAAGTTAGTGAGAAAGATTTGCCAGAGTTGATTGCTATCAGCCGGGAAACTTTTGCGGATACTTTTGGCAAAGACAACAGTCCGGAAGACATGGTCAAGTTTTTGGACGAAAACTACAATGAAGACAAGCTTGGGGGAGAAATGGCGACTCCGGGCAGCTCTTTTTATTTCTTGAAGGCAGACGGGGAAGTTGCCGGCTACTTGAAGCTGAACGTTGACGATGCCCAAAGTGAAGAAGTTGACCCAAATGGCCTGGAAATCGAGCGGATCTACCTGCGGAAAAGTTTCCAGCACCGGGGCCTGGGCAAGCAGCTCTTTGAGTTCGCGGAAGAAAAGGGCCGGGAATGGGGCAAGTCTGTCCTCTGGCTGGGTGTTTGGGAGCACAACGAAAACGCCAAGAACTTCTATGCCAGCCGCGGTTTAACCCGGTTCAGCGAGCATGTCTTCGTTCTTGGCGATGACCGTCAGACAGATTTTTTGTTAAAGAAGGCTCTGGTCTAGTCCTGGCTGATTAACCAGTCAGCCAAGAGCTTTTGGTACTTGGCATTTTCCTGGACAAAAGGCATGTGGCCGCAGCCGGCAAAGAGCTCCCAGCGGGCGTTTGGCAAGTGGTCGTACATGCTTTTGGCCACTAGGGGAGTGCACAAGTCGTCAGTGCCGCTGGTAATCAAGGCCGGCAAGTGCAGGTCCTTTAAGCGGTCAGTGTACTCATAGCCGTGCAGGTTGCCAATCGGCGTATATTCATTAGGGCCCCAGCCGGTCAAGTAGGCCAGGCTGCCGCCCTTTTTTTTGCGCAAAACTGGCTCCGGCAGGTCCGGCGTAAGCTTGATGGCGTGCTGGTCCATGAAGTGGGTATTGGCCGCCTGGTAGGCCGGGGAGTCGTAGTTGCCAGTTGTTTCAGCTTCCTTGATAGCGGCCTGCTCATCTTCTGGCAGGTACTTGATCAAGCGGTGCAGTTCCTGGCTCCAAAGCTTGGCGGAGGCTAAAGTGGAGGAGAGGATCAGACTCTTGATTCCTTCAGGCTGGTAGTCGCACAGGTAGATCAAAGCCAGCATCCCGCCCCAGCTTTGCCCCAGGAGGTGGATCTGGTCAAGGCCCAGCTGCTCTCTGACATTTTCCAGTTCCTTGACCCAGGTTTGGGCCGTGTAGGCAGTTTCTGCCTGGTCGTCGGGGATGCTGGAGTTGCCGCAGCCTAATTGGTCATACATGATGACCTGGCGGCCGCTTTTTTCAGCGACTTGGTCGAGGACTTCAAAATAGTTGTGACTGCTGCCGGGCCCGCCGTGGAGAAGGAGGAGCGGGGCGCGGTCAGTAGCCTCGCCCACGATCCGGCAGTAGGTTTGCCAATTTCCGAATGGAAGATATTTTTCTGTGATTTGCATTATTATTTTACCTACTTTAAACAACTTAATTTTAAAAAAATGGTAACATGAATAATGAGTAAAATGAAGGTGGGGACAGCCATGATAAAGCAACAAATTTTTCCAATTGAAACAGATTTTAACTGGTATGACGTCAATGGCTTGAACGAAGCTGACAGCCGGCGCCTGCAGACAGAGTTTTATTTTACCCCGGAAATTATTTCCTACGTTTCCGACCGGCATGAACGGCCCCACTACGACTACGACCAATATACCGACACCCACCTGCTGGTCTATGACGTGCCAGTCTGGCCAACGACGACCAGCAAGCACTTCACTTCCCGGCCAATCACTTTTTTGCTGCAGGACAAGAACCTCTTTTCTTTCCATACGATTGAGACCAGCTATGTTTTTGACGAGTTCAATGATCCCCAGGTTTTGCGCCGGCTCTCCCACGCCCAAGATGTGACGGAACTGCTGGCGACTTTTTTGATGTATGCTTCCCAGTACTTCCAGCGGGCCATCACCCAGCTGGATGCTGAACGCAACGACCTGGACGTCAAGCTGAGCGATGACATCGACAATAAGGACCTGGTGGAGTTGTCCAATATTGAAAAGAGTCTGGTCTACCTGTCCAGTTCAATTCAGACTGACCAAATGATGCTGCACAGCCTGCAGCACTCCCGGCTGACTTTTTCCAAAGCGGCCAAGGAAAGGCTGGACGACGTTTTGATTGAATCCAGCCAGTCTTCAGAAATGGTGCAGATTTCCCGGCAGGTGACCAAGACTTTGTCATCGACTTCCAACAACATGATGAACAACAACTTGAACGACACCATGCAGTTCCTGACGGTCTGGTCCATCGTTTTGACTATCCCGACCATTTTGACTGGTTTTTACGGGATGAACGTGAAGCTGCCGGTTTTCGGGGCCAGCTATGACTGGATAGTCATTATTTTGATTACCGTCCTTTTGATGGTCTGGCTGATCTTCCTCATGCGCAAGCACCATCTTTTCTAAAGGAATTAAGAGCTAGAAACAAGGAGCTTTAATGAAGAACAATATTGTAGTCGGGGCTTTGATTGCCTCCCTGCTGGCTTTTGTCGTGTACACCAGCACCAACAAGGATGCTGAAATGCGGAAGGTCACGGTGGTGCAGGTAAAGAAGTCCGGCAAGGTCAAAAAGACGGTTTCTTCCACTGACAAGGAACCGAATGTCAATTCCATTGAATATGACAACCAGGTCAAGAGCAGCAAGGGCAGTGACAAGCAACTGGTCAAGGCAATTAAGAAGGCTATGGGCCAGGACGTCAGCTACCAGGTGGCGGCTTATGATTTGAATAAGAGCAGCCATTTCGCGGAAGTGGCTAACACCAAGAGCGGCCAGGATTCCCAGAAGATTTTTTACCTCTATCTTTTGATCGCCCTTTACGCCCAGGAAAAGTCCGGCAAGATCGGGGCCAGCACGGCCATCAAGGTTACTAAGGCTGACAAGGCCGGGACAAGTCCGGCGATCGCGGTCGGGATCAGCTACGGGCCAAGCTACTTGCGCGAGCAGATGCTGAAGGGCAACAAGACCGCGGCTAACGCGCTTTTGCGGACGATCGGGACTAAACAGGTCAACAAGATTCTTAAGCAGCTGGGGGCCAGCCAGACCAAAGTAACGGGGACCTTCTCTAAATCCGTGGTCGGCAAGACGACAGCTAGTGACCTGGCTAAGATCATGGTTTCCATCTACCAAGGCAAGCAGGTCGGCAGCTACAACCAGCAGGTTCTGACTGCTATGACGGGGAAGACCAAGCTGGCCAGCAAGGCCAAGGGGACCATCTACCAGTATGCTGATGGCAATTTAGAGGTCGCCTTGATCAGCAATAACGGCCACAATTACGTAGTCAGCGCCTGGTCAAGCAAGACTGATGACTTTGCTTCCTTGGGACAAGCCGTTAAGCAAGTCATGGAAAAGTAAAGACGAATAAACTGAACAGAAGAAATGAAAAACGACTCTACAGCCAGACAGTAGAGTCGTTTTGTGTTTTCTTGTGTTTACGTGGTTTATAAGTTTTCTTAGCCAGCCACATATACCAGGCGAATTGGAATTCCCCGACCATAATGCAGATAGCCAGCAGCAGGAAGGTCACCACGAAAGGATTGATGCTGCTGCCGTCATTGTAATGAAAATTGAACATGAAAACATTCAGATAAATCAGTAAACTGAACCAGTAAAAGTTTGCGAACCACCAGATTTTCATTTTTAGTTTTCATCTCCTATCTGAGTATATGATAGCGCTTTTAGGAATCGTTTTCAACAAAAAAAGAGATTAATTTACAGAGTGTAGATTGAAATCTTCAGTTAGTAGTTATATAATTGCTACAGTTGAAAGGAAAATGGTAGTAATTATGACTCAAAAAAGAACTTTGGACTTGGACAAGGTCCTGGCCAAAGCCACGGAAATGATCGAAAGCCGGGGCTTAAGCGAGACGACCATGCCAAATCTTGCCAAGGCTCTGGGCGTTCGCAGCCAGTCACTCTATCATTACGTGAAGAACCGCTCGCAACTTCTGTCGCTGGTCGCGGCCAGCCGGATCCGCCTGCTCTACCAGGACCTGCTCAAGCAGCTGATCGGTTTGTCAGGCCACGAAGCATTGTTTAAGTTTGCTGACGTGGTCCGCGACCGTCTTCTGGAAGACCAGGCCCTGGCGACCCTGCTTTACCACATGGATGAATTTTCTGATGATTCAGAAGTGGTTAAAGAGGTGGTCAAGATCCTGGACTTGGGTGACCAGCTGCAGGTGGACACTGAGCACGCAGTTTCCCAGCACGCCTTGGTTGGCGCGGTCCTGGGCTACGTCTTCCTGGACCGGTTTACAAATGGCCAGGAAAAGGTGGAAAGTCCGCGAGAAGCAGAGGAAAACTATCACGAAATGGTCTGGCGGCTGGTTTCGCCCAGCGTCCAGCAGTCAAATGCCTAGCTTAGTAGACTGATTGTAAAAGATACAGAAAGGAAAAAGGACGTTGAAGAAGTTACTGAAGAACCACCTCGGCGCTTTGATCGCCTGGGTGCTCATTCTGGTGATTTCTTTGGTTGCCCTGCCAAACGTTGACTCACTGACGAGAGCGCACAGCGAAATCTCCCTGCCAAGCAACGTGGAAAGCGAAGCAGCCAAACTAATCAAGAACGAATGGGGCAGTAAGAAAAAGAATACTTACGAAGTCGCGGTTGTTTTCAACAAGAAATCCGGTAAGCTGACCGAGACCGACCAGGGCAACATCGAAGCCTCAATCGACCGCTTGACCAGCAACCAGAAGAAATACGGCATCAAGGACTACCTGGCGCCGCAAGACAACATCGCGACCAAGAAGCTGCTCAAGTCTAAAGACGGAACGACTTGGGTCATGCAGATGAACATCGCCAAGAGCCACGGGAGCATCTCCCAGGTTTACGACGAGATCAACAAGGCCGTCAAGACCAGTGGGGTAAGAACCTACGTCACTGGGGCAGACGTCCTCAACAATGACTTTACCAGCTCGATCCAAGAAGGGATCAAGAAGACGGAACTGATCACGGTGGTCTTCATCTTCATCGTGTTGATCATCGTCTTCCGGTCACCGGTTGTCCCGCTTGTGTCACTTTTGACGGTTGGGGTTTCCTTCCTGGTTTCCTTCTCAATCGTGACCAACCTGGTCAACCAGGTGAACTTCCCCTTCTCCAACTTCACCCAGGTTTTCATGGTGATTGTTTTGTTCGGGATCGGGACCGACTACAACATTCTGCTATATAACCACTTTAAGGAGGACCTGGGCAATGGCCTAGGGGTGGCTGAGGCCACAAAGGACTCGATCAAGAAGGCCGGCCGGACTATTCTTTACTCCGGCTCCTCAATCCTGATCGGTTTCTCCGCTTTGGGCTTAGCCAACTTCTCCGTTTACCGGTCTGCTTCCGGCGTTGCCGTCGGCGTTCTGGTCCTTCTGGTTGTTCTCTTGACTTTGAACCCCTTCTTCATGGCCACTTTGGGCAAGAAGATGTTCTGGCCAAGCAAGGAATTCGCCGGGGAAAACCCAAGCAAGATGTGGCATGGGATTTCCAGCGCTACTTTGAAGCGGCCAGTTGTCTTCTTGGCAGCTGTAGCGGTTGTCGTTGCTCCATTCTTCGTTACTTACTCTAACGTTTTGAACTACGACGACACGGCGGAAATTTCAGATTCAGTACCTTCCAAGCAAGGGCTGAACCTGGTGCAAAAGCACTTCTCTGAAGGGATGGCCATGCCGTCATACCTTTACATCAAGAGTGACCACAAGCTCGACAATGAGAAGGACTTGAAGCTGATCGACGAATTGACGCGGAAGTTGCGCAATTCTGAAGGCGTGGACAAGGTTATGTCCGCGACTGAGCCATACAACGAAAAGATCAAGCTGCTCTACGTTAAGAAGCAGCTGAAGTCAGTTACCGACGGGACCGCCAAATTGGAAAAGGGTGTCGGCAAATTGACTAAGGGCAGCGAGCAGGTGACCAGCGGGGCCAAGAAACTGGCTAACGGGGCTGACCAGCTCGACGAAGGCACTGGCACTTTGAGTGACGGGGCCAAGGACCTGTACACGGGGACGGTTAAGCTTTACAACGGTTCAATCGCTCTCTACGACGGGGCAGGCACCCTCTTTAACGGGACCAAGACCCTGTCAGTTGGGGCAGATGCCCTTTACTCCGGCACCAGAAAATTATCTAGCGGGGCCAACACCCTGTCTGCTGGTACCCAGAAGCTGAAGAATGGTACCCAAGCCTTGGCCAGTGGTACTGGCTCCTTGGCAACTGGCGCCCAGACTTTGAGAAATGGTGCCGGCAGTTTGAAGAACGGTACTGCAAGCCTGTACACTGGTGCAGGTACTTTGAAGAACGGCGTTGCCAGTCTGTATACTGGTGCTGGTACGCTTAAGAACGGTATCAATACCGCCTACACTGGCGCAGGTACTTTGAAGAACGGCATCAGCACCCTCTACACTGGTGCTGGCAGTTTGAAAGACGGTATCGGCAGCCTGTACACTGGTGCTGGCAGCTTAAAGGACGGTACCTCTCAACTGTTAACTGGCAGCTCAAGTCTTAAGGACGGGACCAGCTCTTTGGCAACTGGCGCAAGCAGCCTGTACACTGGCACTCAGACCTTGACCAATGGCGCCAAGGACCTGACGGCCAACATGAACACCTTGGTTGCTGGCCTTGACCAGCTGAAGAGCCAGCTGTCAGAAAACGCCAGCTCCTTGAACGCCGATCAGCTTGACCAATTGTCACAAGGGTTGACTGATCTGAACAATGGCTTGCAACAACTGAATGGCAAGGTCAGCCAGATTAGCGTGCCAAACATTGACACTTCAAAGATCTCCAGCCTGGTCAGCGGTCTGCAAAGCCTGCAAGGGCAAGTTTCATCACTTGAATCTGGTTTGACCAATGCCAAGAGCGGTTTGAGCACTGCCGAGTCTGCAGTTTCCGACCTGGCAAATTCAATTAAGAAGGTTTCAGACCCAACTTTGCAGGCCGAACTGCAAAATAAACTTAACTCACTTAACGGTGATTTAGGTACTGTAAGCAACGGCTTGGGCACTGTCGATTCTGCCGCAAATAACATGAAGGGTGCCGCTTCAGGTATCCAAAGTGCTGCAGGCAGCTTTGGCAACGTGTCTTCAACGGCTGACTTGAGCACGCAACTGCAGCAACTGCAGGCAGCTGTTTCCCAGCTGGCGAATGGCTCAAGCACTTTGAGCACCCAGGCAGCCAGCGGGATTAGCGACTTGAAGTCCGGCTTAGGCAAGATCAGCCAAATGCAGTCAGCAGTTGACGCTCTTGCAACCGGTGCCCACAAGCTTTACACTGGTTCAAACTCAATTTATAGCGGTTTGAGCAAGGGTATGGCAGGTGCCTTGGCCCTTTCACAAGGCGCAAACCAGCTGAACAGTGGTGCTGCATCCCTTTACGACGGCATCAGCAAGGTTAATACCGGTGCAAACAGCCTGTACACCGGTGCCGGCCAGGCAAATACTGGCGCGATCAGCCTTTACAATGGTGCTGGCCAGTTGAACACTGGCGCGGTTAGCCTTTACAATGGTGCCAGCCAGCTGAATGCCGGCGCAAACAGCCTTTACGCTGGTGCTGGCAAGCTGAATTCTGGTGCAATCAGCCTCTACGCTGGTGCCGGCCAGTTGAACACTGGTGCATCCAGCCTTTACTCCGGCACGGGCACTTTGGTCAGCGGGGCTAAGAAGGTCAACTCCGGCGCAAGCCAAGTCAACACTGGCGCTGGCCAGGTTAACTCCGGTGCCGGCCAACTGGCTAACGGTTTGGCCAGCGGCGTCAGCGGCGCGGCTCAACTGGCTAACGGCGCAAGCCGCTTGACCAGCGGTGCCGGGCAACTCCAATCCGGTGCTGGCCAATTGCAAAACGGCCTGGCGCAAGGCGTCAACGGCTCCAGCCAACTGGCTGAAGGGGCTGACAAGCTGCAGTCCGGTACCAGCCAGCTTTCCAGCGGCGCAAGCAAGCTCGCTGAAAAGACGCCAGCCATCACCAGCGGCTTGACTGCCGTCAACAACGGTCTGGTTTCCGCCGGCTCATACTTGAATGGTCTGCGCAAGTCCAAGGCCTCTGACACCTTCTACGTGCCAAGCTACGTCTTGAAGCACAACGCCGACCTGCAGAAGTCCCTCAAGGTCTTCCTCAGCCCGGACAAGAAGAGTGCCATGATCATCATCATCCTGGACAGCAACCCAAGTTCTGAAAGTGCCGCAGAGCACTCACAAGCTTTGAGCGCTATGGCCCGCAAGTCCCTGAAGGGGACCGACCTGGGCAAGGCTGAAGTCGAAATGGGCGGGCAAAGCTCAACCATCGAAGACACCAAGAACACGGCCAGCGGTGACTTTACCAGAACTATGGCAATCATGCTGATCGGTATCGGCATTGCCTTGATCTTCGTCACCCGGAGTCTGCTGCAACCGATCTACATCCTGGGGACTCTGCTCTTGGCCTACATCAGTTCTCTGTCAATCACCCGCTGGGTTGTCAGCGGCGTGATGGGCCGGAGCACCCTGGCTTGGAACGTGCCGTTCTTTACCTTCATCATGTTGATCGCCCTCGGGGTCGACTACAGCATCTTCGTCATGATGCGCTACCGCGACAGCGATCCGCATGCCTTGCCTAGCGCAAGAATCCTGGAGGCATGTACGGTTATCGGGACGGTTGTCATCTCAGCCGCCGTCATCCTGGGTGGTACTTTCGCGGCCTTGATCCCATCAGGCGTGCCAACCTTGATCGAAGTGGCCATCGGGGTCATCATCGGTCTGGCCATCCTGGTCTTCTTGATGCCGATCAACCTGTCTGCTTCAACCAAGCTGACCTACGAAGGCTTCCCATGGCCTAAGTGGGCAGGCCGCAAGAAGGGCCTCAGCTTCGGTAAGAAGTCTTAAATAAAAGCTAAATAATGCATTAAGAACCCGTCATCTTTGGCGGGTTCTTTTTTTGTCCGTGCTGGGAAAATGCTATAATGTGGAAAAAGAAACACTAGCAAAGGACGATTACTATGAAAAAGTGTCCCAACTGTGGACAGGCCTTGACTGGCCAGGAACAGACCTGCCCGAACTGTGGATTCAATGTGGAAAAATACCGCCGCGACTACTTTACGGAAGAAGCAGTGGAAGAAAATGTGGAGAGAAGAGAAGCTGACCGGTCTTTAGAAAAAGAGCCAGCCGACAAGCTCAGCCGGTCCGCTTACCGGCAAAAGCAGGAACAAAATGCCTTTACCGGCAACCCAACCGTGGAGAAAATGCTCCAGTGGATGAGAGACAACACCACGATCGCCTTCTTGGTCGGCGTGGGCCTTTTGATCATCATGAGCTTCTCCCGGCCCCTTGGCTGGACAGCTTTTGCTGTCTCCATGGCTCTCCTCATCTGGACCGGCCACCGGGACTCCCAGGGCGAATACACGGCTGACCGGAACTTGACTGAATATATCCGGAATGGGGCTTCTAAAGTCTTCAATGCCTTTGACGATAAGGAAAGTGAAATTGAAGAGAAGAATGAAGACTTCAGCCAGACCCACCCGAAATTTGAAGCCAAGCTGGAAAAGGTGAAAAAGAAGACCAAGAAGCCCCGGAACTTCGGCATCATCCAGCTCTCCATCCTCTTGACCAGCTTGATCACCCTGGTCCTGCTTTTCCTGGGGACAGGTTTCGTGACCTCCAGCAGCAAGCTGACCGTGGCCAGCGTCTTCTTTGAAGTCGCCAACCGGCAGATCGCGGCGGGCAAGATCGTTCCCGCCTTGATTCTCTACCTCTTCCTGGCCATCTTCCTGCTCTTGCCAGTCTTCATCATGCTGGCCGTCAGCCAGAATACCCGGGTCTCCCGGGTCCGGGCCTTTGCCTTGTCCCTGGTCGAAAGCCTGGTCTTGATCTACCTCTTTTACCAATTGGCCCAGACGGTTAGCGCGACCAGCTACTTAAGCCAGGCTGTTTCCAGCTTGAAGAGCTATGCCGTGGCCATCGGTATTTCCGGCTACCTTTTGATCCTGGTCAGCTGCCTGACCACGGTTTTGGCCGGTATCAACATGTTCCAGCCAATGGTCAAGCCCGAGCAAAATAGTGAAGAATAGTTTTTTGCAGATAAAAAGGCTGCTGGTCTGAGTGACCAGCGGCCTTTTCTTGGTATTTTCTACTTGGAGATTCGTGAAAAAAACTTAAAAGTTGCGAATTAAGGAGCAAAAACTAGTCCAAAAGAAACACTAAAAAGTATGTAATAAAGATTAAAGAAAAAAGTAAAGGTAAGTGTAGTTGCAAGAGATTGAGTTACAACTGCTTATTGCTGATTTTGATCAGTAAAATCGATCACCAGGTGTTCATTGACGAAGGCGTCCAGGCCCAAAGGACTGAGCTCGCGGCCGTAGCCGGACTTCTTGACCCCGCCGAATGGCAGGCTGCCGTCAGTGATCCAGCGGCCGTTGATGACCGTCATCCCGGTTTCAATCTGGCTGGCGACTTCTTCAGCGTGCTTGATGTCACTGGAGATGACGGAAGAACCCAGCCCGTAGCTGGAGTCGTTGGCTAAGGCAATGGCTTCGGCTTCATCTTTAACCTTGTAGACCACGCAGACTGGCCCGAACATTTCCTGGTCAAACATTGGGTTGTCCTTAGTCATGTCCGTCAGAATAATTGGCCGGCTGAAGGCACCTGGGGCGTCAATTTCCGGATACTCGTAGTAGACCTTGGCTCCGCCAGCAATTGCCGCTTCCACCTGCTTGGCCAGCTTTTCCTTGGCGGCTTGGGAGTTCATCGGCGGCAGGGTAGTGGAGTCTTCCAGCGGGTCACCCCACTTAAGGCCGGAGTAAACCTCCTTCATGTCTGCCAGGACTTCTTCATAGCGGTCAGCCAAAACGATCATCCGCTTGGATGAAGTGCAGACCTGGCCGTTGTTGTAGCTGCGGGCGTCGCTCAAGGCTGCCTTTAAAACTGCCGGGTCAGCATCGCTCAAGACGATAAAGGCGTCGTTGCCGCCCAGTTCCATGGTGGACTTCTTCAAGTTCTTGCCGGCGTTTTCGGCTACGGAAGCCCCGCCTCTTTCAGACCCGGTCAAGGCCACCCCTTGTACCCGCGGATCAGCGATGACCTGGTCCAGCTGGCTGTAGCTGAGGTAGAGGTTGAGCAAGCTGCCTTCTGGTGCCCCGCCGTTTTTGACGATCTTAGCTGCCAGGGCAGCAGAGCTTGGTACATTGTGGGCGTGCTTGAGCAGCATCGGGTTGCCGACGACAAAGTTCGGGGCAAAGACCCGGATGACCTGGTAAAGAGGGAAGTTCCATGGTTCGCAGGCCATGATTACCCCGGTGGCCTGCTTTAAGTAGTAGGCGCGCCCGTATGGGTTAGGCAGGTCGACCGGCTTTAAAAGCTCCGGGCCGTGGTCGGCGTAGTAGTTGAGGATGCCAATGCAGATTTCAACTTCTTCCTTGGCTTCGCTGAGCTTCTTGCCCATTTCCAGGGTCATGGTCTTGGCCATTTCTTCTTCTTTTTCCTGGAACTTGGCCGCGATGTCCTTCAAAATGGCTGCCCGGCTGCTTGGTTCTTCATGCCGCCACTTCTTGTAGAGGGCGTGGGCTAAGGCCAGAGATTCTTCAATCTGCTGGTCAGTCGGGTTTTCGTAGCTGGCGAAGACTTCATTGGTATATGGATTCACTGATTCGTATTTTGCCATAGCTGTTTTCTTCATCCTTTCGAATTAAAAGTTGATCAGACCGGCTTTTACCGCCAATCTAGTGTAAGATTCACAAATATCCCTTTCTCTAGTATAAACCGCTTTCTGATTTTTTGGTATAATTAAAGGCTGAAATAATTTTATTATGTCAATGGTAACCCCTTACTGAAGTAAGGGGCTTGAAGCGCAAGCTTCAGGTCACTTATCTTTTGCAGGGAAGCTGGAGAAATCCAGCTTTCATTGTCTAGACTAAGCTATCCAGTCGGCTTCGGCTGACTGGATAGAGGAACTACGTTATCCATGTCATCACACCCAAGGATGATGCCCAAGTCTTTGGCTCTGTGGCAGCTCTGTAAACAGTCATGAGGTTAACGTGACAGTCAACTGCGCCCACAAGCATGGATAACATTGTCGATGGGCAACAACGCAAATCCAAATTGGGTCTCCTAGTTTGGACGAGTGGCAGGAATCACTGTTTCCTGCATTACGAAAAAGGAGAAAAAACATGAAGCATGAAAATGCCAATCGGGTGTTTTTGCTGGGCAGGGACGGCAAGCCGCTAATGCCATGCCGTCCAAGAAAGGCCAGACTGCTGCTGAAAAGTGGCAAGGCTATTGTGGTCAAGAAATATCCGTTCACCATTCAGCTGAAATACGGCTCATACGGCTATAAGCAGAAGGTCAGCCTTGGCGTAGACACTGGGCAGAGGCATATCGGCTTTGCCGTGGTCAGTCAAAACAAGGTGCTGCATCAAAGCGAGGTAGAGCTTCGTCAAGACGTTCATAAGAATCTTTACACCCGCAGTATCTACCGCAGAAGCAGAAGAAATCGCAAGACCCGCTATCGTCAGGCACGCTTTCTCCACAGGATTCACGGCAAGCGTGATGGCTTGTGGCTTCCGCCATCAGTAAAAGGCAAGGTAAACCATAACATTGCTTGGATCAAACGCTACCTGGCCGTGTTACCAAATCCCGATCTTCACATCGAAGTAGGCAAGTTTGACATGGCCAAAATGGTTAATCCAGAAATTTCGGGCAAGCAGTATCAAGAAGGCTCACTGAAGGACTGGAAGAACTATGAGTATTACGTGCTGGCACGTGACGAGTACTCCTGTCAGCTCTGCCATAAACATGGCGAAGGCGTAAAGCTTGTTGTCCACCACATTGTCTACCGCTCACAAGGCGGGACAAACCGGGTGGACAATCTAATAACGCTTTGCACGGACTGTCATACCACGAAGAACCACCAGCCAGGTGGCAAGCTCTACAAGTGGATGAAGGCAAAGAAGAAAGTGACAAAGAAGCTGAAGGGTGCAACGTTCATGAACATTCTGCGCAAGCGGATCATGACGACTTTCCCAGAAGCAAGCTTTCAATACGGTTCGCAAACCTATGTAGATCGTAAGAATCTTCTTTTGCCAAAGGGTCACTTCATGGATGCAATCGCAATCAGCGGGATCAAGTCAGTGGGGCAGATGCCGGATACGGTGACGGTGATCAGCCAGTTCCGCAAGAAGAAGCGGTCACTTCACGAAGCAACTGCAAGAAAAGGCAGAAAGCAGCCAAATACGTCATCCAAGCGTAATGAGAAGAATACGAAGCATGCACGTGGCTTGTGGCTAAATGACTACGTTCGTGTGATAGGAAATCATGCCAAGGGCTATGTAAAAGGCTTTAAGTCGAACGGATATTACGTTTATTTGACAGACGGCTTAGGCAATTACGTGCTGAACAATGGCAAGAATTACATCAATGGACAGCAGTGCCGGTTGATCATGCATAACGGCAACTGGCAAAAAGCAGAGCAAAAGCTTTCTCTGTACGAATTTAAGTAAAAAGAAGCTGGCAAAACCTATCCCTCCACCCATTGAAATAGGTGGAATCCCGGGCTTGCCAGCCATTGACAATCATTGAAGGAATATTTTAACGGCAATTTTTTCAAAGCTTTTGGTAAAAATCTCCTGTTTAATGAAAAAATCCGGCGGGCATGGTAAAATATTTAAAATATTGAAAGGACGAGATTATGCGGATCAACGTTTTGCAGCACACCCCGAATGAGGGGCCAGGGGCTATCAAGGCCTGGGCCGAAGACCGGGGCAATAAAGTCTATGTATACCATCCGGAAACTTTCGGCATCTTCCCGAAAGCTGATGAAACTGACATGCTGGTCGTTTTGGGCGGGCCGATGAGCCCGGGCGATGACCTGCCCTGGCTGGAAGAAGAGCGGCAATTGATCAAGGACTGCCTCAAGCAGCACCTGCCAATTCTGGGCATCTGCCTGGGCGCCCAGCAAATCGCCATCTGCTTAGGCAGCAGCGTGCACCCGGCAGCCCACAAGGAAGTCGGCTGGGCTCCGGTCTACAAGCAAAATGACACTATTGCCGGTTTGCCAGACAAGCTCCTGGCCCTGCACTGGCACCAGGACATGTTTGAAATGCCGGCTGAAAGCCACCTGCTTTATTCCAGCGACCTCTTGGCCAACCAGGGCTTTTTGGTCAATGGCAACGTGATCGGCCTGCAGTTTCACTTAGAGCCTTTGGCTGACAATGTCCGCGAAATTGTCATCAATGACGGCGCCTACGCTGAAAGCGGCAATGACTTACACCAGACTCCGGCTGAGATTCTGGCCCAGCCTTTGCCAAGCGCCAACAAGCGCGCCATTTACACCATGTTAGATTATTTAAGCGTCCACTAGGAGGATTCATGACGGCAACAGCACGTATTTATTTAGGTTCATCTTTTCACCGTGACCACCATCAAGTCCGGGCCAAGCAGGTCCGCGAATACCTGGCGGCCAACCCGACGGTTGAACATGTCCACTTTCCCTTTGACCAGCAGGTAACCGACCCGGCTGAAGACCCGAATGTCGGCTTTGGCGACGAACGCAGCCTGCTTTGGAAGCAGCAGACCTACCAAAACGACATCAACGGCCTGTCCATGGCCAACTGCGGGGTCTTTCTTTACGACATGGATGAACTGGATGACGGCTGTGCCTTTGAAATCGGCTTTTTGCGGGCACAGAACAAGCCGGTCATCATCGTGCCTTTCACTAACCACCCAGAAAAGAAGCCAATCATGAACTTGATGCTGTCTGAAGGGGCAACTGCTTTTATCAAGGGTGACCAGGAACTGGAACTCTTAAAGACTTACGACTTTAACAACTGCCCATGCCGACCGCTGACTGGCTACGGCACTATTTAAGGCGAAAAAATAAACGGTCAATCTCGCGATTGACCGTTTTCTTATGCTTTCTCTTCAAGTTCTTTAAGGAGCTTGCCGCCTTCTTTGAGGATGACCTCGTTCTTGTTCAAGCGGGCGAAGGCCAGGGAGTCATGCAAGTGCTCCAGGGCGGTATTCATGGACCGCTTTTGGGCCAGGTCGTCCAAGGCCAGTTGGTAAAGGACCCGGGCCAAGAAGTAGACCACGTGGTGGCTTGAAGCCAGCTCGTAGGCGTAGTTGAGCAGGTTGTCAGCGTGCTTGTACTGGCCGTTTTGCCCATAGAATTCGCCGGCGGCCGTCAAAACAGACATTACCTGGAGTTCTCTTAGGCTGTCCTTGATTTCGACTTTCTTGATCTGGTCTAAGATCTGGTCAAAGTAATGGGAGGCCTTGTCCATGTCCTGGCTGGCGTAAACCTGGCTGCAGCCCTTAAGGGCCAAGAGGCGGTAGATGTTGTCGGCCTTGAGGTTGTCTGTCGTCAAGATATTGTTGAAGTAGAAGAGGGCCGAGACTTCGTTGTGGTCTCCGTCCAGGGCCAGCTGCCCGCACAGGTAGTTGTAGTGCAGGAGGTCCTGCTTGTCGCGGATCTTTTTCTCATTGACCTGCTTGAGGATCTTGCGGACCTGGTCATAGTCGTAGGTGATAAAGCAGAAGTCCGCGGAAAAAAGCTTCTGGGCAATTTCACTTTCCGTGCTGGTCAGCATGATGTCGGATAAAGAGATGTTCATCCGCTCGCAGAGCTGCTTGAGGATCTTGAAAGAGGGGATTTGCCCGTTGTTTTCGAACTTGCTCAGGGTTGACTGGGTGCAGATCCCGTTGCAGAGCTCATTTTGGGAGAGTTTGAGTGACTTGCGGATTTTGATGAATTTTTCAATGTTTATCATGGTTATTCGCTTCCTGTTTTCAGACTGAGGGCATAGTTGAGATAGGTCATGCTTTCCCGGAGATAGTCCCGGCCGTAGTCCATGGCGTGGCCGTGGCCGGGGATGATTTCCAGGTCAACCTGGTGGCCGCGGCCGGCCAGGCGGCCGGCAAAGTCAGTAACGCCGGTCAGGTCGGTTAATTCAGCCGCGGAGTTGATCATGAGCAGGCGGCTCAACTTGGTGTAGTCATAGCTCTGAGCATCCAGGTCGGCCAAAAGGTCGGAGTCTTCACTGCCGGCATAGGTCAAGACGAAGTACTTGTAAAAGGCTTCATTGATGGCCTGTTGCTTGGTCAAGCCCAGTTCTTCTTTAGCATTGACTGAGGGCTTGACCTCCTGGTGGTCGGCCAGCCAGCTGCTGAAGTCGACCGGGGCTGACCAGGTGACGGTTGGAAAGCCGTACATGCCGGCCACCTTCAAAGCCAGGGTGCCGCCGCTGCTGGCCCCGATCTGGACGATATTGTTTTCATCGCCTTCGTCGGTGTAGTTTGAAGCTAAAAGCCAGGCCGCGAAGTTGAGGGCATCCTCGTGGGCAGCCGGGAAGTGGTCGGCCGGAGCCAGCCGGTAGTCGGGCACAAAGGTCATGAAGCCGGCGTTGGCCAGGTCGATGGCTACGTCCCTGATGCTGTCCTTGCTCCCCCGGAACCAGCCGCCGCCGTGCCAGAAGATGAGGATTTTTGTCTGTGAGTCGGTATCGTTGGGATAGTAGATGTCGGTCTTGAGACCATGCTTAAGGTCATAAGCGATATTGTTAATAGTCACAACCATAATCTCATTCTACCTTTCTGATTTGATTTCTGATCTTTGCTTATAACTTAATTATATACTCAAAGCAATAATTTCTGCTTGTCTTTTTGCTTTTTTCGCAAGGAACTTGGATAAGTTTGGGTAAAGCTTGAAGCAAACTGGTGGGGCAGCCGGAGGCTTTTTGCTAAAATTATCCTGGAATTGTTTTTAGGGGGAAAAGACCATGAGTTACGAACAAAGCCGCAAGCTGATCAACCGGCTGACCATTATTTCAACCATCGTGATCATTGGCCTCTGCATCTACTGGTACCAGCTGGGGATTTTTACCAGCCAGGCCAAGATGAGCGCCTATCTGGCTGACAAAAAGATCCTCGGTCCCTTCATCTTTGTCTTGATCCAGATCATCCAGGTCGTGATCCCGATTATCCCCGGCGGGGTCTCCCTTTTGGCCGGGGTTGTCTTCTTCGGCGCCGTGCCCGGTTTTATCTACAACTATATCGGGATCGTCATCGGCTCCTTGATCAACTTCTTCCTGGCCCGCTACTATGGCAAGTCCTTCATCTTGCACATCGTGTCAGAAGAGAGCCTGGAGAAGTATACCAAGTGGACTAAGAACCAAAAGAAGTTCAATTGCTTCTTCGCCATCTGCATCCTGGCCCCGGTTGCCCCGGATGACCTGCTCTGCCTTTTAGCGGGTCTAACGGAAATGAAGCCTTGGACCTACTTCTGGATCATCGTCCTCTGCAAGCCTTGGACCATCGCGGCCTACAGCCTGGGTCTGGTCTATGGGGCCCGCTGGATCATGAGGCTGATGTGATGGAGAGCGAGCGGATATATTTGCGGCCGGTCGGGCCGGAAGATGCTGAGCTGCTTTTGTCTTGGGGGCAGGATCCCTACTACCGGGAAACGGCGGGCTTTGCCCATTACCAGAATCTGGCAGAAGCTGAAGAAGGGGCCTTGGCCTACCAGCAGCGGCCGGCCAGCTACATGATTTGCTTGAAAAAGGGCCAGGCGATTGGCCTGCTGGAGCTGTACCCCCGGGATGGCCAGTCTAGGGAGCTGGGCTTTCTTTTGGACAAAAAGTACCAGGGGCAGGGCTACATGACTGAAAGCATCAACTGCCTCTTAGGGGAGGCTTTTAAAGATCCGGAGATCAAGGAAATCTGGGCTGGCTGCCGGGCAGACAATTCGCGGCCCCAGCATTTATTGCGGAAACTGGGCTTTCGGCAGATGTATGAAGTCGATTACCGGCAAATCCCGCCTTTTTTAGATTTTTCAGCTAAGTATTATTTGCTAAAACGGAGCGAATAGCATAGAATAGAGACAAACACGAAATCCCTAGACTGCCGACAGAGAGTCCGCGTATGCTGAGAGCGGACGGCGGTCGCTTCCAGATTTCATTAGTGTGGGCAATTAATCATTGCACGGCCGGGCACCGTTAACGCCCAACTGAGTGCGGCTCTTTGAGCCGAAACTGGGTGGTACCGCGAACCGTGCGCCGATTCGTCCCAAGACTGGGACGGACCGGCTTTTTTTATTTTTTCGGAGGTTATATATGCTGGATATTAAGGTCATTCGCGAGAATCTTGACTGGGCCAAGGAAAAGTTGGCAACTCGGGGCATCAAGCCTGAGCAATTGGATGAACTGGTAGCTATCGACGCCAAGCGCCGGGAAGCTATGGTGGAAGCTGAAAACTTGAAGGCAGAAAGAAACGAAGTTTCAAAGAAGATTGCTGCCGCCAAGCGGGAAAAGGCAGATGCCAGCGAAGCCATCGCCAACATGCGTGAAGTCGGCGCCAAGATCAAGGAATTGGACCAGGAAGTTGACGAACTGCAGGAAAAGCAAGAATACATCTTGCTCCGTTTGCCAAACTTCCCAGCTGACTCAGACCCAATCGGCCCTGACGAAAGCTACAACGAAGAAGTCCGCCGCTGGAACGAACCAACCAAGTTTGACTACCAGCCAAAGGCTCACTGGGACCTGGGCACTGACCTGAACATCCTGGACTGGGATGCGGCAAGCAAGGTTTCCGCAGCCCGCTTCGTTTACTACAAGGGGGCCGGCGCTCTCTTGGAACGGGCAGTTTACAACTTCTTCCTGGATGAAAACACCAGCGAAGGCTACACTGAAGTCATCACCCCATCCTTGGTCAACAATGACTCAATGCAAGGGACTGGCCAATTCCCGAAGTTTACGGAAGACGTCTACACGATCGTTGACAACGACGACCCGGAAGTAGCCCGGAACCTGACTTTGATCCCAACTGCTGAAGTTCCTTTGGTCAACTACTTCAGAGGCGACATCATCGACGGCAAGAACCTGCCGATCAACGTGACTGCTTTGTCACCAGCCTTCAGAAGTGAAGCTGGTTCAGCTGGCCGCGACACCCGGGGCTTGATCCGGATGCACGAATTCCGCAAGGTAGAAATGGTCAAGGTGGTTAAGCCGGAAGACTCCTGGAAGGAACTGGAAAACTTGACCCACAACGCTGAACACCTGCTGCAAAAGCTGGGTCTGCCATACCGGGTCGTAGCCTTGTCAACCGGGGATGCATCCTTCACCAGTGCCAAGACTTACGACTTGGAAGTCTGGATGCCAGCCCAAGACACTTACCGGGAAATCTCATCCTGCTCCAACTGTACTGACTTCCAGGCCCGCCGGGCACAAATCCGTTACCGCGATGAAGACGGCAAGGTTAAGCTGACCCACACTTTGAACGGGTCAGGCCTGGCTGTCGGCCGGACGGTTGCCGCTATTTTGGAAAACTACCAAAACGAAGACGGCACGGTTACCGTACCAGAAGCTTTGCGTCCATACATGCACGGCATGACCAAGATCACGCCAGAAGTTAAGTGGCACTAGTCTTAAAGGAACTCCGCGGAGGGGTTCCTTTTTGCGTGGAAAATTTTTTCTAAAAAACTTTTTGCAAAAGTGTAACCTTTCAGCTCCCTTAGGTGTCTATTAGGGTAGAGGAGATGAGGGCCTCGAAAAACAAAAAGTAAAAGGACGGAAAAAGACAGTGAGAGAAACTGAAATCATCGGGCAGTTCTTCGCCAGAGACGAAGCTGCGCTCACTTCAGTCCAGAGTGAATATGGGGCATACTGCTCAACGATTGCCCGCAACATCTTGCGGGATAAGGAGGACGTTGAGGAGTGCCTGAACGATACTTGGCTGAAAGCCTGGAACACGATTCCGCCGAAGCGGCCGCAGAGCCTCTTGGCCTACCTGGGGCGCGTCACGCGCAACGGAGCCTTGAACATGGTCCGCGACCAAAACCGGCAGAAACGGGCTGGGGATCAATATACCACCTCGCTGGATGAAATTGGAGAGTTATCCGGTGAGGTCCAGGGGCAGGCAGAGCTGGAAGGGATTGAGAGCAGCGCTTTGACGGAGATCATCAATGATTTTCTGGCAGGCCTGCCAAAAGAGAAAAGAATTATTTTTGTTCAGCGGTATTTTTACATGGACGCTGTTAACGATATTGCGGCAGCTAACGGGATGACCGTATCAGCCGTTAAGGTGTCATTGCTGCGGATGCGCCACAAGCTGGGCAAAAAGCTGCAGGAAGAAAAGTATATTTAAAGGGGATACTATTATGAAAAACACTGACTTAATGGATGCAATGGGCGGAATCAAGACTGAGTACATCGTGGAGGCAGCAGCCAGCCGGGGGCAAAAGAAGGTCATTCCTTTGTCAGCCAAGCGCAAGCCGTGGGTCCGCCTGGTGGCAGGGATCGCGGCCGCGGCTGCTTTCAGCGTGGCTTTGCCAAACACGAGTCCGCAGGTGGCTAATGCTATGCAGAACTTGCCAGTTGTGGGGAACTACTTCAAGCTGGTGACCTTCCGTGATTACCACTATGAAAGCCGCAAGCATTCAGCCGATATTTCTGTTGATAAAGTTGCCGTCAGCGGGGTAACTGGACCGGCAGCCAAGGAGGCTAAGAAGAGCAGCCAGGCAGTCAACCGGGAAATTGCCCAGGAAACTGACCGCTTGACCAAGGAATTCAAGGCTTCTCTGAAGAAGGGCGGCTATGGTTCTTTGACGGTCAAGACCAAGCAGGTGACTAACAACCGCTACTGGTACGTGGTCAAGCTGACAGCTGTACAAACCCAAGCTGACAGCGGGGAAAGCAGCCGCTACTACGTCTTCAGCAAGGCCAGCGGCAAGCAGGTCAAGCTGGGGGACTTGTTCAAGAGCGGCAGCAATTACCAAAAGGCCATCAGCCAGAACATCATTAAGCAGATGAAGCAGGAAATGAAGGCTGACAAGAACAAGAGCTACTTCCTCAAGGAAAATGGCGATCCGGACGGCTTCAGCCAGATCAAGAAGAACCAGCAGTTCTACATCAACAAGAAGAACCAGGTGGTTATCGTCTTTAACCAGGGCGAAGTTGGTCCAATGTCCATGGGCAGCCAGAGCTTCGTTTTGCCAAACAAGCTGGTTGCCAAGCTGCAGAGATAAAAATACAGATTAGAAGTGTGTAGAGTATAGAGAGAAAAGAAAAAGCTAAAAAAGAGAATAATAGAGTGAGGAAAATGGTGACTTTGGTCGCCATTTTTCTTTTGCCCAGCTTCTTTTGCCGATTTTTTAGAAAAAATCGCAGAAATTTTCTCTGCTTTTTTCGGGAAAAGCAAGCGAAATAAGAACAATCCTTTGCTAAAAGAAGGGAAAATGCTGTTAATCCGATTCATTGCCGTTGAAGGAGAAAGGTGAGCAACAACAACTCTGCCGGGTGCATCAAT
>NZ_JBKZCD010000030.1:0-24043 GCF_046938665.1 Lactobacillus delbrueckii subsp. bulgaricus
TCATAGGTACAGCCGGCAGAGTTGTAATATTTTGCCTGGCCGCTTCCGCGTCTTTTATTCTGCTTTATCTTTCTTTTTAATTCTTCAATGAATTCCTTGTTCGTTTTTTGCCCTTTTTGCGGGGAAAAATAATTTTGCTTTTTCTGTTTTTTGTTTTTTCTCTGTTTGTCTGTCCCGCTTATCAGAAGAGCTTTGAAAATAAAGTCGCCGTGCCATTTGGCTGTTGGCAGCCCTTTCCCTCGTTTTTTCTGCCCTGGTACAGTTATCAAATCTCCCTTATTTTTCATATAATTTTTCTTGTGTTCCTTATGTCCTATATTCCATTTTGGACTATTGTTTTGTTTTTTTAGAAAGGCTGATCCAACCTCCATGATCAAAACCCGTCTTATCAAGCAGCTGGGCTCGTCCAGCCGCTACGTCCTCTGGCAGATCCTCTGCCAATGGCTCGCTTTACTGGGCCAAATCGTCTTTATCTTTGCCCTGGCGCGCATCTTAACCGGGCAAAATTCCTGGCCGGCCTTGCTTGCTGGCGCCGCCGTCCAGCTTTTAGGCCAGTACGCATATAACCAGGCCAGCTTCCAAGCCAGCGCCAAGGTTAAAGAAGTCCTGCGGCAAAAAATTTACGCCAAACTTCTGCTTTTAGGTGACAGCTATAAAGAAGCAGTCAAGCCAGCTGAACTGGTCCAATTAACCGGCGAAGGGATCGAATCCGTCGACAGCTACTTCAGCCGCTATCTCAGCCAGTTTGCCTATGCCTTCCTGGCTCCCTTGACCCTGTTTGCCGTCTTGGTCAAAATCGACGCCCCGGCCAGCATCTTCCTTTTATGTGCCGTGCCCCTGATCCCCATCGTCATCATGGTCGTCATGCTGGTCGCCAAAAAGATCCTCAGCCGCTACTTTGCCATTTACCACCAGCTAGCCGATACCTTTTTGGAAAAAATGCAGGGCATGACTACCTTAAAGGTCTACCAAAATGATTCCGCCGCTGAACAAGAACTGGCAGAAGAATCGGAACACTTCCGGCAGATCACCATGAAGGTCTTGACCATGCAGCTGCTCAGCACCGTGGTCATGGACACCGTGGCCTATGGCGGCGCTGCCTGCGGGATCGTCATTGCCCTTAATAACCTGCGGCAAGGGCAAGTAAGCCGGCAAGGGGCCATCGTCTTGATCCTCTTGGCCGCCTCCTACTTCCTTCCCATGCGGCAGCTAGGCAGCTACTTCCATATCGGCATGAACGGCATGAAGGCCAGTGACCAGATTTTTGCCTTCCTGGACCTGCCGGAAAAAGCTGCTGGGCAAACTTCCCTGCCGGAAAAAATGGCCTTGACCGTCAGTGACCTTTCCTTTACCTACCCGGACGCTGACCAAGCCGCTTTAAGCCAAATCAACCTGGCGATCCCCGCCTCCGGCTTCACTGCTATCGCCGGCCTGTCTGGATCGGGTAAAAGCACTCTGGCCGCCCTCTTAGCCGGCCGCCTCACTCCAAGCAAGGGGCAAATCACGCTTGCCGGCATCCCTTTATCCGCTCTTTCCCCTTCCGCCTGGCAAAAAGCCGTCACCCTGGTTACTTCCGACAGCTACCTTTTCAAGGGCAGCGTCAAAGACAACCTGCTGATGGCCGGACCAGCCAGTGACAGCGACTTAATCGCCGCTTTAAAGGAAGTCCGCCTCTGGGACTTTTTGGCCAAAAATTCCGGCCTGGACTACCAGCTGACAGCCGGGGCGACCAACCTTTCCGGCGGGCAAAAGCAGCGGCTGGCCCTGGTCCGGGCACTTTTAAAAGACAGCCAGATCTACATCTTCGATGAGGCCACTTCTAATATCGACCTGGAAAGCGAAGCCGCCATCATGGCCGTCCTGCACAAACTTGCCCAAAAGAAGACCGTCATCCTCATCTCCCACCGCCTGGCCAACGTTACCAAGAGCGACCGAATCTACTTTTTGGAAAAAGGCTGCTTAGTTGAAAAGGGCAAGCACGAAGAGCTCTTAGGCAAGGGCGGATCCTACGCCCGGCTCTTCAAAGACCAGGCTGACCTGGAAAATTACGCGAAATTTGGAGGCAAGCATGAAGAATAACAGCAACTTTAAAATCCTCTGGCGCCTGCTGGACCTGGTCAAGCCCCTCTGGCCGGTCATGGCTTTAGCCATCATCTTGGGCAGCGCCGGCCAATTAGCCGCCAGCTTCGTCACCATCAATGCCGTAGCCGCGGCTGGCAAAATATTTAGCGGGCAAACCGCTTCCGCCTTAATTGTCCTGCTCCTCATCTGTGCCTTTTCCCGGGGAATCCTCCACTACGGAGAGCACTACTGCAACCACTTGCTTGCTTTTAAAATGCTGGCCTTGATCCGGGTAAAAGTCTTCCATAAACTCCGCCTGCTCAGCCCCGCCAAATTGGAAGGCAAGGACAAGGGGGACCTGCTTTCCCTTATCACCAGCGACATCGAGCTCTTGGAGGTCTTCTACGCCCACACCATTTCCCCCATCGCCATCGCTTGCGTCTATACCATTTGCCTGCTGGTCTTCTTTGCCCGCTACTCCTTGGCTTGCGCCCTCTTGGCTCTGATTTTCTACGCCCTGGCCGGTATCGGCATCCCGCTGATTTTTTCCCGCTTCTCCAGCCGGCCTGGCCAGGATATCCGGCAAAAAATGGGCCAGATCAGCAACTTTATGCTGGACTCGATTCTGGGTTTGGCCGAAAGTCTCCAGTACGGGCAAGGAGACAAGCGGAAAAAAGAATTAGCCGCGACTGACCAGGACCTGACCCAAAGCCGGGCCAAGCTAAACCAGCTGACCGCTCTTCAGCAGACCCTGACCAACCTGGTCATCCTTTTAGCCACCACTTCCATGCTCCTTTTGACCAGCCGGATCCTTCACCTGCCTTTTAGCCAAAGCTTAATCACGGCCAGCGCCATGCTGGCCAGCTTTGGCCCGGTCAGTGCCCTTTCCGCTCTCTCGACGGGCTTGACCGAAACTGTCGCCAGTGCCCGCCGGGTATTGGCAATCTTGGATGAAGAGCCAGTCGTCGAAGAAAACGCGGCCGGGGGCAAGCCGGCTTTTTCCTCAGCCAGCTTGGAAAAAGTCAC
Source organism: Lactobacillus delbrueckii subsp. bulgaricus (assembly GCF_046938665.1). Classification (GTDB taxonomy): domain Bacteria; phylum Bacillota; class Bacilli; order Lactobacillales; family Lactobacillaceae; genus Lactobacillus; species Lactobacillus delbrueckii_C. The sequence continues at coordinate 3,088 of NZ_JBKZCD010000030.1, forward strand.
CTTTACCTACCCAGATGGCGGCCGGCCAGTCCTTGCAGACTACTCCCTGACCATTCCGAAAGGAAAAATCATCGGCATCCACGCCCCGAGCGGCAGCGGCAAGTCCACTATCCTCAAGCTCCTCGCCCGCTTCTACGACGTCCAAAAGGGGCAAGTGGCCATTTCAGCAGTCAACATTAAGGACATCGAAACTTCTGCCCTCCGGGGTCTGGAAAGCTACATGCCCCAGGAAACCTGGCTGGCCACGGACACGGTTGAGAACAACATCAAGCTGGGCAAGGCCGCCAGCCGCGAAGAAGTCGTCGCCTGCGCCAAAATGGCCAACATTCACGACTTCATCATGACCCTGCCCAAAGGCTACGACAGCCTGCTGGGCGAAAACGGCAACAGCCTGTCAGCCGGGCAAAAGCAGCGGATCGGGATCGCCCGGGCCTTCCTGCACGGCGGAGAGCTTCTGCTTTTAGACGAAATCACCGCCAACCTCGACGCCTTAAACGAAGGCATCATCCTCAAGGCCCTCAAGGAAGCCCGGAGCGGCAAGACCGTGGTCCTGGTCTCCCACCGGCTCAGCACCCTGGCCATCGCCGACCAAATTATCGCTTTGCCAAGCCGCGAATAAGCTAAAAACGCCTGGAAGAAATTCCAGACGTTTTTTTGCGCTTATTTTTCTTATTTACCCGATCGAGCCCACCATCTGGTACTTGATCAGGCGGTTCAGTTCCACCGCGTATTCCATCGGCAGTTCCTTAGTAAATGGTTCCAAAAAGCCCATCACGATCATTTCCGTGGCCTTGGCTTCCGAAATCCCCCGGCTCATCAAATAGTAAAGCTGCTCTTCAGAGATTTTTGACACCTTGGCCTCGTGCTCCATGGAGACGTTCCCGTTCAAAACTTCATTGTAGGGAATCGTGTTGCTGGCCGACTTGTCGTCCATGATGATGGTGTCGCATTCCACATGGGCCAAAGAGCCATCGCTGTCCGGGTTGAAGCGGACCTGTCCCCGGTAGTCCACCCGGCCCCCGTCCTTGCACAGGGACTTGGAGACAATGGAGCTGGTAGTCTGGGGAGCGTTGTGAACCATCCGGGCACCCGTGTCGGAGTCGATCCCCTGGCCATTTGAATCGCAGCCGGCAAAAGCAATCGACAGCATGGTCCCCCGGGCCCGGCGGCCATTCAGGTAGACACTAGGATACTTCATGGTAACTTTGGAGCCTAAATTGCCATCCACCCATTCCATGGTCGCGTTCTCCAGGGCTTGGGCCCGCTTGGTTTCCAGGCTGTAGACATTGTCTGACCAGTTTTGGATGGTCGTGTAGCGGCAGTAGGCGTCTTTTAAGACATTGACTTCCACGACCGCCGCGTGCAGGCTGTCAGCTGAATAGTTGGGCGCCGTGCAGCCTTCCACGTAGTTGACGCTGGCCCCTTCATCGACAATGATCAAGGTCCGCTCAAACTGGCCGGAATTGCCGGCATTGATCCGGAAGTAGCTCTGGATCGGGACTTTGGCCTGGACCCCTTTGGGCACGTAGATAAAAGTCCCCCCGGACCAGACGGCGGAGTTGAGGGCCGCCATCTTGTTGTCATCCGGCTTGACCAGCTTGCCGAAGTACTTTTTGACCAAATCGGGCACCACTTGGACAGCGGCGTCAGTTGACATGAACAAAACGCCCTGCCGGGCCAGGTCCTCTTTGATTTTTTCATAAACGACTTCTGACTCATACTGGGCTGACGACCCGGCCAGATACTGACGCTCGGCCTGGGGAACGCCCAGCTTTTCAAAGGTCTCCTTAATCTTGTCCGGCACCTCGTCCCAGTCCCGGACCGCCTTTTTGGCATCCCGGCGGAAGTAGTTCAAGTGGTCAAAGTCAATCTTGGTCAAGTCCGGGCCAAAAGCCGGCAGGGGCATTTTGAGGTAGGTCTGGTAGGCCTTAAGGCGGAAGTCCAGCATCCAGTCCGGCTCATTTTTTGCCGCGGAAATCTGCCGGACCACCTCTTCACTGAGGCCTGTCCCCGTGGTATAGATGGGTTCGATCTCGTCTTTGAAGCCGTACTGGTAGTCCTGGTCCAGGGCCTGTAAGGTTTCGTCTTTTTCAGCGGTCATCTAATTTTTCCTTTCTATTGCTTCACTCAAGCCTTGCCAGGCCAGACCCGCGCACTTGACCCGGGCCGGAAAACGGGAAACGCCCTGTAAAAGTGCCGCGTCGCCCAGCTCCCTTTCTTCCTCCTGGCTGATCTCTTTTCCTTCAAGCATCCGCCAAAAAATTGGCAAAAGACCAACCGCTTTTTCAAGCGGGGCTTGGTCAACCAGGCCGGCCATGATCGCCGCCGAAGCCTGGGAAATCGTGCATCCCTCAGCCAGGCAGGCGACCTGCGCAATCTTGCCTTCCTTGACCTTGACCTGCAAGGTCAGCCGGTCCCCGCAGCTTTCATTGACCAGGTTAACCACTTTCGTAGGACTGGCTAAAGGCTGCCGGTATTTTTGGCTAGCCGCGTAATCTAAGAGGACTGCCTGGTAGACCTGCTTTAAATCATCTAGTGCCATTGAAAAACTCCTTCGCCGCTTGCACTCCCCTAATCAAGGCTTCCACATCAGCTTCATTGTTGTAAAAAGCCGCGCTGGCCCGGGCAACGGCCTTGACTCCTAACCAGTCCATCATGGGCTGGGCGCAGTGCTGGCCGGCCCGGATGGCAATACCCTGGGCGTCCAGGGCCGTCGCTAAATCGTGGGGGTGAACGCCAGGCAGGTTGAAAGATACGATGCCGCCCCCCTGCCCGTAAACCGTAGCCCCTGCTTTTTTCAAGCCTTCCGCCAGGGCCCGGCCTAATTCTGCTTCCCTGTCCTTAATCGCGTCTAAGCCAATTGCATTCAAATAGTCAATCGCTGCCCCCAAGGCCACTACGCCGGACACATTCTGACTGCCGGCCTCAAACTTTTGCGGGGCCGGCTTGAAAGTCGCGCTAGTTTTGCTGACCTCTCTGATCATCTCCCCGCCAAATTCCAAAGGCTGGGTCTGGTCCAGGAGTTCTTTTCGGCCGTACAAGACCCCGGTCCCGGTCTGGCCCAGCATCTTGTGGGCGGAAAAAGCGTAAAAGTCGGCGCCTAATTTTTTAACAGCAACTGGCAAGTGGCCCGCTGCCTGGGCCCCGTCGACTAAGACCAGGGCCCCGTGCTTTTTGGCCAAGGCCGCCAGCTCTTTGACCGGCTGCTCAGTCCCTAAAACATTGTTAACCTGGGCCAGGGCCAAAAGGCGGAGGCGGTCAGACACGGCTTTTTCTGCTTCCTTTAAGTCAACCCGGCCCTTTTTGTCCAGGGGCAAAAAGACCAGCTTGGCCCCGGTAAGGGCGGCAACTTGCTGCCAAGGGACCAGATTGCTGTGGTGCTCAGCAGCAGTTAAGGCGATCTCGTCGCCCTTTTTTAAATACCGCAAAAAATAGCCAAAGGCCGCCAAATTGATGGCCGCAGTCGTCCCCTTGGTAAAAACTATTTCGCTGGCCTCAGCGCCAATAAAATCTGCTGCCTTCTGCCGGACTTCTTCATAAGCCTCCGTTGCCTTGGCCGCCAGGGCATAAGTTCCCCGGTAGATATTGGCATTTTTCTTTTGATAAAAAGTATTGATTGCTTCAATCACACACTCAGGCTTCTGGCTGGTGGCCGCGTTATCCAGGTAGACCAGGGGCTCCCCGTTCATTTTTTCAGCCAGGATGGGAAAATCCTGCCGGAGCTTATTCCAATTCTTGTCCATCGATCAGCTTTCTTTCTACCATTTCAAATAAAGGCTGCCGGCTGGCTGACGGGATCTTGGTCAAAACCGGACCCAAAAAGCCCCGGATGACTAAACGCTCGGCTAAAGGCTTGGGCAGGCCCCGGCTCATCAAGTAATAGAGCTGCTGGTCGTCAACCCGGCCGACACTGGCCGCGTGCCCGGCAAAAACGTCGTTATCGTCAATCAAGAGGATAGGGTTGGCATCCCCTCTGGCCGACCTGGACAGCATCAAGACCCGGTTTTCCTGCTGGGCGTTGGCCCCCTTTGCCCCCTTCATGACATGGCCGATCCCGTTGAAGACCAGGCAGGACTTCTGCAGGATCACCCCATGCTGGAGGATGCGGCCATCTGACTTTTTGCCGTAATTATTGACGATGGTGTTCAGGCCCTGGACCTGGTCGCCGATAGTAATGGCGATCACGTTCATCTCGGCTCTGGCTCCCTGCCCGTAAAGGTCAGAGTCATAGTCAGCCAGAATCTTTCCGTCGCTCAGCATCCCCATGGCCCAGTCCACCTTGGCGTCCCGGCCGACCCAGGCCACCCGCTTTAAGTAGGCGGTCGTGTTTTTGCCTAAGCGGTCGATAGCAGCATACTTAACCCGGGCGCCGGCTAAGGCGCAGATCTCCACCACCAGGTTGGCTGTTGCTTCCTTGTCTCCTTGGCTGGCCACTTTTTCAAAATAGGAAAAATCCGCGTTTTTCCCGGCCACGAGCAAGACGTGCAAGGCAAAGTCCTCTTGCTTTTGGCTGTCTTGCAAATAAGTCACCGTCAAGGGCTCTGCCAAGGCCACATTGTCTGGCACATAGACGAAGAGCCCCTGCTCCATCTTGGCCACGTTTTCTCCTAAAAGGCGGTTTTCCTTAAAATTAGCCGCCCGGCCAAAGTACTTTTCTACCAGGTCCCCGTGCTCAGCTAAAGCCGTCTCCCAGTCGCAGGCGACGCAGCCTTTTGCCCAAAACTCTGCCCCAGCTTCAATGGAAAAAGCTGCCGTCTTTTGCAGGGGCCGGGTCAAAGACAGGGGCCAGGCCCGGTAGTCCACCTTGGCAAAGTCGGGCCTAGGCAAGTCCGGCAAAGCAGCAGCGGCTTCTGCCTGCATTTTTGCAAACCATGCTTGTGTGGTCATGCTTCCTCCTTAAACGTCTTCATCCGTCAGTTCAATGTCCAGGCCCAGCTCGTCGCGCAGCTTGGTGTAGCCTTCCTTTTCCAGGCGCTTGGCCAAATCCGGCCCGCCTTCAGCCACGACCCGGCCGCCCATCATAACGTGGACCTTGTCGGGCACCACGTAGTCTAACAGGCGCTGGTAGTGGGTGATCATCAAGGCACCGAAATCCGGCCCCCGCAGGTCATTAACCCCTTTAGAGACCACCTTGAGGGCATCGATGTCCAGGCCGGAGTCGATTTCGTCTAAAATCGCGAACTTGGGCTTGATCATCAGCATCTGCAAGATCTCGTTGCGCTTCTTTTCCCCGCCGGAAAAACCCTGGTTCAAGTAGCGCTGGGCCATTTCGGCCTTCATGTCCAAAAAGTCCATCTTTTCATACAGTTCCTGGAGGAATTCCCGGGCCGGGACTGGATCGACTTCCGGCCGGCGGGCGTTCAAAGCCCCCCGGATGAATTCAGCGTTGCTGACGCCGGGGATTTCAGCCGGGTACTGCATGGCCAAAAAGAGGCCGGCCCGGGCCCGTTCATCAACTGGCAAATCCAGCAGCTCTTGCCCATCCAGCTTGACTGACCCCTGGGTCACCTTATATGCCGGGTTGCCCATGATGGCTTCTGACAGGGTCGACTTCCCCGTCCCATTTGGTCCCATAATGGCATGGATCTCCCCGGTTTTGAGCTTTAGGTTAACCCCTTTGAGAATCTCCTTGCCGGCAATTTCAACGTGCAAATCAGTAATTGCTAACTCTGACATGACTCACCTCAACTAGTTATCTACAAAATTTAGTGTCACGTCTATTTATAACACACAAGACCTAGTGGTTACAGAGGACAAAAGGAGAAATATGCGATTTTTTAAAAGATTACAAATCACCAGAAAAATATCTGAAAATTTCAGAAAATAAGCAAGTAATTTGACAAATCTTTCTCGCCTGCTACAATGACTAAACATAATCAACTAGTTATGGAAAGGATCCTGTCCACCGTGAAAAAGCGTCAAAAAAACGACTTCAGCAAAGAAATCCAAGTCAAACATTTTAATGAGCTCTCTGCCCGGGAGGTCTTCTGCCTGTCCAGAATCCGCGATGACGTTTTCGTTGCCGAGCAGGAAATCACGGTTCCTGAACTGGACGACCAGGACCTTTCCGCCTACCACGTTTTCCTTTTAAACGAAGACCAAAGCAATGCCCTAGCGGCCGCCCGCTTCTTCAGCGAAGAAGGCCGCTTCTACATCGGCCGGGTCGCCGTGCAAAAGACTGCCCGCCACCGCGGGATTGCCAGCCAGCTGTTAGACGCCATTGAAAACTACGTTTTGGCAAATAACTTAACCAAAGAACTCTACCTCCACGCCCAAGCCAGTGCCCGGGACTTCTACCTGGCCAATGGCTACCACGATGTCGGTCCTGTCTTCATGGAAGCCGGCATCCCCCACCAAATGATGGCTAAAGCCCTCGCCTAAGCAGCCGCAAGGCTGCTTTTTTCATGCAAAAAACTGCCCCGGAAAAGGTCCCGGAGCAGTCTGGCGATTTCTGAGTTAGTAAAGAAAGTTTTTTAAAATAGAGGAGTAAAAGTATAAAATAAAAGTTTTGGATTAAAGAGTAATGTTATAAATGGTAAAAATCATCACGCGCATTAGTTAAAGGCAATTTCCTGCGCGTCATCGCCCGCCTCTACAGGGCGCGGGTCGACATCCTTGACTTCTTTAAGCAGGTCCATGTTGGTGTAAACCACCATGACCGTGTTGTCCAGGCCGTGGTCAGCCACAGCGGCGATGTCCATTTCCGCCAGCTTGTCGCCAGCCTTGACTGAATCGCCTTGGTCGACAAAGAGCTTGAAGGGTTCCCCCTTCAGTTCCACCGTGTCGATCCCCAAGTGGATCAGGACTTCCAGCCCTTCGGCCGTCTTGATGCCGATGGCGTGCTTGGTCGGAAACAGGGTGGTAATAGTCCCGGAAACCGGGGCAACTACTTCCTGGCCGGTCGGCTTAACGGCAAAACCGTCGCCCAGCATCTTTTGGGAGAAGACGTCATCGCTGACTTCGGACAGGGGAATCAGATTGCCCTTGATGGGCGCCTTGACTTCATGGCCTTTTGACTTGGACTTTTTAAAGAAATTAAACATGAATATCAACCTTTCACCGCTCTAAAGGCGAGAACTACATAGAATACAAAACAAATTACGAATAAAGAAGCAATCAAGTAGGTCAAGGACAGCAGCTGGCTCGGCTTTACCTTGCTCTCTTCAGGTAAATCCTCTCCCCGCCGCAGGGCAAAAATAGCGAAGAGGAGGCAGAACCAGTTGCCAACGATCAGCTGGGTCCACAGCTGCAGCTTCATAAACTTCATGTACTGGCGCCGGTCGGCCAAGAGGGCCCCGCCGTCGATCCAGCAGAGGTAACCCAAGAGGAAGTCACCGGCCGCCACGATGATTGACACCGTGGTCGCGGGACTGGCCGCGATAAAGTCAGTGATCGTCTGCTTGGCCGCCCCGGCCCGCAGCTGCAAGAGCAGCAGGTAGGCCAGCGGGGCAAAAAAGAGGACGAAGGTGTAGATCTTTAAAATTCTTTTCGGCGTCAGACGGGCAGACTTAGTCAACCTGTCTAGCCAATTCAAAGCTTTCTCTTGCATTATTCATCCTCTTTTCTCAGCCACTCGCAGTAGCCGTTAATCAATAAATCAATCATTATGTAAGCCGGACTAAAAGCCCAGTTCTTGGTGCTGATGCTCTCGTGGAAGAGACTTGGCTGGAAAAAGAGACTGTAGTCAGACAGGCTGGCCAGCCGGCTTTCCTTGATGGTCGTCAGCGAAGTAATCGTCAAATGCTCATTGAGCAGGTGCAGCTCATCCAGGAGCTGGCACAAGTCAGGATCTTCCCCGGAGAAGGAAATCACAATCAATTGGTCATGGTCTTGCAGCCAATTCTTCGACATCTTCAATTCACTAATCGCTGATGGCATGACAACCGTCGGCTTGCCCACATTCACCAGGAGCTGGTTGGAGAGATAGCTGGCGATCGATGCCTGCTGCCAGCCGGTGGTGTAAATGTAGATATTTTCTGTCTGGTTTAAGGTCGAATAAAAGCTTTCAAAATCCAGTGTCCTGAAATAGCTGAGCTCTGAGCGCAGATTCTTGACCAGGCGCTCGGCGAAGGTATCTTGCTGCTTAACCATCCGCTTCTCCCCCTTGGAAAAATCTGCCAGCTCGTATTTCAATTCGCTGTAGCCACTTAGACCAATCTTTTTGCATAAGCGAAAAACGGCCGATTCTGAAACATAAAGCTTCTTGGCCAATTTCGCCAGACTGAGTTCGCTGCATTCAGCAGCATTGTTCAGCAAGTAATTCAAGATCTTCTTATCCGATGGATTCAGATCACTTGATTTTTCCACGATTCGTGCTTTTAGTCCTGCCATAAAAGTCTCCTCCTGCTAACTTGTTGACGTTTTCATCTAGTTAACAGAATAGCACTTTTATGGGCTTAGACCAATTTAAAAACTTACATAATTTCCTTCATCTTGTCGACAACCCGTTCAGCTTCCAGGCCGACCACGATGTCGATTTCCTGGTCATCCCGTTTTTCAACGGCGCTGGCCCCGAACTTCTTGAAGTCGTCGTCGCCGGCAACCTTCTTAGTGTCAAAGACGTGGACTCTTACTCTGGTTGAGCAGGAAGTCAGTTCTTTAATGTTGCTTCTGCCGCCCAGCAGGTCCAGGTAGCCGGTGGCCTTTTCTTCATCAGGGTCGGCTTCGGCCTTGGCAACGGTGTTGCCGCTGTCGGCAATGATGCTTTCAATTCTTTCCAGAACTTGGGCAACGTCCAGACCAACGATGACCTGGATGGCTGAACCGTGACGGACAACCCCGACTGCCTGGTTCTTTCTGAAGGCAGCGTCGGCGCCGACCTTGTCAGGATCCTTGACAGTTACCCGCAAACGGGTTGCGCAGGAAGTAATTTCAGCAATGTTTTCCGGTCCGCCCAAGAGAGTCGTGTAAGCCGTAGCTCTTGCGATGTATGGGTCAGAGGAGTTTTGCCCGGCAGCTTCAGCAGCTTGTTCAGCAGCCTTGGCTTCCTTGTATTGCTTCTTATTCATCAGCTTGACTTCCTGGTCGTCAGCTTCCCGGCCTGGAGTAGCGTAGTTGAACTTGACGATCATGAAGCGGAAGATGAAGTAGATGATAGCGGCATAGATCAGACCAATGATGAATTGGGCCATGTAGGTGTGCCAGTGGTTAGCCCACAGTGGCAGCCAGTTCATGGAAGCAATCCCAATGGCCCCGTCAGTCATTTGGCCGACAACGCCGAAGATGTACATGGTGGTGTTCATGGTTGCGGCCAAGACTGAGTAGACAACCCAGAGGATTGGAGCCGCGAAGAGGTAGGTAAAGTCAACAGGTTCAGTAATCCCGGCCAGGAATGAAGTCAAAGCAGCTGGCAAAAGCAAGGCTGAAGTCTGCTTCTTCTTGTTCTTCTTGGCAGTGTGGTAGAAGGCCAGGCAGATGGCTGGCACAAGGAAGACTTTTTCATTCCCGTAAAGCATGAAGCCCATGTTTGGAGCCAGGCTCTTCAAGCTCTTGGTGCTTTCGGCAAATTCAGTCAAGTGCTTGAGCCACCATGGTTGCAAGCCCCCGGCAACAACGGCCGGGCCGTATTGGAATGGAATGTAAACCAAGTGGTGCAGGCCAGTTGGGATCAGGACCCGGTTCAAGAAGTTGAAGATCCAAACCCCAATCAAGCCGCTGGATGCCATGAATTCCTGCAAAGCAGTGATGCCCATTTGTACCTTTGGCCAGATAAGGCAGGTCAGGAAGGCAACTGGGAACATGGCCACGAAACCTAAGATGACAACGAAGGCTGAACCCTGGAAGGTACCCAGGAAGTCCGGCAATTTCTTGTCAAAGTAGCGGTTGTGTAGCCAAACCACGATACCGGCGATGACCAGGGAACCAACGATACTGGTGTCCAGGGTCTTGATCCCGGCAATCATGGTCAAACCACTGTTGGTTGAGTTGGCCACGATCTGGGTCTTAACGTAGTCCTTAAGGCCGAAGAAGGCACCCCAGTGGGTCAGGAAACCAGCGATAAAGTAGTTGAAAGTCCAGTAGGTAACGATGGCTTCCATGGCTGCCCGCCCGTGGGCCTTCTTAGCCAGCCCGATTGGCAGGCCGACCACGAAGAGCATGTCAACTTGGTTAAAGACGGTCCAGCCACCTTGTTGAACGGTGTCCCACAGACCGTACCAGAAGGTATTGGTGTTTGCCAGTGAGCCAAAGATCAACGGGTTGTTGAACAGGCTGGTTAAGGCAACCACGATACCGGCGAAAGAGAAAAGCAGGACAGGCACGAACATCGCCGCCCCGAATTTCTGCAGTTTCTGCATCATAAGCAATCTTCCTCCTTGCTGCTTATTGCATGTATCTTGCTTGTTTCTTTTTATTTCAATTCATTCTGACTACTTCAAATCCGGCCAGTAAGGCTTGTTAACGACCATCATGTCGTCCAGGATCTTCTTGGCCACGCTAGCGTCTGGAACAGTCTTGTTCAAGGCAAAGGCCTGCAGCATCTTGATGTAGGACTTTTGTTCATAAGCATCGACAACCAGCTTTTCGCAGGTTACTTGTTCCATCATCAGACCCAGTTGGAAGCGGCCGGCTTCACCGACTACCAGCGGCTGCACGCCGTCTGAGCCAAAGAGGCAAGGCACTTCAACGATAGCGTCGTCTGGGAAGTTGCTAATGGCCCCGTTGTTCGGAATGTTGGCCAGGTACTTCTCGTGGGTGTTGAAGGCGATCGCGTGGCAGATGTCAATGATGTAGTTGGAGTGCACTTCGCTTTCCCAAAGGTTGCCCTTGGCCGTGCCTTCCTTGACGATCCGCTCGCATTCACCGAAGACGATCTTTTGCCGGTATTCCAGGATTTCATCGGTTCTGGTGTAGTGCGGGTTGGCGTTTTCCACTTCGTATTGCGGGAAGTAGTAGTACTGCATGTAGTTGTTTGGCAGAGTCGTTGGGTCCAAGGCGTAGCAGTCAGCAACCTTCTTGAAAGTTGCGACCCAGCTGGCTTCGGTTTCCTTGTCGAAGTCTCCGCCCACGTAGTAGCCGTTCTTCTTGACGTAGTCTTTCAGAAGCGGCATCAGGTCTTCCCCGGTCTTCTTGTTGGTAACGCTCTTCCACCAGCCGAAGTGATTCAAGCCGTAGTAGGTAAAGTCGAGGTCCTTGAAGCTCTTGAGCCCGGCAATGGCCGCCATTCTGCCCATGTCATCGATTGGCATGTCGCAGATGTTGACAACCTTGGCATTCGGGCGGAAGCGCCGGCAGGCTTCAGAAACAATCGCAATCGTGTTGGAGTAGTTGACCATCCAAGCGTTTGGCGAGTACTTTTCCATGAAGTCAATGATTTCAATGATGGCCGGGATTGACCGCAAACCATAGGCCATGCCTCCGGGGCCGGTAGTTTCCTGGCCGTTGACCCCGTACTTCAAAGGAATCTTTTCATCCTGGCTGCGCATTTCGTACTTGCCGACTCTGATTGAGCCCAAGACAAAGTCAACATCAGTGAAGGCTTCTTCCGGGTCAGTCGTATATTCAAATTCGACTTGCGGTGCCTTTTCCTTGACGATGATGGCGCAGGCGTCACCGATCTTCTTTTGCCGGTCAGCATCAATGTCGTACAGCTTCAGTTTCCGCAAGGGAAGCTTGTCTTGGTTGGCACAGAGACTGATGACAAAGCCAGGGGTGAAGGTGCTGCCACCGCCGGCAATAACTACTGAAAATTTCTTGTCTGACATAAATCAATTGCTCCTTACAAAAGACATTGTTTCATCACATGGGGCCTTTCAGGCGCCCCGACCTCCCGTAAGCTTGCTTACACTCTTATTATGGCACCGCTTCCAGATATGTAAAGCGTTTACGAAAGCAAAGAACCATATTTCAAATTGTGAAAAGTATTTCGCAAGGGCGAAAAATATTTCGGAAAGCGGTCTGGAGGAATTTTTGCAAAGAAAAAAGGTACTGGTCTGGCCAGTACCTCGCGATTGACTTATTTTAATTAACTAAAGCTGCAGGCCATTTGGCAGAGCCAAGGCAACAGCGAAGACCAGCAGAATAGCGCCGATCACCCAAAAAGCAATTTTCTGCCCCTTTGGCAGCTCCTTTTCAACACCAAAAATTACCAAGCCCAGGCCGATCAGTCCGGACAAAAGCATGATCCAAAAACCCATTGTCTATCCTCTTTCTATTACTCTGAATGAATTTTTTGCTTACACTTATTCTACAACTAATGCCAGCCTTTGCAAGGGCATTTTGGGAAAGCGTAATATGCAGATAAGTATACGAGAATACAAAAAATCCGCCTTCCGGCGGATTCCCTAAATTCTGTATTTTCTGCGCAGTTCCCGGTCCTGGTCGCGCTTCTTGATCGTTTCGCGCTTGTCGTATTCCTTCTTACCCTGCGCTACGCCAATCAAAACCTTGGCAAAGCCGTGCTTCAAGTAGACCTTGAGCGGCACGATGGTCATCCCCTTTTGGGCCTTCACATCAGCTAGTTTGGCGATTTCCTTCTTGTGCAAAAGTAGTCTGCGGCTTCTCAGCGGGTCGTGGTTGTAGCGGTTGCCTTCCTTATATTCATCGATATGAACATTTTCTAGGAAGGCCGACCCGTTGATGATCTGCACGTAGCCGTCACGCAAGGTCACGTGCCGGGCTCTGACGGACTTGATCTCCGTCCCCGTCAAAGCAATCCCGGCTTCATAAGTATCCTTGATGAAATAATCATGCCGGGCTTGCCGGTTCTGCGCGAGGACATTTTCATCCTTGGCTTTTTGTTTCATAAAAAATCCTCCCGCTTACATATTAACGGTTTGGCCGCCGGCGGTTGCCTCTTTCACTTTGCCCCAGCCGCTGGCCGCGGTTGTTGCGGCTTGGCTTGTGGCGCCGGTCACCGCTCTTGTCGCGGCCGCCGTAATTGCGCCGGCCCTTGAAGTTCCGGTCCCCATTTCTTCTGCCCATCCCGCGGTCATTGTGGGGCCGCTTTTTAGCATCTGGATCGTAAACTTCAAAGTCCAGCTGGTGCTGCTCAACATTAGCATTGGTCAAGACAACCTTGATCGGCATCCCTACCTTATACTTCTTGTGGGTTGCCCGGCCGGTCAAAGTCATGGTCTTTTCATCGTATGAGTAGTAGTCGTCCTTCAAGTTGGAGATGTGGATCAAACCTTCCACCGTATTCTCCAACTGCACGAACATCCCAAAGCTGGTTACTGATGAAACAACCGCGTCAAACTTGTTGCCGACCTGGTCAGCCATGTATTCGGTCATCTTCAGGTCGTTGGTTGCTCGTTCCGTATCGATTGACCGCCGCTCTTGCGTTGAAGTCTGGTCAGCTACTTCCGGCAGTTCTTCCTTAAAGTGCTCCTTGACCTCATCCCCCATTCCTTCTTCCAGGTAGGCGTGGATCATCCGGTGGACCATGGTGTCTGAATACCGGCGGATCGGGGAAGTAAAGTGGGTGTAGTACTTGGCCGCGATCCCGAAGTGGCCCAGCGGATCTTCTGAGTAGTGGGCCTGCTTCAAGCTCCGCAGCATCATCATCTGCACAACTGCTTCTTCCGGCGTGCCCAAAGTCTTGGTAACCACCTTCTGCAAGTCCAGCGGCTTGATGTCGTTTGGATCTGCCTTGACGTTCAAGCCGAAGGCACTGCAGAATTCAAAAAATCTGGTGATCCGGTCAGCTTCCGGCGTTTCATGCACCCGGTAAAGGAAAGGCACCTTTTTTCTGTAGTAGGCTTCCGCTACCGTTTCATTGGCCAAAAGCATGAAGGATTCGATCATCTTTTCGGCCGTCCCCCGGCTGTGCAAGACGATGTCCACCGGCTTGCCCTTCTCATCCACGATGATCTTGGCTTCCGGTTCTTCAAAGTCGATGGCCCCCCGGGCGTGGCGCTGGTTGTACAGGGCTTCATGCAAAGCTGCCATGTCCTTGAGCATTGGCCGCACCTTAACATACTTGTCTTCCAAATCGCTGTCTGGCACGTCAGCGCGCAAGGCCTGGTTGACCTTGTTGTAGGTCAAGCGGCCGTGGGACCGCATCAAGGCCGGGTAGATGTCGTAAGATACCCGCTCACCTTCCGGGGTGATTTCCATGTCGCAGGACAGAACCAAACGGTCAACGCCTTCGTTCAAGGAACAGATCCCGTTGGACAGTCTGAACGGCAGCATCGGAATAACCCGGTCGACCAAGTAGGTACTGTTGCCCCGGGCAAAAGCTTCCCGGTCCAAAGGCGTTCCTTCCTTAACATAGTGCGCCACGTCAGCGATGTGGACGCCCAGGTGGTAGTTGCCGTTGTCCAGCTTCCACAAAACGACCGCGTCGTCAAAGTCCTTGGAGTCATCCCCGTCGATTGTGACGGCTGGCTGGTCGGTGATGTCCCGCCGGCCTGGTTCATGCTTTTCTTCTTCAGTTACGTGGTCCGGGATAGCATTGGCCTGCTCTAAAGCATCTTCTGGCCATTCAGTCCGGATGTCATGTTCAGCCACGATAGACATGATGTCCACGCCCGGATCGTTCTTGTTACCGATAATTTCGACAACTGCCCCGGTCATCTGGTCTGGCAAGTCTTCAGTCGGGTAGGTCTTCAGAGATACCTTGACCATGTCCCCCATTTGCGGAATCAAGCCGTTTTCAGATACATAGACCCGGTACTTCTTGAACTTCTTGTTGCTTGAAATTACGTAGCCGGCAAAGTGGCTGATCTTGACCTGCAGGTCTTCCAAAGGGGTGTATTCGCCGACAATGCTGCTGGCCCCTCTTTCCAGGATTTCTTCAACCTGCCCTTCCGGCCCTTTCCCGTTCCAAGGGTTGCCGCCGGCCGTGATCTTAACTTTAACCCGGTCCCCGTCCAAAGCCAGCTTGGTAGCGTCAGAGTTGATGAACACGTCATCGGCTTCTTCATCGTCTAAGCGGACAAAGCCAAAGCCCTTGTCGTTGGCCCGGAAGACCCCTTCGACTTCAGTATTTTCCTGGGCCAGCTGGTAGCGGCCATTGCCGTCAGTGATGATCTGCTTTTCCTGCTCCAGGTAGGCCAGGGCCTTGACCAAGTCGGTAAAGTTGCCCAAGCGGTCCCGGCGGGCCTGCCGCTCGATCTGGTCAACGCTGAATTGCTTTTGCGGGTTGTGCCGGAAGATCTCCAGCACGCCCGCCAATACAGTCTCGTTTTGCGCCATTATTTTCTCCATCTGTATTTTCGTTAAAAAAAACCTCCCATCAAGCAAGTGATCGGGAGGTTAATGATTATTTAGAAGACAGGATTGCCAAAATAATCGAAAAAGCAAAGAACAATACCAGTAGAACTGACGTCACTTTTTCCATAAAGGCTTCAAAGCCCCGCTTCTTGGTCTGGCCGCTAAAGACGGCGCCGCCTGACAAAGCGTTCAAGGCATCTTGCTGCTTCTGTGGTTGCATCATTGTCGCAATAATGATCAGCACTGAAACAATGATCAACAGCGTCATAATAAAGTTGTACAATGCACTGCCTCCAATTTATTCTACAATTACTTTACTATTCTATCATAGATAGACTTACTTTGTCTTAGTTTTTTTCAGTTCGGGCGCATCAGTTTTATAAAGACTGCTTGCGTCCTTTTTGCCCAGCTGGCTCTTTAAGCTGGTCTTGCTCTTACCGGCTTCCTCCAGCTTCTTTAAAGAGTCAGTCTTATTGTAGTCATAGTCACTGGTCTTGACCGGAGTAAACCAGGAAGGGTGGTAGAAGCGGAGCAGATTCCCGGTCACGACCCGGTCAGACAGGGTCAGCTGGGTCAAAACCTGGTTGGCGAGCAAGCGGCAGGCCTTCTTTTCCTTGGCGCCGGTGACCTTCTTGCCCGTCTTGGTGTAATAGTAGCTGCTCCCCACCTTGGTGTAGGTCGGGGTAATAAAGTTCCCATTCCGCTGGGCCACCACTTGCGGGTTCTTTTTGCTTAACAGGTCATGGCCAAACAAAATCATATCCTTGCTCTTGATCCCCAGCAGGTTAAGCAGAGTCGGCATCACGTCGATTTCCCCGCCGTAGGTATGCTTAATGCCGCCTTTTAAGTTGCTTGAATAGAACATGAGCGGCACTCTTTGCTGCTGCTGGTCGTCAAACTCCCCGTAATTTTTCTTCCTGGTCAGCTGGGCCATGGCCTCGTTGTGGTTGTTGGAAATCCCATAGTGGTCCCCGTAGAAGACCAGGAGGGTCTTTTTGTCCAGGCCGGTCTTCTTCAGCCAGGTCATGAATTCGCCGATCGCCTGGTCCAGGTAGTGAGCCGTCTGCACGTAGCCGTCAACCGTATTGTCCCCGGTCGTGGTCTTCTTGATCGACTGGTTCTGCTTGTCCAAGGTATATGGATAGTGGTTGGTAACCGTGATCATCTTCAAGTAAAAAGGCTGGGGCAGTTCAGAGATGTACTTGGCCGACTGCTTAAAGAAGATCTTGTCCTTTAAACCGTAGCCCAGGTACCAGCTGTTTTGGTACTGGTAGTAGTTCAAAGAAGCGAAATAATCATAACCAAAAGACTTGTAGGCATTGTTCCGGTTCCAGAAGGACCCCGTCCCCCCGTGCATAACGGCGGAAGTGTAGCCGCCCTTTTGCTGCAAAATGGCCGGCATGGATTCAAAAGTATTGCTAGTCCCGTAAGTCGACATGGCTGACCCCGACTGGACCCCGAAGAGGGAGTTTTCCAGCATCAGTTCCGCGTCAGAGGTCTTCCCCTGCCCCACCTGGTTGAAGAAGTTGTCAAAAGCCAGGGTGTGCTTGGAATGGTAGATCTTGTTCAAGTTAGGCGTGACTTCCTTGCCCTTCCACTTGTAGCCGATCAAAAACTGCTGGAAACTTTCCAGGTGGATAACGATGACGTTTTTCCCCTTGGCTACGCCCGTATAAGCTGAATTTGGCTGAACGTAGTTGGCCTTGAGGTACTTTTTAACAGAGCTCAAATCCGACACCTTGGCATTAGCCATCTGGGCGTTGGTCTGGGCCGTCTTGATCCCGTCATAAAGGGCATATTCGTTGATCCCTAAATACTTGACGATGTAGTTGTTGTCAAAAGTCCGCGTGAGCAGGCCTGACCGGTCCTTTTGGGCCAAGAGGAGGTTGCCCCCCATCAAGAGCAGGGCCGTCAGTTCAATAGCGACCTTCCTTTTCCAGGACTGGGCGTAGAGGTCCATTTTGAAAAACTTCCCCAGCAAAAGCCCCAGCAGAATCAAGGGGTCAGCAAAGGCTAAAAAGTCGCTGCCCTTGAGGATGCCGGCAATGCTTTTGCCCAAATTCTCCGAAGCGCTGCCCGAATTTTGCAGCAGGGAGAAAGAGAGGAAGTTGGAGAATTCCCGGTAGTAAAGGATGTTGGCAAAAAGCCAGATAGCCAGGAGGAAGTCCAGGACAAGCATGGTCCAGTAGGACTTGCGCCCCTTCATCAGCATCCCCAGACCCAGGATCAGCATCCCCGACGGAATAGGGTTGATGAGCAAGAGGAAGCCCTGCATCGGGCCGCTTGCCCCCAGGGTAAACTTGGTCAGATAGATTAGGTAACACTTGAGCCAGTAGCCGAAGACCGCCAAGGTAAAGAAGCCGTTCTTCGACGTCCGCAGCCAGGTCCCAAAGGCCTTGATTTTCTGCATTTCTTTCACCTCAAAAAAATCAGTCCCGCAACTTGGCCGGCTTGAAGGACCAGCCAAAGATACCGAGAATCATGCCGAAGAAGTAGGTCGCAAACCGCCACAAGAACATGGCCAAAACGACTACCCCCGGCTGGCTGATGAAGCTGGCAAAGAGGGTCTGGAAGCTGAATTCCGCCCCGCCGCTGGCCCCAGGCAAAGGAATCACGGCCATGAACATGATGATCAGGATCGTCATCAAGGTCACCTGGACATAGTCAACTGGCTGACCCAGAGCCCGCAAGGTCAGGTAAGGAGCCGAGTAGTAGCACAGGAGCTGGCCGACCGTTAAGAGGACCACGCCCCAAAGCTTTTTCTTCTCAGCCTTAAGGGCCTGGCTTTCCTTGTAGAAGCTTTCCACTTGCTCCAGGGTCGACTTCTCCCAAGCCTGGGCCCTTTCCTGGCCAAAAATCCGCCCCAACAGCTTCATGACCTTTTTAACCGCCTTGACCGTCCAGTTATGGGCAAACATGGCTAACAGGAGCAGGATGATGGAGAAGACGTGGAGGGCAAAGCCCAGGAAAATAAAGATGGCTAAAGCCGAGAACTTGCCGGCCACAAAGTGAAAGCCGAAGATAAAGGCCGTCAAATAGGCAAATAAGACAACCAATTGGTAGCAGATGAACTTCATCATCAAAATTGAGGTTGCCCGGCCGCCGGCCATGCCCATTTCCACCATGGCCGCCAATTGCGACGGCTGCCCGCCAGTGGCCATCGGGGTGATCCCGTTGAAAAGGGCCTGAATGAGCGGAATCCGCAGATAAGACCAGAAGCTCCGCTTGGCTGTCCCCGGCCTTTTGGCCAAAAGACGGAGGATCAAGGCCTCACAGACATAGGACAAGGCCATGGCCAAAAAGACCAGGACCAGGCGCCAAGGGATGATCTGTCCGGCTGCCGCCTTTAAAGTCGCCATTGGCGTAGCCTGGAGGTCAAAGTATAAAACAAGGGAGCTGATCAGTAAAACGATCAGGACTCCCCACAGATTTTTCTTATTCATAGCTGATCTGCCCCAATTCCCGGCCCAGCTGGTACTGCTCCTGGTAGAAGTCCCGCCAGATTTCAGCCAGGTGGTCTTCAGAATACTGCTGGCTGGCCTTGCGGGAAAGCTCCTGCTGGCGGGCCAGGACTTCCGGATGGGTGGCCGCGAAGCGGAGCTGTTCGTTCATTTCAGCAAAGTCCTTGCCGGCCAGGTAGTAACCGTCAATGATCGCCCGGTAGAGGTCCAGGTCTCTGAGCAAGACCGGGGTCCCGCAGCTGAAGGCTTCCAGAACTGACATCGGGAAGAGTTCATCAAAGGACGGCAAGAGGAAGAGGTCGGCCATGTTCAAGTAGTCAACCAGCTTTTCCCGGTCGATGATGCCGGTAAAGGTCAGGTTCTTTGGCGGGTTCTCCACCAGCTGCTTGAAGTGGTCATAGCCGTCCGTGATCTTGCCGAAAGAAAAGCCGCCGGCCCAGATAAACTGGTAGTCGGGGTTGGCTTCCGCCAACTTGGCGAAGTCGTCGACCCCTTTTCTGGCCTGGACCTGCCCGTCGCCGAAGACAACGAACTTGTCCTGGGGGATGCCTAATTCCTGCCGGGTGGCGTTCTTCTTAGCCTGAGTCTGTTCATAGAATTCGCTCTTGGCCACGAAGTTCGGAATGTAGCGGATCTTGTTTCTGTCCAGGCCGTATTCAGTCAGTTTGTCGATGAAGATTGGGTTGACGACCACGATCTGGTCCATCCGCTTATAAAAGTCGATCACGTACTGGTAGAAGACCTTTTTAGCCACCCCTGGCAATTTGATTGACCCTTCCAAGGTATCTGGCAAAAAGTGGACATAGCCGATCTTGCGGCCTCTGGCTGGTGAAAAGCTGTTGGCGAAGTAGGTCGGGTTGATAGTGTGGTAGTGGGTCAAGTCGCTTCTGCCGTACTTGTTGATGGTCACGTAGAAATCATCGACCAGGTGGGTCCTGAGAAGCCGGATCAGTTCCAGGTAGGCTGCCCCGACCCCTTGGCCGGCAACTGAGTCCGCCTGGGAAAACATGTTGATTCTAATCATTGCTGTCCTCTTTTTTCACTTGATAGTTGTCAATCGCGTACTGGTAAAACTTGCAGACCTCGCTGGCAAAGTGGCTGGCGGAAATTTCCTCCAGTTTTTTTGCCAGGAGCTGGGGCGGAATCTCCTGCCGGCCCTGCCGCAAGTAAGCCGCGATTTCTTCCTTCATCTGCCGCAGGCTTTCAAAAGTCAAGCCGTAAGCCGGGTCATTGAAGACCTGGTCAGTGTAGTCGGTCTTGTAAACCACGCACTTGCGTCCGCTGCCCAGGGCTTCGATATAAGTCAGCCCCTGGGTTTCCGTGTCGCTGGCTGAGACGAAGAAGTCGGCCATCTTATAGTAGCTGGCGACCTGGTCATGAGGAATATTGCCGGCAAAAATCACATGATCTTCCAAAGTCAAGCGCTCAACCTGCTCTTTTAAGACATCCACGTCTGGGCCGTCGCCGGCGATAACAAAGACCAGCTTAGGGAATTCGGTCAACAGGTCCGGCATGACCCGGAGGATGCGGTCAATCTTCTTTTCCGCGGCTACCCGGCCCAGGGTGATGATCACCTGGGCATCCGGGGCAATCTCCAGTTTCTCCCGCAGATCCGCCTTGTCCGGGCCACTGATGGCGTCCAGGTCAACCCCGGTAGGAATCACCCGCATGGGGATCTCCACCCCGTAGCGGGTCAATAAAGCCGCTACACGCTGGCTGGGCGCGATGACCCCGTCCATATTCTTCAAGTAGCTCTTGGTGAACTGCTGGACATGAACTGGCCGGAGCAAGTGTCCGTTTAAGACATAGTGCAGGTAGTCTTCGTACATGGTGTGGTAGGTGTGGATAGCCGGGATGCCCAATTGCCGGGCCACGTACTTGCCAATTGAGCCCATGGAAAATTCGGTCTGGGTGTGGACGATGTCCAGGTTGACCTCCTTGGCCACCTTGACCGCCTCAAACAGGCCCCGGAAAGCAATCCGCCGTTCAGAGAAGCCAATGAAGGGCACGGAGCTGAAGCGGAAGATGTTGGCTTCAACCGTGTCCTTGTCGACATTGGGATCAGTTGTCGTGAAGATGAAGACATTGTGACCCTGGGCCTCCAAAGCTTCTTTAAGGGTTTTGATCGACGTCGCTACCCCGCTGTTTTGCGGGAAGTAGGTGTCTGTAAACAAACCGATATTCATGTGCTTTCATTACCTCCATACTAAAAGACATTATAGAGAATCGGCAAAAGAGGTGCAAATTTCTTTACCAAAATCCAAAGAATAAAAGATATTTGCTGCAGGGAAAAAGATAAAGATAAAAGAAAAACGACTCCCAAGAGGAAGTCGTCTCAAGCG
>NZ_JBKZCD010000031.1:0-20406 GCF_046938665.1 Lactobacillus delbrueckii subsp. bulgaricus
GTATTCTTGTTTCTTGCTATTTATCAGCTAACCTTTACTCTCATTTATCTGTTTACTGCTAATCGCCTGTAATCCCCTCTCTTACCTGCTGTTAGTTGCTTATAGCTCATCTACTTAAGGCATTTTTTACAGCGCTGAAAGGAAGGAGAGAGAGCTAACAGGATATTTGCTTATCTCCTTTGGCCACACTAAAAGCCTGTCTCCAGCTGGAAACAGGCTTCGTTAATTCATAATTTAAGAGAGCCGGATAAGGCTTAAGCCACTTTTTCCTTCTTCCACTTCAGGCCGATGCCGGTAAAGCCGCTGAGGATAGAGAAGACAGGTGACAGGAGGCTGAACATGGTGAAGGGGAGGAAGTCCAGGACGGGTACGCCTAAGGCTGAAGCCACAAAGGAACCAGCCACCCCCCAAGGGATCAAGTAGTTGATGACGCTGCCCCCGTCTTCCAGGACCCGGCTGAGGGCCAGGGGGTCAAGGCCGATCCGCTTGTAAGCAGGTTTAAAGGCGTTGGCCGGCAGGATAACTGACAGGTATTGTTCACCGACGAAGAGGTTGATCCCAATCCCGGCCATGATCGTCGTCAAGATCAGCCAGCCCGGCTTCTTCAAACGTTCAACCAGAGGCTTCATGGCGCTGTCGATAATGCCCAGGTGCATCAAGATCCCGCCCAGGGCCAGGGTCATGATAATCAAGGAAACAGTCCCCATCATGCTGGAGATCCCGCCCCGGGTTAAGAGGGCGTCAACGGTCTTGTTGCCGGAATTTGAAACGTAGCCGGATTCAATCAGGGCTGCCAGCTTTTGCATCTTGAAGCCTGGATTTTGGACAAAAATCATCGCTACGGACAAGAAGATGTTGGCGAAAAGGGTTTGAATGGCCGGTACCTTTTTCCAGGCGCAGACGAACATCAAGATGATCGGCAAGGCTGCCCAGAAGGAAACTGAGAAGTGCTGGCGGAGGCTGCTTTCTACGGCCGCGATACCAGCTAAGGAAGTTGCCTTATTGCTCTGGCCCAGGAAGAAGAAAAAGAGCAAAGAGCCGATAAAGGCAGGAATGGTTGACCACATCATGTTCTTAATATGGTCAAAGAGGTCAGCCTCAGCTACCGCGGAAGCCAGGTTGGTTGAGTCAGACAGAGGGGACATCTTGTCGCCGAAGACGGCGCCGGAGATGATCGCCCCTGCCGTCAAAGCCGGGTTGATGCCTAAAGTGCTCCCCATCCCAAAGAGGGCGATCCCGACGGTGGACACGGTCGTAAAGCCGGATCCGATGGCCAGGCCGACCAAAGAGCAGACCAGGAAGACCGAGGGAACGAAGAAATGGCTGCTGATCATATGAAAACCCAGGACCATCAAGGATGGAATAATCCCAGCCTGGATCCAGACGGCAATCAAGGTCCCAATTAAGAGGAAGATAAAGATCGGGACAATAGCCGTGGAAATCCCCTGGCTGATCCCCTTCATGACTTCTTCCCACTCAAAGCCGCGGATCTGCAGCCAGAAGATGAGCAAGGCGATGACGGTCAGGACCGGGATCTGCGGGGACAGGCCAAAGCCAATGACGCCCCAGCCCAGCACGACCAGCATCAAAATAAGAATAGTTACTGCTTCTTTAAAACTGATTTGTTTGTTCATGTGTTTGTTCCTTAGTTAAATCTGTATTTGCTTTTGCTAGTTTAAACCAAGGCTTGATATCGCTTCATACTTATCCTTTCTGCAAACAAAAAGCCCCAGCCGAGTCGGTTGACTCAGGCTGGGGCGCTTATAGGCGCGGTACCACCCAACTTTGCAGCATGCTGCACTCGTTTTAGCCATAACGGGGCTATACCGGCCGAGCTGCTTGATCCCGTAATTCGCTATTCCAGGCCTGTCCGGTTTGCATCAACCACCGGTTTTCTGAGCGCTGAGCCTGGCTGCTACTAAAAGATCACTCGATTTTTATGTTTCTTACTATAACATTATGAGCTTTGTTAAGCAACGCTTTTGCTAATCATTTTTTAAGCAAGCGGAAAGATGATAGCCGAAAGCAATGAAAAGTGAGACCGACTTTCAATTGATTTGCAGATATCGTTGATTTTGGAGGAAGAAAGGTAGAGGAAAAAGAAAAAACAGCAAAAAAACTGCCAAAAGGGTTTGACGGACCCGGAAAAGTTTGCTAATATTAATATACATGACTTGGAGTAGTACTCAAGTGGCTGAAGAGGCGCCCTTGCTAAGGGTGTAGGTCGGGAAACTGGCGCCAGAGTTCGAATCTCTGCTACTCCGTTATAACAACAAATATATAAGACAAGCGACTGATTTGACTGAATCAGCCGCTTTTTTTATCTAAATAAGTATTTTTCTTTTCTTAATTAAAACTGGTATTTTTCGAAAAAATGCAATTTTTTGGCCGCTTTTTGCGTTATTGTAATGCATTTTCAGTCATAGAGATAAAATTAACAAAAAAGTTGAAAAAGGTTTCAAGAAAGTGCTTCACGTAAGCGCTTTTTATTGTATAATAGGAACGTACCGAAGTTTTTGAGGAGGAAATATCATGGTAGGAATTGTTTTAGCTAGCCATGGCGGTTTCGCGGACGGTATTGCCGAATCCGCGCAAATGCTCTTTGGCCCACAAGACAATTTTGCCCATGTCATTCTGAAGCCTTCTGAAGGCCCAGATGATATTAAGGGTAAGATGAATGAAGCGATTGCTTCTTTTGCAGACCAGGAAGAAGTTTTGTTCCTGGTTGACCTGTGGGGTGGCACGCCTTTCAACCAGGCAAACGGTTTGCTCGACGGTCACGACAAGTGGGCAATCGTTTCCGGTTTGAACTTGCCAATGGTAGTTGAAGCCTTGACCCAAAGAATGATCAATGACAAGGCTACCGCGCAAGACATCGCGACTGCAATCATTAAGCCAGCTAAGGATGGTATCAAGACCAAGCCTGAAAGCTTAATGCCTGCAGAAGAAAAGGCAGCTGCACCTGCAGCCGCAGCTGGCGCTCCTAAGGAAGCAATCCCAGAAGGGACTGTTTTGGGCGACGGTCACATTAAGATCGTTGGTGCCAGAATTGACTCACGTTTGTTGCACGGTCAAGTTGCAACTGGTTGGATTCCATCACTTCACCCAGACCGGGTTATCGTGGTTTCTGACAAGGTTGCCAAGGACGACCTGCGCAAGAGCATGATCCGTGAAGCTGCTCCAGCTGGTACGGTAGCACACACCGTTCCATTGGAGAAGATGAAGGAAATCTCTGAAGACCCGCGTTTTGGTACTACGCATGCCTTCTTGTTGTTTGAAAACCCAGAAGATGCTTTGCAAACGATCAAGAACGGCGTAGACATCAAGACTTTGAACGTCGGTTCCATGTCATACAGCAAGGGCAAGGTTAACGCCAACACCGTTCTGTCCATGGACCAGACTGACGTCGACACTTTCCGTGAACTCGAAAAGATGGGCATCAAGTTCGACGTCCGCAAGGTTCCTTCAGACAACCCAGAAAACATGGATTCAATTCTGAAGAAGGCACAAAGCCTGCTCGATGAACAAAAGTAGTAGTGGGAAAAGGAGTTAAAAATGGACTTAAATGCTATTCAAGTCATCCTGGTGATTGTGGTAGCTTTCCTGGCCGGGATGGAAGGTATCCTGGATGAATGGGAATTCCACCAACCATTGGTTGCATGTACTTTAATCGGTTTAGTTACTGGCAATCTTACCTTGGGTATTATGCTCGGCGGTTCTTTGCAAATGATCGCTTTGGGTTGGGCAAACATCGGTGCCGCTGTCGCACCTGACGCCGCTTTGGCCGCTGTTGCCTCAGCCATCATTTTGATCAAGGGTGGTCAAGGCAGCAAGGGTATCGGGACTGCCACTGGTTTGGCCATCACTTTGGCCGTTGCCGGTCTGTTCTTGACCATGTTGGTCCGGACTATTTCAACTGCCATCGTTCACATCATGGACAAGCACGCCGAAGAAGGTAACTGGCGCATGATCAACGTATGGCAATGGATCGCTGTCTGCCTGCAAGGTCTGCGGATTGCTATCCCAGCCGGCTTGTTGCTTGCTATTCCAACTGAAACTGTTAGAAGCGCACTGGCTGCTATGCCTGCCTGGCTGTCAGATGGTATGACCATCGGTGGTGGTATGGTTGTTGCCGTAGGTTACGCTATGGTTATCAACATGATGGCCAGCCGTGAAGTATGGCCATTCTTCGCCATTGGTTTCGCTTTGGCCGGCGTTAAGGACTTGACTTTGATCGCCTTGGGTGCGATTGGTTTATCTATGGCCTTGATGTACCTCGCTTTGGAAGACAAGGTAAGCAAGGGCTCTGGCGATGCTGCTGCAGCTGGTACTGGTGACCCGCTGGGCGACATCATTGATGACTATTAGAAATCAAGCCAGAAAGGAGAGATAAATCATGACTGAAAAGAAAGTAACTTTATCAAAGCGTGATCGTTGGGACGTTATGTGGCACTCACAACTTCTGCAAGGTTCATGGAACTACGAAAGAATGCAGAACGGTGGTTGGGCCTACAGTATGATCCCAGCTTTAAGAAAGCTGTACCCAAACAAGGAAGACATGGCTGCTGCTTTGCAACGTCACCTAGTCTTCTTTAACACTCACCCTTACTTGGCTTCACCAATCATTGGTGTTACCCTGGCTTTGGAAGAAGACAAGGCTAATGGCGTTGAAGTTGACGACGAAGCTATCCAAGGTGTTAAGGTTGGTATGATGGGGCCTCTGGCCGGTGTCGGTGACCCAGTCTTCTGGTACACTGTTCGTCCAATCCTCGGTGCCCTTGGTGCCTCAATGGCCATCAACGGTAACATCCTTGGGCCAATCCTCTTCTTCATTCTTTGGAACCTGATCCGTATCGCCTTCTTGTGGTACACTCAAGAATTGGGTTACAAGGCTGGTGCCGCAATCAGCTCCGACCTTTCAGGTGGTTTGCTGAAGAAGGTTACCCGTGGGGCTGCCATGATGGGTATGTTCGTCCTGGGTGCCTTGATCGAACGTTGGGTAAGCATCACCTTCACTCTGAAGGTTTCAGAAGTGCCAATCCAAAAGGGTGGCTACATCGACTGGACCAAGCTGCCAAGCGGCGCTGCTGGTATCAAGGAAGCCTTGACCCAACAAGCTGCTGGTCTGTCCTTGACTAATACTAAGGTTACTACTCTGCAAGACAACTTGAACATGCTGGTTCCAGGTTTGGCAGGTCTGCTGCTTACCTTCCTCTGCATGTGGCTCTTGAAGAAGAAAGTTTCTCCAATCATCATCATCTTGGGGATCTTCGTTGTTGGTATCCTCTTCCACGTATGGGGCTTGATGTAAGATTAACAAATGGCTCAATCAATGAATAAGACCGTTGATCTGGCTGTATCCGGAACCTGGTTCCGGGCCATGTCTACCTATGGCAAAGTCATGATCGGCGATGAAGCTTTTGAATTCTATAACGAGAAGAATGTTGAAGACTATATCCAGATCCCTTGGGATCAGATAACTTATGTAGTCGCGGACGTTCACTTCAAAGGGAAGTACATTCCCCGCTTTGAGATCCGGACTAAGAAGGATGGCAAGTTCATCTTTATTACCAAAGATCCAAAGAAGACTCTGCGGGCGATCCGTAAGTATGTCCCAGCCGACCACATGCGGCAGGCTTTGGGAGTTTGGGATACGATCAAGCTCTTCTTTACTCGCAAAAAGAAATAGAATGGAAATAAGCCCGGACCAAGTCCGGGCTTATTTTTGTGCGGTAAATATTGAAAATCTCCGTGTTATACTGAACAGAGACTTTTGCCAATGGAGGATAGAGATGAAAGCAAAACAGGCGTATAAGCTGGTGGACCAGCTCCGCAATCCAGGACCAAGGAATTACTACATCGATTGTTTTCCTAAAATGGAGCCGCCAGACAATTATGATGAGGTATTTGAATGCCTGAGGTCGCATACGATTGGCGAAGCCTACGCGGACAAAATGCTTCTGTTGCTGTTAATGCTGGTCAGCCAGTATGAGACGCACATTTTTTTGGATCATGATCTGGCTAAAGCAGCTTATCCTGACTTGCTTGACCGGGATTTGACTGAGCTGCCTATAGCTGATCTGCTGGAGATCAGCAAGAAGTTGATCCTGACAGACCATTGCCTCGGGGTAAATGTGCTTTTTAGGGACAAGAAGCACTATTCCTTGCTTAGGATCGAAAGCGGCATTGATGCTGATCTGTATAAGCTTTCTAAGAAGTCGAAGAAGCTGGTTAATAAGCTGCTTAAGCGTAACGGTCTCTTCTTGGTGAAATACTAAAGTACATAAAAAAGCTGACCTTGCGGTCAGCTTTTGTTGTATCTCATTAATTATTTTGCTGCTTCTTTTTTCTTATTGAAGGCCTTGCTGAAACCGTAGAGGACAGCGAAGGTAATCAAAGCCGTGATCATTGGCACCCGGTAGCTCTCAAGGAAGAGGAGCAGGATAACCATGGCACCGAAGAAAGCTAAGAGCAGGTAGTCAAGGAACGGGTAAGCTGGCAGTTGGAATTCATGCAGCTGGTCCTTTGGCGTAACCTGCCGGTAGCGCAAGTGGGTCAAGGTCATGATGATCCAGATCAAAAGGAACATGCTGGTTGCCATTGATGAGATGAAGCTGAAGGCTTCGTCCCCCATAATCATGGTGATCAAAGGCGCGCAGATGATGATCAAGGCTGAGAAGACCAGGCCTCTCATTGGCAATTGCCGGTGGTTGAGCTGGCCGAAGAACTTGCTCCACTTGCTTTCCCCGCCTAAAGTAACGGAGAAGAGCAGGCGGCCGGCACTGTAGAGGAAGCTGTTGGTTGCTGAAATAGCTGCCGTGATGACCACGAAGTTGATCAAGTTGCCGGCACCCTTAAAGCCTGCTCCCATCAAAGCTTGGACGAATGGTGAGCTGGAAGTGGAAACCTTATTCCATGGCAGGATCACCAGAATCCCGATAATTGCCAAAACGTAGAAGAGGATGATCCGCAGTGGCAATTCATTGATCGCGCTCCGGATGGTCTTGTGTGGGTCCTTGGCTTCAGCAGCCGTCAGCCCGATCAGTTCCACCCCGATGAAGGAGAAGATAACCATCTGGAAGCCTTGCAAGAAGCCGCCTGCTCCGTTGTTGAAAAAGCCGTCAGCGTACAGGTTGCTGAAGCTGGCTTGGCCATACTTGGTTGAACCGGAGCTCAGCAGCATGAAGGCCGCGAAGATAACGAAGCCGACGATCATCAAAATCTTGATGATGGAGAAGGCAAACTCCAGGTTCCCAAAGAAGCGGGCAGAGATCAAGTTGATCAAGAGCAGGACCGCGACTGAGAGCACCCCGGGCAGCCAGGTCGGCAGGTTGGGCAGCCAGGACTTGAAGTAGATGCCTAAGGCTGTCGTTTCCGCCATGGCCAGGATCAGCCAGCTGAGCCAGTAAAGATAGCCAGTCACCTTGCCGATGTTCTTGCCGAGATATTTTTCAATAAACTCGATATAGGTGTGCTTCTTTAAGTCAGATAAGATCAGTTCACCCAGGGCCCGCATCAAGATAAAGAGGAAGAGGCCGACGATGATGTAGATCAAGATGACTGCCGGCCCTGCCTTCTGGATGCTGTTGCCGACCCCAAGAAAGAGGCCGGTCCCGATCGTCCCGCCTAGGGCAATCAGCTGAATGTGGGCATTGGTCAGTGTCCGTTTGTATGTACTTTGTGTTTTCTTTTCTTCCATAAGACCTCCATTGAGTTACATGAAATATTTTAACACAAGCTAGCAGAAAGTGAAATTAATTTAAGGAAATAGTCTATAAGGCAAAGGAATCTTAAGAAATAGGGCAATTTGCCCTATTGCAAAAATGACCGGGATTATCTACGATTAGGATAAAGAAGGAAAAAATAAGCGATTTAAGTTAGGAGGAAAGCAAAATGTACGGCTTGATCAATCAACCAGCGGTCTTTATGACGGAAGACGACCTCAAATCCAGAAGCGATGAACTTTTATACGGCTGGGCTGTCAAGGCAACCGGGAAAAAGGAAGACTTTTGGTACGTAACCAGCCATTACGGCTATAAGGGCTATGTGCCAAAGGCCGCGGTAACTCCAGTTAGCCTGGAAGAAATCAAGGCGCGGGAGGTCAAACTCTGCCGGCGGCCAGTCATTGACGTCCTGGCTGAGCCCAAGGTTTCAGCCGACATTCTGCTGACGGTTTATAAGGGCAGCCTGCTTAACGTGACAGATGAGCTTGTGGACGGCTACTGCAAGGTCAAGCTCTTGGACGGACGCAGCGGCTGGGTCTCCAAGACAGCCTTGGCAAAGCGGCTGGATGAAGATGGCTTCTTGTGGTCAGCAGATCCGGAATACTTTTTGCTCCAAGCCAAGCCGGATGAAGAAAGCTTCAGAAAGCAGGTAACGGAGACCGCCAAGGAGTACTTGGGCTGCCAGTACCGGTGGGCGGGCAAGAGCCCGCTGGGGATCGACTGCTCGGGCCTGGTCTTCATGAACTATATGTTAAACGGGGTCCTGCTCTGGCGGGACGCGGAAATCAAAGAAGCCTGGCCGGTCCATGAGATTGAGTTTGAAGACCTGCGGCCAGGGGACTTGATTTATTTCCCGGGACATATTGCTATGTATCTGGGCCACGGCAAGTACATCAACTCAACTGGCTATAAGGAGCACTTCGGGGTCGCCATTAGCAGCCTCCGTAAGGAAGACCCTGACTACCGGGCCGACCTCTTCCAGATGATCGAGAAGTGCGGCTCCCTGTTTTAGGGGGGATGAAGCAGGCCTGGTCAGCATCAGTATTTTTAACTACTTAGCGTTGATGACAAATAAGCGCAAAAAAATAGTGGACCTTCCATCTGAGAAGTTCCACTATTTTTCTTTGTCTTACTTGCTAAAGCCGTTAGGATGCTTTTGGTGCCAGTTCCAAGCGCTGGCGATGATGTCGTCGACATTTTCGTACTTCGGACTCCAGCCCAGGACCTTCCGGGCCTTGCTTGAGTCAGCAACGAGTGAGTCCGGGTCACCGCCGCGGCGTGGCCCGATAGTATAAGGAATGTCAACGCCGGTAACCTTGATGGCGGCCTTCAGGATTTCCAGGTTGGAGAAGCCGTTGGCCGTACCCAGGTTGAAGACGTCGCTTTGGTTAGTTTCCATCAAGTGCTTCAAAGCCAGGACGTGGGCGTCGATCAAGTCAACCACGTGCACGTAGTCGCGGACGTTAGTACCATCCTTGGTGTCGTAGTCGTCGCCAAAAATAGTAAAGTCACCGCCGCCAGCCAGGGCAGCCTTCATGATGTTAGGGATCAAGTGGGTTTCTGGGTGGTGGTCTTCACCAATTGACCCGTCCAGGGAAGCACCCGCCACGTTGAAGTAACGCAGGGCGATGGACTTGATCCCGTTAGCCTTGTCAGCCCAGTGCATGATCTTTTCCATCATCATCTTGGTTTCCCCGTAAGGGTTGATTGGGTTGAGCGGAGTTTCTTCGGTGATTGGCAGCTTTTCAGGGATGCCGTAAGTCGCAGCGCTGGATGAGAAGACCAGGTACTTAACCCCGGTTTCTTCCATGGCTTCCAGCAGGCTGATCATGCCGGATACATTGTTCTTGTAGTACTTCAGCGGCTTCTTGACTGATTCGCCGACCAAAGAGTAAGCAGCAAAGTGCATTACAGCTTCGATCTTTTCCTTCTTCAAGACGTCAGCTACCGCATCCTTGTCCAAAAGGTCAACTTGGTAAAACTTGGCCTTTGGGTCAATGGCTTCCTTGTGGCCAGTGAACAATGAGTCCAAAACGACTACGTCGTTGCCATCGGCAACCAGCCGTCTTACAGCGTGGGAACCGATGTAGCCGGCACCACCTACAACTAAAATTTTCATGTTAACTCCTTTTTTATACTTTTTTGCAAAACCTAACTGATACCTAGTATAACAGAAAATGCTTTCCCCGGCTGAAGCAATTACAGGGCAATTGCCTTGTTGGCCTTGGCCAAAAGACTGGCCGGGATCGCCTGGTGCAGGTGCCAGACAAAGGAAACCGGCCGCTCGCCAGCACTTGAAACATAATCCGCGTTGCCTAAGAAAGTGTAAGCTGCCGTATAATTTCCCTGCTTTTTAAACTCTCTGACAAAAAGAGAAATCAGATTGCCAGTCTCGCCCTGGTGGATATAGCGCTGGATTTTGGGACTGGCTGGCCGGTCCTGGCTCTGGCTCTGCCAGTGGAACAGCTGGGCATTGATGGCATAGTCCTCATACATGGTTGACGGGGAGAAGTCTTTTTCACTCTTGTTCAGATTAATAAGGAAGATATCCGTCTTTTTATCAGCGAAGTACTTGACTCCCTCCCGGAATTCCGGGGACTGGTCCTGGTTGAAGTAGTCAAAGGCCGCCATGATCTGGTTGACATTGTAGTGGCAGTGGACTTCCAAGGGGCAGGTGAAGGGATATTCGTTAGCTTCCGGCAAAACGGTCAACTGGCTCAGCCGGTAGCGGAGGACTTCCATTAATTCCTCTTTGACGAAGTCTTCCTTTAAAAAGTCCTTGATCCCTTCATGCAGGTCCTTAAAGCCCAGTTGGGCCGGCTTTTTCTTGTAGAAGCTATAGTAGAGCATCCCCAGCATCAAGCGTTCAGTCTCATTACTTGCCTCTTTTGGCATCTTCAAGTAAGCCAGCCAGTAGTCCAGGAGCCTTTTGGAATCGATGTGGAAAAAGCTGCTGAACTTCTGGTAGACCTGGTTTTCCACATCCCGGTCGTCAGTAATCAGTCCGGCCCACTTCTTCAAGCGGAAAAGTGAACGCGACCCGCTGGCGTGGTAGAAGTCATAAAGACTCATGTCATAGGCCTTGAGGAAGTTGGCCAAGTTTAATTCCAGGCCCGTGTCTTCGCTAAAAGTCTTCACCCGCTGGGTCAAGCCCTTTTTGTTAGCCGCGTTTTGCTTAAGGTTGGCCAGGATGTACTTTTTGGCAACGGGCTCAAGCTCCAGATAGCAGGCTGCTGGCAGGTGCGGGAAGCCCTCGCTGACTTCATAGGGCAGGGCATGGCCTGGTCCGGTCAGAGCCTTGAACTTGGCCTCGTAGTTATAGTGGCGGTTGGCCTGGCCGATGAAGTCCAGGACTGTCAAGCAATCCTTGCCCGGGCTGAGGCGGAGACCCCGGCCCAGTTGCTGGAGGAAGATGGTCGGGCTCTGGGTTGGCCGCAGGAAGAGGATGGTGTTGACGGCTGGGATGTCGACCCCTTCGTTATAGAGGTCAACGACAAAAATAAACTTGAGCTTGCCGGAGGTCAAATCCTCTTTCGCCTGCTGGCGGTCAGCCTGGGCAGTCTGGCCAGACAAAGCAGCGGAAGGGATGCCGGCCTGGTTGAAGGCGGCGGCCATGAATTCAGCGTGCTTGACACTGACGCAGAAGCCTAAGCCCTTGATGTCTTCCAAATTGTTGCTGTACTTGTTCAGGCTGCGCAAAATCAACTTGGCCCGGGCGTCGTTAGCCGTATAGACATTTTCCAGCTCGCTGACCTCGTATTGGCCCCGGCTCCATTTCATGCCGGAATAGTCAACATTGTCGGTGACCCCGAAATACTGGAAGGGGCAGAGGAGCTGGCGGTCGATAGCCTCGCCTAACAGCATTTCGGCGGCAATATTGCCGTCAAAGTACTGCAAGATATCCTGTCCGTCCATCCGGTCGGGGGTCGCGGTCAGGCCCAGAAGGATCTTGGGCTTGAAGTGGCTGAGCAGCTTTTGGTAGGACTTGGCCGCGGCGTGGTGGAATTCGTCGATGATGATGAAGTCGTAGTAGCCCTTGGGCAAGAGGTCAGCCATTTTTTCTGAGTTAAAGGACTGGATGGAGACGAAAAGCTGGCTGACATCATCAGTCTTGTACTGGCCGACCAGTAATTGCCCGAAGTTGAAGTCGTTGAGGACCTCGCGGAACTTCTGCAGGCTCTGCTCCAGGATTTCCTGCCGGTGGGCGACGAAGAGCAGACGCGCGTCGGGATGCTCTGCCAAGTAGCGCTTGAAGTCAAAGGCGGCGATGACGGTTTTCCCCACCCCGGTGGCGGCCACGAGGAGATTTTTATAATGGCCGTAAACTTCCCGTTCAGCCTGCAGGCGGTCCAGGATCTCCTGCTGGTAGTTGTAGGGCCGGATGCTGCTTTCCAGGTGGAAGGTATTTGTCTTATGCCGGTTCAGTTCCGTCTGCAGTTTCTTCCGGCAGTCTTCCTGATCCGGGTCAAAAGTTTCAAAAGAGGGGTCGTTCCAGTAGCTTTCAAAGGAAACGGCAAATTTGTTGACGATGTCAAAAGACTCCTGCTCAGTAACCTTGACATTCCATTCCAGGCCCGTGGTCAAGGCAGCGCTGGAGAGGTTGGAGGAACCGATGTAGGCGGTGGAGAAGCCAGTCTCTCTTTTAAAAAGATAGGATTTGGCATGCAGGCGGGCGTGGTCGGTCTCGTAGTTGATCTTGACTGTAGTGTTGGGCAGCTGGCTCAAGGTCAGGATAGCCTTGTAGTCAGTAGCTTGGGTATAGGTTGTCGCGATCACCCGCAGCTGGTGGCCGGCTTTTTGGCAAAAAGCTTCCAAATCTCCTAAAAGGGGGCGGATGGCCGACCACTTAATAAAGGAAACGAGCAAGTCGACCTGGTCAGAAGAGGCGATTTCCTTCTTGATTTCGCTGAGCATGCTGGGCTCATTTTTACTGCCGGTAAAAAGGGCATTCTCCACTATGGAAGTCTGGGGCCGGATGGGAGTGATCTTCTGGGATTGGGTCAGCTTGTGGTAGATGGAGGTCAGGACTTCACCTTGTTCCAGGATCTGCAGGTCCTCGTAGTCGGCTTCGCCGGTATGCTGGGCGACCTGGTCGACAATGGAGTTGGCCAGGCGGATCTGGGCGACGAGGGCGGCCTTGTCTTCACCGGACTTGAAGCTGTCGCGGAGGTAGTGCAGGCCCGACCGGATGACCTGGGAGAGGTAGATGGTCAAGAGCTGGCGGGAGTCATCGGCGTCCAGGTCTTCTAGTTCATAAGCCCTGGTCTTTGGGTCGATTTTTTCCAGCTGGTCCAGGATTTCTTGGTTAAGGATTTGTTCGTAAATACCGTCTTTCAGCATGCTTTTCCTGCTTTCTGAAGTGTTTTGCCTTAATTGTATCAGGTTCGGGGAAATTTGCTAAATCATGGCTTTTTATTACCATTCTCACAAAAAAGACTAGAAGAACGGTGATTTTTACTAAGGGCGAAAAATGATGAAGAATTACATGCAACATCTTAAAGAGCGGGCCATTAGCGCTTATCCGCCCAAGACCAGCCGGCGGTGGAGCATCTGTATTGCAGTCGCTGTCATCATTGCTTTAATCTTAGGGCATTTTGGCCAGGCCAAGTTTGGGGCTTCGCTTGCTGATTTCGCCCTGCTTTGCGGGATAGATTTGTTAGCAGTAACTTTTGCCAAGCATGGGGTCAATATTTTTCTGGCCTACTTACTGGCGGCAGCCTTGTGTTTTGTGGTTTCTGTCTTATTGACTTTTTACATCATGTCATCCAACAATTTATAAGAAAGCAAAAGGAGCTGACTTCGAGTTAAGAAGCAGCTCCTTTCTTATTTAGTCGAATTGATCCAGTGAAAACCAGCCCCGATGAGCCAGATGGCGCCCCCTAAAATAAAGAGAACCCAGCTGGTGGACCAGCGGCCGGTCGCGATGCTGGCCAGCAGGTAGACAGCGATGACGATAGTCCAGTAGATGCTGTTGATCCTGCCCAGGCGCTTAGGATCAGCATCTTTCTTGTTCAGCCGGTCCATCTCTTCGCCTGGTTCGATGGTCTGTCCTTCTTGCTTGTCGTCTTTCAGCAGGTAGTCAGCTGGCACGTCGTATAATACCGCTAGTTTGGCGATATATGATATGTCGGGCACGCTGTCGCCGTTTTCCCAGCTGGCCACCTTGGCTTGCGTGGTCATTAATTTTTCCGCTAATTCTTTTTGGCTTAAGCCATGCTTCTTGCGCAGGTCGCGCAGCTTGCTTGGAAGCATCATGTTTTTCCCCCTCATCAATCTCTCTTCGATAATATTATAGCCTTTAGCCTGCTTAAAAGCTCGCGGGGGAAAGAAAAAGTTCCCGCGTCAGCAGGAACTTGAAAATTCATTAATCTAATTCGTCAGCCAGGTCGGTCAGCTTGGCAAATTCCCGCTGAACCAGGAAGGAAACGCAGAGGGCCAGGCCGGCCAGGATGATGAAGGCGGCCAAGGTCACGTAGTAGCTCTGCAAAACTTCGTGGGTGAAGGAGAGCAGGAGTGGGCCAACCATGCCGGCCGCTGCCCAGGCAGTCAAGA
The DNA here is from genome assembly GCF_046938665.1 of Lactobacillus delbrueckii subsp. bulgaricus. Taxonomy (GTDB): domain Bacteria; phylum Bacillota; class Bacilli; order Lactobacillales; family Lactobacillaceae; genus Lactobacillus; species Lactobacillus delbrueckii_C. The sequence continues at coordinate 14,277 of NZ_JBKZCD010000031.1, forward strand.
TGGAACCATGAATAGCGCCGAGCTCTTTAGTGCCGAAGATGTCGCCCAGGTAAGCCGGGATAACTGAGAAGCCGGCCCCGTAGCAGGACATCAAAAGGCTGAGGGCGACAGCGAAGATGAATGGTGAGTGGGTGAAGATCAAGATCACGAACATGGCCATGTCAACGACAAAGATCAAGCTGTAGGTCAAAGGGCGGCCAATGTAGTCGGACAAGGTTGCCCAAACCAGCCGGCCAAAGCCGTTGAAGAGGCCGATGATGCCGACCATGACAGCGGCAGTAGCCGGGCTCATCCCAGTCAGTTCCTGGGCCATTGGTGAAGCAGCGGAGACCAGGGCGATCCCGCAGGTGATGCTGATAAAGAACATGAACCAGAGCAGGTAGAAGGCCTTGGTCTTCAGTGCCTGGTTGGCCGTCATCTGCAGGCCGCCAGTCAAGGAAACAGCTTCCTTGTCTTCACTCTTGAAGTTAGCCAAATCTTCTGCACTTGGCCGCTTAATGAACTGGGCAGAAACGATCATGACCAGGAAGTAGCCGGCCCCCAAGATGTAGAAGGTATTGGACAAGCCAACGCTGGACATCAAGAATTGGGCGATCGGGCTGGTCAAAAGAGCGGCAAAGCCGAAGCCCATGATGGCCAGGCCAGTAGCCAAGCCCCGTCTGTCCGGGAACCACTTGATGATGGTTGAGATCGGGGTGACGTAGCCGGCACCCAGGCCCAGACCAGCGATGACGCCGTATGAAGCGTACAAGAGCCAGAGCTGGTGACTTTGAACAGCCAGGCCAGTCAAGGCGATCCCGCTCCCGTAAAGGATGGCGGAAACAGTCCCGGTCAAGGTCGGGCCGAATTTTTCAACCAGGCGGCCCATGAAAGCCGCGGACATCCCCAGGAAGAAGATGGCCAAACTAAATGCAAATGCAACTGATGATTCGCTCCAGCCGGTCTGTGCCGCGATTGGCTTAGTGTAGACGCTCCAAGCGTATACTGAGCCGATCATCAGATGCAGCATGACCCCCGCCAAAGCAACAATGTAACGATTAGTCTTCATTGTTCAGATATTCTCCTTATAAATCTTTGGACTTTGTGACAATACACGAACGATATTCTTGAATAGGGTCAATATCATTCGATGTGTTAAGGATACCATGTCAGCATTGTAAGGACAAGGCAAAATTTTCAAGATCTTGCGTTGGAACTGCTAACCATACTACTAAATCTAGGACACTTTATTTTGAAAAGAGTTACCGGTAACATGGCCGGAAAATGTGAAAGCGCTTAGGAAAACAGCTAAGATAGAAGGGTGTGAAAAAGTGGCCACAGGCCAAGGAGGAAAAAATGGCTAGCGATACCAAGATTGACTTGCGCAAGCAAATGATTTACAGCATTTTTGTCAGAAACTACTCGCCAGAGGGCAACTTTGAAGGGGTCCGGAAGGATTTGGACCGGATCAAGGACTTGGGGACGGACATCATCTGGCTCTTGCCCATCCAGCCGTCAGGCAAGGAGAAGCGGAAGGGGAGCCTGGGTTCCCCCTACGCGATTTCCGACTACCGGGCGATCAACCCGGAATACGGGACCATGGAGGACTTCAAGCGTCTGTGTGATGACGTCCACGCCAAGGGGATGAAGATCATCATCGACTGCGTCTACAACCACACTTCACCAGACTCAGTCCTGGCCAAGGAGCACCCAGACTGGTTCTACCACAAGAAGGACGGCAGCTTCGGCAACAAGGTGGGCGACTGGAGCGACGTTATCGACTTAGACTACAGCCATAAGGACCTGTGGCAGTACCAGGCTGAGACATTGGTCATGTGGGCCAAGTATGTGGACGGCTTCCGCTGCGACGTAGCCCCGATGGTGCCGGTGGACTTCTGGAAGTATGCCAGAGCAGAAGTGGCCAAGGTGCGGCCAGGAGCTATTTGGCTGGCCGAATCCGGTGCCCCAGACTTCATCCGCTTTTTGAGAAGCAAGGGGGCAGTCGGCGGGTCAGATTCTGAGCTCTACCAGGCTTTTGACATGACCTATGACTATGACATCTACCCAGATTTGCGGGCAGCACTGCTGGGACAAAAGGATCTGGCTGACTACCTGGCTGGCCTTAACCGGCAAGAAGGTGTCTACCCGGAAAACTATGTCAAGGCGCACTTTTTGGAAAACCATGACGTGGTCCGGGCACACGGGATGATCGATGATCCGGCGGCCTTGCGGGCAATGACGGCCTTCATCTACTTCATGAAGGGGGCCATGCTGGTCTACAATGGAGAAGAAAAGGGGGATGCCCACCATGTGACCCTCTTTGACAAGGACCTGGTTGACTGGACTGGTGATGTCGATTTGACAGACCTGCTGAAGAAGATGCATGAGATCAAGCAGCTGCCGATCATGGCCGAAGGCGGCTATGAGGCCAAAGAGGTCAGAAAAGGCGTTCTTGAAGCTGTTCACAGCCTGGGTGAAGGCGAAGAAGAGGAGCAGCTGATCGGGCTGTTTAACGCGACCGGCAAGAAGCAGGCAATTCCAACTAAATTGCCAGAAGGGATCTACAAGAACCTTTATGATGGCAGCAGCGTCCAGGTTTACGAAGGCGTCATGCGGATCGGCGAGATTACCATTATTGAGAAATAGGAGCTGAGAAAGGGGCCTGAGGGAGACAGATTTTTTGCGAAAATTGGCGAAAACTTTTTTGACAAAAGCAGATTGTTTGCTATAATGAAAGAGTTGAAATGCCAATTTAGCTCAGTTGGTAGAGCATCTCCCTCGTAAAGAGAAGGTCGTTGGTTCGATTCCAATAATTGGCACTCAGAGTATCAAAGAAGTCCGCTGCGGGAACGCAGCGGGCTTTTTTGCATGAATTTCTTTTTTATGTTGCGAGTGTAACCGCTTAACAAGACTGCGTAAAGGCGTTAGAATAGGTATGGAGAAATTTTGATATAGCGATAAGATTTGAAACGTTTTTTTATAAATACAATGTTGGCCAATTTATTTTTATATTGACCTAAGAGTAAGTTTGGTGAGGAAGGATAAGCAGGAAGGGGGATGCCGTAGTTCGTGACTAAATAATTGTGCTTCTGCGTAACAATAAGTTTTATAGAGTTGTCAATATACTTAGGCTTCTTTCGAGTGACCGGAAGAGCCACTTGTGTTTAATGAGGTATTAGAGATGCTATCAAGAAACAATTGGCACTTACAAGAACGGAAAATGCGCGATTCAAAGCAGCGCTTCAGTATTAGAAAGTACAGCTTCGGTGCTGCTTCAGTTTTGCTGGGCTTGTCTTTTATGACTTATGCTGGGGGCAATCCTGTATCAGCAGATACGACGGATCAGCCGGCAGTTACGGTCACTGAGACTAAGACGACGAGTACGGATAAGGCAAGTACTCCCCAGACGCCGGCGGTTAGTGAAGCTACTCCTTCAACGGCAACCAGTGAGGCAAGCAGCACTGTGACTAGTGAAGCGGCTAAGCAGACCAGCGAAGCTGTAAGCTCCACCGCGCCTAGTGAATCAGCTGCGGCAGATACAGCTGCAAGCAGTGAAACTGCAAGTACTGCAACTAGTGAATCAGTAATCAAGGAAAATGTTTTTACTAGCGAAACCACAGATAAGACGGATTCTTCAGCTAGTGAAACAAGCGCAAAGGAAAATACTGTTAACAGTGAAGGTACTTCACCGGCTACGGCTACAAGCGAAGCAAGTAGCCAGGAACAAATGCCAACCAGTAGTGAAGCAGCTGATACTTCTGCCAGGGAGTTGAATCCTGCTAAGGCCATGGCGCCTCTCAAGGCGCGGAAAGCACCGGCAGCGGTAGCGGCAGATGATGCCTTATCTTCAAACGGTAGCATAACAGGCGATGGTAAGAATAAAGGTTTGAATGATGATGACGTTAAACCGGGGATAAGCGATGCTAATGGGGCAAGTCTTATTGCTGACCAAAGCAGCATTCCGGCTGCTTATAAAGCAGACCCAGCTGACAATCGCTTTACTTTTGGGGTCATTAGTTTGGGGCCTGTAGCCGGGAATAACGTACATAGTTATAACCAGCTTTATAGCACCAACTACTACATTCGCCTGTCAGTAGCCGCTAAAGGAAAAGATGATGGTACTTACGATGATACGATTCATCTTGAGTTAGTTGATGCGGGCAACAATCATGCAGTCTTATGGTCACGAGATGCTCACCCTGGTGACACAAATGTCGATATTACTGCCTTGAAGAAGACTAATGACAAACCATTCCAGTACTCGTATACGGAAACCAGCGTTAATGGGGTGACGACGAAGGCGATTAACGTTACTTCTAACATCGGTACCTTGCTTTCCGTCAATGCTTATGAAGCAGGCAGTGCGGTAAAAAACACGCAAACAACCAGCGTTGGTTACAATTATCCAGGAAAAAGTACAATTGAAACGCGTTACATTGTCAAGGATGCTAACGGCAATGAAACTGTCTTGGCAACCTATGACAAGACTGGCAGGGTTGGCTATAAGTACACGGTTTCGGGTAAAAGAGACTTTGGAGGGTATGATTTGGTTTCCTCTCCGTCTTCTATGACTGATTCTTTGAAACCGACATATAAAGTAGGGGACACTTACCTTACCAGCATCAGAAATCTCTCAGATTCTTTGAAGTATGCCCGTGTACAAATCATTAGTTCTGAAGATGGGACCAGTCGCATTGAATTGCGGGTCGCAAGAAAGAAAGATGCAAATGATTTGGATGTATCCAATCTAAATGATGCTAATGTCTGGAAGACAATTTTTACCTCAGAGGAATTGAAACCAGGCCAAATTTCAGACACCGGTAATAACAAGGCGACTATTGACGGCCATGTATACAACCATGGCGCGTTCGCAATTAATATGGGGATGCAGGATGAATATGGCGGTAAGCTGGGTCTAAGGCAATTAATGACAGCCGGCTTTACTGAAGACGATCTTGCTGGGTGGGGCAAGTATGCCACTAATCTTCTTCTGGCAAACCGCTTCCCTGTTGGGCAAGTCCCAGTTGATTACTACTACGCACCGCAAGGCCAAGTACGCGTCAACTACGTAACTAGTGATGGTACTGCTATCCAAGTTCCAGTCACCGCTTACAAGAATTCGGATACAGGTACGGCTTACGATGTAACAGGTTCAACTTACAAACTAGAAACCATTACTGTCAATGGCAAGACTTACCGTTACGTTACGAGCGACAAGTCAAAGGGGAAAGCTGGTACGACTGAAGTCAATGGCTACACTTACAATGTAACTCCATCAGACGCTACTGGTAAGATCGAGTCCAATACTATTAACGATGTTTACTACGTTTACGAACAGGTAACTTACCACACGGAAGCTGAACCCAAGAACGTAACTCGGACGATCGAATACTACGACAGCGTGACTGGTGAAGCAATTCCAGCTGATTTGGAAAAAGCGGTTACTCAGACTGCAACGCTGAACCGTAACAAGATTTACGATGACCAAAACAAATTCATCGGTTATGGTACTGTTTCAAGAGATGGTACTAGCTACACGCTTGATAACAGCTGGAAGGTGGCTGATCAGACTTGGACAAAGCAAGATTCTGCTAACCTGTCAGACTACGGCTACACGGCTCCTGACCGTGCTTCAGTAGCTGCGGTAACGGTTGATGGCGACACGATCAACGTAACGGAAAAGGTATACTACGGCCACCAAACTACGCCGGTAAAGCCAACTGATCCTAAGACCACGACAGACAAGATTAATCCTAAGGGTGATGTGACCTACCCAGACGGCGTATCAAAGAATGACTTGAATGCTAGTGTAACTCGGATTATCGACTATGTTGACGAAGATGGCAACACGGTTGGTGGTGCTCCAAACGGTTCAAGTTCATACAAACAAACTGCCGAATTTGCTCGGACTGCTATCGTTGACAAGGTAACTGGCAAGATCCTTGGTTACGATACTGACAATGACGGTAAGGTTGACACTGAAAATAAAGACCGTGCATGGATGCCAACCGAAAAGACTTTGGCAGCAGTTGATTCGAAGAAACCTAGCGAAGTTGGCTATGACAAGGTTGATACTCCTGTTGTTCCGGATCTGGTGGTTACTCCAGGTCAAAGGGATAGTGTGGTTACTGTAAAATACAGCAAGACCACA
>NZ_JBKZCD010000032.1:0-20047 GCF_046938665.1 Lactobacillus delbrueckii subsp. bulgaricus
AGTAACTGGCGATTATTAGAAACAGATAGATCGCGTTTGGGAGCAACATGAAGAGGTTGGTCCAATGCATAAAGCTCCGGCGTTTTGGCCAGAATTGGTCAATATCTGCCCCGCCGATCAGAAGCTTTCTGGTATTAGCCAATAAGGCCAGGTAGGTGATGGCTAATAGCAGGCCAATGATGGAAATAATAGTAAAAACAATATGCATATTTAACTCCAAATAGTTATTTTACGGAGCCGGGAAGAAATTGATCAGGCCGGCAAAGGCAGTGATCACGACAACTGCGATGAGCCAAAACTTCTGTCTTGTTTTTAGACCCTTGAAGTAGGCCCAGAGACTCTTGTAGCTAGCATCTGTCAAGAAGTCATCGCAGAAAATAACGAATTCCAGCAAAAGGTTGCCCGCAAAAAGCAAGAAGGCCGTCAAGGCAGTGACTGAAAAAGCTGAGCTCCAATAGTTCCACAAGTAGACCATGTTGAGCAGGATTTGGATTACAAAGGCAGAAAGGGTCAGCTTGGAGAAACTGTCGTAAGGCGCGGCTGCTTCCGTATTTCCAGTAGCTAATTTCTTTCTGGCTTTAAGCAAAATGACCAGGTCAAGCAACAATAAAGCCAAACTGATTCCAACTAAAAGTAAAAATATTGTATTCATGTTCCCTCCAGAGTGATTAGAATGACAATATGAATTATAGCATTTATAGCTTGCTAAAAAAGTGCTGGCTGCCCACTCTTAGAGGTGAAAGAACTGGTTCAGTTCTGGAAAAGTCGGATAGGGCGGCAGGCCAGTCAATTTGGCAAAGATGAAGGGGACAAACAGAGAAGAAACACAGATGGCAAGCTTGATTTGGTCTGACCTGTCAAAATATCCCCAATATTCTTTGATCGTATAAGATTCTGCTTCATTATCAAAAAGATATGTGTATAAGCGGGCGTCGAATAAGATCAGCAATTCAAAGATAGACAAGATGAATTGAGTTTCGGTGTTAAATTCGAAGTAACCATAGACCAAATTGATGAGCGTGATCAGTTCAGCCGCGATCAAAAGCAGAGCAAGTTCCAGCTGGATCAGGAGCAGGCAAAGTTCGGTGATTAGAGCGGGGATGCTGTCGCCAACTAAGCCGTTTCTCCAGGCTTGCGGCAGAGCAAGCAGGTGGCAAAGGACTAGCACCAGACTAAAGCGGACAATCATGAACAGAATTGCAGACATTTTTTCTTCCCTCCAAAGCAAACGAAACATTTGTTCTGATAGCTGTAATTCGATTATAGCACGTCAGTTCGGCTTGGCTAGGGGAACAGGGAAAATAGTGACGGAGAATTCCTGTCACTATGTTAAGATTGCTTTTGACTGATAATTTAAAAATCCAGGAGGAAAAATGGAACTAACTACTGATAGATTGCGCCTGCGACCCTGGGAAGACAGTGATGCCGCCCGCCTCTACGAATTAGCTAAGGATCCAGCTGTCGGTCCTGCCGCTGGCTGGCCCGCCCATAAATCTGTTGAAGAGAGCCTGCAGGTGATTCAAGAAAACTTGCAAGCCCCGGAAACTTACGCGGTTTTGCGGAAAGACGACAATCTTTTGATCGGTTGCGCGGGCTTGAGATTTGGTGAGGATGCCTGCTCAGAAAAAGATGATGAACCAGAACTCGGCTATTGGATCGGCAAAGAATATTGGGGGCGCGGCTATGCCCCAGAAGCTGCAAGCTGCTTGATTAACCATGCTTTCGCCGACCTAAAATGCAAAGCGGTCTGGTGCTGCTACTATGAGGGGAATGAGAAATCAAAGAAAGTCCAGGAAAAGCTCGGCTTCACCTATGTCAAAACTGACCCAGAGGGCGATACTCTGCTTGGCTGTAAATTGCCAGAAGTCGAAAATGTCCTAAAGTGGGAAAACTGGCTGAAATAGTTGCTATTACTTTGGCGGGATCGATGCTATGATAAGTAGGCATAACGAACTATTGATAATTGGAGTAGTTGTTTGATGAAAGATATTATTTCGAAGATTTTGCCGACGATTTTTTGGGTCGGTCTATTTTGGTATTCAATGTACAAAGACCGGAGCAGGTACCGGAATGTAGTTTTGCTGCTGCTGACGGGTCTGTCGGCTCTCGGTTTCATCTATTCGCTGTTCAGCTCTGAAGTCAGCGGCGTTTTGGTCTTGATTACGATGGTATTAGTTGGCCTGGCTTTTTTGACCTTGCCTTTCTTCTTATTTATTAATGGTTTGTACATGATCAAGCGGGAAGGGCAGTCATTAGGCAATCTTTTGTCCTTTTTTCTAGGCCTAATCTTAATCGCCGGTGAACTGTCATTTTTCCTCTGGTTCTTTGGCCTCTTGGTTGAACCGGAGCTGGGCGTTAACATGAGTGCTCTGGTGCCGTATTCGCCGTTTTTTGCCTTCTTTGGCCTTTCTTCTGGCTACCTGTCGGTTACCTTCGTGTCTTTCTTGCTTTACTGCCTCTTTTTGCAGATCATTCCGCACCGCCGGGATTTCGATTACGTGATAATTCATGGGGCTGGGATTAAAAAAGATGGCACCGTAACTAAACTGCTGGCGGACCGCTGCGACAAGGCGATTGAAATTTACCGTAAGGATCCGACATCGCCTTACCTGGTTCCTTCGGGCGGGCAAGGCAGCGATGAGGTTTGCAGCGAGGCGGAAGCCATGCGCAAGTATCTTATTTCTCAAGGCATCCCTGAAGACAAGATCTTGCTGGAAGATAAATCCAAGACAACTATGGAGAATGTAACTTTTTCTAAAAACTTGATTGAAAAAAGACTTGGCCGCAAGTATACAGCTTTGGTGACCAGCAACTACCATATTTACCGGGCCATGCGCTATGCCAAAAGGGCGCAGCTAAAAGCTGTTGGAATCGGCTCCCGCGTCGCGCCTTACTACTACCCAAGTGCTTTGATCCGTGAATTTGTAGCGGTGCACAAAGAACGCAAGCACTTGATCCTTTTTGCCATTGGTTATCTGCTTTTCGTCAGTCCAGTCATTGTCATCATGCTGGCAGCGTAATGATGATTTTTACCTGCAGAAGGCTGTCTCCTTGGCAGAAGCAAATATATCTAAAAACGTGCTAAACAAGCAGAACCTGTTTGGCACGTTTTTTTGCGCTCTAAAAGGGCGGCTTCTTTATCCTTTTTAAAAAAATACGGTAAAAACGTAAGTAGGTGGTTGTAAAAACGTGTGTAATGTACTACAATAAACTTGTCAGATGAAGCAGAAGGGCTTCAGAGACAAAAAAATATTAAATTTTATTTTTTAGGAAGGAAATTTATTATGACAAAAGAAGAAAAAATGAGCATTATCGAGAAGCTGGAAGCAGAACAACTTGAATCCGAATACGATGCCTGGATTTTCACCGACGGTGGCTGCCGCAACAACGGCAACAATGCAGGTGGACACGTTTTGCCAACTGACAAGGCAGCATGGGCATACGTGATCTTGCATGATGGGCATGCCATGACCGCTACTGGCGGCAAAGTCGGAGCTACTAACAACCAGATGGAAATGACGGCTGTTCTTGAAAGCTTGAAGGCTCTTGAAGAAATGGGACTTAGCCAGAAGAAGCTGTTGCTTTCCTTAGATTCAGACTATGTTCGCAAGGCCCTCAGTGACTCTTCCGATGGGACTGCTTGGATCAAAGGATGGAAAGAACGGGGCTGGAGAAATTCTAATGGGAAAGCAGTTGCCAACCAGGACTTGTGGAAGGAAATTGACAAGGAAATTTCTAAGTTCTCCGATTTGACTTTGAAGCACGTCCCTGGCCATGCTGATAGCGATGGCAACAACCTGGCTGATGCCCTTGTTAATGAACAGATGGACAAGATGTAACAATTCTCGTTTTTCATCAACAGCATCCCTCTCGCGCAGATCATTCTGCCAAGAGGGATGTTTTTCTTTGCTTCTTGAAAAAGGCGCGGCCTAGCAGTTAATTGCAATCAGTGGCAGCAATTCATATCCATTATTATGTGTAAGTGCTAACGGCAAGTATGCAAGTCATGTTATACTAGTAGCAAACAATGTGAAGGGGCCTTTTATCGTGAAGAAATACAAAGTAGGCGAAGCTGCTGAAATCCTTGACGTCTCTGTTGCTACCCTGCAAAGGTGGGACCGGGAGGGCAAACTTAAGGCTGAAAGAAGTGCCACAAACCGGCGTTACTATACCCAAGAGCAGCTAAACGAATATCTTGGCGCTGCTAGCAACGACGGCAGAATAAACGTGATCTATGCTCGCGTGTCGGCGGCTTGGGCAAGCGATGATTTGGCCAAGCAGGAGAATTTTTTGCTGGACTACTGTAATGCCAACGGTATTACTGTGAGTGAGAATATGTCAGACATTGGCAGCGGTTTGAATTTTAACCGTCCGGAATGGAACCAGCTCTTGCAGAAAGTTGAAGACCGCGAGGTCAACAAGATCTACGTGACCCACAAAGACCGCTTTGTACGCTTGGCTTTTGACTGGTTTGCCAATTTCTGCAAGCGACATGGAAGTGAAATAGTGGTCATCAATAACCCCGCGACCAGCCCCAGCCAAGAACTGGTGGATGACCTGGTCAGCATCATCAATCTTTTCTCCAGCCGCTTGCCTGGCCTAAGGCGTTACAAGGCAGAGATCAAGAATGATCAAGAGCTGGAAGCCGCGGAACAAGTTGCTGATGCTGAAGTGAAGGAAGTAGAAAAAGCTAAAAAAACTTACGCTGTCAGAAAAGGCCGTCAGCCAGGAATCTATTACAGCTGGCCGGAGGCAGAAAAGCAGGTAAACGGCTTCCCGGGAGCTGAATACAAGTCCTTCCGCCGTGAGTCGGATGCCTTGAACTACTTGAAGCTGGATCCAGCTGATCCGCAAAATGCAGTTAAGCAAGAGCTAGAATACGATAAGAAAGATTACTCTGCCGTTATTTATACCGGGGGTGCCTGCCGCAGCACTGGCGCGCGCAAGGGCAGCCATGTCCAAGACAGCGATAAGGCTGCTTGGGCCTACATGATTGAGCATGATGGCCAGCAGCTTGCTGATAGTGCCGGCCGTTTGGGCGCGACCAATAATGAAATGGAAATGACTGCTTTTCTGGAAAGCTTGAAGAAGCTGGAACAGTTGGGTCTGACCCAGCAGCCTTTGCTGTTTGTCTTGAACTCCCAGTACGTTATCAAGTCCGTCAGCGACACAAATGATGGCCCGGCCTGGATGAAGAGCTGGAAAAAGCGGGACTGGAAGACAGCTAATGGAAAGCCAGTAGCCAACCAGGAACTCTGGCAGGAGATTGACCGGGAGCTGGCCAAGTTCGATAGCTCCAAGCTGAAATTTGCATGGTTAAGAAGCACTGTCAGTGATGCTGGCAGCGACTTTGTTGACAGCTTGCTGATAAAGCGCATGGATGAATGATGTGCTATAATCCAATATATTAATGCAAATTTAAGGAGGAGCACATGAGCCTATTTCAAGCAAATGATATTAACGCAGGCGTTGCAGAATACCAGAAAACGCCGAATGCCAAACTGATCGACGTCAGAGAAAAGGATGAGTACGCGGCAGGGCACATCCCGGCCAGCATCAATCTCCCCTTGAGCAAGATTGAATCTGCCCAAGGCGAGATCACAGATCTTGATACCCCGCTCTTTGTCTATTGCCGAAGCGGCAACAGAAGCGGTCAAGCAGTTGCCTGGCTTAAGCAGGCTGGCTACAGCAAGGTCAAAAACATTGGCGGGATTGCCGATTATAGCGGTAAGACTGAATAAGGCTAGTAATAACAAAAGGACACCCATCACATTTCGTGACAGGTGTCCTTTTTGCATGTTTCTCTTATTCAAAAGCCATCTGGCTGGTGTAGAGCCTGTAGTAGAAGCCGCGCTGCTTGATCAATTCAGCGTGTGGTCCTTCTTCAATAACCTGGCCGTCCTTTAATACGACAATCTTGTCTGAGTTCAAAATCGTCTTCAAACGGTGGGCAATCACGAAGCTGGTCCGGCCAGCAATCACGTTGTCCATGGCCTTTTGGATCTTTTCTTCAGTGACCGTGTCGACGTTGCTGGTCGCTTCGTCCAGGATCAAGAAGGCCGGGTCGACCAGAATGGTTCTGGCGATTGACAAAAGCTGCTTTTGCCCGGTAGAGAAGTTGGCCTGGCCATTCTCAATCGGCGTGTCATACTGCTCTGGCAGGGTCATGACAAAGTCATGCAGCTGGGCTTCCTTAGCTGCGGCAATAACTTCATCCATGGTCGCATCCGGCTTGCCGTAGCGGATGTTGTCAGCTACCGTTCCAGAGAAGAGGACTGAGTCTTGTAAAACAATCCCGACATTGCTTCTGAGGTTTTCCAGCTTAAGGTCCCGGACGTCTGTGCCGTCAAAAGTTACGGCCCCGCTGTTTACGTCATAGAAACGGTTGATCAAGTTCATGATCGTCGTCTTACCAGACCCGGTCGGGCCAACAACAGCAACTGACTGCCCCTTAGGCACCTCAATTGATACCCCATGCAGGATTTCCTTATCTGGAGTGTAGCCAAAGTGCACATCTTCCAGGCGGACAGCTTCATTTACGCCTGAGATAGTCTTGCCGTCTGGCACCGTGTTTTCTTCTTCCTGCTCTTCAACCGTCTCAAGCCGGCGGGCACCGGTCAAGGCGAGCTGCAGCATGGAGTAGATGGAAGTTACTTGAGTCAGCGGCTGGAAGTAAGTCCAGGAATATTCAGTAAAGGTAACGATCAAGCCCAGACCAGCCGCCTGGCTGACTTGCTTAGTCATGATCATGTAAGCGCCAGTGGCGATCACGATCGCAAAGTTCAAGAGGGAGAAGCCGTTAACTAAGGGGTTAAGGATACCAGAGTAGAATTGCCCCTTAAACATGGCTTCCCGCACCTTGGCGTTTTCCTTTTTAAAACCGGCAACTGACTGGTCCCTAAGGCCCTGGGTGATGATCACATTTTCCCCGTTGAGCTGTTCGTTGATGTAGGCATTAAGCTCACCAACCCGGTCTTGCTGATTGTCCAGGTAGACGCGGGCTTTTTTCATAATGATCCAGCTCAAAAGCAAGATCAAAGGAGTAGTAGCCACAACGCTGAGGGCCAGCTTCCAGTTGATGACGAACATAACAATGATCGTGCCGGCAAAAAGGAGAGACTGGGAGATGATTTCAAAAAAGGCGTTGTTTAAAGCATTGAAGATGTTGTCCAGGTCACTGTTGAACAAGGACAGGATCTTCCCGTCCTGGTGGGTATCGAAGTAACGGATGGTCATCCGCTGCAGCTTGCCGAAAAGGCCCTTACGCATGTCATTGTTGGCGTTAGCGTTAAAGCGGGTCATCATCATCCAGGCGATGTAGGTGGCCACGGAGTTAAAGGCATAAAAGCCGGCCATCCAGGCTAAGGCCTGGTAGAAGACGCCAAGACTGCCTTGCCCCTTAACAAAAGCCGACAAGTCCGTAACCGCCTGCCCTAAAAGGGAGGGAGCGATAACCTGGGCGATGGTCGCGATCAGATAGAAGGCAACTGAAATTAAGATCGGCTTTTTGTAGTTTTTCAGATATTTCGTCAAATAAGTAAGAGACTTTTGCTTGTCTGACATTAAAGTTCCTCCTTTCTTTCCTTGGCTTTCTGGGTTTTATAGATTTCCTGGTAAACCGGGGAAGTCTTGAGCAGTTCCTCGTGGGTGCCTTCAGCAACCAGGCGGCCATTATCGAGGACCAGGATCTTGTCCGCGTGCATGACAGAGACGATCTTTTCCGCGATCATGATCGTAGTCGTGTCTGGCAGCTGCTTTTCCAGGGCTTCCTGGACCATTTTTTCACTTTCCGCGTCCAAGGCGGAAGTTGAGTCGTCCAGGATCAAAATCGGACTGCCGGCGATGATCCCCCGGGCGATAGACAGACGCTGCTTTTGCCCGCCGGAGAAGTTGGCACTTCTTTCTTCAACTTCATGGTCAAAAGTTTCATCGTAGCGCTGGATAAATTCGCTGGCCTGGGCCATTTGCGCTGCCCGCTCAAGTTCATATGAAGTAGCGTCCTTTTTCCCTTGGCGGAGGTTGTCGGCAATGGTTCCTGAGAAGAGGACAGCCTTTTGCAAGACGTAGGAGACAGTCTTTCTGAGGGCATTCTCATTAACCTGGCGGAGGTCGCTGCCGCCGATCTTGATCTTCCCAGTTGTTGGGTCATAGAGGCGGGCGATCAGCTGGGCCAGGGTCGACTTACCCGACCCGGTGGCCCCGACGATGCCGACCATTTGACCTGGCGCAACAGCAAAGGAGATGTGCTTTAAGACGGGCTGCTGGCCATCTGGGTAGGTGAAGGAGACGTCATCAAATTCAATTGAACCGCCCAGGGCGTCTTCCGGGGCTTTTTCATTGAAGACAACGTCTGGCTGGGTGTCCATGATTTCCTGGATCCGCCGCAAGGAGACGTTACCCCGGGAAATCTGCATGACGGCCATGCCGACCAGCAAGATGGCAAAGAGCATGGTCAAGACATAGTTGACGTATGGAGTGATGACGGAAACGTCTTGGGGATGCTGGAGAATGCTGGTCCCGATCAAGTAAACTACTAAGCTGATGACCAGGTAGGAGATCAGCTGGGCGCCAGGCAGGATGGTGGAGAACCAGTAGCCGACTTTGATGTTGACTTCGTTTAATTCGTCAGAATCCTTGTTTAATTTGGCAATTTCCTGGGGACTTTGGTTGAAGGATTTTACTACCCGGACCCCTTGCAAAAATTCCCCGGTCCGGCCGGAGATTTTGTCCATGTACATTTGGAACTTGTCGAACATGGCGGTCATTTGCTTAACTGCCACAACGCCCAGACCCATGATCAAGGCCAGGAGGACGACAACCGCCCACCAGTAGCGGGGGATGGTGACGATGGCCATGATGATTGACCCGATGAGGATCAAAGGCATCCGGATCAGCTGCATGAAGATGGTCATGATCATGTTCATGATTTGCTGCATGTCGTTGATCAAGCGGACGCTGAGCGATTCAGAGGAGAATTGCTGCACATTGGCCAGAGAGAAAGTCTGGATCTTGGCATAGGTGTCTTCTCTGAGGTCGCTGACCACGCCCTGGGTAATCCGAGCGGCGTAGTAAACATTGAGGACCCCGGTAATAATGGATAAAAGGCCCAGGCCGATCAAAATCGCGGTGTCCCGGATGACGGCCTGCTGCTGGTCAGCCAGCAGTTCATTTTGCACCTGCTGGAGCAGGCGGGGCTGGTAGAGGGTGGCAAAAGCTGAAAAGACGATGGTGATCAAAGTCAGGAAAACGTCTTTCTTATATCGCTTGAAGTAAGGCATGAGAATTTTCATTATTTCTGTTTTTCCTCCTTTAAGTTAGCTATTTCCTCGCTGAGGAGATCGGTCCACTCATTCAGAATCTGGCAGGCCAAAGCGGCCCGGTCAAAGCCCAGCTTGTCGATCACCTTTTTCTCGATAGCCAGGATTTCACCTTCTTTTTCCCGGGCATAGGCAAGCCCGGACTCAGTCAAAGCGCAGTACTTGACCCGCTTGTCCTGGTCAGCAGAGCTGATTTCCAGGTAGCCGAGCTCAGCTAGATTGTGGATCCCCTTGCTGATGGATTGCTTGGGGATGCCGCTTCTATAGACGAGCTCTTTTTGTGACAGGCGGGGGTGGGTGAAGAGCTCATATAGAATGATGCTCTCGTACTGGGTGATTCCCATGAGTTTGTCATATTGCTCATACGCGTATGCTGCCCGGACGCTGGCCAGGGTTACTAATTCTGAAATGCTTTCGTGGTTTTTTAAGTTCATAAAAGTCTCCTCGTGGACAATAACTAAGATTTTAGTCCATGTGTAGACTAATGTCAAGGAAAAAGGATTGGCTGAACTAGGCAACTTGTTACAAAGCGTTTACAATTCGCCGGCCTCCCTGTATGCGCTAACAAAGAGTGCTATGATCAGTTCTAAATATATTATCCAAGCTAATTAAAACTGATTATTGAGAGGAAGAAATATGGAAAATAGTCAGACTTACTTCCAAGTGCAAATGTCTCACAGGCAGCCATTAAGCTAACAACTTATCTCCGCTAGAAGGAGACGAGAACATCAGCGACGCCATTTTCCTATTCGTATCTTGATTTAGCGCCATATTTAGTTATGGGCGGGTATTACAGCTCAAAGACCGACTTTATCAGGCAGCAGATTAAATGGTTTGATGACTATCATAATCCAGTTATTACAAACAATTATGGCAATATTTCAGCCAGTACGCGCTGGGATCTAGACATGATTGATGACGCTTACGAGTCGGGCGAAATTGAGTTTCCAATTCAGGCACGAACGATGCAAGAAGAAGTGTTATCAACGAGTGGATATGCTCCAAAGGATTTAAGATTGTTAAACTTGCTAACAAGACGGGATAAAGGAGAATTTGGGCAAATCCATCCAATTTAAATCTTTTTACCAGTATAATAAGGTGTGTGAACATCTAATTAAGAGTTTGAATTTTGGAACACTATCGATCAAGATTGATGGAAAATCAATCGCAAAAAGAAAGATTTTACCGAGAACTTGCCAGTTCAACGTACATGAAGAAAGATCGTAAACAAAAAGTAAGGTGAAATTAATATGACAGATAAACTGACCGAGACCCAAAAGCTTAATTTATATATTCGCTTGAACGAGTTAAACAGTAAGATAAAGAGCCTATCGACTGACGAAGAGTGGGCTAATAATCGAAAGCAAATTGGCGAGGTACTCTACCAACTTAATTTAGTCGAAGATCCAACTGACATAAATGAAGTTGAAAAAGCGAATTTAGACTTTATTAGAAAGCGGAAAAAATCCATTATTCAGAATAGCGGGCGACAACCAATGGCTGCATACTCTATCAACCAAAAGGCACTAGACGAATTAGGCAACTTAGTTGACGATGAAGACGAAAACTTTTACTCTGACTTTCATGACAGGTTGGTTAATGATATGGTCAAATATGCAACAATTGTAAGAGATTTCGATTTAAAGTTAGCTAAAGCCAAAGAAGCTAATGATGCGAATTACTACCGAGAAGAATATTCCAGACTTGATAATGCTAGACGGCGCCAACATGATGCAGTAATTGCAAATCTTGCGGTCGCAAATAGAATCAACAAGTCGGAAGGCTTAGAGCCGGTATTAGATGTTGGCGATGGCAGATCAGTCCATGATGTGCATCGTACTGATATTGGCAATGCAGTTATATCATGGCTGGCAGAAACCAACCTTCAAGGCTAACAACTTATCTCCGCTAAAAGGAGCCATAAAATAAACGGCTAGTTGCTGGTAAGATCCAGTTGCTGGCCGTTTTTTCGTATAAAAAACCTCCTTCATCCCGTCCAAAATGGACTAGACTGAAGAAGATTCGGTGCTATGATGAAGTTAGAAATACTGATAGTGGATGCAGAAAAGCGGGCGAGATTGCAATCTGAGGAGGCAGCGAGATGAAGCAGAAAAATACCCGTGATCCCAAGAAAATGAGCACCTACTTCTGGTATGAAGTGCCAATTTTTGTGGTCGTTACGATTTCAGGCTTGATCTACAATATCGGCATGGTGGCTGGCCCATACTTTCAAGGGCAGCTGGTCCAAGGCCTATATGACCTGCTGAATCACAAGATCCTGGCTAACCGTTTAATCCAATTATCGCTACTTTACATGTTGGTAATTGCTCTGGTTCAAGTCTGCCGGGCGGTCAAACGCTTCAGCGTGCGGATTTTTGCCAACCATACTTCCCGCCGGATGCGGCGCTTGCTCTATAACGCTCTTTTGCACCGGCAATTCGGCGATGATACTGGCTCCCTTATGACTAAAGCTATCAGTGATGTCGACAGCTGCGTTGAAGGGATGCGGAAGTTTACCACGGAAATTTTTGACACTGGCGTCGTCATGATCGCTTACCTGGCCATGCTCCTTTACTACGACGTCCGCTTGACTATCTTGGCCTGCATGTTTACTCCTCTGGCTTATGTGATTGCCAATGTCCTGAAGAAAAAAGTCGTCAAAGCCAACAAAGCCTATAAGGAAAGCGAGTCTGTCTTAAACACGATGACCCTTGACCGGATTGTTCACGCCATGACTTACCGGATCACCGGCCGGGAGCAAGCCCTCAATGACCGCTACGAAAAGCAGCTGACTGACTATGAGCAAAAAAGTGCCATCTCCAACATCTTTGAAGGGGCCTTAACTCCGCTGTATGACGCTATTGCCATGTTCGGCATCGTCTTGATCATCTACTTTGGCGGCCGCAATGTCCTCCACATCGGCTGGAAGGCCTGGGACCTGGCCAGCTTCACGACTTTCTTAGCCTGCTTTACCAAACTCGCCACCAAGGTCTCCCACGCCGCCAAACTTTTTAACGCTGTCCAAAAAGCCCAAGTCTCCTGGGTCCGGATCAGACCGCTGATGAGCGATCCAATCTATGATCATTATCAAAAGGAAGAGAAAGAAATTACCGACCTCACTTTTAACCATGTGACGACTTTTTACCACGGCTACCCGGAAACTGCGGTCAAGGACATCAATTTTACCGCCTCCGCTAATGAAATCATTGGTATTACCGGCGAGGTGGCCTGCGGGAAAAGCCTGCTGGGTAAAGCCTTGGTAAGTGAAGCAGATTACCAGGGGCGGATCCTCATTAATGGCCTTGATTTCAAAAAGCTTTCGCCTCACTCTGCCCACCAATGGATCACTTATATGGGCCATGACCCCATGCTCCTAAGCGACAGCATCAAGAACAACATTTGCTTAGGCGATGACATCGACCTTGACCATTACCTAAAGATGGTTTGCTTAGACCAAGAGGTAGGAGAGCTTAAAAATGGGGCAGACACCCTTATCGGCAATGGTGGGATGACCCTGTCTGGTGGCCAGCAGCAGCGGCTTGCCTTAGCCCGGACCCTGGCCCATGCCAAGCCCATCATCGTATTAGATGACCCATTTTCTGCTGTTGACCAGGCAACTGAACAGCAGATTCTGACTAACTTGAAAAGCCTTAAAGGCCATGTCATCTTGCTGATGACCCACCGGGTTGACTGCTTCAGCCAGCTGGACCAGATTATCTATATCCATGACCACCAGGTATCTGTTGGCCAGCATGAGGACCTGCTAAAAAGAATGCCGGTTATGCCGAGCTGATCGAAGGGGGGCAGCAAGATGCGTAATATCGCTAAAAAGGTCATTCATGACCATCCCAAGAGCTTCATCTCCATGGCCTTGCTCATTATCTTAAGCATTATCACTTCACTTTTACCGCCCCTCGCTCTGGAGCAGATCGTCAACCACTTGACTGATCAAAAGGATGTTTCCCTCCTTTTCGCCCTGGCCTACCTGGGTCTAATCGTCCTGTCTGACCTTTTTGCCTCAGCCCAGAATATTTCCATTACGATTTTTGGCCAAAAATTGACCCACGGCATGCGGAGCGCCTTAGCCCAAAAGCTGAACACCATCACGACTGGCTACTTGACCAATCACGAGAGTGGGGCAATCGCCTCAGTCTTTGTCAACGACGCCGACACCATCAACAGCCTCTATAGCGAGGGGGTAGTCGGGATGAGTGCTGACCTCTTCCAGCTGATCGGCCTGCTCTTCGTCGTCTTTACCCGCAGCATTGGCTTGGGCTTCATTATCTTAATCGTCATGCCCTTGATCTTAGTCATGACCCGGCACTTCCAGAAGGCCTCCCTGGCTTCCCAGAAGCAAAACCGGGCCGCTATCGCCAAGGTCAACCACCATATCCCCGAAACTCTCCGGGTTCTCTCCATGATCCATATCTTTGAAAAAGAAGACTACATGGAAGACAAGTATGACCAATACATCGAAGAGTCCTACCGGGCCCAGAACAAGTCCAACTGGCTGGACAGCGTCTATTCGCCAATCATCCTGACCATCGAAGCCGTCGTTATCGGCCTGCTGATGATCGGGGCTGCCCAAGGGCAGAAGATGCAGACCTTCTTTGGCATCAATGCCGGCAGCGCCGTAGCCTTGATTGCCTATGTTGGGCAGATTTTTACACCGCTGGAATCAATCGGGATGGAAATCCAAAGCATCCAAGATGCTATGGCCGGGATGAGCCGGATCCAGGACTTTTTAAATGAAGCAGACAGCAAGCCGGACATCTACCAAGGGGCAGGGGACTACATTACTTTTGACCATGTCACCTTCGGCTACCTGCCAGACCAGCCGATCCTAAAGGACTATTCCTTTAAAGTCGCCAAAGGCGAGCACGTGACCTTTGTCGGCCGGACCGGGAAGGGGAAGAGCACGATTTTTAAACTCCTCCTGGGCCTCTACCAGCCGCAAAAAGGGAAGATCCTCCTAGATGGCCATTCGCCAGATACTCATCCCAAGAATCAGCGCCACTTCCTGGCAATTTGCGAGCAAGGGGTTGCCCTGGTTGACGGGACAGTCAAAGACCAGATCACTTTATATGACGACACAATAACTGCTGAGATGATCGACAAGGCTTTAGCCATGGTTGGCCTAACCGATATTGTCAAAAATCTCCCGCAAGGCTTGAACACACCGGTAAGTGAGATCAACCTTTCGCAAGGGCAGCTGCAACTTTTAATGATTGCCCGCAGCGTGGTATGTGACCCGCAGATTTTGCTTTTAGACGAAATGACCGCATCCCTGGACCGGGAAACCGAGGCTAAAGTCCTCAAGGCAATCGATGCCGCCAGCAGCGGGCGGACAGTTCTGTCCATCTCCCACCGCCGCGGGGCCCACGATGGCCGGATCATCAAACTGTAACCGGAATATGCTACAATTAGTCAGAAGAAACAGGTAAAGTTTAGACGCGGAGGTGAGGGAATGGCGGATTTTGCCAAGCTGACAGAGCTGAAGAATAAAATTGACACTTACCGGCCACTGTCCAAATATGAGCAGGAGCTGCTGGACGCGGATGTAAAAATTGATCACGTTTGGTCATCAAACGCGATAGAAGGATCAACTCTTACCCGGCATGAGACTGAGGCGATACTTAAAAAGGGACTGACCATCCACGGGAAAAGCGTTGCTGAAGTATTGGATACGCTTGACTTGAGTGAAGCCTATGACTACATGATGGACTTGGCCAGCCAGGCCCAGACTTTAACCCAGCTGGATATTCGAAATTTAAACAGGCTATCGTTGGCGAAAAGCCGGCCAGAAGACGCTGGTGTCTACCGAAGCGTACCGGTCCGGCCGGCTGGAGCGGAAGTCAATCCGTATGCTGACCCTTGGGATATTGCTGTCAAGATGGCAGAATTGGTTGACTGGGCAAATGAGGTGCAGGGCAAGTTGCATCCTGTGGACTACGCTGCCCAGCTGCACTGGCGTTTTGTCATCATTCACCCCTTCATTGATGGAAATGGGCGGACGGCAAGATTGCTGATGAACCTGGCATTGACTGAGCACGGTTATCCAGTCGTTAATATTCAGCCAAATAAGGAGAGCCGGCTGCACTACATGGAAGTTTTGGAAGCGTGTGACAGAGACGGCTCGGCTGACAAATTGACTGATCTCATTGCTGATTACGCTGAAGAAGCCTTGCGGAAGAAGTTGAAAATTTTGGAGCTTAGCGCTAAAAATCATACTGACTCCGGCTACATCATCAGCGAAAGGGAACTGGAAGAGTGGCGGAAAAAGCGTGAACAGGCCAAGCTGTCTGACCAATAACAAAAATCCCCCCTGGCAAGTGCCAGGGGGGTTATTTCGTTTTAAACTTCGGCAATAGCTTCACTAATTGGCGTCTCGCCGCCAGTCATATTGATTACCTTGCCGTAGGTGTTTTCCTTGTCAAGGATTTGGGCCAAAACCGCGGCAACGTCGGGAATTGGGTTGGCGGCAAACTTTTTAGGCTTGAAGTTGACCTTGCCAGTCCCAGCCTTTTCTTCCAAAGTAGCTGGGGCCAGGATCGTGTAGTCCAGCTTGCTGTTATTGACCAGCCACTCGTCAGCAAAGTACTTGGCAATATAGTAGTCAGTCAAGCTGGCAAATTCTGCTTTGCCTTGCCACTTGTCCAGGTCGGCCGCGAAAATTGAGCTCAGCTGGATGTAGCGCTTAACGCCGGCCATTTCAGCTGCTTGGATCAACTTTACCGCCCCAAAGGCATCCGTTTGAAGCAAGTCCTTGCCTCTAGAACCTGCCAAAAAGTACACTGCGTCCATCCCAGCTAAAAGCTTAGCTAATTCAGAAACGCTGGCGTGCAGGTCAAGGCTAACGGGAGTGACGCCCGGCAATTTAACGATCGCGTCCTTGTGCCGGGAACCCGCGTAGACTTGCTGACCTTGCTTAACTAATTCTTGAATAACAGCGGCTGCCACCCGGCCGCTTCCTCCAGCGATAAATACCTTCATGATTTTTCTCTCCTTCTTTTTACTGGTTATCTGTATGATAACATGCAGAAGAAAAATCTTCTAACAATTAGTTAGTTAAGAGTCACTTGTTTGCTTTTGCCCAAAAGATTTCTTGATCTGCTTTAAAAAGCGTTCAGCGATTGGAGAAAAGGTTTGGTACTTTTTCCAAACCAAGTATAAGTTGGTCTCCAGCTTTGGAGTCAAGGGGCGGAAGACCATCCCGCTTTCCGGGGACGTGTCGACCAGTTTGTCAAAAGAAAGCAGGTAGCCTAAATGTTCTTTGGCAAAAACTGAAGCGTTGTAGACCAGGCCAAACGAGCCTTCCAGGTGGAGCTCATCCATCCTGTCTTTGGCCCAGCGGGGGATGTCCTTTTTCCAGGACTGGTCAGAACAGAAGAGGGGCAGGCCAACCAGGTCGTCTACAGTGATGGATTCTTTTTGCGCCAAGGGAACATCAGCCGGCATGATTACGCCCCAGCTATCGGTTTCCGGGAAAATTAATGATTCATACTTGCTGGTGTCAGGCATCTCTGCCAAAACGACAAAGTCCAGGAGCCCCTTGTCCAGCTTCTCGGCGACTTGTGAGGTGTCCCCGCTGGTGATGTGGTAGCGGAGGTCTGGGTAGAGCTTTTTAAAAGAATTGATCTCCCGTGCCAGGTAACTGATCTGGTAGGATTCAGCTAAGCCAAAGTAGATGTCGCCGCCGGTAATATCATCCAGGGCTAAAAATTCCTGTTCAATTTTGTCAGCCATGGTCACCAGGTCCTCAGCCCGGTTTCTGAGAAGAAAGCCTTCATCGGTCAGCTTGATGCTGAAAGACTGTCTGGTAAAAAGCTTCTGCCCCAATTCTTCTTCCAAGGACTTGATCGCCTTAGAAAGGGTGGGCTGGGTGACGTGCAGGCTTTCTGCCGCCCGGGTCATGTTTTCGTCTCGGGCAACGGCCAAGAAGTAGCGTAAGGTGCGGATTTCCATTTTTGCCTCCTTATTCATAAAAGGAATATCATGAGATAGATTATAACCATTAGCACATAAAGGCGCAAGCTTTTATACTAATCATTAAGCAAGGCAGAGGAGGTGCGGAATGGACTTGCCGACTATCAAGCAAAGCCTGGCTGACGCGGGCTGCGGGGAAAAAATGTCCACGGAAATTCTTAGCATGTATGAGAGCGGGCAATATGCTGCCGCCCTCCGGAAGATGAAGCTGGCAAGGTGCCAAGCCATGTGTGAACTGCACGAATGCAGCCGCAAGGTCGACTTGCTGGATTATTTAATCAGAAGAGCGGAAAAAGAGAAGATTAGCCAATAATGGAGGCAAAAAATGATGCAAACTGAAGAATTAAAGTTAACGCAAGAATGGGACAAGGTCTTTCCAAAGAGTGACAAAGTTGACCACAAGAAGGTAACTTTTGCCAACCACTTCGGCATCACCCTGGCTGCTGACATGTACACGCCAAAGAATGCCTGGGGCAAACTGCCGGCAATCGCTGTTTCCGGGCCATTTGGGGCAGTCAAGGAACAGTCAAGCGGTCTGTACGCGCAAGAGATGGCAGAAAGAGGTTTTCTGACGATTGCTTTTGACCCATCATTTACTGGTGAATCCGGCGGCAATGCAAGAGATGTGAACAGCCCGGACATCAATGTCGAAGACTTCCAAGCAGCGGTCGACTTTTTGTCAGTTCAAGATAATGTAGACCCAGAAAGAATCGGGATCATCGGCATCTGCGGCTGGGGCGGAATGGCCCTGCAGACGGCCGCGATCGATACTAGAATCAAGGCAACCGTGACTTCTACCATGTATGACATGTCCAGAGTGACGGGCAACGGCTATTTTGACGCGGATGACAATGAAGAAGCACGCTACAGAATGCGGGTTGCCTTGAATAAGCAGAGAACGGCTGACTTCAAGGCTGGCAGCTATGCCAAGGCCGGCGGGGTGGTTGACCCGCTGCCAGAAGACGCGCCGAAATTTGTCAAGGACTACTACGCTTACTACAAGACTCCGCGCGGCTATCACAAGCGCAGCCTTAACTCGAATAGCGGCTGGAACGTAACGGCTGCTACATCCTTGCTGAATATGCGACTGTTTGCTTACACCAATGAAATCAGAAACGCGGTCTTGATGATCCACGGCGACCAGGCCCACTCCTGCTATATGTCAAAGGATGCCTACGCTGACATGATTAAGGATAACAAGTACACCGACAACAAGGAACTGCTTTTGATCCCGGGGGCAAGCCACACTGACCTTTACGATCAAAAGGACATTATTCCTTTTGCCAAGATGGAAGCCTTCTTTGACAAGTACTTGAAGTAAGCTTTGCATGACGGAAGAATAAAATGAAAGCCCCAAAAATAATTTTTTCTGCTTTAGCCACGATCAGCCTGCTTGCTTTTTCTGCATGCAGCCAGCAAGAAGAACCAGCTGCCAGTCAAAAGGTAACTAAGCAGGCAAAGCAGAGGAGCAAGAAGAAAAAGTCACAGCGAAAGAAGTTAGGTAAAATGCAGTTATCAATTGCTAATAAAGAGCTGCCGGTCAAGTGGGAAAATAATAAGTCAGTTGATGCATTAAAGAAGCTGACTCCACTGACCATCAAAATGTCGATGTATGGCGGCTTTGAGCAGGTAGGCCACTTGAACAAGAGCATCATTAGTGATGACCGGCAAACTAAAACAATTCCTGGTGATATCGTACTATATTCAAGCAACCAGATTGTAGTTTTTTACGGCAGCAATTCCTGGGCGTATACAAAGCTGGGGCACATCAATCTGGGCAAAAAAGAACTGAGGAAGCTGCTGAGTCATGGCTCAGTCAAGTTGACATTGAAGTAAAAAAGCAAAGTTGATGGACAGGAGATAATTTTTGGTATGAAGCAATTACCAAAAATCGCACTTGGGGCCTGGGCCTAGGGAAATGACGGTACCTTTGGCAGATTTGATAAAAATGAAGTCGATGCTTGGCTGGCAGATGCGCTGTAAAAAATTACCAAAGGAGGGAGATATTGGAATTAACCGATTTTCTGAACTATGTGAACAGCGGGAAAAGGATTGTTGATCCTTCAGAAGAACTGGAATACTGCTCATATTTGACGCAAGAAGCCTTGAAGGTGACGATGGAGCTGAATAATGCTTATCATACGCCGGAAGAGGTGCAAGACTTGTTTGCCAAACTGACTGGCAACGAGGTCAACCGGAGTCTGGCACTGGTGCCGCCATTCTATACTGATTGCGGGAAGAATATCCATGTTGGCAAGAACGTTTTTATTAATACTGGCTGCACCATCCAAGACCAGGGCGGAGTCTATATTGGCGACGGGGCTTTGATCGGCCACCACGCTATGATCGCGACTTTGAACCACGAGCAAGATCCAGCCAAAAGAGGGGAGCTATTGCCAGCAGCGGTTCATATCGGCAAAAGAGTCTGGCTTGGCGCGAACGTAACTGTTTTGCCAGGCGTCACGATTGGTGATGGAGCGATTATCGCGGCAGGCGCGGTAGTAACAAAGGATGTACCTGCCAGAACAATCGCGGCAGGCGTGCCAGCCCGCGTGGTGAAAGAAATAAGTGAATAGAGGAGAGCAGCATTCTGGGAATTAGGGATGCTGCTTTTATAATGTGTATTTTTTAAAAGACATATTGCTTATACTAAAAAGATGTATAGTTAGAGAATTTTGAGTCAAATTAGTCCATACTGTTGCTTTTGACAGAATAAATCAATTCTTTACCTTTTGTTTGTATCC
>NZ_JBKZCD010000033.1:0-19358 GCF_046938665.1 Lactobacillus delbrueckii subsp. bulgaricus
ATCAGTTACGGCTTTCAAGCCGACAGCCTTTTCCTTTGCAATTAGGTCGCTGATCCACTTGTCTTCCACCTTGGTCAGTTCTTCTTTGCTCAACTCCCCGGCTTTGAACTTAGCCCGGGCCTCCTTTAATTCCTGCGGCCGCAAGAAGGAGCCAACGATGTCGTAACGGTATGGTGCGGATAATTTAGTCATGAGTAATTCCCCTCTGGCAAAAATAAAATCAAATAAAGCAAGTATCAAAACAGATACCAAAACAATAGAAAACATTAAGACACGATTGCCGGGCATTAAAAAAGCGCGCCCCCAACTGACTCAGTCAGTCAAGAGACGCGCCTTGCGTGTTACCACTCTTCTTCAGTCTGGCCTCACGGCCAAACCCTCAAAAGCTTCCTAATGAAAGCCCAGCGCTATATCGGGCGCTACCCGCAAACGGCTTGCCTAAGCTCACCACTTGTTTATGCTCCAAGACCATCTTCACTGCCTTTACCCTCGCCGGCTCTCAGCAATCCCGGTTCTCTGTAGAAGGCTCCCGGCAGCTACTCATCTTTTCTCAGCAATCATTAATCTAATTGCCATAATCTTAAAACTTTTACCAGGCCCTGTCAATCCTTTTGGCCAAAACTAATTTTGACTTTTTCTAAGCTTATGCAACTTGCACAAATAGCTAACCGCGCTGACCAGAAGTTGAACTTGGCCCATTTTCTTCCTGGGTCAAACCCTGGTCCCGGCAGAGTTTTTTGATCTGCTCACTAAATTCCATCAGTCGTCTTCTTGCCCTGAAGAATTTTCTCGCACAAAAGGCAAACCAGGATAATCACCGGAGCCAGGCGGAGGCTGAACAAGAAGATCAGCAACAGGGACACCAGCTTCGGCTTGCCCACGATCACGCTAACGCTGGCCGCGGTCAAGACAGCCACCAGGAGGTTCTGTGACCAGGGCAAAAGCAAAGCCAGGCCCATCCCGAAAGCAACCGAGCAGAAGATCGCCGGGAAGATGGTTCCCCCTCTCCAGCCCAGGCCAAAGCCAAAGTTGGTCAAAAGGCACTTGCCAAAGGCTAAGCTGATCAAAAAGACCGGGCCCAGCTTGGCTGCCTGGTCAACCAGCTCCCACATGGTGAAGGCCCCGGACCAGAGCAGGTAGCTGGACAAAAGACCGCCAATGCCCAGCAAGAGACCACCCAGCATTCCTTTAAGCAGGTAGTTGGGAATCGTCTCGCCCAATTTTGCCCCGATTTCTTCAAATTTCAAAAAGAACTTACCAAAAGCCAGCCCCAATGCAAAGGCCAAGGGAGTCAGCAGGACCCCCTGCCAGGTCCACTTAACCTCAGCAAAGCCAATTTGGAAAACCTTGGCTTCCGGGAAGACCTTCAGCCACATGGCGAAGCTGCAAATGCCCAGGCCGGTCCAGATAATATAGCTGGCCTTTTGCCGCCACTTCTTGGCAAAAACTGCCTTCAAGGGCCCTTTTGCTGGAGTCAATGGCCGGAACAGGGCCTTAAACTGCTCTTTAAATGGTGCCTGAGGCAGGTCAGGGTCAGTCAAGTAGTTGGTTAACTGCTGGCCCATGGCACTTGACTGGCGGGCAATGATCCCCGTCATGGAAGCTTCCGGCCCCACGCTGGCCCCGCCGGCCAGAATAATCGTCCCGTTGACCCAGGTCCGCCAGCTGGCTCCATCTACCTTGCCCGTTTTCTGGAATTCAGCCAGGATTTGCTTGATGGTCTTGGGATAGGCCCCGACCTTCAGTTGCAAAAGGCCGATCACCAGGCCGAACAGGAGGCACTGGAGCAGAAGAAGCCCTGGATGGGTCGAGGTCCGCTTTGACCAGAAGAGAGAAATTAATTCACTGGAAATTGTCAAAAAAATTCCAGCTCCTAAACCAATCAGTAAACTAAATATGCTGGCGTAAACAAAAGCCAGGCTTTTCAACCTTTTCATATGCAATATCCGCTCCAATCCTTAATCTGCATCATTCCATGATAACAAATTTATCGGGCAACTTGAACGCTTTTTCTCCCCTCCTCTCTCCCACTTAACTTTTCTTATTCAATCGAAATTATCTATACCGGTACCTAATATTTTTAGAAAAACTTTATTTGAAAGCGCTTTTGATAAATGCTAGAATGCAAGGTGAAAAAAGGAAATAATCAAAAAACAGTTAGCAAGTACATGAGGTGAATGAGATGTATTATTCAAACGGTAATTACGAAGCATTTACTGACGCTAGAAAGCCAAAAGATGCTGACAAGAAGAGCGCTTATGTCATCGGGGGCGGCCTGGCCGGCTTAGCTGCCTGCGTCTTCATGATCCGCGACGGCCACATGGCTGGCAAGAAGATTCACTTGCTGGAAGAAGAAAACCTGGCCGGGGGTTCCCTGGACGGGATCAAGCGGCCGGAATACGGCTACATCATCCGGGGCGGCCGGGAAATGGAAAACCACTTTGAATGCCTTTGGGACATGTACAGGTCAATTCCATCTTTGGAAATTCCCGGTGCTTCCTACCTGGACGAATACGCCTGGCTGGACAAGGATGACCCTAACTCATCCAACTGCCGCTTGATCCACCACCGGGGCGACCGGGTGCCGACTGACGGCCAGTATGGCCTGGGCAAGTGCTCCAGCGAAATCGTCAAGCTGGTCATGACTCCGGAAGACAAGCTGGAAGGAGTTTCAATTGAAGATTTCTTCTCTGATGAATTCTTTGAAAGCAACTTCTGGGCTTACTGGGCAACCATGTTTGCCTTTGAAAAGTGGCACTCAGTCATTGAAATGCGCCGCTACGCGATGCGTTTCATCCACCACATCGACGGCTTGCCGGACCTGTCAGCCTTGAAGTTCAACAAGTACAACCAGTATGAGTCAATGACCAAGCCTCTATTGGCCTACCTGGAAAGCCACGACGTTGACATCTGCTACAACACGCAAGTAGAAAACGTCGTAGTAGACACCAGCAACGGTGAAAAGGTCGCTAAGAAGCTGATCCTCACCAGAGACGGGGAGCACCAAGAAATCGAGTTGACCCCGGACGACCTGGTATACGTGACCAACGGGTCAATCGTTGAAAGCTCAACTTACGGCACTCACCACACTCCAGCGCCGATCACCCACAAGCTGGGCGGGTCTTGGCACCTGTGGCAAAACCTGGCTGACCAAGACGAAGCCTTTGGCCACCCGGAAGTCTTCTGCGAAAACATCCCGGAAAGAGCCTGGTTCGTTTCCGCGACCATGACCATGAAGGATGCTACTCTGGAACCATACTTTGAACGCTTGACCAAGCGGGACATCCACCAGCACCGGGTCAACACGGGCGGGATCATCACCGTAACTGACTCCAACTGGATGCTCTCCTTCACCATCCACCGTCAGCCGCACTTCAAAGACCAAAAGGAAAATGAAACTGTTGTCTGGATCTATGCCCTTTACTCAGACACGCCAGGCAACTACATCAAGAAGCGGGTCGTGGACTGCACGGGTGAAGAAATCACGGAAGAACTCCTCTACCACCTGGGCGTGCCAGACGATTTGATCAAGAAGTATGCCGGTGATGACTATGTCAACACTGTTCCGGTTTACATGCCTTACATCACTGCCTACTTCCAAATGCGGAAGAAGGGCGACCGGCCGGCAGTCGTGCCAGCTGGTTCAGTCAACCTGGCCTTCATCGGCAACTTCGCTGAATCTCCGACCAGAGACACGGTCTTCACCACTGAATACTCTGTGCGGACCGCTATGGAAGCTGTCTACACCCTGCTGAACGTTGACCGCGGGGTACCGGAAGTCTTCAACTCCGTCTACGATATCCGGGAACTTTTGAAGGCGACCTACTACTTAAACGACAAGAAGCCAATCGACCAGATGGACCTGCCGCTGCCAAAGATTGCCGTTAAGGGGGCCATGAAGAAGGTCCAGGGCACTTGGCTGGAAGAATTGCTCAGGGAAGCCAAATTGCTTGAGTAGGCAAATTAAGATATAAACAACTAACAAACAGCAACTTAAACTACAAAGGTCTGATTCCATATTTCGGAGTCAGACCTTTATTTTTATAAAAAAGCCCTTGATTGCTAACAATCAAGGACGCGTAAGTAGAGTAATTGAGAAGTTGTTTTATATCTGAAAAAGTGTTTTTGTCAAACTATGATTATCGAAATTTTCTATTGAACCGGCTGGCTGCTGTAGATCCCAAAGCCGGCAGTTACTGGCAGGTTTTGCCCGGTAATGGAAGCTGCCTGGTCACTGGCCAGGAAGTAGACCATATTGGCGATGTCTTCTGGTTCAACCACGTGACCCAGGGGACTGGCTTGGTTAAAATTTTCTACCACACTGGCCGGGTTCTGCTGAAACATTGGGGTGTTGGTCGGGCCCGGGCAGACATTGTTGACCCGAATACCGTACTTGCCATAGTCCAGAGCCATAGACCGGACAAGGTTAACCACGGCCCCCTTGGCTGCGCTGTATGCAGCCATGTTGTAGTCACCCAGCAAGCCGGAAACAGAGGCAATGTTAACGATCGAAGCTGACTTTTGCTTCATCAAAGTCGGCATAAAGGACTTAGTCATGAGGTAGATGGACTTAACGTCGATGTTCATGACCCGGTCCCAGGCTGCTTCTTCAACCTCATCCAGCCGGCCCTTGGCAAAGACGCCGGCATTGTTGACAATGCAGTCCACTGTTTCAAATTCGGCGTTGACCTTGTCAGCCAAGGCTTGAACAGAAGCCGCGTCAGCCACGTTAACCTGGACAAAGAGGACCTTCTGGTCCGGGTATTCAGCTTGCAGCTGGCCAGCTGCTTCCTGGCCCTTTTCGTTGTAGTCAGCCATGACTACATTCCAGCCTTCTGCCAGAAATTTCTTGCTGTCGCTTAAGCCCATGCCCGAAGCAGCCCCGGTAATTACTGCTGTCTTCATTATTATAACTCCCTTTGTTAATTCTAGAATTTACTGCTTTATTGGACTGGCTGGCCGGTGTAGATACCATAGCCGGCGGTTACCGGCATGTTCTGGCCAGTAATTGAAGCCGCCTCATCGCTGGCCAGGAAGTAGACCATGGCGGAAATTTCGCTTGGTTCTACAACATGGCCCAGGGGACTGCCTTCATAGTAGTGCTTAACTAGCTCCGGCGGGTTGTTGGTCAGCATGGCCGTGTTGGTCGGACCTGGGCAGACATTGTTGACCCGGATGCCGTACTTGCCGTAGTCCAGAGCCATAGACCGGACCAAGTTGACCACGGCCCCTTTGGCCGCGTTATAAGCGGCCATTTCATAGTCACCCAGCAAGCCTGAAACTGAGGCAATGTTAACGATTGAAGCTGACTTTTGCTTCATTAACTTTGGCATAAAAGACTTGGTCATGAGATAGATGGACTTAACGTCGATGTCCATGACCCGGTCCCAGCCGGCTTCATCAACTTCGTCTAAGCGGCCCTTAACCAAGACGCCGGCATTGTTGACGATGCAGTCCACCGTTTCAAATTCGGCGCTGACCTTGTCAGCCAAAGCTTGAACAGAGGCCGCGTCAGCCACGTTGACCTGGACAAAGAGGACCTTCTGGTCCGGGTATTCGGCCTGCAGCTGGTCAGCTGCTTCCTGGCCCTTTTCGTTGTAGTCAGCCATAACTACATTCCAGCCTTCTGCCAAAAATTTCTTAGTATCGCTTAAGCCCATGCCGGCTGCCGCACCGGTAATCACTACTGTCTTCATTTTTTCCATTCTCCTTAGTGCTTATAAAAGCCGATTAACTATTTCATGACTTGCATGTGTTAATTCCTTAGCCAAAGTCTTAAAGCTGCGTCTGACCAGTTCCTCTTCCTTGCCTGAAATTCCCAAGGCCGCTACCAGTTGGCCGTCTTTGAGCACTGGCACGCTCAAGCAGCGGAAGGCCAGCTCTTTTTCCTCATCATCCAAGGCATAGCCCTGCTCAGCAATAATTTCAATGTTGGTTGCCAGCATGTCCCCACCGACCAGAGTATAGGGGGTTCTGGCAGAAAAAGGCTGAGTTGTCAGGAGCCTATCCCGGGTCTGATCATCACTGAAGGCCAAAATACACTTGCCCATGGCTGAAGTATTAAGGGGCAACTGCTCGCCTAAGCGGTTTAAGTCTTCAGGATGGGATTTGGCAGGCACCACCTGAGTGATGACTACCTCTTGGTCATAGAGAATGCCCACATAGCAGCTCAGATCGTATTTACCGGCAATTTCCCGCAAAAGCGGTACCGCCGTCCAATTGAGCATTTGGTCCGGGCGCTGGGGCAGTTGGGGATAATACTTTTGTCCTACCCGGGACAGGTAGCCTAAGTCTGTCAAGGTATAAAGCAGGCGGAAGGCAGTCGTCTTTTTCAGCTGAAGCAGGTCCATGACCTCCTTCAAGCTGACTGATCCCTGCCCGCTGGCTAAACGCAAGACTTGGTCGGCTTTGACTAAAGTTGAAAGAAGATATTGATGCATCGCTGTATCCTTTCAAATAATAAAATACGCTGAATTTTTCCAAAAAGAAAAAGCTTTAAAAAAGTTTCTAATAGTGAAACCAGTTTACTCCATCCCACACTTTTTGACTAGACAAAAAGCCCTGCACAAGCGTGCAAGGCTTCTTACTTTCTCATAGAATGTCTATTTTTTCTTTTATCTTCTTACTACTTATTTCTTAAGCAATAAAGGAAATCATGATTTCCAGCTGCATCAAGGCATTGATGGCGCCAGGCAAACTTTCTTCACTGACTGTCTGCTCAATCACGGCATGGTCTTCATCAAAGTCAAAACCAGCGTCCATGACCATCCCGGCCGCGTACTCGTTCAAATCCTCATTTTCTTCCATGGGGTTGTACTTGTACATGAGGTAGCCGTCATCAGTTACCGTATACTGGTCCCCGCTTTTTTCGACCAGGACAAAAGGCTTGCGGCCATAAGCATCAACCAGTTCGTTTTCCACCTGGAAAACCGTGTCTGACCAGGGCTTAAAAACTGTCTGCCCCGCCAGCCAATTGATGTAGTCTGCCTTCAATTTCTCGATTTCCATTATTCTTTTCTTCCTTCCAAAAAATTTACGCTATCATCAATTATAGCCAATTAAAGGGCAAAAGAAAAACCAGCCTGTCGGCTGGCTTAATTTTTGGATTTTAATGATTGTCAATTGCCCCGTTCAAGCGCTTGCGCCAAACCAGGTAAACGATCAAGGCCAAAGGCACCACAATCAGCTGAACCAGGTAGAACCAGCGGCCCGGAAGAGCCTTGGCCACTACCCCGGCCAGCATCGGCCCAAAGGCCATGGCGATGTCCAGACCCAGGTAAAAGGTGGAGCTACCCAATCCCTGTTCATTAGCCGGTGACAAAAGCAGGGCCGTTGACTGCAGGACGGAGTAGATCAAGCCATAGCCGACCGCCATCCCGGCCGCTCCCAGGGCCATCATCCAGTTGCTGTTCATGTAGGCCAAAAGGACCAGGTAAATGGCCGTAGCCACCAGGCTCAGCCAGAACCAGACCCCGAAGCGGACCGTATCAAAGTAGTTCTTGAGGAAGGTCCGGATCAAGAGCAGGACAATGGCGTAGATGAAGAAGTAGCTCCCTACCGCCACTGGCATGTGCATCTTGGCCACGTAAGTCACGATGTCAGCTTGAGTAACGAAGTAAGGGATGCCGAAGCAGGTCGTCAAAAGGGCTACTGGCAAAGCATTGACGGAGATCAGCTTGAACTGCTTCTTTTCTTTTTGCCGGGGACTAGGTACAGCCCGGTTGCCGACAAACTGGATGATGATGATCATAATCAAAGTCGCCGCGGCTGGCAGCATTATGGTTTCCCGGTAGCCAATCACCTTGTAGAGGTTGATGGAAATGGCTGGGGCAATGGACATGGCCAAAGCGTTCATCAGCCCGTACAAGCCCATGGCCGCCCCAACGTGCTGGCGGGGAACCAGGAAGGCGATCCAGGTGGTCATGCAGACGGTGCAAAGAACGAAGCCAGTCCCGTTGATGATTCTGAACAAGAGCAAGAATTCCCCGTTAGGTGAAACAATATAGCCCACGATCCCGATAAGGATCAACACCCCGCCGATAAAAGACAGCTGGTACTTGGAGAACTTGTCAGTCAAGTTGCCGGCGATTGGCCGGAGAAACATAGCCGCGAAGCTCATAATCCCCACGATCACCCCGGCTAAAATGCTGCTGGCCCCCAGGCTTTCAGCATAGCCGTTGATCAATGGGTTATTGAACATGGTCCCGAACAAAAACAGGAAGGAGGCGGTCATGACCAAGATGACGTCTTTGGAGTAAATCGACTTGCCCTTTTCCTGCTCCATCCGCCCCGCTTTGGCCGGGGAAATACTTGCGCTCTTGCTGCTCACTGTAAAACCTTCTTTAGTCTCAATCAATTCAATCAATGAATTTTGCTTAAAAACAAATTAGATTTTACCATATTTCGCCCTTCTTCGCTAAGGCTGGCAAAAATCTCTTTGCCTTTTTTCTATTATTCAGCAATAAAGCGCTAGCACGAGCCTGCCAGCTTAAGATAATTAAGTCTGATTTCTTCATAAGAAAAAAGCCTGCCCAAAAGGCAGACTTGCTGATTAGTCAATGATAAATATCGTATTCTGAATTTTAGTAGTTGAAGTAGCGCTTTACTTCCCATTCTGAAACTGATTGGGTGTACAGGGCCCATTCAGTTTCCTTCATTTCCAAGAAGCTGTCAACAATGTGTTCGCTGAAGGCAGACTTGATGACTTCGTCTTCCTTGAAGGCCTTGATGGCGTTGTGCAAGGTTGATGGCAATGGCTTGATGCCCAGTTCCTTGCGTTCGTCGTCAGTCATTTCAAACAGGTTGGAAGTTACTGGGGCCATTGGCAGCTTGCCTTCCTTGATCCCGGTCAAACCAGCCTTCAGGCAGGCTGACAAAAGCAGGTATGGGTTGGCAGTTGGGTCAGCTGACCGCATTTCCAAACGGGTGCCGACTTCGTTGGCGTTAGGAATCCGGACCATTGGTGACCGGTTCCGGCTGGCCCATGAGATGTAAACTGGAGCTTCAAAGCCTGGGATCAGCCGCTTGTAGGAGTTGACCGTTGGGTTAGCCACGCAGGTAATAGCGCGGGCGTGTTCCAAAATCCCGTTCAAGAAGGTCAAGGCAGTAGTTGACAGGTGGTATTGGCCATCCTTGTCGTAGAAGACGTTCTTGCCATCCTTGAAGAGGGACATGTTGGTGTGCATCCCGTTGCCGGCCAAACCTTCAACTGGCTTAGCCATGAAGCTTGCGTACAGGTGGTACTTGCGGGCGATAGTCTTGACAACCATCTTGAAGGTTTGCAGCTTGTCAGCAGTTGCCAAAGCATTGTCGAAGCGGAAGTCGATTTCCTGCTGGCCGTCGCCGACTTCGTGGTGGGCAGCTTCTACGCGGAAGCCCAGCTTTTCCAAAGTTTCCACGATTTCCCGGCGGCACTTGGCGCCTTCGTCTTCAGAAGCCATGTCGAAGTATGAGCTGTGGTCGGAAACCTTGGTGGTTTCTTCCCCGTTCTTACCTTCCTTGAAGAGGAAGAATTCAGCTTCAAAGCCAATTTCAAAGTCGGAGAAGCCCATTTCTTCCATTTCCGCAATAACCTTCTTCAAGTTGTTGCGTGGGTCACCTTCAAATGGAGTGCCGTCTACATTGTGAACTGAGCAGACCAGGCGGCCGATCGTACCTTCTTCAACAGTCGTCCATGGCAGAACTGACCAAGTTGCCAGGTCTGGGTACAGAACCATGTCGCTTTCTTCCAGACGAACGAAGCCGTCGATTGATGAACCGTCAAAACGGGTTTGGTTGCCCAAGACGTCGTCCAATTGGCTGACAGGAACTTCCAAGTTCTTCAGCGTACCGTTAATGTCAGTGAAAGCCAAACGCAAAAAGCGAACGTTCTTCTCTTCTACATCTTTGCGGATTTCTTCTTCAGTAAATACCTTGCTCATGTTCTCACCTTTAAAAATCAAGAATAAATTTACGATCAACTAATCAATTGGCTCTGTGCTAATCGATGCTTTAAAGATACCACTCTGACCGCTTGAGGTCAAATTGGTCTAAAGACTTTTTTAATAAAAAAGGACTTTTAGCCTTTTTCCTTAAAAAATAAATGATTTACGGCATTTGTAACCGCTATTCTATCGTGAGCATAAGTTAGACCACCTTGCATGTAGAGGGCGTAAGGCGGCCGGATAGGGCCATCTGCAGAGAATTCCATGGTTGAACCAGAGACGAAATTGCCGGCGGCCATGATGACTTTATCTTCGTAACCGGGCATGGCGCTGGGGATCGGCTCAACAAAGGAGTCAATTGGCGAATTTTTCTGGACTTCTTTAGTGAAATTGATCATCTTTTCCGGGTCATTGAAGATAATCGTCTGAATAAGGTCAGTCCGCGGCTCATCCCACTTCGGCGTGACTTCACAGCCCAGCTTTTCCAAAAGAGCTGCTGAGAAGATCATCCCCTTGATGGCTTCACCCGTCGTATGCGGGGCCAGGAAGAAGCCTTCATAGAACTCGTGCATGTTGGTCAAGGTGGCTCCTTCTTCCTTGCCAATCCCCGGGGCCGTCAAGCGGATGGCCGCGTTTTCGACCAGTTCTTCTTTGCCGACGATGTAGCCGCCGGTCTGGGCGATCCCGCCGCCGGCGTTCTTGATCAAGGAGCCGGCCATGAAGTCGACCCCGTATTCAGTCGGCTCATGCTTTTCAGAAAATTCCCCATAGCAGTTGTCAACAAAGACCAGGCTCTCTGGGCTGACCTTTTTGACAAAAGCAGTCATTTCCTTAATTTGGTCAACCGTGTAGCTCTGCCGGGTGTCATAGCCTCTGGACCGCTGGATGACCACGATATGCGGCTGGTCGCGCTTAAGGATCTTTTCTGCTTCCTCATAGTCAACCCCGCCTTCTTCGTTTAAAGGCACGTAAGAGAAGTTGATCCCTTTTTGAATCAAGGTCCCCCGCTTCTTCGGGGCCAGGCCGATCACCTGCTGCATAGTGTCATAAGGCATCCCGGTCAGGTAGGTCAAAGTTTCACCTGGCAAAAGGTTGCCGTCTAATGCCACGGCCAGGGTGTGGGTGCCGGAAACAAACTGAGGCCGCACCAGCGCGTCTTCAGTATGGAAAACCTGGGCATAGATAGCTTCCAGCTTGTCTCGGCCGATATCGTCATCCCCGTAGCCGTTGGTCCCCTTGAGGTCAGCTTCTGCCACCTGGTGGTCGACAAAGGCCTTGAGGACCTTTTCCTGGTTATATACCACCTGGTCGTCGATTTCCCGCAGGCGGGGTGCGATTTCCTGGTCAACTTCAGCCAGGATTGCCTTTAATTCATCTGGTAATTTTTTCATTTTTCTTCCTTCATCCATTCTTCTATTCTGACAGCAATTCTATTCGCGCAGTTTGGGTCGGTCAAGGGGTCGTACCACTCAACTGGCAATTTGTTTCTAAAGTAGGTTAGCTGCCGCTTGGCATACCGTCTTGAGGCCGTCTTCAGGGTCGTCACGCAGGCTTCCAAGCTGGCCTCGCCTGCAAAATAAGGGAAAAATTCCTTATAGCCGATGGCCTGCAGGACCTGGTGCTCGCCGGCCCGGTGCTCGTAGACAAAGCGGGCCTCTTCTAACAGCCCGGCCTCCATCATCAAGTCCACTCTCTGGTTGATCCGCTGGTAGATGGCCTCCCGGTCACTGTTTAAGCCGATGATCAAGTAGTCGTAGCGGGGCTTGATTTCAGCCTGCTGCTTGGAAAAAAGCCCGCCCGTCCGGCTGATCACGCTAAGGGCCCGAAGGCTTCTTCGGCTGTTGGCTACCGGAATCTTCTTGGCGGCTTCTGGGTCTTTCTTGTTTAATTCCTCCCACAAGGCCTGGGGACCCTTAGCGGCTAAAAAGTCCTCCCATTCCGGGTCTACGCTGGCCGCTTCTTCTTCCTTATCCCCCAGCTGCATGTCGTTTAAGAGGGCATTGACGTAAAAGCCAGTCCCGCCCGCGATGATGGGCAGCTTGCCCTTGCCCGCGATCTCTCCAATAGCCGACCGGGCCTCATCAACGAAATTTTTTACGGAAAAATCCTCAAAGACCGAGTGGGCATCCACCAGGTAGTGCTTGACTTCTGCCTGCTCCTCCGGGCTGGCCTTGGCCGTGCCGATGGCTACTTCTTTGTAGATCTGCATGGAGTCCCCGGAGACGATCTCCCCGTCCAGTTTCTTGGCGAGCTCGATAGCCAGGCTGGTCTTGCCCACGGCGGTCGGCCCGACTATGGCCACTACTTTCTGCATAAAATCCTCCTGCAATTTTCTCTTCTTCCATCATAAACCAAAAAAGCCTGCTTGAGAAATTTTCTCAGCAAGCTTTCAGCTTAGTTCTTGGCTGCCTTCTTGCGACCGTCCCATTGGGAGAAGCCATCCTTGAGGTAAAAGACCTTGGCAAAATTGTGCTTGCGCAGGATGCTGGCGCAGCGCAGGGTCATGGTCAAAGAGTCCGAGTAGAGGTAGACCGGCAGGTCTGGCCGCAGTTCGGTGTATTGGTACTTGAACATGGTGTAAGGAATGTTTCTTGCCCCATCAATATGTTCATGCTTGAACTCATCGGCTTCGCGGACGTCGATGATCTGCGCCTTCCGCATCCCGGCCTTGAATTCCTCGTTGGTCAGTTCCCCGCCCAGGCGCTTGGCCTGGATCCGGTTGTAGGCCCAGAAGCCCAGAAAGCCCAGCAGAATGACGCCCAAGATGACGTCAAGAACGATTAAAAAATTGGTCATGTAAAAAGCTCCTTCTTGCAAGTCTTATCTTATAATAACGCTAAATTCAGCCTGGGGCTAGCTAGTCCAGTCTTTTTTCCCGCTCAAGCCGTTCTTCGTATTCGTGCTCATGCTTTAAAACCAGTTTCGCGTTTAAATAGATTTTTTTCTCTATGAGGCCTGCCTTATACAAATTGTCTAATTCAATCGCCATTAATTCGATGTCCCACTTCCGCTTGCCCAAGTGGACCAGGATGCCGTATTTTTTCAAAAGCTGCTGGACATCGTAAAGATTTTTCAAAACAGTCATTATACCGTCACTGCCATTCCTAAACGCAAAGTCAAAACCACGTAGACAATCAAGGCCGCCGCGGCCAAGAGCCGGCCGCCCTTGCCGTAGCCTTTATAGGTCGCGTCACCCAGGATTACCGCCAGCGTGGACCCGGTGATCAAACCGCCCAAGTGGCCCAGGATATCCACGTCAGGCATGAAGACGTCCAGGACCAGGTTGATGACCGCTAAGGCTAAAGCCTGCCGGCCCAGGAAGGACAAAAGAGTATTATCTTTATCCTTAAAGCCGGCGCAAGTCATGGCCCCAAAGAGGCCAAAGAGGGCAGTTGAGGCCCCGGCACTGATGGCCTGGTCATTGCCAAAGGCCAAGGTCAAAAGACTGCCGCCCACCCCTGACAGCAGGTAGATCAGCAAAAAGCGCCAGTGGCCGAAAACCGGCTCAGCGTACTGGCCGATATAGTAGATCATGATCGCGTTGGAAGCGATGTGCATGATCCCGATATGGAGGAACTGGGAGGTAAACAGGCGCCACCACTGGCCCTCCATAACCACGGCCGGGTTGAACATGGCCCCCATTTTCAGCAAAACGGAAGTGCTCTCAGAGCCGCCCATAAAGGTTTCCACCAGGAAAACGGCAAAGAGGATCACAACCAGCGCGGTTGTCATATAATTACGCCGCAGATTATTCATCACCGGCCTCCTTTACAATAATCAAATCATCCATGGCCTGGTCATGGTC
The DNA here is from genome assembly GCF_046938665.1 of Lactobacillus delbrueckii subsp. bulgaricus. GTDB lineage: Bacteria > Bacillota > Bacilli > Lactobacillales > Lactobacillaceae > Lactobacillus > Lactobacillus delbrueckii_C. Next base: position 13,729 of record NZ_JBKZCD010000033.1, read on the forward strand.
TTCCATTGGCCAGGCGGGAGTCTTGAAGTACATGACTGAGTTGACCAGGGCCAGGGTCTGGACGGAATTTTGGGCCAAAAAGCGGTCATAGTAGCCCCCGCCAAAACCAATCCGGCTCTTGCCCGCTGGGCTAAAAGCCAGGCCGGGAACAAAAAGCAGGTCCAAGGCATTATCAGCTGCTTTTTCTTCCGCCAGTTCCCAGACCCCAAATTTGGTCTGCATTAAGGGAGCACCTTCGTCCCATTTTAAAAAGTCCAGCTGCCAGCCAGGATGGCACTTGGCCAAATAGAGCTCCTTACCCTCTGCTCGAAGCGCAGTAAACAACGGCCGGATATCCACTTCCAGCGGCATGGGCAGGGTCAGGCCAATTTTATTCGCCTGCTGGACCAGGGGATGCTGCAGGGCCAGGGAAGTCAATTCCTGGTCCTGCCTTTTTTTAGCCGGAGTCTTGGCGAAATCCGCCAGCCGCTGCCTTTGCCAGGAGCGGAAAGTCTTCTTGTCCATCAAAGCAGTCACGCCTCACTTCCTGCAAAATAAAAAAAGCAGGCCTTTCGACCTGCTGTCTTTTATTACTTAGTCTCGCGGTGAAGAGTTACCTGTCTTTCAACTGGGCAATACTTCTTCAAGGTCAAACGTTCCGGATGCTTACGCTTGTTCTTCTTAGATAAGTAACTTCTGTCGCCACATTCGGTGCATTCTAAAATGATGTTGTCTGCCATTATTTTCACCACCTACAATTAATATCTGACTGTACAATCATAACATTTTCAAGGGCAAAGAGCAAGTTATCTTGCTAAATTAACTATTAATTTGTACTTGAAAACTTTCCCTTGTGCATCTTGTAGTAAGTCGTCACCATCGCCTTGGCCATGTTCTTGTTGTAGCTGCCTTCCTTGTCCGGGTCAATGCCGGCAAAAACAACCGCGAAGGCAATCTGCGGGTTATTGGACGATGCCCAGCCAACCATGGTTTCGTTGATCAATTCCGTATCAGTCGACTTTCTGGTCTTGGTGTTGTAATAGAAAGTCTGGGCCGTACCGGTCTTGGCGGAGATCGATGGCTTGACGTCCTTTAAGGCATGGGCCGTACCCCAGGCGTTGGACCCGTGAACGACCTGGTAGAGCCCCTGCTTGATGACAGCCAGCTCATCCGCTGTCCAAGGGATCTTGAACTGGACAGTCGGCTTCTTGTTATAGTAAGCATAGAAGTGCTTGCCGTCGCTGCTGGTTCTGCCGATAGATTGGACCACGTATGGCTGCATCCGGTAGCCCCCGTTGGCAATCGTTGAAATGTACTGCACCAGCTGGATTGGGGTGTAAGCGTCGTAGTTCCCATAGGATTCGTCGAGGACTGACCCGGACAGGATGATCCCGTTGGAGTCAGTTGATGCCCCCTGGATCCCGGAGCTTTCACCTGGCAGGTCGATCCCGGTCTTTTGCCCCAAACCAAACATGGCAAAGTTGTTTCTCAAGGTCTCAAAGGCCGTCTGCGGCATGTGAATGTACTGCTTGGCTACATAGCTGGCCTTCACCCAGCGCAGGGTCAGCTGCATCATGTAGATGTTGGAAGATACTTCCAGGGCGCTGGCCGCCGTCAGGGCGCCGAAAGTCCCGGTCGGGTAAACAGACTTCTTGACCGGGGAACCCGGCAGGTAGATGGCCGTATCCGGCATGGTGTTGCTCGTTGGGGTGATGACCTTATTGATCAAGCCCCCGGCCACTTGGGCCCCCTTGACAACAGACCCCATAACGAAGGACTGGTTGATGTTGCCCAGGGCGTTGTCAGAAATCTTGCCCGTTGAAGGGTCATAGCTGATCCCGGACATGGCCAGGATCGCCCCGGTATTCGGGTTCATGGCAATCGCGTAAGCCCCGCTGGACAGGCTGGCCGCCCCGGCACTCAAGGCAGAGTTAAACTGCTGCTTGAGGGCCTTGGTTACGTCTGCTTGGTACTTGGCGTCAATCGTCAATTTCAGGCTGGACCCGGACTGGCCCTTGTAAACCTGCTTGGTCTTGGTGATTTCGTTGCTGGAGTTGCTGGTGACCTTGTAGCTGGCCTTGGTCCCCTTCAAGAGGGCCTCATATTCCTTTTCCAGGTAGGAAGTCCCGACCCGGTCGTTTCTGGAATAGCCGTTAACCAGGTAGTACTGGAGGTTGTCACTCGGCAGACCAGTCTTGGTCGTGGAAACTGACCCGATGATACTCTTGATTGAAGACCCGTTCGGGTAGTAGCGGTTCCAGTCAGTCCCAATTCCGACCCCCGGCATGGAGGACAGGTGCTCACCGACCTGGGCGATTTCCTTGTTGCTGAGGCCGTTGCTCTTCAAGTTGATCGTCGACAAGGTCGTCGCCCCTGACATCTTGTTATACAAGAGGGCGGCCGTCTTTTCCTGGCTGGTTAAAGACGGCTTAAGGGTGTTTTCGACGTAGGCCACTTCATTGTCGTTGATTTCTGAAGTCGACAGGCTGGACTTCTTCTGGGACTTGGGCAAGGCAGCCAGGACTTTCTTGGCCCGGCTGCTGTCAGCCAGGTAATAATCGGCAATTTGTCTTTTTGTCGGCTTTTCGTCGGTAATTTTTATATAATTACTAAGGGTATTAGCAACCTTGTACATCTCTTTGGAAGTCGCTGACAGGCTGCGCATGTAAGTAACCGCGTTCTCAGCCTTGTTGCCGACCAGGATCCGGCCCTGGGAATCGTACATAACCCCCCGGGGGACGGACTTGGTCATGGTCTTTTCGTCGGTGGCGTTAACCTCCGCGGAGAAGCGCGAACCGTAGAAGAGCTGCAAGTATGCTAATTGGCCGATTAAGGCCGCGAACAAAATTACGATGACCCCGACCAGAATCTTCATTCTGAGAGGGGTGTTTGCGGTTTGACTACTGTTGCCAGTTCCGCTATTCTTTCTAAAATAACTCACGATAAAACCATCCTCACTAACAAGTAATTTTAGCAAAAAGACCTACGCAATTCTATCATTCAGAAGAGGAGTTAGCTAATTCTTAATGTACATGTCCAAAATAAAACGTTTTTTTCAAAAATTCGGCCTTAAGCAGCTTTATGCCTGCCTGGCCTTTGCCCTGCCGGCCCTGATTTTCGCCGGTTACTTTCTCAGCAAGAAGGGCAATATTCTGACCGTCGACCTGGGCCAGCAGTACGTTGACTTCCTGGCCTACTATCAGCAAAAGCTCTTTAAAGACCCAAGCAAGTTGATTTACAGCTTTGCCAGCGGCCTGGGCGGCTCCATGCTGGGGACGGACAGCTACTACCTGCTCAGTCCCTTTAACCTGCTCTTGCTCTTTTTCCCGCAGAAGTTCCTGCCCCAGGGGATCCTTTTGGTCATCTCCTGCAAGATCGGAGCTATCGGCCTGTCAAGTTACCTGGTCTGGGGAAAGAAGTACCAGCTGGCTAAGGAATACATTCTGGCCGCCAGCCTGGCCTTTGCCCTCTGCGGCTTTGTGGTTGCCAACAATTTGAACTTGATGTGGCTGGACAGCCTGGTCCTTTTACCCTGGCTGCAGGAAGCTATTGACCGCCTTTTATCCGGGGAGAAAAATTACCTGGTCCCAATTACCTTCCTGCTCTGGCTGACCAACTTCTATACCGGCTACATGACCCTGCTCTTTGGCCTGCTCTATTTGCTGGTGGGCCTGGCCACAAATAGGGAGCCAAAGGCCCGCTTTTGGACCTACTTCAAGCGCAGCTTCTTTGGCAGCTGCCTGGCCGGAGTCAGCCTCTGGCCGACTTTTTTAGAGCTTTTAGCCGGCAAAACCGATGCTGACATCAGCTGGAAGCTGAACTTCCAGTTCCCGCCCTACCAGCTGGCCGCTAAATTGGTTGACGGGGCCTACAGCTTCCATGAAATGTCAGACGGCCTGCCCAACATCTTCATCAGTTCCTGCTTCGCCCTTTTGGCCCTGCTCTTTATTTTCAACTCTAAGTTCAGCAAGCGGGAAAAACTGGCCCGGAGCCTGCTTTTGGCCTTCCTGGTCTTGTCTTTGTCCTTTACCCCCCTGGTCTTGATCTGGCATTTGGGCCAGTTCCCGGTCTGGTACCCGGCCCGGTTCAGCTTCCTGGTTTCCTTCTATTCCTTGAACCTGGCCCTGGAAAACATGGACAGGGATGCCAGCTTCAACCTCAAGCAGAAGGTCCTGGCGGCTCTTTTAGGAGCCAGCGTTTCTGTTTACCTGGCCATCGACCCCGACAAGCTGGAATTTATCCGGCAGGATGGGAAAATCGCGACCGGCCTCTTCCTTTTGGCCAGCCTGCTCTTCATTCTCTTTATTTACGGCCAGCACTATTTAGCCGGCCACTACGCCCTGCTTTTGGTCGTGTCGGAAGTCACGGTCAACTTGATTTTTTCCTTAAACGCGATTTCCTACCAGGAAAACAAGAACTATGCCAAGTTTGAAGCCAACGTCAGCCAGGCGACCAGCTACCTGGCCAAGACCGATTCCAGCCTCTACAGAACGGAAAAGAGCTTCAGCCGGTCTGATGACGACCCCTTCACTGGCAACTACTACGGAGTGACCACCTTCAACTCCATCAGCAATTCCAGCACTTCCAACCTGCTCAGCCGCTTAGGATATGTCCACAACAGCAACTCTTACACCAACCAGGGCGGGACGCTTTTAACTGATGCCTTCCTGGGGGTCAAGTACTACTTGGAGCCGAATTATTCTTATGACGGCGTTTCAGCTGCCCAGCGGATGCCTTATGACAACTTGAACCACCGGGCTGATTTAAACAGCTATTATCCGAAAAAGCAGTTCAAGCAGATCAGCATTTTAGAAAACAAGCAGGCCCTGCCACTCATTTTTGCCAGCCAGAGCTTGCAGAAAAAGGTCAAATTTCTGGACAACGACCCGGTTTACAACCAGCAGAAGCTCTGGGAGAGCCTGGGCCTGTCCGGCCAGCTTTTTAAAAAGGTCAAGAGCCAGATCAAACTGACTGACTTGAAGGTCAACCAGTCCAACCCCCTGGTCTTCAAGAAGGTTAACTCAGCTAAACCGGCTTCCGTCACCTTCAGCTTGACGCCAAAGAGCAATGACTCTTACTACCTGCAGCTCCCAGACGGCTTTGACTTTAAGACTGCCAGCTTGAGCGTCAACGACATTTTCTACAACTACGAGAGCCGGGACGGGCAGATCCGCCTGGTCAACATCGCCAGCCAAAATAAAAAGTCTAAGATCAAGATCACTTTTAACTTGACCAATGCGACCCTGGACTTAACCGGCCTTACCTTCTGGCACTTTAACAATTCCGCCTTCAAGGCCGGGATCAAGCAGCTAAAGGCGCCAAAGCTCAAGTTAAAGCAGACGGGTTTAAAAATTTCCAGCCAGACTTTTAAGAGTCAAAAGAAGCTCTGGATCACGACGATTCCTTATTCCAAGAACTGGCTGGTCTATGACAATGGCAAACGGGTAGCCACCAGCAAGTACGCCTCCAGTCTCCTGGCCTTTAATTTAGAGGGGAGCAAGCATAAATTGACCCTGGTCTACCTGCCGGCCAGCCTCATTGTCGGCAGCTTGATCAGCTTGGTAACTTTGGCTGTCTACTTGCTTTTGAAAAAGAAACAGAGAATTTAAAAGGTAAAATAGAGCGTAAAAAAAGGTGCTGTCCTGGTGGAC
>NZ_JBKZCD010000034.1:0-15077 GCF_046938665.1 Lactobacillus delbrueckii subsp. bulgaricus
ACTAGCTGATTTTTCAGCTAGTTTTTCTTTGCTATTTGCCTTTATTCCATCCGCCAAATACTGATACCAACCTTTTTCCCGCTGGCCTTGTCCAGGGTCTTGGCCCAGAGCTGCAGGGTGGTTTGGTCTGCATACCAGACGGTGTGGCTGCCATATTTGAAGTAAAGGGCACCGCTCTTTTTATCACGGACAGCCTTGGCCTTGTATTTCTTCTTGATCTTCAGTGCTTCAGGCCCAGTTACGGAAGTCACTTCATCCCCGTTAAAGTCAAAGCCCCCATTTGATAAGGCATAAGAAATCTTGCCCAAGCTGGAGAAGTCCTTGACCGTCTTCTTCAAGAACTTGTAATCTGCCTTGGGCCCGGGATTTGTCCCATAACCATAAAGGTTGTAGCACATTACGACATATTCCGGTCCCTTGGGGAAGTTGATCTTGCTTACCGGCGTTGACGGCTCAAGGACGATCCGTAAGTCCAGACCTGCCTTCTTAGTGCGGGCATAGAGGGCTTTTTCAAAAACTATGAACTTCTTCCAAAGGCTGAGATTGTCCCGGATCTGTTCATAGTCGATTTCCACCCCGGTAAAATTGTACTTTTTGGCCAGAGCCACGACTTCCTTGGCATGCTTGTCCGCCTTTGACTTGCTGGCCAGGAGGGTCTCCAAAAGGTCGGTGCTCTTGTCCGCCGTCCGGGTGTCGTTGACCACGGTCATGTAGCGCTTGATCTTGCTGGTTTTAGCCGTAGTCCGCATTTCCTTGTCCAGCTTCTTGCTGCCATCTGCTAAAAAAAGTTCGTAGTTCTTGTTTTCATCGTAAAAAGCCGCGAAGGTCCCGACGGCATCGATGTTCTGGCTTTCCTTTTGAATGGTCTGCCAGGGCTTGTCCACGTCCCAGTAGACCGTCCAGGCAAACAAATCCCGGCCCTGGCTGAGTTTTGCCAAATCCCCGCTTGCCTTCTTGCTGGTCTTGGTCTCAGTTTTCGGCTTAGCCGACTTGGCCTTTTGCCCCTGGCTGCATCCCCCGACTAACAGGCCCAGGGCCACAATACTCAAAAATTTGCTGATTTTCCTCATGACTGCTCCATTCTTATCGTACAATAAAAGTGATACAAGGAGGACTGACACTAAATGCAAGAACCTAAAATTTCACCTGACCAGAGCAAAACCCTGGCCGCTACCAAATATGTCAAACTCTACGACCTGGCTTATGAAAACGGGGTCCACTACTATGATGCTTCAAGGCGGGACAAGGACCAGCTCTTTGCCTTCAAGCAGGACCCAGAGCTGGGAAGCACCCTGCCCGATGCCGTCTGCGCGGTCATCATCGTTAAGGAAACCGGTCAAGAAGACAAGCTCCTGCTTTTTTACGAGTACCGGTACCCGGCTGGCAGCTACTTACTCGGTATCCCGGCAGGCTTGATTGACCCGGCTGACCTGGCCAGCCCGGACCCAATCAAAACAGCTATGATCCGTGAAATCAAGGAAGAAACCGGACTCAGCATCGGCGAAAAGGACACGGTTGAAGTCATCAGCCCCCTGGTCTTCACGGCTTCCGGCTTCAGCGACGAAAGCAACGCCATTGTCAAAGCCGTCATCCACGTTGATGACTTGTCTGCCCTTAACCACAAAGGGGCTGAAGGCACCGAAGTTTTTGGCGACTTCAAATTAGTTGACAAGGAAGAGGCCCGCCGCCTGCTCAAGGAAGGCAGAGACGACTACGGCCACTACCTGCCCCTGGTTGCCTGGGCAGCCCTATGCTACTTTGTCAGTGACCTCTGGAAATAATTGTAGCAATCCTTTGTTACATAGACATTACAAGACAAAAGCCGCGGCAGAAAATGCCGTGGCTTTTTAGTGCAGTTGTATTTTTGAGAAGAGTTTATCAATAAGTAAGCTATGCCGTCAAGCCCAAGTATGCCGTGGCAATGATGCCAAGTACAATAAAAGCAATAATGCTCCAGTAGGTCAATTTGGGCTTGTCCGGCTTGCAAAAGACGTACCGTGCCATCCTTTTCCGCCCCCCTTTAGTTATTAGAATAAGCTAAAGAAGTAAAATCAAGTAAAAGGCTATCATTAAATTAATGTAAATTCTAAAGCAGGACGGTCGCTTTTGCAAATTATTAGACCGGCAGCAAGCTGACTCTTTCTTTGGCGACGGCCTCAATAAAGGCCTGGTCATGGTCGACTAAAAGCATGGCCGGCTGCTCTTTTGCCAGCAGCTTGATCAGCTGGTCCTGGTTGAAGAGGTCCAGGTAGTTGGCCGGCTCATCCCAAAGATAGAGGCTGGCTTCTTCAGTCAGGGACTTGGCCAGGGCCAGTTTCCAGCTGGAATCCAGGTCCAAAGAGAGGTTGGTAAAAATTGCTTCTGCCTGGCTGGGGTAAGTGTAGGAAAGGTGCGTAATCTGAATTGCTGTCATAATTTATACCTCGAAAAGAAAAAAGAGAGTCTGCACCCCTGCAATGGACAGACTCTCCGCGGCAAAAGCAGCGTCAATCTTGCAAAAGTGCATAGTAACCCCCTTGACCGCGCAGCAAATAAAGCTGCTTGAATCATGATGGTTGCCTATGAAAAATGCAAGATTACAGACGCACCGCTTTCGCCTCCTTTTCGCGTAATTATTTGCCTTGTATACTAGCATAATTTACAAAGAGTAAGCAAGCCTTTTTTACTAAAAGTTTTGCTAATATTCTTATTCTAAGGCTTCTTATTTTATTTTCTATTTGTTTTATTATATTTTTCTCTACTAAAATTTAAGTTATTTTGCTTTCCTTTTTCCAGAAAAAGTTCTACAATGACTTTGACAGGAGGTATTTATATCATGTGTACAGCAATTACTTTCGCAACTGACGACCACTACTTTGGCCGTAATTTAGACCTGGACTTTTCTTACAATGAAACAGTCACCATCACTCCAAGAAACTATGTTTTCCCAATGCGGAAAGTGCCGGACTTAAACAGCCACTACGCCATCATCGGGATGGCAACGGTTGTCGGCGACTACCCGCTTTACTATGATGCCGTTAACGAAAAGGGCCTGGGCATGGCCGGCTTGAACTTCCCGGGCAATGCCCACTACTTCCCGGACCAGGAAGGCAAGAACAACATTACTTCCTTTGAATTCGTCCCATACATTCTGGGGACCTGCAAGAACGTGGCTGAAGCTAAGGAAGCCTTGAAGAAGATCAGCATCTCAGCTGAAGACTTTTCCAAGGACTTCCCAACCAGCACCCTGCACTGGATCATCGCCGACAAGGACTCCAGCATCGTGGTTGAATCAATGGAAGACGGCCTGCATGTTTACGACAACCCAGTCGGCGTCATGACCAACAACCCGCCATTCCCAATTATGAAGTTTGCCTTGAACGACTACTACGCCCTGTCAGCCCACCGCTTGGACCACAAGTTTGCTGACGGCGTTGAATTGACTGAATACTCCCGCGGTATGAGCAGCTTAGGCCTGCCAGGCGACCTGTCCAGCAAGTCCCGCTTCGTCCGCTGCGTCTTCACCAAGTACAACAGCCTCTGCGACAAGGATGAAGCCAGCTCAGTCAACCAGTTCTTCAAGATCCTGGGCTCAGTTGAACAAGTCAAGGGCCTGTGTGAAGTTACCCCGGGTGAATACGAGTACACCATCTACTCATCCTGCATGAACCAGGAAAAGGGAATCTACTACTACACCACCTACGGCAACCCGGAAGTTCACGCCGTTGACATGCACAAGACTGACTTGGACGGCAAGGAACTGACCAGCTACAAGCTGCAAAAGGACCTGCAATTCCACTTCGACAACTAGTGCAATAACAGAAATTAGCCAATATACAGCAAAACCAGTTCACTGTTTAAAGTGAACTGGTTTTCATTTGTCATTTTTACTTTATTTGCTATTATCATCTGCTCCTGCTGGTAAGGCCGGGAAAATAACCGTGAAGGTTGCCCCCTTGCCTAATTCGCTTTCCAGGCGGATGGTCCCGTGGCACTGCTGAACAGCATGCTTGACAATGGACAGGCCCAGGCCAGTGCCCCCGGTCTTGCGACTGTGGCTCTTATCCACCCGGTAGAAGCGTTCAAAAATCCGGTTCTGGGCTTCTTGGGGAATCCCGATGCCGGTATCCGCCACCTGCAGGATCGCCTGGCCCCGCTGCTCTTTGACCGTAATCTTGGTCTTGCCCTTTTCCTTGTTGTAGCGGATGCTGTTATCAATCAAGTTGTAGGCAATTTCGTAAACCAGGCGGAAGTTGGCCAGGATCATGGTGTCTGACAAATCAGTCTCCAGCTTGATTCCATGCCGGTCAGCTGAACTCTGCAGGGCTTCCAGGGCCTCGGTCACCGGACTCTTCAAGTTCAGCTTGATTTCTTCAAAGCGCTGGTTTTCATCCAGGTGGGACAAACGGATGATGTCATCAATCAAGGTCAAAAGCTGGGCAGAAGACTCGTGGATCTTCTTGTAAAAGCCGTCCCGGTCCTCTTCTTTAACCAGGTGGTTTTCCAAAAGCTCAGCTGACCCCATGATGGACTGCAGGGGGGTCTTAAGTTCATGCGACACATTGGCCGTAAATTCCCGCCGGACCTGCTCTTCATGGTACTCTTCCGTCACGTCGACCACCAAGATCGAAGTCCCCTTCAAAATCTTGCGGCTGGTAATCGGACTGGCACTGATTTGAATATTGCGGCCGTTTCTTTCCACAATCCCCTCAGCATGAGCCAAGCGGCTGTTTTTATCGATGATTTCCTTAACGTCATCTGGAAGAGGGTCAGTATCACGCAAGCCCAAAAGGGAGACAACCGCCGGGTTAGACAAGAGGATCTGGTCATCCAGGTCAATCAAGATCAAGCCTTCCTGCATGGCATCTGTCACCGTTTTTAATTCTTTTTCCCGGTGGTGGAGCTGCTCCATCTGGTCAGCGATCTGCTTGTTCTGGCTGTCCAGTCTGGTCAAAAGCGGCTTGATTTCATCATAGGCATTGCTTTCCAGGGGCTTATCCAGATCCATTTCATTCAGCGGCTTGACGATCGTTTGCGAGATTGTCTTGGCCAGGAACCAGGACACCAGGACCGCTAAAAGCATGATTAACAAAAGCGGCGACAAAAGTCTGACCAGCATCCGCCAGAAGGAGTTTCTGGTGATCGCGATGCGGATGACCCCGCCGTCATTGAGCCGCTCGGCATAATACATGGTGACGGTCGACAAGGTCGTGCTGTAGCGCTCGCTGGTTCCCGTCCCCTTTTTCATGGCTTCAGCGACTTCCTCGCGGCGGGAGTGGTTGCCCATCTTTTTGGCATTCTCTTCATTGTCATAGAGAACCTTGCCCTTGGAATTGATCCAAGTAATCCGGTAATTCTCCCCTTTTAAGTTCTTGAGGTACTTCTTGCCGCTGGTATTTACCCCGCTGGCTGCCAGGTCAGCCTGGGAAGCCAGGGCGGACATTTCTGTATGGTCGAAGTCAATGCTCAAGACAATCGCGCTTAAGATCACGGCAAAGAAGAGAACCAGAGAAGTCAGTAAAAAACTTGCCCGAAATATCTTCTTAAACATTAGTCTGCTTCATGGTAGCGATAACCGACCCCGCGCACCGTTTCGATATGCTTACCAGCCTCACCCAGCTTCTGCCTCAAGGTTCTCACGTGAACGTCTACCGTGCGCGTTTCCCCGTAAAAACCAGTCTCCCAGATCTGATCCATAATTTCTTCCCGGGAAAAGACAGTTCCCGGATGAGTAATCAAGAGCTTCAGGAGTCCGTATTCTTTCAATGTCAAATCGACTTGATGGCCGTTTTCGAAAACTTCATGCCGCTTCAAGAGAATCTTGATCCCGTCTTTTTCGATCTTGTCTTCTTTCTTGCGGTTGGTCCGGCGCAAAACGGCCTTGACCCGGGAAACCATTTCCATCATCCCAAATGGCTTGGTTAAATAGTCATCCGCCCCGGAATCCAGGTTCTTGACCTTGTCATATTCTGCCGTCTTAGCACTGGCGATAATCACCGGTAAGTCCTCGGTCGCGGAAGTAGACCTGAGCCGGTGGAGAATTTCGCTGCCGTCTTCATCAGGCAGCATCAAGTCCAAAATCACTAAATCCGGCCGGTTATTATCCAAGGCCTTAAAAAAAGATTGTCCATCTTCAAAGCCGCGGACCTTGAAGTTCATTGATTCCAGCGTGTACATTTCGATTTCGCGAATGCTTTCGTCGTCTTCCACGCACCAAATTTCAGTCATAAAAAAATCCCCTTTACCTTTCTTAAACTTAATTATAGTTTACGACCATAATCATTCACAAGACTGGTAAGGGGAATTTCATGGACTTATCTGCCTGCCTTGCCGGTAGTTACAAATAAGGACCATTTGGCAATATTGACGGCGTGATCGCCGATTTTTTCAAAGTACTTCGCGACCATCATCAAATTGATCAAATATTCCGGATTACCATCCTTGTTAAAGTTATCGATCAAAAATGCCTTCGCTTTGTCAAAGCTTTCGTCGACCTGGTCATCGCGGTCGATTACGGCCTTGGCCAGTTCTACATTCTGGTTGGCCAAAGCCGTTACCGCGTCGTTGACCATGCCAGTAGCAATTTGGGACATGCTCTTCAAGTTTAGCATGTCATTTGCGACTGAGAGGTGTTCGTTAAGGACCAGGTCGGCAATGTCCGCGCCAATTTCACCGATTCTTTCAAGGTCGTAGACCGCCTTCAAAGATGCACTGATTATCCGCAGGTCAGTGGCAACCGGCTGCTGCTCCATCAAAAGGCGCAGGCAGGTTTCTTCAATGTCACGCTCTGCCTTGTGAATCCGGTGGTGCAGGTTGATCGTGTCCTCTGCTTCATGGTAGTTGCCCGTAAACAGGGTATCGGTTGATTCAGAAATGGTCTCCTTGCAAAGCTGGCCGATTTCTTCCATGGCTGCTTGCAAGTGGTCCAATTCTCTATCAAATCTTGTTCTCATTTTTAGCCTCCTCTAGCCTTAACCGAACCGGCCGGTGATGTATTTTTCAGTTCTTTCATCCTTCGGCATGGAGAAGAGCTGGTCAGTTTCACCGAATTCAACCAGGTCACCCAAGAGGAAGAAGCCAGTCTTGTCAGAGATCCGCACGGCTTGCTGCATGTTGTGCGTAACGATGACGATCGTATAGTTCTTCTTCAGTTCCAAGGCTAATTCTTCAATTTTAGAGGTTGAAATCGGGTCCAGGGCACTGGTCGGTTCGTCCATCAACAATACCTCCGGCTTGACAGCCAGGGCCCGGGCGATGCAGAGCCTTTGCTGCTGGCCGCCAGACAGGCCCAGGGCTGACTTCTTCAGCCGGTCCTTCAAGTCATCCCAGATAGCCGCCTGCTTGAGGGAAGTTTCCACGATTTCGTCCAGTTCCTTCTTGTCGGTGATCCCATGAATCCGCGGACCGTAGGCAACATTGTCGTAAACGCTCATCGGGAAGGGATTTGGTCTTTGGAAGACCATGCCGACTCTTTGCCGTAGGACGGTCACATCCAAGTCACCGTTATAGATGTCAGTGCCGTCCAGCTTGATCGCGCCATCAATCCGGCAGCCTTCAACCAGGTCGTTCATTCTGTTAAGTGACCGCAAAAGAGTTGATTTCCCGCAGCCTGACGGTCCGATGAAGGCAGTGATTTCGTTCTTTTGGATGTGCATATTGATGTCATGCAAGGCATGAAAATCACTGTAGTACAGGTTCAGCTTTTCAATTGTAATTTTGTCTTCCATCATTAATTTCCTCCGTTATTGCGCTTGCGCATTCTGTCAGAGATACGGCGCGTAACCAAAGTGAAGAGCAGGGCCAAAACGACCAGGACTGCTGAAGTAAAGTTGGCGATCTGAGTGGCTGACGGGTTCAAGGCCCCTTCAGTTCTCATGACCCAGATGTGCAGGGACAGGGTTTCACCACTTCGGAACGGGTTCAGCGGTGAAGTTGGTGAGGTAACCTTCCAGAAGTTTTGCCAGTTGATGTAAGTTGACTGGCCGGAAGTATACAAAAGCGCAGCGGCTTCACCGAAGCCGCGCCCGGCAGCCATGATTACCCCGGTCAAGATCTGCGGCATGGCAGCCGGAATCAAGACCTTGCGGATGGTTTCTGACTTGGTCGCGCCCAGGCCCAGGGAACCTTCCTTGTATTCCACCGGCAAGGACCGGATGGCGTTGTTGGTTTCAGTAGTGATCAGAGGAATAGAAAGAATTGAAATCGTCAAGGCACCGGCCAGGATATTCCAGGACATCCCGGTCCACATGATGAAGGCCAAGTAGCCAAACAAGCCGATAACGATAGATGGCAGGGATGACAAGGATTCGATACTGATTTCAAATATTGTCAGGAACTTGCCTTCCTTGGCGTATTCAGCCAGGTAAACCCCGGCCCCGATACCGATTGGCACTGAGACCAGCAGTGAGAGGAAAACTAAGTAAATAGTGTTGAAAAACTGGTTAAAAATCCCGTTGCCGGCTGCGCCCAGGAAGTCCCACTGGAAGCCTTTCAAGCCGTCAAAGATAATTGTCAGCGTCAAGTAGAGCAGGAAGGCCAGCATAATCCAGCCGATGGCGTAGAAGATTCCCGTCATCAGCCGGTCTTTTCTTTTAGCACGGCTCATAATTATTTTTCCTTCTTTCCATTGCCAAGCTTGTGAATCAAGACGATCAAAACGATTGAGATGATGAAGAGTAAGAGGGCCATAGACCACAAAGCCAGGTTGTATTCCCCGCCCTGGGCCGTGTTACCCATGTCAGCCGCAATTGCACTGGTCAAGTTGCTGGTTGGTGACAAGAGGCTGGTTGCGAAAGACCGGGTCTTACCGATAACCATGGCTACGGCTAAAGCTTCACCGATGGCCCGGGCCAGCCCCAAGACCACCCCGGTCAAGATACCGCCGGAAGCGGCTGGCAAAACAACCTTGCCGATGACTTGCCAGCGGGTCGCCCCTAAACCGTAAGCCCCTTCTCTGTAGCTATTCGGGACTGACTTGATGGCGTCAGCGGCCACAGTAGTGATCGTTGGGAAAATCATGATGGCCAGAACGATTGAGGCGGCCAGAACTGAGAAACCGCCCATCTTTGGGTGGAAGGCGTTTCTGATCAATGGAACCAGCTTGGTCAAGCCAAACCAGCCGTAAACAACGGATGGGATGCTGACGTAGATTTCGGTTGCCGGCCGGAAGAACTTTTCACCGATTTTTGGTGAAATTTCCGTCATGAAAACGGCTGAGCCGATCGCGAACGGCAGGCAGATGAGCAAACCCAGCAAGCAGGTTTCCAGGGAGCCAACGATGTAAATGGCAGCCCCGACTTTTCCCCCGAACATGCCGGTCTTGTCAAGTGGTGCCCAGTCACTGGTAAACAGGAACTCCCAAACGCTGTGGTGCGCCTTAAGGAAGGTCTGGCTGCCTTGGTAGAGCAGGAAGGCCCCCATCAAAAGGGTCAAAGCAACGATCAAGAGGCCGCAGGCGATGTAGACCGCGCGCCAGCGCTTGTCTTTGGCAATTGCTTTTTGAACTACTTTGTCCATAATGCCTTATTTCTCCTTCTTACTTAGTATGGGTGGCTTTAGCGGCTGCCGTCAGCTTGGAGGCTACGCCGTAGCCCATGGCTTCGATCTTCTTGCCATATTCCTCGCTGAGCATCTGCTGCAAGAATGCCTTGGCCGCACCCTTTGGCTGGCCTTTAGTGTACATGTGCTCATAGCTCCAAACCGTATACTTGCCATTGTAGACATTCTTCAGACTTGGCTTAATACCGTTGATTGCCACGATGCCGACTTGCGGGTCACCAGTCAAGTAGGACAGGGAAACGTAGCCGATTGACCCGGAAACACTTTGAATCATTTGGATCAAAGTACCTGAGTCGTCAGTTTCCAGAGACTGGTTTGACTGGCTGGCGTGCTTCTTCAAAGCGTATTGTTCGAAAGTTGCCCGGGTACCTGATGAAGCTGGTCTGGAGACCAGGACGATCTGGCAGTCATTGCCGCCAACCTGCTTCCAGTTGGTCACCCTGCCAGTGAAGACCTTGATCAGCTGTTCAGTGGTCAGGTTCTTGACCCCGGCATCCTTGTTGATGATCGGGGCAATGGCGGTAATGGCAACTTGGTGGTCAACCAGCTTGCTGGCTGACTTCTTGTCCAGCTTTTCTTCCGCGAACAAGTCTGAGTCCCCGATGTCGATGGTGCCGTCAGAAACCTGCTGCAGGCCTTGGCCTGACCCACCCCCGTTAGTATTGATGACACTGTCCGGGTTCTTGTCCATGAAAGTCTTGGCCGCGGTCTGCGCTAAAGGCAGAAGGGCGGATGACCCGGCGATGTTAACTGTCCCGGAAACTCCCTTGGTATCAGCTTCGGAGCTGCCGATGACGCAGCCGGTGACGATTGCCAGCAAAACAAGTGCAACGATGGCGACTTTGTTTTTTTTGCGTGACATGTTAATTCCTCCTTGAATTCTTACTGATTCAATCTTAATGGAGGCAAGTTAAATGCATTCAGTGATGATTGTTAAATCAATGTAAAATGCTTAAAATTGTTTAAAGTAAGCCGATTTCTTAGCAGAATTGCAAAGTTTTCGCGAGGCCACACTTTACTTTTTCAGTTTATTTTGCTTAATTTACCTGTTTTTTACATTTGAAAAATATAGCGCTTTCACTATTTGCCCGGTCTGCTTTACGCTAATTTTACCTTACTGGAAAAAGACTAATTTAACATCCGCTTTAGACAGAAACATATGCTAAAATCTCTATATAAGCAATTCTGTTAATAAAGAGATCATTTCGAGGAAGGACACATGATAGCCTGGTTTACAACCTTTTATGCCCGCAACCACACTTTTCTCCTGCAGGCATTTTTTATTGCGTTAATTACTGATCAGTTATTTTTCAAAAAGGAAAGCATCCCCAAACGGATTGGCAAATGCCTGGGAGCCTTTCTGCTCTCTTTAAACACGTCCATGATCATGACCGTCTTCCTTTACCAGAAGCTAAGCCCCCTGCTTAGCCTTAATGCCTTAAGCGACTTTTTTCTGGCAACTGGATTGATCCTCTTGCCCCTGATCCCAGTCATTTTTCTTTATCAGCGCCTAATTAACAAGACGCCGTCCGTAGCCGTCTTCACTTACTGTCAATTTGTCATCGCCGCTGAAATTTCATCCCTTTTGGCCAATCAGAACTGGCAATGGGACTTTTTCACCATTATCTTAACCCTCTGCCTCTACTTTCTTTTTAAAAAAGAAATCCGCTACATCAGCCAGGAGCAGACCATCATCACGGAAGACAGCCGTTTCTTCTGGTCCACCATACTCTGCATGATCCTGGTTGTCGCCCAGGCGGAATTTCCCCGCATGTTCCTTGATGGCAGCAACTCGGCGGTCCCAACGCCAATCGCCTACGTGGTCAGCATTTTAGCTATTATTTCCTGCATCATGTACATTGTCTTCATGAAGTATAATATCTTCAGCGTTACCCGCTATGAAAGCTACTTGAAGAAATATGATGATGATCAGCTGACTGGGGCCAAAAGCCTCCACTATTTCATGGAGCATTACGAGGAAAGTCTCAAGCAGTTCGGCAAAAGCCAAAGTTTAAGTATTTTTTACAGCTCCCTGGTCAACCTGCATGATTACAACTTAACTAACGGCTACCAGGACGGCAGCAATCTCTTGAAATTTATCTGCCAGCAGCTGCAAGAGCAATTTCCGAAGTCAATAATTTCCCGCAATGGCGCCCACTTCATCGGCATTATTGAAAAGCAAGACGAAGACAATTTTTCCAAGATTATTAACGCAGTCGCGGCCCGCAGCACTGGTGAAACCTTGTTCTTCAAGGTTGGCTTAGCTCCCTTCAAGCCCAGCCGGCATCTTTTGCGCCGCCAGCGCAATACTGAGCTGCTGCATGGACTCGACCAGGCAGCCAGTGCCCTTAACTCAATCAAGCTGACAAATGCCTCTATCGGCTACTTTAATGACCAGCTGGCCAAGGCGGATGAAATCCGGGTCCATGTTCTGAGCAAGATCGACCAAGCCTGCCGCGACAACTGGCTCAAGATCTACTACCAGCCCTTGATCGACATCCAAACCATGAAGCTGGCTGAATGTGAAGCCCTGTCGCGCTGGATTGACCCCAAATACGGCTTCCTGTCTCCAGACAAGTTTATCCCTGCCCTGGAGGCCAACCGGGAAGTCTACAAGGTTGACTGCCACGTTTTAGAGGGCTATGGGCAAGACGCTGAGTTTTTACGAAAAAAGGAAAAAGAAATCTTCCCCATCAGCTTCAACATTTCCAGAACAGACCTGGAAGCCTGCGATATTTACCAAAAGATCGAAGACACCGTCGCCCGCTACGGGCTCAGCCGCGAGCAAGTTCATATTGAGATTACGGAAAGTGCCCTAAATGACAACAGCCAGGCCATGGTCGAAGCCGTCCAGCACTTCCATGACCTGGGCTACCAGGTCTGGATGGATGACTTTGGCAGCGGCTATTCCAGCTTGAACGTCTTAAAGGACTACCACTTTGACGTGATCAAGATCGACATGGTCTTCCTCAGGAAATTTGATGACCGGTCCAAGACGATCGTCCGCAATATCTGCCAGATGGCTAGAGAATTAGGGATTAGAACCGTCTGTGAAGGGGTTGAGACTCAGGAACAGTTTGACTTCCTTAAAGAAGCTGGCTGCAACCTGGCCCAGGGCTTCCTCTTCAGTCCGCCCGTTCCTTTAGACGAACTTTACCAAAAAATGGCACCTTATTTATAGGCAGAAAAAAACCGCTAGTCGCGTGACTAGCGGTTTTACTTTGGCAATTTCTACTTGCCAGCCGAACCAGCAAGCGCTACAAAGCAGATCAAGACAATGATCATCAAGAGCCAGAGTACAATCTGCCAGATCAAGGCCAGGGTAATCCAGCCTTGCATCTTCTCTAACTGTTCATCTTTCCGCTTGATAAAGAGGTAAATTGCCGGCACAATACCAAAAATCGGCCAGATGTAGGCGGCAACCAGCAGAATGATCAGCCAAACATTATAGACAAAAGAATTTGAGTCCTTCATTTTTTTGCTCCCCCCTCTTTGCAAAAAGCTATTAAATCTGCCTTCAGTTTAGCAAAACTATCCATTTTTGACAATCAATCTACTTCACTTTTACTGCAGGTAGGCGTATTCAAAGTTGTAGCTGCCGTTGTAGATCAAACCCTTGACCTTAGTGTTCAGCATCCAGGCACTGCCGGATTGAACCAGTGGCGTAACCCCCTGGTCAGTCTGCAAGATATTCTCTGCCTTGGCCAAAAGCTGCAGCCGCTGCTTAGATGAAGAAACAGTCTTGGACTTGGCAATCAGCTGGTCATATTGCTTGTTTGACCACTTGCCGGAGTTGTAGCCGTTAGTTGAGGTCATGCAGTCTAAGAATGAAATCGGGTCAGCGAAGTCAGCATTCCAGCCGCTGACGCAGGCTTCAAAATTGCCGCTGTCCATCTTGGCAAACTGGGACTTGGTCGGCAGGCTCTGCACCTTGACGGAGACTTGCTTGCCAAAAGTCGTTTCCAAGGCACTCTGGATGTATTCGCCAATCGCCTTTGAGCTGTCGTCATCAGCCGTCAGCAAAGTAAAGGATAATTTCTTCAGCTGCAAGTCCTTGAGGGCCTCCTTAAAGGTCTTCTGAGCCAATGTCTTGTGGTAGCTGGTGATTTGCTTGGTCGTCTTGTCCTGGGCCAGCTGAGTGAAGTCCTGCCCGTCCACCTTGGTCATATCAGCCGCGGTAAAGGTCGTCGCACCGGTAAAACCGCCGCCCAGGGTCTTGGCCAGGGCCTTCCGGTCCAAAGCCATGGAAACTGCTTGACGCAATTTTGTGCTCTTAAATTTAGCCAGCTTGGTGTTGAACTGCATGTAAGTCGTGCCGTTGTTCTTTCTGATCACGTAGCCGGCCTGCTTTTGCAAGTTCTTGGCTGCCTGGGCGCTCAAAATTGCCGTATCCAGCTTGCCGTCCTGGTAAAGGTTGTAGGCCGTTGACGGTGACTTTTCAACCATGAAGTTAATCTGGGAGAGTTTGACGGCTGACTTGTTCCAGTAGTTCTTGTTCTTGACCATCTTCCAGGACAGGTTGGCTCCGGTCCAGCCTTTTTGGACAAAGGGGCCGTTGAAGACCGTGGTCTTAGAAGAAGTACCGAACTTGCTGCCATATTTTTCAACTGCAGTTTGGTTTTCCGGGAAAAAGACCGGGAAGGCCAGCAAGAGCTTGAAATAAGGCAGCTTGTGGTCTAATTTAACCTGCAGCTTATACTTGCCAAGAGCTTTGACGCCCAGGCTGGCCGGGGCTTTTTTGCCTGCCACGATCGCGTCCGCGTTCTTAATGCCGGAGAAGATATAGCTGTATTGAGACGCGGTCTTGGGATTAACCGTCCGCTGCCAAGAGTAGACAAAGTCTTTAGCAGTAACTGCCTGCCCGTTGGACCACTTGCCGTCTTTCCGTAAAGCAAAAGTCCAGGTCAGACCGTCCTTGCTTTGGGCAGCCTTAGTCGCCAGGGCTTCCTTGGCCTGGTTGTCCTTGTCTAATTGATACAGGCCTTCCATGGTGTTTTCCATCTGGGTGAAAGAAGTCGTATCCGTCGCCTTAGACGGGTCCATAGTGATGATTTCTGCCGATGTCATCCAGTTCAATACCTGCTTCTCACTTGCCCCCTTGCTTTGCCCGCAAGCCGTCAAAAGTGCCCCAGAAAACAAAACAGCAGCACCAGCCAATAAAGATTTTCCCTTGTTCATTCCAATACCTCGCATAAACAATTAACAGTTTCCAGTTAACGATGCCATTGGCGCGAACAGAAAAATCTTACAGCCGTGCTGCTTACAGATTATTCAAAAATTTTGCTTAAGAGCAAAAGCATGACAAATATCGGCTCGCCTTACCAACGACACCGCCAAGCCTGCAAGTATTTACTCTAGCTTGAGTCATGCTCTTTGCTCCTTTCTAATTAAAATCGTTCTTCCTAATATGCTTACTATACTAGCACACTTTCACCTTTATGCAAGCCTTTTAGGTAATAAGAGGATAAAAGCAGCTTTTTTCATTACTTTCCTGCAAATGAAAGCAAAAAAAGAGCGGCTCCTCAGAGTCGCTCTAAATT
>NZ_JBKZCD010000035.1:0-14820 GCF_046938665.1 Lactobacillus delbrueckii subsp. bulgaricus
GAAGTCCCGCAAAGTCCTCCTTTTTCGGAAAGGAAAAGCCCGCGCAACCGCGCAGGCTAGGTAATCACAGCAAAAAGCAATTTACTTTCTTCGTCAGAAGCTGTCAAAAATGATACTCATCTTCCCGCTCGAAAATTTGGCTCCATCTCGCAGAAATGAATTTTGCGTAGAGCAAACTTGGCAGGCCGTAACATCCCAGCGCGTAGGCGTCATTCGCTTCAACCATCCGGCTCTGTCCGTCTTTGCAGTAGCAAATATCGATGCTACAAGCGGCCGGACGGTCTGGCCATTTTCTGAATTCTGTCATTAGCTCATCCAAAAATTCTTCGTCATAGTGGTAACGATAACCCTGGTAATTAAGGTCCGACACCGAGCCGTATGGCCGGACGTCAATAATCCGGTCATACATGATAAAGCAGCGCCATTCAGCAAGAATGTCTATCGGCTCGCTTACCAAGATCTCATAGTCTTCCATTGAATTGCCACAGCCAATCAAATCCGATGTATTTCGGATGATTTTCCCGGTAAAAGCCTTATCCTTAACCGGCTTGATAAAGTAGCCTGCCGACCACTTTTTCTCATCGCTAGAAAAACTATTTATCGTATCCCGCCAAATCTTTCTCTTTAAAAAAGGCTTCAATCTTTCTGGATAGCAGTCCAGATAAGTTGGATGTCCGAATTTTTTAAAGACCCATTGGCATTGCTCAATATAGTCCAGCACTATGTCATCTGGGCCAATTTTTTCCTCAATTTCGTCGATAAAGTGATATGGTACGATCTCCGCGCCTAATTCCCGGAAGCCATACATCGCTGTAGCGATATTAATACTGTGCGGCACATCCAGATTCATTTCCTTGTCGCGCCTAACTCTCATCCAAACTTTCATATTTTACCTCTTTCCTCTTAATTAGAAGGCAAAGATTGATAACTTTTTTCCGACAGTTAAAGCCCCTTCTTCATCTGCTTAATTAAAGCACTTTCACAAGATTCCGTAAAGCACAAAAAATTGCCCTGCTGCCACCGGGCTCTCATCTGGCGACTGCAGAGCAATTGAAATAGGGTAGTTTATAACTCGTTTTACTGTTTTTGAGGAGTTTAGTAAAAGTGAGTTGGAAAAGTAAACTAGTATTTGCAACTAGCGTTTACCATGACTGACCTGCTTTTGCAGGTAATCAAGCTTTTGCTCATAATCATCGATCAGAGCTTGGAGATTCCGCTGGCCTTTCCAACCAGCGTAGCCGAAAAGCAACATCCCTGCCGCCCCCAACACTAGCAAGGCGATTCCTAAAATATTGAGAAAAGTATTTTTCGCATGGAAGAAGTAGACCAGGACAATTCCGCTCCCGCTAAGTATGCTGCCCAGCTGGAACCAGTAGCCCAGATTTCTTAACATATGCTTTTGATAGGCTACCTCGTCTTGATATCCCTTACGCATTTCTTCAAAAGTCATAATCAAGATCCCTTTCTAGTCTAAGAACGGCAAGGACGAATATTAGTAGGACAGGCCTGGGTTGAAGAAGCCAACCAGGACGCCGACAAAGGAAATTACAACCAAAATCAGCATAGTCCAGATTGCTGAAACGTGCTTCTTTGACATCAACCACCAGCAGAAAATAGTGATCAAAACGGTCAAAAGGCCTGGGAAGATTGAGTCCAGCTGCTTTTGCAGGTCCAGGAAGACCTTGCCGTTTGAGTTGTACAGCTTCAAAGAGGTAGTAACGTTAACCCATGATGCCAGCACCCCGCCGACAACCATGGCACCAACAGTACCAATTGCCCGGCGGACAGCAGCGCCTTGTTCACCAACCAGGAACTCTACCGCCTTGTCCCCCAGCTGGTAGCCGCGGAAGTAAAGGAAGCGCTGGCCGAAGTAGGCCAAAAGTACCCAAACGATGATGTAGAAGATGGCGCCGACTGGTGAGCCGCCATTGGACATACCTAAAGCGATACCCAGCAGAATTGGAATCAAAGTCCCGTCGATCAAGGAGTCACCGATCCCGGCAATTGGCCCCATCAAACCGGCCCGCATGTCGTTGATCGTTTCACCGTCAATCCCGCGGTCATTTGCCCGGGCTTCTTCCATACTTGCCGTGATACCAACGATCACTGAACCCAGCATTGGGTTGGTGTTGAAGAAGGCCGTGTAAGCGTGGATAGCATTGACCTGGTCTTCATGCTTTGGATAAAGCTTTTTCAGAATTGGCAGCATGGAAGCCATGTAGCCAAAAGTCTGCATGTGTTCTTGGGAGAAACAGGTCAATGCCCCCCAGAACCATAAATTGAATGACTTGCTTAAAGTCTTTTT
Source organism: Lactobacillus delbrueckii subsp. bulgaricus (assembly GCF_046938665.1). Taxonomy (GTDB): domain Bacteria; phylum Bacillota; class Bacilli; order Lactobacillales; family Lactobacillaceae; genus Lactobacillus; species Lactobacillus delbrueckii_C. The sequence continues at coordinate 2,306 of NZ_JBKZCD010000035.1, forward strand.
GTCCAGTTTCTTAGCGTTGTCCATGATTAGATGTCCTCCTCTTCCTCATCGTCATCATCAATTGAGCCGGCAGCTACCGTAACCCGCTTGCTTTCGACCATTTGTACTTCGTACATGATTGCGGCAAAGAGCAGGGAAACGATCGTAACTGAAACCAGGTTCAAGTGCAGAGATGCACAGAAAGTGAAACCAACCAGGAATGGCACGAAGTCCATTGGCTTGTTGACAATCTGCCGCAGCAAGATAGCGATCCCGACACATGGCAGCATCCCGCCGACCGTAAACAGGGTCTTCATTGGAATCCCGTCCATTGGCAAAGCGTTACGCAAAGCAGTAACAGCAGTTGCCCCAAAGTGCGTCAAAAGCATGGTTGGGATAAAGGAGAACAATGCGTGGGACAGCCATGGCCAGCCGAAGTTGACTGAGTACAGCTTGTCCAGCTTGCCGTTTTCAACGTCCTTCCAGCCGAATGACTGCCAAACCAAGTTCATCGTCGCAACGGCGTAGTAGAGAACTGTGCCGACCGTACCAACCAGGGTGCCCACTGACTTAGCCAAGTTAGCGGCTGAAGTACTCAGCGGGTTCAAGTTTTGCGCGGAAATTGCCACCATGGCCAGGGGAATCCCGATGTAGGAAATTGCCCGGACGTCGGCTGAAACGGTACCACCTGGAGTAACCAAGGCGATGTAAACCAGTTGCATGGCCACCCCGCAGGCAATCCCGAGCTTCAAGTCGCCCAAGATAATCCCGCAGACCAAGCCGCCGACCAAAGGACGACCAATCGTGTAGTTACCTACTGCTTGCCCTGCCATACATGAGTTGGAACACAAACACGCGAACAAGCCCAAGATGGCAGCCTGGAACCAATTAATTGTCATTTTAAAAATCTCCCTCTTTTTAAAAAGAACTTTTTAGTAACCAAACTTTGACTTAAACTTTGACCATTCACCAATTCTTTGATCTGGCAATAAGGCGAAGTCAACCGTATAGCCGGCCTTTTCGATTGCTTCAAAGGCATCCCCTTCTTCTTGGGTGAAGGACTGGTTATCACCGAGCTTGATCGCGCCTGGCCGGTCATTGCCTGGACCAACGTTGACTACCTTTACGTCGCTTGGCTTGAAGCCTTCGTCAACCAGGATCTTCTTCATGTCCAGAGGACTCTTGGTAATCAAGAAGTAACGGGTGTCTGATTTCAAGACCTTGTCTTGCACCTTCAAAAAGTGTTCCATCGTCCAGACAAAAGTTTTCTTCCCTTCGGCCGCTGCTTGATAGGCTTCTTTCAAGATCTTGTTATTTGCTGCCTTGTCATTAACAGCAATAATCCCGTCACAAGGACGTTCCTTCCCCCAACGGGTGGTAATCAGCCCGTGGATCATCCGGTCATCAACTCTTACAAATGAAACTGACATCTTTCTTCCTCCTCGTTAAATCTCATCATCATCGTCATCAGCGCTGTCTGCTGATAATTTGTATTCCTTCAAGGCTTCCTTGGCTTCACTCAAGGCAGTAGCCGCCAAAGTCTCCCGGTCCATTCCATCCAAGGAAACAGCAACCGTCAAAGCCATGGTGAAGTTCATCCCGCCCAAGATCGTTGCCCGGTCGAGCAGGTTATAATCAGCCGCCACGCCCAAGAAGCTGGTCAAGGGACTGCCGCCAATCAAGTCTGCCAAGATCACAAATTCATCGGCAGCGGTAAACTTGTGCTGGTCCAGCAGGCTCTTGACTTCTTGCTTGAAGTCATCAGCTGATTTCCCATTATGCAGGCCAATTGCAAATATACGCTCCGTGTCACCGGTAAACATTTCCAGAGAAGTCTTCAAGCCCTCTGCAAATTTGCCATGTGAGACCAAAAATACATATTTCACTTTCTTACCTCCTTGCTTAACTTTCGAGATAAGTTTAGCATCCCGGCAATCGCTTACATAGTGTAAGATGTCACTTGTTCAACCCCACCAGCTTAGCTTTTTGTCATTATTTGCAAGCAGAAATATGACATTTGTCACATGACTAATATGACAATTTTCCATATAATCTATAGTAACGAGTACAAATAAACCGGTTCATTTTTTTAGGAGGAGAGCACATGACCTTTCATGGCAAGCGGAAGTTCAGCAAGCAGTTGGTCTGCAGCACTTTCGCCACTGTCGGTCTAATTCTACTTACATATTTTCTGCTAAATCTGCATCCCTGGACCAAGCGGCAATACACCATCGGGACCAGCTATATGACCATGAACAACAACTTCTATGTCATTTTGAACGAACAGATCGCCAACTCGGTCAACCAACATGGTGACCGTTTGATCACCCGGGATCCAGCATTAAAGGTCGACAAGCAAGTCCAACAGATTAATGATTTCATCAAGGAAAAAGTCGACTTGATCGTCATTGCCCCGGTCGACGGCAACTCTGTGAAAATCCACCAGGCTTTAAGAAAAGCGCGGGCAGCTGGCATTAAAATCATCAATGTCGACACGGAAATGAAGTGGGCAGACGCTGACTGTACGATTGCCACTGACAATTACCGGGCCGGCTCCCTGGTCGCCCGTTACCTTCTTAAAAAGGAAAAACAGGCAAAGATTCTTCTCTTGACCCAGGCCAGTGCATATTCTGCTAAAGAACGGATCAGCGGCTTCTGCGCAACGCTTTCTAATAACTCAAAGGTGAAGAACTACAAAATAGTCGACCGGCTGGAGACCTTTGGCCAGTCAGAAATTGCTCTCCCAAAAGTCACGGCTTATCTGAAAAAAGGTAAAAGCTTTGACACGGTCATGGCCTTAAACGATCAAGCGGCCATCGGGGCCCTGTCAGCAATCGCTGCTCAAAAGCTGGATAAAAAAATCCACGTTTACAGCGTTGACGGCTCCCCCAACATGAAATTGCTGATCAGCAAGAACTCAAACGCTGTTGCCACCGCTGCCCAGTCCCCGGTCAAAATGGGCAAAAGCAGTGCTAAAGCTATCTACGATTTGCTGAAGGGGGAAAAGGTAAAAGAGAAGATTGTCATACCTACTGAGATAATCGACCGGGGCAATCTTAATCATTACGGAACGACGGGGTGGCAGTAATGGAGCAAAAGACAATAATGGCCCAAAAACTCAAGCGTCTCTTTCTATTGAGAAGGGCGATGATGTGGCTGAATACAATCATTGTGCTTTACATCTCTGCAATTTTTTACGGGGCATCGATTTATATCGTGAATCAAAATGTCAGCTACCAGTTCTTAACTAAGTTGAACCGGGTTCCTTTTTCGCCAGTAGGAATTTTTTGGACAGCAAATCTGACCATGCTGCTTCTAGCAACCATTATGACCATTCGCCACCATAGCAGTCATTCGGTCAATTCAAGTACAACCTTTTTCTTCATCGAAATTATCTTAACGATCATTATTTATATTGCCCTGCAGACTAGCTACAATGGTCTCTTTCTATTAATCTTAGTCGATTACTTTCTCTTCAGCCGGAACATGGCCCATATACGCCACCTGCCTTTTTGGGCCAGCATTTCCCTGCTCTTTCTCTTGCTCTATTCCGTCTCGGATTACGCGATCTTAGGCAGCTTCTTGGATATGCCAAATCTGGCCAGCTATATCAGCTTTCTGCCGGTTAAAGTCCAGACCAAGCTGGTCATTATCAAAAATTTCTTAACGACGCTCAACCTGCTCTGTTTTATCGGCATCATCGTGGCTTATGGCCTCTACTTGCTCAACCAAGAGCGCAATATCCAGGAAGAGCTTTCCCAGGCAGCCCGGACAAATATTGAATTAAAGAATTACGCTGCTCTGTCTGAAAAAATCGCCGAGAACCGGGAAAGAAAGCGAATCGCCAGGGATATTCACGACACCGTTGGCCATGCCTTGACCGGTATTTCAGCCGGGGTTGATGCGACTAAGATGTTGATCGATATCAATCCCCAAGCCGCCAAGGAGCAATTAAATAAGATTTCAATTGCTACCAAACAGGGAATCAAAGATGTCCGTAAAACGCTAAATCAGATGCGGCCCGGGGCCCTTAATGGCTATACCCTGGAAGCATCCCTAAAGAAAATGCTGCAGGAATACAGCGATATTTCCCACTTGCAGATCAATTTTGACTATGAGTGGCAGCAACCTGATTTTGAAAAGACAACTGAGAACGTCATCTTCAGAATCATTGAAGAAGCTATTACTAACTCATTGAGGCACGGCCATGCCAGCAAAGTTAATATTTACTGTTTGGAAACTCCGGCAGCTTACCTGCTTAATATCCAGGACAACGGAGCTGGGGTTAAAATGATCCGTCCGGGATTTGGAATCACCCAGATGAAGGAACGGGTCGCGATCATCAACGGCAAGGTTACTTTTGACGGCAGGCAGGGATTTTTAGTCAGTGTGGTTATTCCTAAAAATAATAAAAATGAGGAGGAGAAAATATGATTAAGGTATTAGTAGCCGATGACCAGGCCCTCATCCGGGATTCAATTAAAATCGTGCTAGAAGCATCCGGCAAGTTTACCGTTACCGATACAGCTGGCAACGGCAAAGAGGTACTAGACAAGTTGGCCGTCAAACAGCCAGACGTCATTTTAATGGATATCCGCATGCCAGAAATGGACGGGACAGTTTGCACCAAGTACGTCAAGGAGAAATATCCCAATATCAAAGTAATTATCTTGACAACTTTTGACGATGATGACTTTATTTTTAGCGCCTTAAAATATGGTGCTTCAGGCTACCTGCTCAAAGGGGTTGAACCAGCCCAGCTTTACCAGGCCATTGAAACAGTCTACCGGGGCGGGGCCATGATCAACCCTGATATCGCGCAGAAAGTCTTCACCCTCTTTTCCAGAATGGCGCAAAGCAATTACGCGATCAGCGTCAATGACCAGGAGGCACGGGACTTCACCCCACATGAACTCCGGGTAATCCAGCAAGTTGGCTTTGGCCTCTCAAACAAAGAAATCGCGGCCAAGTTATTCTTAAGCGAAGGCACTGTCCGCAACTATATTTCAAAAATCCTGGATAAGCTCGACCTGCGGGACCGGACCCAGCTGGCAATTTGGGCCATTCAAAGCGGCGTCACCAGCGAGGTAATCAGCGATGACCAAGCAGACAAGCAGTAACCGCATCAACTCTACTTGGCTGGTCTTATTGCTGATCGTCCTTCTTTGCGCGGCTTCTGCAGCTGTAGGCGATTATTACGAGAAAAAGTCAAAAACACTAACGGTTGCTTTTTATACTGGCAGCAGCTGGGACGCGCCGAGTGGCGAGCCCTATAAGATGATCGACTACGCGATTAAAAAATTTCACCGCAAATATCCTGACGTAAAGATCCAATACGAAACCGGGATTACCAAGAAGGACTATATCAACTGGCTCAGCGGCAAGATTGTTTCCGGACAAACCCCAGACGTCATTTTGGTACCAGATGAAAACTTTGCCACAATGGCATCTGAAGGCGTGTTGGCCAGCCTTGACCGCTTCATTGCCAGTGACAAGCTTGATACTAGTGATTTTTACCAGCCGCTGCTATCCGGTGACCGCTACCGCGGCGCGCAATATGCCCTGCCCTATGAAGCTAACCCCCAGCTGATGATCTATAATCAAAGCCTGCTGGAAAAATATGATCTGCCGAGCAAGTTTTCCAAGCCAACGCCTGATGAATTTGAAGCTATCAGCACCCAGCTCAGCAAGGTTAAAGGGAAAAAGCTTTATGGCACAACCAACGACTTTAACTGGTATAACGCGGCAGCAGCTTATCAAGATGAGCCTTTTAACGTCAGCGACCGCCGCATCAATTTGACGAGCAGCCGCTTTAGCAAAGCAATCAAGCTAATGCAGCAGCTTTACGCGAACGCGGGAAACATGAACGTAACCAGTGACCTCTTTGACGAAGGAAAAGTCGCTTTTGAGCCAATCTATCTGGCTCAGTACCGGACCTACACCTCCTATCCCTACCATGTGACCCGGTCCTATAATTTCCGGGTCGACTGCTGCCAGATGCCGAGCCTGGCAGGCAGCAGCAGCACAAGCATTGAGAGTAGTTCCTGGGGAATTGCCAACAGCAGCGCAAATAAGCAAATGGCCTGGAAGTTCATTCAAATGCTCTGCTCTGACCAGCAATTGCAGCAAAAGCTGATGGCCAGTTCAACTGGGAGCTCAGTCTTAAAATCAGTTGTCCAAAGCCAAGCCACCGCTAAAATTCTCCACCAGTACGGCTCTGATTCTCAGAGTTTGACCAATTGGCAGCTGGATGACTTGCTGGAAAACGGCCAGCTTGTACCCCGTTTCAAAGAGTATACGGAAGTGATCAACTTGCTTAATTCACGTTTAAATGCCGCTTTGCAGAACGGAGACGTTGATACCGAACTTTTTGATATCCAGACAGACGCCAACAACCTTTTAAAATAACCAACAAAAAAGCAGCCATGGACTAGCAATTTTGCAATCCATGGCTGCTATATTTTTTTAAAAAATGCTCCTACATCATGCTAATCAATAGCAAACTGATCAGCAGGGCCAAAGTAAAGCAGATGCCGATCAGCCAGCCCAGGATCTTAAACGAGACCTTGAGCAGAAATGCGGCGATCGCCACCGGCACGGCCACAATAGTTAAAAATATCAGTAAAATCAAAAACAAAATCGTAAACATGATAATTCCCCCAACTTGTCCTCTATCCCTTGAATACAAGTTAAAGGTAACCCAAGCAGGCGCGGCCTGTCAACCTTCTTGCTTTTTACTGGCTGCTTCTACCCCGCCGGTTGTTTCCCGGGCGGCCGTAATACTCCCGCTTCTCCTGGTACATTTGCTGGTCAGCCAGCTGCATCAAACGCTCCAGATTGGCCTGGGGATGCGATTCACTGTCGGCATAGCCAATAGAAAAACTGATATTCTGCCCGGTATTGATCCGGTACTTGACTACCTCTAACTCCAGCTGCTGCTTTAATTTCTCCCCTTGCTGGCTGTCGCCGGGTACGATCGCAGCAAACTCGTCTCCCCCAATCCGGTAGCATTCTCCGCTTTTGCCTAAAATATCCCTAATAATCGCGGCCACTTCCCGGATCAAGTCATCCCCGGCCAGGTGGCCCCGGTTGTCATTCATCTCTTTTAAACCGTTGATGTCTATGGAAAAAGCTAAAAACTCCTTCCCGCCTTGCGGCGTCACCATCTCGCCCAGCTTCTCCTCATAGGCATAACGGTTCTGCATCCCCGTCATAATATCCGTCCGCATCACGACACTGTCCCGGCTAATCTTCATGTCGCTGACCTTCTGGGTAAAATTATTGAAGCGGTTCAGCAAAAAGCACATCCCGATCGTAATCGTCAATGATGTCGTCCGCAAAGCTCCCCCGCTCACTTCTTGGATCATGATCCCCAGAAAGACCACGAAAAATGTATAAAATACAAAAAGGCGGTCGCCGCTGAATGTCTTTTGCTCAAACTGGTGATAAGCAGATACAATCGCGAACATCACGATAATGCAGATAAATAAGTAAACAATGTAGTAACGGCCTTGGTGATAGTGGCTATTCTGGTCAATCCAAAAAGTCCAGCCGGTAAAAATCGACGCAAGCTGGAAGAGAACATTCCCCGGCAGCAATACTACCAGCAGGCGGTCATACTTTGAATGCCGCACCCAAATATGAATAACGAGGTAGCCTAGAAACGGTATCAAGCAGTAGTTTAAAAACTTGTTGATTAGCAACCATATTCTGTATTGGCCCGAGACGCCATCCAGCATGACCAAAATCCACTCAATTAAATTGATGATTAGCAAGAGGCCTAAAGACCAGTAGCAGCTGCGCTTCTGCTGCTTGCTGTAGTGGCTGTTCTTGTAGACCAAGGCAAGCAAGCCAGCAATAAATAATGAAATAATTATCTCAATAGTTGTATAGTAGTCGAGCAGGCTAACAGCAGCACGCTGGTTAAACAGCCATAATCTATCTATCATTTTTACATCTATCCAAATCTATAACTTTTAAGTTATTATTACCTGTACATCTATCATTATAAACCAAGCTGATTGCAGGACCAAAGAAAATAGCTATTTTGAACAAATTCCATAAAAAAGTAGCTACCCGGTTCGCCCCAGGCAGCTACTTAAAACTTATGAAAACATTTCGCTTACTATCTCATCATGCAGCTTGTTGATCCGCTGGCTGGTCTTTTGCCAGTTGTACTCGCCATGCTGCTTGTTCCGGTAGGCATAAAGCTGAGCCTCATTGATATACTTCAAGGCCAGGTCCCAGCGCTGGCTCGTCCCCCAGCCTCTGGCGTAGCAAAGGGCCAGGCGGTAGTCGATCTCAGCAATCAGGTCTTCATCGCCTTCCTTCAGGACGCTTTCCGCCATGCTGTAATATTGAAAGGCAATCTGGTCATTTCTCTTTACAAAATTGCCGAAGCGGAAGGCATCCCCCAGCTTATAGAAGGCATTCGGGTTGCCGGCCAAAGATGCTTGAGTAAAGTAGTAAAAAGCCTGCTCCTGGTCGGCTTCACCAACCCGGCCAAAGGCATAGATGTAGCCTAAATTGCACATGGCCTGGGAATTGCCGTAGTCAGCTGCCTTTTTATAGCACTGCAGGGCCAGTTCATAGTCCCCCTGCCGGTAGGCTTCCGCCCCCCGGTCCAGCCAGGTCGCGCCGATTTTATCCATCTCAACGAATTTATCTTTATCCGAAAATGCCATCTTGACCGCCAACCTTTCTAAAAATTAACTAAGTGCCAGCTCCTTGACCGGATACGCGATCGGCTGGGTAGATGTCTCATAAGCCGGCAGGCCGTGCATAGCCCGGTAGATCGCCCGCTCAATTGAAGACAGGCCTGCCGAATCCGCGATGGCCAGCCGCTTGGCATACTTGCGCAGAGCCTTGCTGGTCGAGTGCTTGTTCAAATTCTGCACCATAACCGTTACATCAGCCCGCTTGAGAGCGTGCTTGTAAAAAGACTCCGTGTCGGAAAACTTGAAGGCGTCAATCACCTTGCAGCGGCCGTGGTGTTCACCCACCATCTTCTGAATCTCCTGGCTGCGGAGTTCATTGCCGATGACCACCGCCACGCTGCGGCCATGCAGGTCGAAATTCAAGGTCGTTACGCTCTCTTCTTTGCCCTTGTCTTCCTTTTCGCTCTTTACCTTCTTTTCAGCCGGCTTTTCCTTCTTTGGAGCTTCTTCTCCCTTAGTCTGGCTGACCCAGCGGACGATCATATTGCTGGGGCTGTTCTTATACCAGGCCAAGTCAACGATATCGCCTTCATGGACAAAACCAGTCTCAGTTTGTCCGGCATCAATGATCGCCGGTACCTCATAGCGGTCAATGCCCGCGCACTCGCTCAATTTCTCGCCCATGGCGCTGCGGCTGACATACAAATCGCCGGCAGCATCCCTTTCTACCACCCCATATGACATAGTCTCGATATTAGACGGCAGATTGCCGGCTTCCACTATCCGGATCACCCGGGGCGGCTGACTGCTCGGGTCCAGCTCGACTAAATCGCCATTTTCCACGTTCAGATTTTTGAGTGTCAGCTCATTAATCTCGCCAACTAAATCTCCTTGTTCGGTGTAAAAACTCCCGCCCTTCAAGGCCCGGGAAAAGCGGCAGAGCTGGTTGCCAGCCGAGATCTGGTAAGGGATGCTGGCTCTTGGCTCTTCATGGCGGATGATCTTGACTTGTTGCTTCTTGGCTTCCGCTTCTGCTAGGTCTAGGTCCCCGCCGCTATCTGCCGCTTCAATGGCATCTGAATCATCAGAATCTTCTTCGTCTTCGCCTTCATCCTCCTCATCGCCTGTTTCAGTTTCTTCGTCTTCATCATCCAGGTCGATTTTGGCCAGGGTCAAGAGATTTTCGATCGCGACTGCTCCCAGGCGCAAGGATGTACTGCTGTCGTCCAAAGCATCCAAGATATTCCGCACTTGCTCACGATAGTCCAAATAGTATTCTTTCATCTTTTTATGCCCTTTCATTTTTGAATTCGCTTTCCGCGTCCATTCTTATTATCGCAATCTTTTGAAAAAATTACAGAGCATATGCGTAAAAAATTGGCTGAAAGACAAAAAAATGCTATTTTTCCTTAACAGTAAGCCTTTACTGTAAATTTGCTCTGGCGGCCTTAATCACCCGGGCTACGTTTTCACTGGTCCGGGCTAAATTTTCTTCTCCGCCTGCTAAAGCTTCCGGCAAGCTGCAGACGCCTGGCAGGATACCAAAAATCCCCGTAAAGCCTGCTTCATATAAGCTGTCAATTCCGTCTCCGACCTGGCCAGCCAGAGCAAAAACCGGTATGCCAATTTTTTTGGCAACTTGGGCTACGGCATAGGGTGTCTTGCCGAACTTAGTCTGGAAGTCAATCCCGCCTTCGCCCGTAAAGACATAGTCGGCATCCCGCATCTTTTCCGCCAAATGGCTTTCCTCAATCACAATCTGGGCGCCGGCTTTCATTTGGCTATTGCTGAAGGCTAAAAAGCCTGCTCCCAGGCCGCCAGCTGCCCCGCTGCCAGGAACGTTCTCCACGTCTTTCCCAACTTGCTCCTTGATCACGGCCGCGTAATGGTGAAGGCTAGCGTCAAGCTTCTGGACCATCTCCTTGTCCGCTCCCTTTTGCGGGCCGAAAACCACTGAAGCCCCATTGGGCCCGGTCAAAGGATTGGTCACGTCACTGGCCAGGATTATTTCTGCTTCTTTTAAGCGGGGAGCCAAGCCGCTGGCATCAATTCTGACTAACTGGTCTAAACTTCCTCCGCCAAAAGGCAGCTCTTGGCCGTTTTTATCTAAAAACCTAACCCCTAAAGCCTGGACCAGGCCGGCACCGCCATCGTTAGTCGCGCTGCCGCCCAGGCCAACAATAATCCTTTTGACGCCCCGCTTCAACGCGTCAAGTACCAGCTCCCCAGTCCCAAAAGTAGTTGCCGTCATGGGATCGCGGTCCTTTTTCGCAAGCAAGCCCAGGCCGCTGGCCGCGGCTGTTTCGATCACCGCGCATTTTCCATCATCAATTAGCCCATAGCTGGCCAAGAGCTTTCTGCCATCGGGACCGGTAACCATCTTTTCCACTTTTTCCCCGGGGATGCAGGACAAGATTGCATCGACCGTCCCTTCCCCACCATCGGCCATGGGAACCTGGACGACTTCAGCTTCGTGAAAGACCCGCTTGATCCCATCTGCCATGGCCTGGCAGGCCGCTTTGGCTGACAAGCTTTCCTTGAAACTGTCGCTGGCTGTAATAAACTTGAGCATTTTTCTGCCTCTTTCATTTTTTAAGAATCAGCTCTATTTTACCGCTTTTCCAAACAAAAAGCCGCCTAGCTGAAAGACAGTCAACTGATCAACTAGCTGTCGGTTCGACTTCTTTCTAGTATAATTAAGCTAACGGAAAAATATTGGTAATTATGGCATCTTAGAAGAAATGCTGACCATCATTGAAGACGAGTACAAGAACCACTTTTTGGATGAAGAATAAGGAGACCTATGGAAACTAAGAAATACCTTTCCCTCATCGACCGGGAAATGGCCCAGATGCCGGACTTCGTCAAGGAATACCAGCTGGAAACAAGGCACTCTCTGACCACCAGCTACCAGTATTTAACGGAAATCCGCCGCTTTTTCTCCTGGCTGATCGCTGAAAATTTGACCCAGGCGAAAAGCCCCAGCCAAGTGCTGCCAAGCGATTTGGAAAAATTGAGCCGGAGCGATGTCATGCTCTACCTGGATAAACTGGAGCACAGCAAGAACAAGCAAGGCCGCCTCAACTCCCCGACGACTGTCAACCGGTCCCTTAACGCCCTGCGCTCCTTGTACAAGTACTTGACCATCACGGCTGACAAGAACAATGGCGAGCCTTACTTTGACCGCAATGTCATGCTCAAGATCAATTCCCTTCCTTATACAAGTACCTTGAACTACCGGGCTCATGCCTTAGAAGCCCACATGTACACCGGCGACTTGAAATACCAGTTTATGGACTTTTTGGACCAAAAATTTGCCGGCCTCTGCAGCGGGCGCGCCCTTTCTTCTTTTAAGCAAAACAAGGAACGGGACATGGCCGTCATTGCTTTGATCTTAGGCACGGGAATCCGGGTTTCTGAATGCGCCGGGGTTGACATGAAGGACCTCAACTTAAAAGAGGCAACTTTAGATGTCACCCGGAAGGGCGGACAGAGAGACTCAGTGCCAGTTGCTGACTGGACCCTCCCCTACCTGGAAAAGTACCTGGCAATCCGGGCAGACCGCTACCAGGCCCCGGCCACTAACAAGGCCTTTTTCTTAACCAGCTACCACCAGGAATGCCGGCGGATGACGACCAATGCCATTGAGAAAATGGTTGGCAAGTATTCTGCTGCCTTCGGCCATCCCCTCACCCCTCACAAGCTCCGCCACACGGTCGCTTCTGAACTCTACCAGGCCACCAAGGACCAGGTCATGGTCGCCCAGCAGCTGGGGCAAAAAGGCACCTCAGCCACCGACCTCTACACCCACGTTGACCAAAGAGAGCAGCGGGCCGCCCTCAATGCCAGCGCCAAACAAAATAAGTCCTCCTCTGATTA
>NZ_JBKZCD010000036.1:0-12845 GCF_046938665.1 Lactobacillus delbrueckii subsp. bulgaricus
TTTTTTGTTTTCTATTTTTATTTCTTTCCTCTTTTGTCTATTCTTTAAGCTTTTCTATTTTTTCTGAAAACTTTTCCCGAAAAAAGCTTGCATTGACCGGGAATTGCTGTATACTAGTAAACGTGCTTATGAAAAGGCCCGTTGGTCAAGTGGTTAAGACACCGCCCTTTCACGGCGGTAACATGGGTTCAAATCCCGTACGGGTCATCTGGAGGATTAGCTCAGCTGGGAGAGCATCTGCCTTACAAGCAGAGGGTCACAGGTTCGAGCCCTGTATCCTCCATTGTTCAGAAGGTTACCGGACGGTAATCTTTTTTTTTACAAAAAACTGAACATGTTTAAAATGTTATTTGTTACAAGTCCTGATAGGATTCACCAAATTGGTGAAGATGCCTTGTAACCGCGTAGCTAGTCTATAGGGGGACACACATAGATGGAAAAGCACTTATTTACGTCAGAATCAGTTTCAGAAGGACATCCGGACAAGGTCGCTGACCAGATCTCCGATGCTATCCTGGACGCGGTACTCGCCCAGGATCCGCAAGCCCACGTGGCCTGTGAGACTTCTGTAACCACCGGTTTGGTCTTGCTCTTCGGGGAAATCTCGACTACGGCTAATGTTGACTACCAGCAGGTAGCGCGCAAGACGATCCGTGAGATCGGCTACAATGACCCAGACCTGGGCTTTGACGCCGACAACTGCGCCGTTTTAGTAGCGCTGGACAAGCAGTCGCCTGACATCGCCGGCGGGGTTGATGAAGCCTTGGAAGTCCGGGAAGAAGGGGGCAGCGATGAACTCGACCAGATTGGGGCTGGTGACCAGGGGCTTATGTTTGGTTTCGCCATCAACGAAACGCCGGAATTGATGCCTTTGCCGATTTCCCTGGCCCACCGCTTGATGCGCAAAGTGGCCCAGCTGAGAAAAGAGGGGACCTTCCCTTGGCTGCGGCCAGATGCCAAGGCCCAGGTCACGGTGGAATACGATGACGCCGGCAAGCCTAAGCGGGTGGACACGGTCGTTATCTCAACCCAAACCAGTCCTGACGTGACTAATGAAGAGATCCGGGTGGCCATGGTCCACGACGTGATCAAGGAAGTCATTCCAGACAAGTTCTTGGATGACGAGACCAAGTACCTGATTAACCCGTCCGGCCGCTTCGTTATCGGAGGGCCGAAGGGGGACGCCGGTCTGACCGGCCGCAAGATCATCGTTGACACTTACGGCGGCTATGCCCGCCACGGCGGCGGTGCCTTCAGCGGCAAGGACGCCACTAAGGTCGACAGAAGCGCCTCATACGCTGCCCGCTACGTGGCTAAAAACATTGTCGCCGCTGGCCTGGCTGACCGCTGTGAAGTCCAGCTGGCCTACGCCATCGGGGTGGCCCACCCGGTTTCCATCATGATTGATACTGCCGGGACCGGCAAGGTGAGCGACCAGCTTTTGACTGAAGCTGTCCGGGCCAACTTTGACCTGCGCCCAGCCGGGATCATCAAGATGCTGGACCTGCGCCGGCCAATCTACAAGCAGACGGCTGCATACGGCCACTTTGGCCGCACCGACGTCGACCTGCCTTGGGAAAAGACCGACAAGGCGGAAGCCCTCCAGGCTTTTGTCAATGACCGCAAGTAATTTTTTACAATTGAATACACGTAAGACATTAACGTAACATAAATTTCGTTGGAGAAAAGAATGAAGAAAACAAACGTGAAAATGGTCACGCTCGCTGTCTTTATCACCACTTTTATGTCCGCGATCGAAGGCACGATTGTGTCGACCGCGATGCCAACCATTATCGCCGATTTGGACGGGCTGGCAATCATGAGCTGGGTGGTGTCTGTCTTTCTGCTGATGACGGCAGTCTCAACGCCGATTTATGGGAAACTGGCTGATAGCGTAGGACGCAAGCCAGTTTTTTTATTTGGTATTGGACTCTTCGTGATCGGGTCAGCCCTCTGCGGCTTCTCGCACTCGATGGTGGAATTGATCATCTTCCGGGTCCTGCAGGGGCTTGGTTCAGGGGCTATCCAGACAGCCGGGGTGACGGTTTTAGCGGACATGTATGATATTGACAAGCGGGCTAAAATGCTGGGCCTGACTTCGGGCTTCTGGGGCCTGGCTTCGGTTATCGCCCCGCTTTTGGGCGGTTTTATCGTCCAAAAGCTGTCCTGGCACTGGGTCTTTATGATCAATGTGCCGATTGGCTTGCTCGCCTTTTTGCTGGTTGCCTTTTACCTGCATGAAGATTTTGCTAAAAATAAATTACAGATCGACCTCAAGGGCAGCTTTAGCCTGGTTATCTTCCTTTTATCCTTGATGCTGCTTTTGCAGGGGCTGGAAAAAGGCTTCAACTGGACTCTGCTGCTTTTAGCAGCAATTATGCTGGTCAGCCTCTGGGCCTTTACCAAGGTGGAAAAAACAGCCGCTGACCCGATCATTCCTTTCAGCATCTTAAAAGACAAGGAATTTCTGGCGGTCAACATTTTGCAGCTCCTGGTTTCCGGGGTCGTGATCGGCTTTGAATTCTACATCCCGACCTGGTTGCAGGGGATCAACGGGGTCAGCGCTTCAATCGCCGGCTTCGCCATTACGCCAAGCTCCCTTTTGTGGGTCTGCGGGTCCTTTTTAGCCGGCGACCTTATGGGCCGGTGGGGGACGCAGAAGTACTTTGACGCGTCACTCTTGCTCTTAATCGGGGCAGACCAGGCCTTCATCCTGATTCCGACCTACACGCCATTTTGGGTCTTCTGCTTGATTGCCGTCTTCAACGGGATCGGCTTCGGCAGCATTGCCACGGCCAGCCAGGTCCGGGCCCAGATGGTGGTTGACAAGAGCCAGGTAGGGGTGGCAACTTCCTTTAACACTCTGATGAAGTACCTGGGCCAAACTGTCATGATGGTCTTCTATGGGATGACCTTTAACGCAGTCGTGGCCAGCGGGCTCCAAAAACACCCTTCCTTGACCAGCGAGATGATGAACAAGATTGTCTCCCCAGTCCAGGCTAAAAGCCTGGATCCGGCCGTTTTGGCCCCTCTGCGGGAGATCCTGCACTCAGCCATGCGGGGGATCTACATCGTTTCTCTGATTGCCCTGCTTTTGTCTGTGGTCTTCAACCATATCTACCGGCAAAAGAGGGACTAGTAAAAATATGAACGCAAACAAAAATCTGCTCACGGCATGTGAGCAGATTTTTTATTAAGGATTTAGTTTATGCTTTTTGTCTAAGGCCTTGAAAAAGAGCCAGCTGGCCAATGAACTGAAGGCCAGGCCCTCGCACCAGCCGCCCAAGACGTCGCTTGGCCAGTGAACGTGCAGGTACATTCTGGTAAAGCCAATCGACAGGGTGAAGAAGACGCAGAAGACGATCAACCAGGTCTTGACCGGCTTCTTTTTCACCAAGACGACGATCAAGGCGATCAAGACCAGGGCCAGGGTCATGGAACCGACCGAGTGGCCGGACGGGAAGGAGAAGCCGTCGGCGTGAACCGCCTTGTCCATCCGGGGCCGCTGGCGCTGAATGATGTTCTTGATAATCGAGTTGCAGGCATTAGCCGCGATCATGGTCAAGCTGGCAAAAGCAGCATGGATGTAATTTCGCCGGTAGACCAGGAAAAGAACCAGGGCCACGGTAAAGACTATGATTGTCAAGGTATTGCCCAGCTGGGTCCAGTAAAAGACCAGCTGCTTTTCGACCGGATTGTTGTTTCTGATTGCATTGTAGACTACCGTATCAAAAGTCTTGATAAAGGGATTCTTGCTGGCAATCAGGTAAACCCAAAAGGCAAAAAAGAAGCTGAAGGCGCCACCAAAAATTAAAAGCGGCTGATAATTAACTTTATTTTCTTTCGTATTCAATTGTTTTTAATTTTTCTCCCTTGTAAAATTTTAGCCATGTGGTAAAGTATAATCGTTATCGAGAAAATAATAAAGGGCAGGGAGTAGTAGAAATTTTTCTTTCTTCAGAGAAGAGCCGGTAGCTGCGAGGCTTGAAAGAGGAATTTTGAACTCACCCGGACAATGCCAAAGTGTTGTTTCGCTTTAAGAAACATTTGAGTGTCACGCGAAAGCGTGGAACTTAGGTGGTACCGCGAAACAATTCGTCCTATGTTTGAACATAGGGCGTTTTTTTGTTTTTAGGAAAGGATCGATCAGATGTACAACCATAAAGTTGTCGAAAAGAAGTGGCAAAAGTACTGGCTGGAAAACAAGACTTTTAAGACAGGGACTGACCCAAAGAAGCCAAAGTACTACGTTCTTGACATGTTCCCTTACCCATCTGGCAAGGGCCTGCACGTTGGTCACCCGGAAGGCTACACCGCTACTGACATCATGGCCAGAATGAAGCGGGCCCAAGGCTACAATGTCTTGCACCCAATGGGCTGGGATGCCTTCGGTCTGCCGGCAGAACAATACGCCCTGCAAACGGGTAACGACCCGGCAACTTTCACCGACGAAAACATTGCCCACTTCAAGAAGCAGCTGCAAGCTTTGGGCTTCTCCTATGACTGGGACCGGGAAATCAAGACCACTGACCCGGACTACTACAAGTGGACCCAGTGGATTTTTGAACAGATGTACAAGATGGGCCTGGCCTATGAAGCTGAAGTACCGGTTAACTGGTCACCAGACCTGGGCACGGTTGTCGCTAACGAAGAAGTTATCGACGGCAAGACTGAACGGGGCGGCTACCCGGTCTACCGGCGCAAGATGCGGCAATGGATGCTGAAGATCACTGCTTACGCTGACCGTTTGCTGGACGACCTGGACGACTTGGACTGGCCGGAACCGATCAAGGAAATGCAAAGAAACTGGATCGGCCGCTCAGTTGGTGCCCAGGTAACCTTCAAGATCAAGGACTCAGACAAGAGCTTTGCCATCTTCACTACCCGGCCGGACACCCTCTTTGGCTGCTCATACACGGTTTTGGCCCCGGAAAACGAACTGGTTAAGGAAATCACCACTCCAGAGCAAAAGGAAGCCGTTGACGCCTACATCAAGTCCATCGAATCCAAGTCTGACCTGGAAAGAACTGACTTGAACAAGGACAAGACCGGGGTCTTCACTGGTGCTTACGCTATCAACCCGGTTAACGGGGAAGAAGTACCAGTCTGGATTTCTGACTACGTTTTGGCAACTTACGGGACCGGGGCAGTTATGGCCGTTCCAGCCCATGACGAAAGAGACTACGCTTTCGCTACTAAGTTTGACTTGCCAATCAAGGAAGTCGTTGAAGGCGGCGACATCAGCAAGGAAGCCTTTGCCGGTGACGGGGTCCACGTCAACTCAGACTTTTTGAATGGCCTCCGCAATGAAGAAGCCAAGGCCAAGATGGTTGACTGGCTGACTGAAAAGGGCGTCGGCGAAAAGAAGGTCAACTACAAGATGCGGGACTGGAACTTCTCCCGTCAGCGTTACTGGGGTGAACCAATCCCGGTCATCCACTGGGAAGATGGGGAAACCACTTTGGTGCCAGAAGACGAACTGCCGCTGCGCCTGCCTAAGGAAAGCAACATCAAGCCTTCCGGCACTCCGGAAAGCCCGCTGGCTAACCTGACTGACTGGGTCAACGTTGTTGACGAAAACGGCCGGAAGGGCAAGCGGGAAACCAATACCATGCCGCAATGGGCTGGTTCAAGCTGGTACTTCCTGCGCTACATTGACCCGCACAACGACAAGGCCCTGGCTGACCCGGAACTCTTGAAGAAGTGGCTGCCAGTTGACCTTTACATCGGCGGGGCAGAACACGCTACCCTGCACCTGCTTTACGCTAGATTCTGGCACAAGGTCCTTTACGACTTGGGCGTCGTTCCAACCAAGGAACCGTTCCAAAAGCTCTACAACCAGGGCTTGATCTTGAAGAACCATGAAAAGATGTCCAAGTCCCGGGGCAACGTGGTCAACCCAGACGACGTTGTTGATGAATACGGTGCCGACAGCCTGCGGACTTACGAAATGTTCATGGGGCCTTTGAACGCGTCTATCGACTGGGATGACAACGGTCCTTCCGGTGTCAAGAAGTTCCTTGACCGGGTATGGCGGACTTTTGTCAACGACTTGGACCTGGACCCGATCCCATCTGAAAAGATTACTGACGAAAACGACGGCAAGCTGGACAAGATCTACAATGAAACGGTCAAGACTGTTACGGAACACTTTGAAGAACTGCGCTTCAACACGGCCATTTCCCAAATGATGGTCTTCATGAACGCCTGCCAAAAGGTCGACAAGATTCCGCGGGAATACGCTGAAGGCTTCGTGAAGCTGATGGCGCCGGTTGCTCCGCACATGATGGAAGAAATCTGGCATGTCTTCGGCCACGACGAAAGCGTGCAGTTTGCTGCCTGGCCGACTTATGACGCAAGCAAGCTGGTTGAAAGCACGGTTGAAATGGCGGTTACGGTCAACGGCAAGAAGCGGGGCAACTTCCAAATCGCTAAGGACGCAAGCAGAGAAGAAGCCCAAGCTGCTGCAACCGCTCTGCCGCACGTAAAGGAATTTTTGGAAGGTAAGGAGATCAAGAAGGTCATTGTCGTGCCAAACAAGATCGTGAACATTGTTGCCAAATAAATCTAAAATTTTCCTAAAAAATCAATTTATGGTATATTTCAAACTGGATCAGGAATATGATAGTAGGTTGAAGTATAAAGATTAGGGAAGTTTTATGGCAAAGAACAAATCACAGACCAACTCCCAGGCCCAGTTGTTAGAGGGCTCGGCCTGGATGACTATTGGCTCGATCCTGTCGCGGATTCTTGGGGCGATCTATATCATCCCTTGGTATGCCTGGATGGGAAAGTATGGCAACTTGGCCAACTCTCTGACGGCGAAGAGCTACAACATCTATAGCCTGTTCATTATCATCTCCACCGCGGGCATTCCAGGGGCGATCGCCAAGCAGATCGCCAAGTACAATGCCCTGAATGAGTACGGGGTCGGCCGCAAGCTCTTCAGGCACGGCCTGGCCTTAATGGGGGTCTTCGGGATTATCTCAGCGGCCTGCATGTACTTTTTGGCCCTGCCGCTGTCCGGCTTTAACCCCCAGGAAGTACCGGTGATCCGGAGCCTGGCCTTGGCCGTTTTGATCATTCCGATCTTGAGCATCCTGCGGGGCTATTTCCAAGGCTTCAACGACATGATGCCCAGTGCCATGTCCCAGTTCGTGGAACAGCTGGCCCGGGTGATCTGGATGCTTTTGACGGCTTATGTGATCATGCGGGTCCAGCACGGCAACTATGTCGACGCGGTAACCCAGTCTAACCTGGCTGCCGCGATCGGGGCTGTGTTCGGCATCGGCCTGCTGGTAATTTTTTACCTTAGGCAGAAGCGGACGGTTGATCCTTTGATTGCCCAGTCCAACAACCAGGTGCAGGTTTCAACCAACAGCCTACTCTTTGAAATCATCCAGCAGTCGATCCCCTTCATCATCATTGACTCCGGGATCAACATCTTCCAGCTGGTGGACCAGTATACCTTCCACCCGATGATCGCTAGCTTCATGCACGTGCCTTTTGACACGATCGAAAGCTGGTATGCCTTGTTCGGCCTAAATGCCAACAAGCTGATCATGATCGTGGTCTCCCTGTCAACGGCCATGGCGGTTACGGCTATTCCGCTTTTGTCAGGGGCCCATGCCAGAAGGGACTACCGGGATATTTCCCGGCAGATCGGCAATACCTTGGAACTTTTCTTGTTCGTCTTATTGCCGGCTTCGCTGGGGATGGCCGCGATCTCAGATCCCTTGTATACGATTTTCTACGGCTATGACCGGCTGGGGGCTCATGTCTTGTACTTGTCCTCCTTTACGGCCATCAGCCTGGGGATGTTTACGGTCCTCATGGCCATCTTGCAGGGTCTGGACGAGAACATGTATGCCATCCGCTACTTGATCCTTGGTTTGGTCATCAAAGCGATCGTCCAGTATCCGATGATCCGCCTTTTCAAGGTCTATGGCCCGCTTTTGGCGACCAACCTGGGGCTTTTGGCGGTCATCGCCATGTCCCTCAAGCACCTCAGCGTGAAATACCGCTGGCGGGCTGACCGGACCATGCGGCGCTTTATCGGGATTGCCAGCTTCTCCGTAGTGATGTTCGCGGCGGTCTTTGCTGCCGTTAAGCTGGGCGGCCTCTTCCTCAGCCCTTACCGGCGCTTGTCTGCCATACTGCTCAGCGGCCTGGCGGTAGCCGTCGGCGTGCTTGTTTACGGGGGCTTGAGTCTTAAGACCGGCCTGGCTGAAAACATTTTGGGCAGCCGGGTAGCCCGGATCATGCAAAAGTTCAGATAATAGAATAGAGCCAGTTAAGGATCCTCCATTTGGAGGATCTTTTTTTGCGCCTCTTTTGGGTATTTTTCCGTTTTCATTTTTGTCCAAAACGTTTATTCATAGGGAAAATCTTGCGAAAAAAATCGCAAAAAGCTTAGGTCCGGCAAGGGACGAAGCAATTTTTCGATAAAAGTATTTTTTGGTTTGTGAATAAAAACAATTCAATGGTTGGCGGCCCTTTAACAAAAAAGCTTTTTTGAAATACTGTTATCTTAGCAAAGGAAACGGTTACAGTAAATTCCCCTAAAAAACTTGTAAGAAACTGTTGACATTTTTTCACAAAAGGACAATAATCAATAGTGAAAAGTGAAAAGGCTTACAAGCCGAGTGATATGAGGTGAAAACAATGGAAGTTAACGACAAGAAGGAATTGACTGAAGAAGAACGCGAAAATGCATACGTTCTTTGGTTTAACCAACTGCGCCGCGCTGACGTGGCCCTGGTTGGGGGTAAATCATCATCATTGGGTGAATTGACTTCAGGTACTGACGTGCCAGTGCCTTATGGTTTCGCAACGACCGCACACGGCTACCGGCACTTCATGGAAGTCAATGGCTTGAACGAGAAGGTAAATGCCTTGCTGGCAACTTTGAAGGACCCGGAAGACTCAGAAGAACTGCACCGGGTCTGCAGCCAAATTAGAAAGATCATGCGTGAGGCACCAATGCCGGAAGACTTAGCCGAAGACATCGGCAACTCATATGACGAACTGGCCAAGATGACCGGACAAAACGAACCATATGTTGCCGTTCGTTCAAGTGCTACGGCCGAAGACCTGCCAGACGCTTCATTTGCCGGGGAACAAGACACTTACCTTAACGTTAGAAGCCGCAAGGACGTTATCCGCAAGGTTCAAGACTGCTACGCTTCCCTGTTTACTGACCGGGCAACCTACTACCGGATCAAGCAGAACTTCCCGCAAGAGAAGGTGGCTTTGTCAGCCGCTGTCCAAATGATGGCCTTCTCTAAGTCAGCCGGGGTTATGTTCACGGTCAACGTTGCCAATGGTGACGACACCAAGGTCATGATCGAAGGTTCATGGGGCTTGGGTGAATACATCGTCCAAGGGACGGTTACCCCGGACAACTTCGAAGTTGACAAGGAAAGCATGCAGATCGCAAGCAAGACCATCAACAACAAGAACATTGAATTGATCCGTCTGCCAGGCGGCGGGGTTGAACAAAGAGATGTCCCAGAAGACGTGGCCAAGAGTCCATGTTTGACTGATGAAGAAGTTATCGAACTTGCCGGCTACGCTAAACAAATTGAAAAGCACTATGGCTGCTACATGGATATGGAATGGTCCAGAGACCAAGACGACAAGCTCTGGCTCGTTCAAGCCCGGCCGGAAACTGTTTGGTCACAAAGAAAGAAGGAGGGTGGCGCCAAGGAAGCAACTGACGCTAAGGCTCCAAGCTCCAACAAGGTTTTGGTTAAGGGTCTGCCAGCCAGCCCTGGTGTAGCTTCAGGTATCGTACACGTAATTGACGACCCGAAGGACATCGGTGACTTCAAGGAAGGCGAAATCCTGGTTACCTTGATGACTTCACCAGACTGGGTCCCAGCCATGAAGAAGGCGGCTGCTATTGTTACCAACAACGGTGGGATGACCTGCCACGCCGCTATCGTTTCCCGGGAAATGCAGATCCCATGTATCGTTGGTACTGCCAGCCGGGGGACCTTTGCAACCAGATTGCTGAAGACCGGCCAGGAAGTAACGGTTGACGCCAAGAACGGGGTTGTCTACCAAGGGGTGGCTGACGAAGTCGTTAAGCCAAAGAAGGCTGAGACTGCCCCAATGGCTGCAGCTGAATACTTCCCGCCAACGGCAACCAGAGTCATGATGAACCTGGGTGACCCGGACCTGGCTGAAAAGTACTCAACTTTGCCAGCTGATGGTATCGGTTTGATGCGGGAAGAATTCCTCTGGACCACTTACATCCACCAGCACCCGCTTTACTTGATCGAAACCGGCCACCCAGAACGGGTTGTCAACGAACTGGCTAACGGGATCAGCAAGGTCTGCCGGGCCATGAACCCAAGACCTGTTGTCTTGAGATTCTCTGACTTCAAGTCCAGCGAATACCGGAACTTGAAGGGCGGGGACAAGTACGAACCGCATGAACCAGCTGATCTGCTTGGCTGGCGCGGGGCAAGCCGCTACTACGACCCGAAGTACATCGAAGCCTTCAAGCTGGAACTGGAAGCAGTCAAGAAGGTTAGAAACGAATTCGGCTTGAAGAACCTGAATGTCATGATCCCATTCTGCAGAACTGTTGAAGAAGCAGAAAAGGTAACCAAGATCATGGCTGATGAAGGGCTTGAGCGCAGCCGCGACTTCAAGGTCTTCATGATGGCGGAAATTCCATCCAACATCATTTTGGCTGACAAGTTCAACAAGTACGTTGACGGCTACTCAATCGGGTCAAACGACTTGACCATGCTGATCATGGGGACTGACCGGAACAACGATGCCGTTTCCGCCCTCTACGACGAACGCAACCTGGCTGTTAAGCGGGCAATCCGCCACTTGATCAAGACCGCCCACAAGGATGGCAAGACCGTATCTATCTGCGGGCAGGCACCTTCAGAATACCCAGACTTCACTGAATTCCTGGTTAAGAGCGGGATTGACTACGTTTCCGTAAACCCGGACATGGTTAAGGAAACCAAGCTCAACGTAGCGCACTTTGAACAAAGAATTCTGCTGGACAAGGCAACTGGCCTGGGGATGCAGGATACTGAAGACTACGAATGGTAATTAGATTGATGATTTGACCATAAGTCGCTCCAAAAGGAGCGGCTTTTTTGTTGAATAATTGCAAAAATCAAGCATTTCATGCCAATTTGACGTAAAATTAAAAATGAATTATCATCATTTTTTTAGTAAAAAGCAGCACTTTAAGTTAAGAGGAAAGCAGATAAATGGCACAACAATACTACTCAATGGATCAAATCGCAAAATTGGCACAGGTTTCCCAGCAGCAGGTCTACTACCTGATCAACATGAAGTTCAAGTTCAAACCGACTTTGACTGACCCCAGCGGCAATAAATTTTATGATGAGCGAGCGGTGGGGCAGATTTTCCAAGAACTGGGCAAGGTCCTGCCCAAGTCGGCAGCTTCGCCGGCAACCGACAATGGCCTGCTGGACATCAATGCCTTGGCGGAAACTACTGGCCTGGGCAAGAAGAAGCTGCGGATTTTTTTGCGGGAACACAAGGACTTGAAGCCAGACTTTGTTGATGAAAAGAACCACAACAAGAAATACTGGGGTCCGAGCGCCATCCAGTACATCAACGACCACTTCGGAGCAGAAGAAGCAAAGGCTGAAGAAAAAGCAACAGAAAAGGCTGAAGAAAAGACTGTAGACAAGAAGACTGAAGTTGAAGAAAAGACAACTGAGATTGAAGTCAAAGAAGCAAAGCCTACAGAGGAAGAAAAGCAAGAAAAAGCAAGCCAAGTAGAGGAAGAAAACAAAGAAGAGACTACTGCAGAGGAAGAAGTCAAAGAAGAAGTGGTAGAAGAAGAAAAGTCTGCTGCAGAAGAAGTCAAAGAAGCAGAAAAGCCAGCTGGACCGCGCTTTATCAAGAAGGCACCGCGCCCTGCAACGGAAAAATTGGTTGAGCACCCGCAAGTTGAATTGCCTTTTGCCTTTGACGACAGCGAGGAAGCCGAAAACAAGGCTGAGGAGGCCAACAAGCCAGCTAGCAAGCCAGAAGTCAAGGAAGCAGCAAAGCCGGCGGAAAAGGCCGAAAAGAGCCATGAGCCGGCCAATGACCAGCAATTTGTGGTTAGAAAGCGCACTAACGACGACAAGCGGGGCCGGGGCAATTACGGCAAGCGCAGAAACAACCAGAGAAATAGCTACCAAAACCAGAACCGGACCAACAATTACTCTAAGCGGCGGGAACTTTTTGCCGGCAAGATGAAGCTGGTTACGGAAAAGGGGACTTTCTACACTGACCAGTTTGCCAGCCTGGAAGAACTGGCTGAATACGTCTTTTCATCCAAGGACGGCTTCATGAAGGTCGAGAAGTACAACCGGGGTGAATTTTCACCAGCCTATATCTCAACCAAGAGCATCATCGAATTTGAAGAAGCTTAAAAAAGGCGGATCTGACGATCCGCTTTTTGCATGCTTTCATTAATAAAGCTTTGCCTAATATTCATAGAAGTATTTTTTGGCTTGCGAAAAGCAGAAGATTGTCCTGGCAATATCCAGGCTGGATAAAATTAATCTTTTCACAATGTTGACAGCGCTTACAAGAAGTCTATAATTATTACTGTAAGTAACTTTTAAAGGAATTAATTGTAAGGAGATTCACTTATGGCAAAAATTAAGGGTGCAAACGCAGTTTTAGATGTTATGTACAAGTGGGGCATTGACCACCTCTACGGCTTCCCTGGCGGGTCATTCGACTCAACCATGAACGCGATCTATGAAATGCAAGACAAGATTAAGTTTATCGAAGTTCGTCACGAAGAAGCCGCATCCTTGGCTGCCTCAGCAGAATACAAGCTGACC
>NZ_JBKZCD010000037.1:0-10309 GCF_046938665.1 Lactobacillus delbrueckii subsp. bulgaricus
GCATAAGCACTCTTAAGATGATACTCGCTTAAGCTCATCTTGTCAAGCGGCTTTCTCAATCTTTTCAAAGGCCACTTGCGCCGACGCTCGCGCGTCAACAAATACTAGAATACAGAAAAATTCTGTCTTTGGCAAGTCCTTTTTAGAAAAAAGAGCCACTTTTTACCTTTTCTCCTGCTTCTGCCCTCTCTCCTGCTTGCTTTTAGAGTTAAGCAGCTTTAAGGCACAAAAAAAGAGCTGCGGAACAGCTCTTTATCAGGCGGAGTAAGAGAGATTCGAACTCTCGCGCCAGTTTCCCGGCCTACACCCTTAGCAAGGGCGCCTCTTCAGCCACTTGAGTATTACTCCAATGGGCCTGGATGGACTTGAACCATCGACCTCACGCTTATCAAGCGTGCGCTCTAACCAGCTGAGCTACAGGCCCATAAGCGGGTAACGAGAATCGAACTCGCGACAACAGCTTGGAAGGCTGTGGTTTTACCACTAAACTATACCCGCAAATATTCAATTTATGGCGCGGGACGGAATCGAACCGCCGACACATGGAGCTTCAATCCATTGCTCTACCAACTGAGCTACCGAGCCAGCTTATTTAAAAGCAATTGCGGGAGCTGGATTTGAACCAACGACCTTCGGGTTATGAGCCCGACGAGCTACCAGACTGCTCCATCCCGCGCTGACAAAAAATGGACCTTGTAGGACTCGAACCTACGACAGGACGGTTATGAGCCGTCTGCTCTAACCGACTGAGCTAAAGGTCCAAGTTTACAAAATAGCGGCGGGGGGGATCGAACCCTCGACCTCCCGGGTATGAACCGGACGCTCTAGCCAGCTGAGCTACACCGCCATACTGTAACCAATATGGAAAATATTAAATTACAAATCGGGAAGACAGGATTTGAACCTGCGACCCCCTGGTCCCAAACCAGGTGCTCTACCAAACTGAGCCACTTCCCGGATTTATGCACCCAGTAGGACTTGAACCTACAACCTTCTGATTCGTAGTCAGACACTCTATCCAGTTGCGCTATGGGTGCAAGCATGCCGAAGACCGGGGTCGAACCGGTACGGTTGAAACCAACCGCAGGATTTTAAGTCCTGTGCGTCTGCCAATTCCGCCACTCCGGCATATATATTATAAAAAGCGGAAGACGGGATTCGAACCCGCGACCCCCACCATGGCAAGGTGATGTTCTACCACTGAACTACTTCCGCACAATGCCGATTATACGACTTGAACGTACGACCCCCTGTTTACAAGACAGATGCTCTACCAACTGAGCTAAATCGGCATGATATAAAATACGGGTGGCGGGACTTGAACCCGCACGTCCGAAAACACTAGAACCTAAATCTAGCGCGTCTGCCAATTCCGCCACACCCGCAGATCAGGGCCATGAGTCGTGAGGGACTTGAACCCTCGACCCTCTGATTAAAAGTCAGATGCTCTACCGACTGAGCTAACGACTCGATGGAGGATACAGGGCTCGAACCTGTGACCCTCTGCTTGTAAGGCAGATGCTCTCCCAGCTGAGCTAATCCTCCATATGACTAGTTTACGGCATAGGCCGTAAGCACAAATACTAGTATATCGTATTCAGCCAGGAATGCAAGTCTTTTTTGCCTTTTTTATTTTGAAAAAGCAAGGCAAAACACAAAAAAACAGCGGAAAACCGCTGTTTTGGGAAAGATTTTAAAATCGATTACATAATGTCGATCGTCTTGTTGGCAATCAGAACAATGGACAGAACACAGAGAATTGCGATAACGATAAAGGTGATCTTTTCGTTCTTGTTGAGCTTTCTGCCTTGTTCACGGACGCCTTGGTAGTAAACGATCAAGCCTGGGATGTAACTCAAGGAAACAACCAAGACGTATTGCCAGCCGGCCAAAATCATGCACATGAATTGGAAGAGGGCTGCCAATAAGCCGTAGATCCATTGAGTCCATTCCTTGTTTTCACGGCTGAACTTCATTTGGTACAAGCCGACAAACAGGTATGAGAACAAGATGGCACTTGAGGCCAAAGTGTAACAGAATTCGTAAGCCTTGTCAGTGAAGAGCAAGGAGAAGAGGAAGATGGTCTGCAGGATAGCAGTAGTGAACAGAGCGTTGGTTGGCGCCTTCTTGCTGTTCAGCTTGCCCCAGAACTTAGGAGCAGCACCGTCTTCAGCGATCAAAAGCATGGTTTCTGCTGGCAGCATAGTCCATGACAGCCAGGAAACGATAGTGGAAATGATCAAACCAATGTTAATGACCATCATGCCCCAGTCGCCGACAATCATCTTCAAGTCGCTACCCAAAGCTGGTTGTGCAGCGCTGGCCAATTGAGCCCGGGTAAGTGAGCCGTATGGCAGGATTGAAATCATCATGTAGAAGACCAAAAGCAGGACGAAACCAAGCATGGTTGCTTGTTGCGCTTCCTTCAGGCTCTTGGCACGTGACCCCATGACTGAGGCCCCTTCAACACCGATAAATACCCAGATCAGGGTCATCAAAGTCCCCTTCATCTGTGGCCAAAGGCCGCCAGTAGTGGTCCCCTTGGACAGGTTGTTGGCAACTCTGCCCCAGAAGTCAGCGGTGAACATCCCGCCCTTGAAGGAAACGATGCAGATGATTACAAACATAATCAATGGCACAACCTTGCAGAAAGTACCGATCGTGTTAACGAATGAGGCACTTTCAACACCGTTGTTAACCAAGAAGGTCAAGGCCCAGCAGAAGATGATAGCCACGATGATTGAAGGCAGGTTTGAGCCACCCTTGAAGACCGGAATAAAGGTCCCGATCGCGCTCATCAGCATAGTCGCGAAGGCCAGGTTGCCCAGCCAGGCACTCAGCCAGTAGGCCCAGCCGGAAATGAATTCGCCCAGAGGGCCATAGCCGGCCCCGGCGTAAGCGAAGATACCACCCTTAAGGTCGGATCTCTTCTCAGTCAAATTGTTCAATGACAGAACAAGCATCAAGAAACCAAAGCCAACCAGCAGCCAGGACAAAATCGCGGGCCCTGGCGCAGCAGATCCGGCAATGGAACTGGTAATACCGAAGATCCCAGTCCCGATGGAGGAACTGACGATCAAAGCGGTCAGGCCAACAAGGCCTATCCCGTTTTTGTTTACTTTCTCTTCCATGATTTTTACCTCCCAAATTACTCTTTCCACCTAAAAAGGCGGAGATAGTCCAAGCCCTTGAGCGATAGACCAGCTCCGCGATTTTAGGATCTTAAAACCAATTAGATGTCTTCACGAACAATTGGGCAAGACATGCAACGTGGACCACCACGGCCTCTTGACAATTCGCTTGAGCGAACTTCGTGAACGAGAATCCCGTGTTCTCTCAGCAAAGCGTTGGAGACGTAGTTTCTGTTGTAAGTTACAACTTCACCTGGAGCGATTGCCAAAGTGTTTGAACCGTCGTTCCATTGTTCACGCGGAGCTACGATTGGGTCACCGTTACCAGTTGGGATCAAGTCGATTTCTGACTTGCCCAGTGCCTTCTTCAGCACTTCCTTGATATCAGTGTGGTGTTCGAAGGTTACTTCGCCATCCTTGCCTGGGTGCAGTACCCAGTTGTCAACCTTGCCATCTTCAGTCAAGATGTCCGGGTGAACAGTGAATTGGTCGTAGTTAATCATGGTGAACACCGTGTCAAGGTGCATCATCGCGTGGTTGTGCGGAATTGAGATGGCAATTACAGTGTCGTAGTCAGAGTTTGCGAACAAGCTCTTAGCGATGTCTTGAATTGCGTCAGCAGCAGTCCGTTGTGAAATACCGATGGCTACTACGTGGTCGCTCAATACCAGTTCGTCACCACCTTCGATGTGGCTTGCGTGGTTTCTGTCACGCCATACCTTAACCTTGCCTGCAAAGCGGGCGTTGTACTTCAAGATGTATTCAGTGATCATTGATTCACGCTGACGAGCTGGGAAAGTCATCTTGTTAACTGACATCCCTTCGCCAATTGAAGCTTGCGGGTCACGGGTGAAGTATGCGTTTGGAAGTGGATCCATCAAGAATGGCCATTCAGTGTTTTCAGACACTGCAGCCAAGTCAAGGGTAGTCAATTCCAGGTCGTCTCTGCGGATACCTTCGTAGATTCTGGTTACCAGTTCAGCTGGAGTCAGAGCCTTCAAGTATTCAATCAAGGCGTCATGGGTTACGCCGGCAACAAAGCCAGCTTCTGCTACTTGCCTTTCAATGAATTCGTTTCTGACAGCTTCGTCTGCCAAAGCTTCGGCAGCCAGGTCTTCGGTGTAGATAACTTCGGCACCGTTGTCGCGCAGAGTTTGTGCGAAGAAGTCGTGTTCTTCCTGGGCGATTGGCAGGTATGGAATGTCGTCAAACAAGAGACGTTCCATTGAATCCGGCGTGATGTTTTCGATTTCGCGCCCTGGCCTGTGCAACATAACTGTCTTCAACTTACCAATTTCTGAAGTTACATGAATAGGACTTGTCATGATCTTTACACTCCTATAATTGCTAATTTACCTAATATCCTAATGATTTGTGTGGTTATAAATCGTCAAGTCAACCTACTAACGACTTAACTAACTAGTTGCTCGTAATTTTTAAAGAGAGATTTTTACACAAAATTTAAAGCGGTTGATGAGCTGACGTGCTTATGCGTGGATAACAGTCCCCAACTGTCCAGCAAGAGCAGCGTCTAAGCCTGACAGAGAAGTAATGATGGCTTCTCTTTCCGGGTGGCCTTCAACGAATGACATGCAGGCTTGAACCTTAGGAAGCATGCTGCCGGCCGCGAATTGACCTTCGTCAATGTACTTCTTGGCTTCTTCAACAGAGATGTTTTCCAGGTTCTTTTGGTCTGGCTTGTTGAAGTTGATGGCTACGTAGTCAACAGCGGTCAAAATGATCAGCTTGTCCGCGCCAACATTGTCTGCCAACAATGCGCTGGAGCGGTCCTTGTCGATAACGGCTGGCACGCCCTTGAGCCCTTCTTCGGTCTCAACTACAGGCACCCCGCCGCCACCACCGGCGATAACGAGTTCATTTGCTTCAATCAAGGTCTTGATGCTGTTCAATTCAACGATTCTCT
Organism: Lactobacillus delbrueckii subsp. bulgaricus; assembly: GCF_046938665.1. Classification (GTDB taxonomy): domain Bacteria; phylum Bacillota; class Bacilli; order Lactobacillales; family Lactobacillaceae; genus Lactobacillus; species Lactobacillus delbrueckii_C. The sequence goes on from NZ_JBKZCD010000037.1 coordinate 5,056, forward strand.
TTGGAGTCGGTGAAGGAACAACCTGCCGCCAGCCGCGGCCAGCGTCTTCCTTGAAGATGTAGCCCTTGTCTTCGGCGATTGAGTCGGCTTCTTCCTTAGTGTAGAAGGCCCCAATCGGCTTAGTTGGGTTTTGGAAGGCGGTGTCAGCCGGGTCAACAACGATCTGCGTTACGATAGTTGCCACGTCCTTGGTCATGCCGCGCTTGCGAAGCTCATTTTGCAGGCTTTGCTGCAGGTGGTAGCCAATGTAGCCCTGGCTCATTGCCCCGCATTCAGGGAACGGGAAGGCCGCGCTTTGGCCATGTTCAGCTGCATAGCTCATGCCCAGGTTGATTTGGCCAACTTGCGGGCCGTTGCCGTGGCTGATAACTACTTCGTTGCCGGCGCTGATCAAACCAATCAGTGAGGAAGCTGTGTTCTTAACCAATTCCAATTGTTCGGCCGGTGACTTGCCGAGGGCGTTACCGCCCAATGCTACAACAACTTTTGACATAAGAGCACCTCTTCTTGATTAGTCGCCCAAGGTAGCAACCATGACAGCCTTGATCGTGTGCATTCTGTTTTCAGCTTCACGGAAGACAACTGAGTGCTTGCTTTCGAAGACTTCGTCAGTTACTTCAAGTTCCTTCAGGCCAAACTTTTCGTAAACTTCGCGGCCAACTTCAGTTTCCAGGTTGTGGAAGGCTGGCAGGCAGTGTTCGAAGATAACGTTAGGGTTTTCAGTAGCCTTAAGAACGTCCATGGTGATTTGGTATGGTGAAAGCAATTCGATCCGCTTCTTCCACTTGTCGTCGGATTCACCCATTGATACCCAAACGTCGCCGTAGATTACGTCCATGCCCTTAACGCCTTCCTTAACGTCGTTTGAAACAACGATCTTGGCGCCAGTTTCCTTAGCGATTGCGTTAGCCTTTGCCAAAGTTTCTTCACTTGGGTTCAGTTCTGGAGGAGTTACAACGTGGTATTCCATACCCATAACTGCGGCACCCAGCATCAAAGCGTTGGATACGTTGTCGTGACCGTCACCAACAAAGGCAAACTTGATGTCCTTGTATTCCTTCTTCAAAACTTCCTTAGCAGTCAAGAAGTCAGCCAGAACTTGCGTTGGGTGGTCAGCGTCAGTCAAACCGTTCCAAACTGGGACACCGGAGTACTTAGCCAAAGTTTCAGCTGCTTCTTGTGAGAAGCCACGGAATTCGATACCGTCGAACATGCCGCCCAATACGCGAGCAGTGTCCTTGACTGATTCCTTGTGGCCGAAGTGTGAGCCGCTTGGCCCAAGGTAAGTTACGTGAGCGCCTTGGTCGTGGGCACCAACTTCGAATGAGCAGCGGGTTCTAGTTGAGTCCTTTTCGAAGATCAAAGCAATGTTCTTGCCCTTCAAGCGAGGTTGTTCAACACCAGCGTACTTGTCCTTCTTCAATTGTTCTGCCAAGTCAAGCAGGTATTCCATTTCACGAGTGTTAAAGTCTGCGAGAGTCAAGTAACTGCGGTTGCGTAAATTAAAAGCCATGATAGCTTCCTCCTGTTTTCTATTGTTTTGTGTTTTTCACTTGTTTACGATTATCATTATAGAAAGCGTTTTCAGTTCACAACAACAAAGAACAAGAAGATTTACTAAAAAAAATCAGCAATCAATTAATTAGTTTTTTCTGAACTGTATAATCGAATTTTTTGAGTGAATAGAAGGCCACTTATACGGCCCTTTGGGTACTTTTCCTCTATTTATACACTTTTTTATATTAAGCTGCCTTTGTGTTAAAATAGGAGCATTGACTCAAGTAACTTCACTTTGCTTCAAAAATGAGGAGAAAATGCAAAAATGTACTTTTATATCACAAACAAAAGCACCAAGAACTTACAACTAATTAGTGACGCCCTGGAGCGGAACTTCGAAAACATCATCGTGGGCCGGTCAACCGACGCCCAAAGGACCTTCGATGATCTCCGCCAGCTTAGAGTTGACGTATTGGTGGTCGACTATGACCTGGCTCCTTTTGACGGCCTGGCTCTCTTAAAGCGGCTCAAGCAGGCCAACATCCTGCCCCGGGTGATCATGACGGCCAATACCCCGTCAGAATCCTTGATTACAGCCGCCTACCAGAACGGCTGTGATTTTTTTATCCACCACCAGCTCAATTCTGAAGAGATTGCCCATATTTCCAAAATCATCAGCACTACCCTGCAGCTTTTGAGCAACATGCGGGTGATTAGCGAGCTCTCCGGCAGCTTGAACAATCCATATGGCCGCCAGCAAACCACCCACCGGCAGCAAATCGACCACGTGACTGACACCCTGCGCTTTTTGGGCATTGCATCAGAAAAAGGCTATGATGACATCATGAAAATTATCCGCTTGATGGTCGACAAGGACATGAGCTTTGACCAGATTGACCTGGAAGAAAGCTTCGGCATCAGCAGCCGGGAGAAAAAGGTCATCTACCAGCGCATCCGCCGGACCCTGCACATCGGGATCGTCAACCTGGCCACCATGTGCATCGACTACCCGGACAATGAAATGCTGCTGGACTATGCCAACAACCTCTTTGAATACCAAAACATCCACGTGGAAATGCAGCACCAAAACGGCAAGGAGCTGGAGCGGGGGCAGATTTCTCTGCAGCACTTTTTTGACGGCCTCCTTCAGGAAAGCTACCGGGTCAAGCGGGACAGCAACAACGAGCTCTGGTAAGGAGCTTTCTGCTTGTAGTACAATTGGATAGTAAGAAAAAACTTATCTCTTTTATATAGAAAGAAAGGCGCAACATGTTAGAAAAAGTTACCGTTGACCCAAGTTTTTGGGAACTCTTCCCTGACGCGCAAGTAAACATCATGCTCGTCAGCGGCATCGACAACCACGACACTGATGACAATTTGGCCCGCCGGCGCAAGCTGCTCAGAGAAGGCAGCGACAAGGCGGAAGACTTCCTGGGTGCCGCAGCTTTTGCCAAGAACCCGGTTGTTGCTGAATGGCGGCAAGCCTACCAGCAATTCAAAAAGAAGAAAGGCGTCCGGGCTTCCATCGAAGCGCTCTTGAAGCGGATTGACAAGGGCGAGGACTTGCACCCGATTTCACCATTGGTTGACGTCTACAATTCAGTTTCCCTGGCTCATGGTGTCCCAATCGGCATCGAAGACCAAGATAAATTGGCCGGCACCATGCACCTGGGCCAAGTCCACGAAGGCCTGCCCTTCCAGCCAGTCGGCGCTGACAAGGACGAACCGACCCTTGAAGGGGAAGTTGCCTGGTATGACGACCAAGGTGCCGTTTGCCGCTGCCTCAACTGGCGGGATGCCCAAAGAACCATGCTGGATGAAGATTCAACTAAGGGCGTAATCGTAATTGAATCCGTCAACGCTGACCAGGCCCAGCGGGCTAACGAAGCTATGAGCGACTTGGAAGAACTTTTGGAAGAATTCTTCGGCATCAAGCCGGACAAGTCCGTCATCTTGACCAAGGACGCGCCAAGCGTGGACGTTGACTAAAAAGTTATTAATACAAGAAAAAGTCTTACCCGTCACAGGTAAGACTTTTTTCGATTGACTAAAATATTTTACTTCTTTTCCTGGCTCCAGACCTTTTCCCCGCCAATCCAAGTCGATGCCGGCTTAACCTTGGCTAAGTCCTCTGCCTTTTGACTGAAGATGTCTCTGTCCAAGATGACAAAGTCGGCGTCCTTGCCCGGGGTCAAGGTCCCGTTATTAACAAAGCCGCCCATCTTGGCCGCGTCTCTGGTATAAGCCAGGATGGCCCGGGCTACTGGGATACCTTCATCTTCATTAATAAAACCGCCTGCTGCCGTGTGCCGGGTCACTGCCGCGTAGATTCCGTAAAAAGGACTGTCCGGTTCCGCCCATGGGGTGCATGGGGCATCTGAACTGAGGCTAAAAAGAATATTTTCTTTGTCTAAGCTCTTGATCCGGTAGGCCATTTTCAGCTGGTCCGCTGACAAAAACTGCCGGTAGGAATCTTCTTCGGCGAAGAAGAAGATCGGCTGGGTGGAAACAGCCAGGCCAACTTTTGCCCCCTTCAGCTCCTTGAGCATGGAGTCGGATAAAAGTGAAGCGTGCTCGATTCTGACTGACGGCTGACCTTCAAGCCAAGGATCCAGATCCTGGCAAACGTCGATCACCCGCTGAATAGCCGCGTCGCCCATGGCGTGAACCGCGACCTGCAGCTTATGTTCTCGGGCATAAGCAATAATTTCCCGCAAACGGTCCTCACTGGTTAATGCCACGCCCTTTTTGCCAGATGGGAAGGCATCCTTCATCAAGGCCGTTTCACCGGAAATGCTGCCGTCCATGAAGACTTTGAGCCCGGCCACCCGCAGGCGGTCACTCTTTTCGATTTCCAAAGGACCAGCAACTTCATCAGCTACGTAATAGATAGCTGACTTAGGCTTAAAGCCTTGCTTATAGGCATCTTGGTACAAGGAAAGCGTGGCATAGGGGTGCAGCCGCCCCATCATTTCCCCGATGGCCACCAAGCCGTTTTCCAGGTAGTGGCTGGATGACTTGACCAGGTTGGCCACGTCATTTGCGTAAGACAAGGCAGATTTAGCCCGGATCAACAGCTGGCTGGCCGCGACTTCCCGCATGAAGCCAGTTGGCCGGCCGGAAGCGTCTTTTTCAATCTTCCCGCCCGCCGGGTCCGGCGTATGCTCATCAATTCCTGCTAATTCCAGAGCCCGGGAGTTGCCCACTGAAGAGTGGCAGTCAGACCGGTACAAGAAGATCGGCTGGGTAGTTGATACCTGGTCCAGGTCATCTCTGGTCGGGCTCCGGTGTTCAGCCAGCTTGCTTTCGTCAAAGCCCCAGCCCTCAATCCAGACGTCAGGCCCCTGGCCATATTCCGGAGTATGGCGGAGGGCTTCCTGCATTTCGCTAATACTGTTAACCAAAGGCGGGGTGCAGGCTGCCCCATGCAAGGCGTCAGCAATATACTTGGGGTGGGTGTGGTTGTCGATCAGACCTGGCAGGACGGTTTGTCCCTGAAGATCAATGATTTCACCCCGGCCTTTTTCTCCAATAGCCACGATCTTACCGTCATCAACCGTGATTGAATCGGTAAAGGCCGTCTCGTTTTCCCCGGTAAAAATTTTCCCGTTTACAAAAGTTCGGCAGTTCATCTTTTTCTCCTGTTTTCCTATTAATCCTAATTCGTTTTATTAAACGCTTACAATTTTATTCTACTCAGAAAGCAGGCAAATAACAGTCAAAATTAGGCAAATAGAAAAACAAAATAAAAAACAAG
>NZ_JBKZCD010000038.1:0-9715 GCF_046938665.1 Lactobacillus delbrueckii subsp. bulgaricus
TCTGGTTTCAAACGACTTTAAGGACGGAACTACGACTTATGCTAAGGAAGGTAACGACTTCATTGTCAAGCTGAAGCACAAGACTCAAACCATCACGCCAAATGATCCAAACCCAGTAACTCCAGGCAATCCAATCAACCCTAAGGATCCAAACAGTCCGGTTTACGGTGAAGAAACTGACCGGAAGAACCTAGTCAAGGATGCTACCCAAACCATTCACTACGTAGGTGCTGGTGATAAGACTCCGGCTGACAAGAAGCAAACTCAAAAGGATGCCTTCACGCGGACAGTTACGATCGACAAGGTAACTGGCAAGGTGCTCGAAACTAGTGCATGGGAAGGTACTAAGACATTCGGGTTTGAAGATACTCCATTTGTTGAAGGCTACCACGCAGATAAGAAGAGTGAAGGTGGCTTGACTGCAACTCCGGATAACCCAGATGTTGAAGCTACTGTAACTTACACGCCAAACGGCAAGTTGATCCCAATTGACGAAGAAGGTGTTCACATCAAGGACACTGACACGCCAACTTACAAGACTGATCCAACTGACCCAACCAAGGTGGTGGACCCAACTGTTCCAAATGTTGACGGCTACGAGCCTAGAGACAATAAGGTTGGTGATAAGGTAACGCCAAAGGATCCTGCAAAGGATACTGAAGTTGTTTACGTCAAGACTCCAGAAACCAAGTACGGCTTGACTGAGAAGTTTGTCGACGTAGATGGCAACGAATTGTCACCAAGCGAAAGCAAGGGCAGCGACTACAAGACTGGCGATAAGTACGACGTAACTAAGGATGCCAAGGTAATTAATGGCTACGTTCTGATTGATACGGATGAAACGACTGGCACTTTCGACAAGAGTGACAAGACTGCAACCTTTATCTACAAGAAGGTCGGCAAGATCATCCCAGTAGACAAGGATAATAACCCAATCCCAGACGCAGACACGCCAACTTACGAGAACAACCCAGATGACCCGACTAAGGTAACTCCAAACGAACCAACTCCAACAGTTCCAGGCTGGACTACTGATGTTCCGAATGTAACTCCAGAAGATCCAACCAAGGATACTCCAGTTGTCTACACTCAAGATAAGTATGGCTTGACTGAGAAGTTCGTGGATGAAGATGGTAATGAACTGTCACCAAGCGAAAGCAAGGGTACTGAGTACAAGACTGGCGACAAGTACGACGTAACTAAGGATGCTAAGGTAATTACCGGCTACGTTCTGGTTGATACGGATGAAACGACTGGTACTTTCGACAAGAGCGATAAGACTGCTACCTTCATCTACAAGAAGGTTGGTAAGATCATTCCAGTAGATCCAAATGGCAACCCGATTCCGGGTGCTGATACGCCAACTTACGAAAATGACCCAGACGACCCAACTAAGGTAACTCCAAACGAACCAACTCCAGGCGTTCCAGGTTACAAGACTGATGTTCCTAACGTAACTCCGGATGATCCGACTAAGGATACCCCGGTTCCTTACACTAAGAACGAAACGCCAGAAACCAAGTACGGCCTGCTTGAAAAGTTTGTTGACGAAGAGGGCAATGAACTTGCAGAAAGCGTCGACAAGGGCAGTGACTACAAGACTGGTGACAAGTTTGATGTAACTAAGGATGCTAAGGTAATTACTGGCTACGTATTGGTCAAGACGGAGGGGACGACTGGTACCTTCACGGATAGCGGCAAGCTCGCTGTCTTTACCTACAAGAAGGTTGGTAAGATCGTGCCAGTAGATCCAAAGGGTAATCCAATCCCAGATGCTGACACGCCAACTTACAAGAACGATCCAGATGATCCGACTAAGGTAACTCCAAACGAGCCAACTCCAGGCGTTCCGGGCTACAAGACTGATATTCCGAATGTAACTCCAGAAGATCCAACCAAGGATACTCCCGTTGTCTACACTCAAGATAAGTACGGCTTGACTGAGAAGTTCGTGGATGAAGAAGGCAATGAACTTTCACCAAGCGAATCCAAGGGTACTGAGTACAAGTCAGGTGACAAGTACGACGTAACTAAGGATGCTAAGGTAATTACTGGCTACGTATTGGTTAAGACGACTGATACGACTGGCACCTTCGATAAGAGTGACAAGACCGCGGTCTTCACTTACAAGAAGCTTGGCAAGATTGTTCCGGTAGATCCAAAGGGCAACCCAATTCCAGGTGCCGATACGCCAACTTACAAGAACGACCCAGATGATCCATCTAAGGTAGTTCCAAACGAACCAACTCCAGGCGTTCCTGGCTACAAGACTGATGTTCCAAAGGTAACTCCAGAAGATCCGACTAAGGATACTCCAGTTCCTTACACTAAGAACGAAACTCCAGCAGCTAAGTACGGCTTGACTGAAAAGTTTGTTGACGAAAACGGCAATGATCTTGTACCAAGCGAATCCAAGGGCAGCGACTACAAGTCCGGCGACAAGTACGACGTGACTAAGGATGCTAAGGTAATTACTGGCTACGTATTGGTTAAGACGACTGATACGGCTGGCACTTTCGATAAGAGTGATAAGACTGCTGTCTTCACTTACAAGAAGCTTGGTAAGATCGTTCCAGTAGATCCAAAGGGTAACCCAATTTCAGGTGCTGATACGCCAACTTATAAGAACGACCCAGATGATCCGTCTAAGGTAGTTCCAAACGAACCAACTCCAGGCGTTCCGGGCTACAAGACTGATGTTCCAAAGGTAACTCCAGAAGATCCGACTAAGGATACTCCTGTTCCATACACGAAGAACGAAACTCCAGCAGCTAAGTACGGCTTGACTGAAAAGTTTGTGGATGAAAACGGCAATGATCTTGTACCTAGCGTATCTAAGGGCACTGACTACAAGTCCGGCGACAAGTACGATGTGACTAAGGATGCCAAGGTAATCACTGGCTACGTATTGGTTAAGACGGAAGGTACGACTGGCACCTTCGAAAAGAGTGACAAGACCGCAGTCTTCACTTACAAGAAGCTGGGCAAGATTGTTCCGGTAGATCCAAAGGGTAACCCAATCCCAGGCGCCGATACGCCGACCTACAAGAACGATCCAGATGATCCGTCTAAGGTGGTTCCAAACGAGCCAACTCCAGACGTTCCAGGCTACAAGACTGATGTTCCAAAAGTAACTCCAGAAGATCCGACTAAGGATACTCCTGTTCCTTACACGAAGAATGAAACACCAGCAGCTAAGTACGGCCTGACTGAGAAGTTTGTGGACGAAAACGGCAATGACCTTGTACCAAGCGAATCCAAGGGCACTGACTACAAGTCCGGTGACAAGTACAACGTGACTAAGGATGCCAAGGTAATCACTGGCTACGTATTGGTTAAGACGACTGATACGACTGGTACCTTCACTGATGGTAACAAGACCGCAGTCTTCACTTACAAGAAGCTTGGCAAGATTGTTCCAGTAGATCCAAATGGCAACCCAATTCCAGGCACTGATACTCCGACCTACAAGAACGACCCAGATGATCCGTCTAAGGTAGTTCCAAACGAACCAACTCCATCTGTACCAGGCTACAAGACTGATGTTCCAAAGGTAACTCCAGAAGATCCAACCAAGGATACTCCTGTTCCTTACACGAAGAACGAAACACCAGCAGCTAAGTACGGCCTGACTGAGAAGTTCGTTGATGAAAACGGCAATGACCTTGTACCAAGCGAATCCAAGGGCACTGACTACAAGTCTGGTGACAAGTACGACGTGACTAAGGATGCTAAGGTGATCACTGGCTACGTATTGGTTAAGACGACTGATACTACTGGCACCTTCACTGATGGCAATAAGACCGCAGTCTTCACTTACAAGAAGCTTGGCAAGATTGTTCCAGTAGATCCAAAGGGTAACCCAGTCCCAGGCGCCGATACGCCGACCTACAAGAATGACCCAGATGATCCGTCTAAGGTAGTTCCAAATGAACCAACTCCATCTGTACCAGGCTACAAGACTGACGTTCCGAATGTAACTCCAGAAGATCCGACTAAGGATACTCCTGTTCCTTACACAAAGAACGAAACTCCAGCAGCTAAGTACGGCTTGACTGAAAAGTTTGTGGACGAAAACGGCAATGATCTTGTACCAAGCGTGTCTAAGGGCACTGACTACAAGTCCGGTGACAAGTACGACGTGACTAAGGATGCCAAGGTAATCACTGGCTACGTATTGGTTAAGACGACCGACACTACTGGCACCTTCACTGATGGCAACAAGACCGCAGTCTTCACTTACAAGAAGCTGGGCAAGATTGTTCCAGTAGATCCAAAGGGCAACCCAATCCCAGGTGCTGATACGCCAACTTACAAGAACGCCCCAGATGATCCGTCTAAGGTAGTTCCAAACGAACCAACTCCATCTGTACCAGGCTACACGACTGACGTTCCTAGCGTAACTCCAGAAGATCCAACCAAGGATACTCCTGTTCCTTACACGAAGAACGAAACTCCAGCAGCTAAGTACGGCTTGACTGAAAAGTTCGTTGACGAAAACGGCAATGACCTTGTACCAAGCGAATCCAAGGGCACTGACTACAAGTCTGGTGACAAGTACGATGTGACTAAGGATGCTAAGGTAATTACTGGCTACGTATTGGTTAAGACTACTGACACGACTGGTACTTTTGGTGACAGCGACAAGACCGCAGTCTTCACTTACAAGAAACTGGGTAAGATTGTTCCAGTAGATCCAAATGGTAACCCAATCCCGGGTGCCGACACGCCAACTTACGAGAACGATCCAGATGATCCGTCTAAGGTAGTTCCAAACGAGCCAACTCCATCTGTACCAGGCTACAAGACTGACGTTCCGAATGTAACTCCAGAAGATCCAACCAAGGATACTCCTGTTCCTTACACGAAGAACGTGACCCCATCCAAGCCAAGCAATAATAAGCCGGGCAAGAAGGGCGCGCCATCCGCGCCAACTGGCCCAACCAGCCCGACTCTGCCTGGTAGCAAGAAGGGCAAGACCGCTCCAGCTACTCCGAATGCTACTGCCTTCTCAACCGGCGCAAGCAAGCAGACGGCTAGTCTGAAGCAAAACGCGCAAGCTAAATTGCCTCAGACCGGTGAAGCAACTGACAAGTCCCGTGCTCTGTCAGTCCTCGGCCTCGGCGTAATGGCCCTAACCGCTCTGCTTGGTCTCGCAATCGATAAGAAGCGCAAGAACTAGCCTCTTTCTTTAAAAAGCTAACCGTTTTTCAAGGAGTCTGGGAAAAAAGACTCTAATGAATAAAAAAGGCTTCTAGAAGTGAAAAACTTCTGGAAGCCTTTTTGCTATGCATCTCAAATCACTCATGATACTATATCGCCGAATAAAATCATAGAAAGGAGTGGTCTGTGATGTATAAATGTTATGACACGGATCGGAACCAACTGACAATAAGATTGGAGAGCGCCGTCCCACAAAATCATCTGGTTCGTCTGATAGACAGCTTTGTGGACACTATTCCTTTGGATGACCTCCTCAAAAATATGGTAAATACTGGTCGCCCGGCGTACCATCCTGCTCTTTTACTCAAGATCCTCCTCTTTGCTTACTCGGGTAGGACCATCTCTGGAAGAAAGATAGAGTTAATGCTTCAAGAAAGCTTTCCAATGAATCTTCCTGACAAGTAAAAAAGGTGAAGCTCGAAATATTACATCGAGTTTCACCTTTTTCATTTATCTAAAGTCTAGTTTTTTCCCAGACTCTTTTTGTTGTTCTTAAAGAGGGGGCAGACTTACAGTTGGGCGAAGTAACGAATAGTGCGCACCATCTGTGAAGTGTATGAATTCTCGTTGTCGTACCAGCTGACGACTTGAACCAGGGTCTTGCCTTCAGGCATTGGGATAGTCTTGGTTTGGGTGGCATCAAAGATTGACCCGGCCCGGGAGTTGATGATGTCTGAAGAAACGATTTCGTCAGTGTTGTAGGCAAAAGATTCAGTTTCACTGGTCTTCATCTTGGCATTGACTTCTTCAGCGGTTACCACGCCATCGACTACGGTATCCAGGATAGTGGAAGACCAGGTCAGCCTGGCTTTGAGCTACATCTATTCGGCTTACTATGAAAAAATCAGTCTGGAGGATCTGACCAGACAAGCCTGCATTACTTTGAATCAGCATTTTAAAGATCGTTTTGGCTGCACGGCCATGGAGTACCTGTCCAGGTACCGGATGAAGATTGCTGCGCAGATACTTACGCACACCGGAATGAAGGTGGCGGAAATTGCTGAGGCGGTCGGCTTTGACTATGATACCTACTTCATCAGGATTTTTACCGCTAAAAAGGGCATGTCGCCGACTTCCTACCGCCAGCAGACCAGGCAGGCGGCCGAAAGATTTTGAATGGCACGAAATGATTTTACCCTGGCATCTAGTGATGTTCTGATTTTTGCTTAGAGCAGATATACTGTAATCATCAAAGCGAGAGACGGAACAGAGATTAAGAAAACAAGAGAAAGCAGTTTGGGATCAACGTGGTAGTAATTGAGTCAGGCGGCATCAAGACTAACTGGGGGCATATCGCGGTTGACCAGCTGGCAGAATCTGCTAAAGGCGGGGCTTATGATGATTGGTTTTGGGGCCAAGCCATTGGTCTTCGCGTATGCGATTTTGCTGACCAGAGCTTTTGCTTTAATTATGCCTCATGTATCTTAAGGCTTACGAATCCATAAGCAGACAAGCTTATGGATTTTTATGTTTTACATAGATTTTATAGGAAAATCATTGCTGTAACCGATTAACAAAAAATCGGAAAGGCGGTAAAATGGAAGTAAATGGAATAGGTAAATGCTTAAGATGAAGGCCGCCCATAGGGGATTAAATAATGATGACTATTTTATTTTAGGTATAGTAAACTATTTCAAATTTGAAGAAAAAAGTTTAGTGAAAAATTATCGCTGAAGAGAGGGATGCTCGAATTTCATGACTAAATGTGTGTACTCCTATGTGGGAAATATAGATTAAAGCGCTGTCTAATTGCTTAATACAATTTGGATGAGCGATAGTAAGTGAACCTGTTGTGTGCTATTTCAGAAGATGGAATGGCCTAAAAGTGTCTAAAGAGGTGTAAGCATGTTATCGAAGAACAATCGGCATCTTCAAGAACAAAGAATGAGTGACTCCAAGCAGCGCTTCAGTATTAGAAAGTACAGCTTCGGAGCCGCTTCAGTTTTGCTGGGCTTGTCTTTTATGACTTATGCTGGGGGCAGTCCTGTATCAGCAGATACGACGGATCAGCCGGCAGTTACGGTCACTGAGCCTACGGATAAGGCAAGTACTGCTCAGACGACGGCGACCAGTGAGGCAAGCAGCACTGCGACTAGTGAAGCAGCTAAGCAGACCAGCGAAGCTGTAAGCTCAACCGCGACCAGTGAGTCAGCTGCGGTAGAAACGACTCCAAGCAGTGAAACCGCAAGCAAGGAGACGGTGACTAGCGAGGCAGCTAAGGAAAGCACCGCGCCTAGTGAAGCAAGTAAGATCAGCACTGCAACGAGTGAAGCAAGTGAAAAGGCAAGCACTGCTACAAGTGAAAGCACGACTCCAGCTACGGCGACCAGCAAAGAAAATAGTCAAGAGCAAACGACCAGCAGTGAAATGGTTGACACGAATGCTTTGACTGCATCTAAGGTGGCTAAGACTTCAGCGCTTAAGTCAGTAAAGTTGGCAGCACTTAAGTTAGTAAAGTTAGCAGCGGCTACTACGACGACTTCTACGGATGATGTAGCATCAGCAAAAGAAGGCAAGATTACCGATGAAGGCAAGGCTAAGGGCTTGAATGACAGCTTGACTGACAGCGATGTTACGCCAAGGATGAGTGATGCCAATGGGGCGAAGCTTGTAATTTCTAAGATTCCTGATGGCTATGAGGCTGACCCAACTGAAGGACGCTACACTTTCGGGATTCTTAGTTTAGGGCCAGTAGAAAAAAATGGTAGTGACTTAACTAGTTATAACGAAAAATACAACACAAATTATTATATTCGGATGTCTACAGCATCTCAAGGAACTAATGGTACGTATGATGATACGGTTTATATTCAATTGGTTGATGCTAATGATAATCATAAAGTATTGTGGGAAGCTTCAGCAAAACCAGGTGATGTTAATCAAACTATCACGGCGCTTAAACCGACCAAAAATAATCCATTCCAGTATTCTTATAAAGAAGCAACTGTTTCGGGTGTGACTTCTAAAATAATCGATTTTAACGCTAGTCCTATCGATGCAAATAATGGGACTATGTATTCTATCAATGTATATGAAAACGGGAGTAGTGCAGGAAACAGTGCGACAACTGATGTAGCCTTTAAATATCCAGCTACTAGCACACTTGAAACAAGATATATTGCAAAAGATGCTGCTGGTAATGAAACTATTTTAGCAACGTATGACGAGACTGGTAGAGTAGGTTATACATATACTGCATCTGGTTCAAGAAACTTTGTTGGATATGATAAAGTACCAGCACCTTCTTCAACTACTGGTGTTTTGCAAGCCAGCTATAAGGTAGGTGATACTTACTTTGGTGGTGCTGCTCCAATTTCAGATCAATTGCAAATGGCTGTTGTGAGAGTGGTTGCTGATTCGGACGGAACAGCTACTGTACAACTGCGTGTTGCTACTAAAGACGCAAGTACTAGCAATATTAATGACACAAGTGTTTGGAAGACGGTCTTTACTAGCGAAGAGCTGAAGCCAGGCGAAGTATCTAAAACAGGTGACAACCTTATCAACGGCACTAACTACACTAAAGGTGCTGTTGCTCTTTCAAAAACTTCGAATCTTTATTCAAAAATAAAGTCTGTTGGTTTTACCGAGGAACAACTTACTGGGCTAATTGGTAGTAACTGGAGCATAATTAATAAGCTTGCTCCGGGGCAATCTTCAGTTAACTACTACTATGCTCCGCAAGGCCAAGTGCGCGTCAATTACGTAACTAGTGATGGTAAGACCCTTCAAGCTCCGATTACTGTATATGAAAATTCAAGTGCCGGTACGTCATATGATGCAGCAAACTACCGCCCTGCAACGATCACTGTAAACGGTAAGACTTACCACTGGGTCAAGAGTGACAAGAGTTTAGGGACTCCTGGTACGACCACGATTAACGGCTACACTTACTACGTAACTCCATCTGATGAAACTGGTAAGATCAGCTCTAACACGGTTAGTGATGTCTACTACGTTTATAAGTTGTTAACTTACCGTACTGAAGTAGAAACTAAGGACGTAACTCGGACGATCGAATACTACGACAGTGTGACTAATAAGCCAATTCCAGATAGCCTGGAAAAGACGGTTACTCAAACCGCAACGCTGAAGCGGAACAAGATCTACGATGACCAAAACAATTTCATCGGCTACGGTACTATCTCAGCTGATGGCTCAAGTTACACGATCGATGACAGTTGGACTGTTGATGCACAAACCTGGACTCAACAGGACTCTGCAGATCTTTCTGGCTATGGCTACACTGCGCCAGATAGACCATCAGTTGCAGCAGTAACTGTTGACGGCAATACTACCACTGTAACGGAAATGGTACGCTATGGTCACCAGACTCAAACCATCACTCCAAATGATCCGAACCCTGTAACTCCAGGTAAGCCAATCAACCCTAAGGGTGACGTAAACTACCCAGATGGCGTATCAAAGGACGACCTGACTTCAACTGTTAAGCGGACTATCAAATACGTTGACGAAGACGGTAAAGCAGTTG
>NZ_JBKZCD010000039.1:0-9243 GCF_046938665.1 Lactobacillus delbrueckii subsp. bulgaricus
GCTTGATGACCTTTTATTCATTTACTTGTAGCGGGAAGGGATGGTGAAGTACTTACTGTTGTATGCCGAGGCAATGCGCGGATATACATATACTTTTCCGCCCTTAAGAGTGTAATTCATCTTAGAAGCATACGTGGTGCGTAAGTACTCATCGTTAGCACCGAGGTCTACGGCGCCATAATAGAGTTGTGCGCCTACACTACTTTTATCGCCTTCCGCAACATCGAAAACAGTAAGCTTTTTTCCAGTCTTAAGGGAGTAAGTCCAACTGCCAATTAAAAAAGTGCCGCTTCCAGCAGGATTTAAAGCTTGATCGTATCTGAATGAGATAACGCTATTTTTATTATAAGTTACTCGCGTTTTAACGATGTCGTCATATGTTAAATTCGTGTTGATGCGCTTAGAATCCCACTTTGCAAATTTAAAAACTTTCTTCTTAGTTTTTTGTTCAGCAGTGTAGTTTTTCCGTAATGACTTATTGATCTTTTTGACAACCGTAGATTTGCCTTTTAGTTGTGGCAATTGGTAGCTGAAAATCCCCTTAACTCTCTTGTATTTCTTAACTGTCTTATATTGCTTAAAGTAGTACTTAGCAGAGCTGCTTGCTTCTGCTTTGGGACTAGTAACTAATCCCACAGACATGGCCAATGCAATGGCACTAGCGACAACATATTTCTTTTTCATGTTATTTCTCCAATTAGCTATTACTTGTAGCGGGCAGGCAGGGTGAAGGACTTAAGCATGGTTGGACCGTTAACTTGTGGGTACACGTATACCTTGCCATTCTTCAAAACAAAGCTTAAATCCTTCAAATTCAGCGACTTAAAGTAGTAACTTTCGGCCCCTAACTTTTTGGCGCCTTTAACAAGCTTCTTTTTCACACTCGCACGACTGCCTTTAGCTACGTCATAAACATTCAACTTCTTGCCAGTTTTAAGTGAGTAGGTCAAGCTGTCTAAGGTGTCCCGTCGAACACCGCCAGCCCACCATTTCTTATAAGTCTGAAATGATATAACTTTGCTCTTGTTATAGGTCGCTTTTGTAGTCGTAGTATCGAAATAGCTTTGGTTAGAAAATTCAGCAGCGTCTTGTTTAGCAAAGTGGAACACAGTTTTCGAATTCTTCTTCTCGGCACTATAGCTCTTCTTCAAATCTTTGTTGATCTTCTTGACCGTGGTAGAATTGCCCTTCAGTTGCGGCAACTGGTAGGAAAAAATCGCCTTCATCCCATGTTTGTATTTCTTAACAGTCCGGTACTGCTTGATCGTGTACTTAGCTGAGCTGGCCTCCGCCTTAGGGGCAGCCACCAGACCGACAGTCACAGCCGCGGCAAGCGCGCCAGCCATCACAATTTTCTTCATAAACTCGTTCCTCACATGATTGAAGTAAATATTACTCACCCATATTGTACTACTGAAACTGAACTTAAAAAATCTAACTTACGAAAAAATGTCAGACCTCACAAGGGAAGTCTGACGAAACTTGTTTTATCAACTTTTCCAAAAATCATCAAAGAGAATTAGTCTAACTTTTTGGCTTTCAGCCAGTTCTTTAAAAGAAAGGCGGCACTCTTTAGCAAAGAAATAGAGGTGGATTTTCGTGATGCCGAATTTTGAGCTAAGCAGTGCCGCCCGGCCGCGCAAGGTATCTAGCATTTGCGGGCTAAGCTTCTCTGCCTTGCGCCACTTGCATTCACCAATAATTGCTTCATTTTTGTCATAACTCACGGCAACCAAATCTACTTCATCTTGCCGCCTAAGGGCGGGATTGTAGCCCCACCAACTGCTAATTTCCTGCGGGTCAAAGGGGAGGTGGTCTTGTCTCCAGGTCCATTCCCTGCAGGCTTTTTCAAAAACTGGTCCCAAAAAGTTTGGTAAATCCGCCATGATTCTGGCCAAGAGACCACTTGTCCGATTAAGTGAAATCTTATCCTGCTGGCCAGAAATATATTGGAACCAGAACTGAAACATTGTGTCTGAGATCCGATAGATGGCATTCTTGGTGTTTTTTTCAAGTACCGGCAACTTTCTTTCAACCATTTCCAGTTCTTGCAAGCGGCTGAGATAGGGGCTCAAGCTAGAAGCGCTGCTTAGGCCAATCGCTTGGTAAATCTCATTGGGCTTTGTCTTGCCTTGTGCCAAAGCAACGAGGATGGAATAGTAGGTTGCCGGCTTTCGGAGTTCTTCTTGCAGTAAGACATTCGGCTCGTCTTGCAAAATAGCATTATTCCGTAGAAAAAGCCGGTTGATATTTTCTTCAACGCTTTTCGTCTGATCTATAAAGCTGAGATACTGTGGAATTCCACCGGTGATGCCGTAGTAGGCGAGAAGGTCCTCATTTTTAACAGCTGGCAGCATCTTCTTCGTGTCAAAAATATCAAATGGACGGATTTTAAACTGGCCGGTCTTTCTGCCGTAAAGCGGACTTTGATGGCCTAATACTTGGTGCTGCATAAATGACATCGAGGATCCACAAAGAATCAGCATGATATTGTCGTACTCTTTAAAAACGTGGTCGATGGCAAATTGGAGAACAGAGCTGATTTCCGGTGCTGATTGGGCAAAGTAGGGGAATTCATCCAGGACAAAAATCAATTTGTCGTCTTGCTTGTTAGCGAGATCCTGTACCTTGCTAAAAATATCTCGGAAATCGCTATAGCTAAAACTGCGATCCAAACGGTCAGGATTTTCGAAGTCAAGAACCGCGTTAGTCAGGTAGTTTAAGTTGAGCTCTTTTGTTGCCTGGACTCCTTTTGCATAAATTGCCGGCTTGTCTTTAATAAACTCTCGGATCAAAGATGTCTTTCCAACTCTGCGGCGGCCATAGATGACCGCCATTTCAAAGCGAGGACTCTGATACATGTCGGCTAAGTTCGCAAGTTCTGCTTCCCGGGCAATAAAAGTTTGGTTCATTGTATTTACCTCTAATCATGATTATTATAATCGTGTTTAGTCTAATCGTAATTATAATAATCGTGATTATAGTCCTCAGTAGGGACTAGTCGAAAAACAGCAAAATTATTTGCAAAAAGCTCTTGCGAGTTTCTGAAAATTGCCTTTGAATATAATCAACTTCAAAAGAAAAGACAAATTTAGAAAGGAACGATAAAAATGACTGTACGTAAACTTTGGCAAGACTGGCGTGACTAAGTGAGGCTGCATGTTAAATGGTGTAGACTCACTGATTGCAATAATCTAGGGGGTCTATGCCGGGACAATCGTTTCTGAAGAAATCAAAGGACTGTTTGGCATAGTTGGTCAGACGGTCTTTTTTTGCACTCAAAATTAGATATACATGTATAGACTCCTACACAGCAGGATTAAAAATAAATTAAAGATACAAACTACAAAACAAGGAGAACTATCATGACTGAAGCAACTGCAGAAAAGAAGGAAATGTTTTACGGCGAATTTGGTGGCCAGTACGTACCAACTGAAATCCAAGTGGCACTTGATGAAATCGCGGAAGAATTTGAAAAGGTGAAGGATGACCCGGACTTTAACGCCGAACTTGACCAGCTGCTGCGCGATTACTCTGGCCGGTCAACTCCGCTTTACTTTGCTGAATCATTGACAAAGCGCCTGGGCGGGGCCAAGGTATACCTTAAGCGTGAAGACCTCAACCACCTGGGTGCCCACAAGATCAATAATGCCTTAGGCCAAGTCCTGATCGCCAAGCGCCTTGGCAAAAAGCGGATCATCGCTGAAACCGGGGCTGGCCAGCACGGCGTTGCTACTGCCGCTGTTGCTGCCCGCTTCGGGATGAAATGCACTATCTACATGGGGGCTAATGACTGTGAACGGCAAAGATTGAACGTCTTCCGGATGCGCTTGATGGGGGCTGAAGTCAAGGCAGTCACTGCTGGCACCCAAGTTCTGGAAGATGCAGTTGCCGCAGCCTTTCAAGATTTGGCCCAAAACCTGGACACTACCTTCTACCTGGTCGGTTCAGCCGTTGGTCCATACCCATACCCGCAAATGGTCGAACGTTTCCAAAGAGTTATCAGTAAGGAAGCAAGACAACAATTCCTGGACCAGGTCGGCCGCCTGCCAGATGCCGTCATTGCTTGCGTGGGCGGCGGTTCCAACGCGATCGGGGCCTTTGGTGAATTCATTCCCGACAAGGAAGTCCGCTTGATCGGGGCAGAAGGGGCCGGCAAAGGGGCTGACACCCCGGAAAACGCCGCAACCTTGACCAATGGCAAGGTTGGTATCAACGACGGAATGAAGAGCTACGTTTTGCAAGATGATGAAGGCAATATCCTGCCAGCTAACTCAATCTCAGCTGGTCTGGACTACCCGGGCATCGGGCCAGTTCACTCCTTCCTTAAAGACAGCGGCCGGGCGGAATATTACCCAATTACTGATGATGAAGCAGTCGCTGCCTTCAAGCTCCTGTCCGAAACGGAAGGTATTATCCCAGCCCTGGAAAGCTCCCACGCCTTGGCGCAAGCCATCAAGATGGTACCGGAAATGGATCCCGACCAAATTGTCATGGTCAACCTGTCAGGCAGAGGGGACAAGGACGTTAATCAAGTTGCCGCCTACCTGGGCGAAGAAATTTAAGTGATTTAATATACAAGGCCGGAAAGAGACCCCATTCTCTTTCCGGTCTTCTTTTTGTCTGGAGATACGCAAGAAATTATATTGTTATCACTTTTTTCTCCTAAGAATTAAAACAATTTTTCTATAGGTAAAAACTGGTGAAAGAAGTATTTTGGCTTCCTATCGGTCTTAGCTAACGATTTGATAATCTAAAAACAATTTTAACCCCCGAAGAGTGCTTATTTTCCGTTAGCAGAATAGCTACAATCTAATAATAATATTATTGACATTCGCCACAGCTCTGCACTATGCTAGTAATAGATATAGAAACAAATTACTATAATTAAACAACAATAGCAAAGAGGGAATGAACATGTTGAAGCCTAAGGCAAAAAAATTCAATGCGCGGCAAACGGAAGATGCTAAGCAACGGTTCAGTATCAGAAAGTACAGTTTTGGTGCTACTTCTGTTTTACTGGGCTTTTCCTTCATGCTGATGGGGGCGGGCAGCGTTTCCGCCGACACGACTACTCCAGCACAAACCAGTACAGAACTGGTTGCTGACGCGGCAAACAGCGAATCGCCGCAAACAACGAGTGAATCAACTGAAAACAGCACGAAGAATGACGCAGCAGCAAGCACCGCTGCCGCTACTACAAGTACGGAAGATACTGCAGCGGGGACTGCAACGACTAGTACGGACAGTAGTTCTGACAGCAGCTCTACTGAGGCAAAGAATAACACCGACTCAAGTGCAACTACTGAAACTGCAGACTCAAGCGCAACCGCGGCAAGCACTGACCAGGTAGCAGCAACGACTGCCAGCCAAAGTACTGAAGATGAAAAAGCTGCAGCTACTAATCCAGTTTCTGCTACTGCAGAAGAGACGAAGGACGAAACTGCAGTACAAGCTAAGCAGACTAGTACTGATGAAAATACCGACAAGGCAGCTGCTACTTCAAGCTCAGACCGCCTGGTCCAAGGCAAGTCTTTGACTTTGTCCTCTGACGAAATTGGCTACACTTCTTCAAGCACTGAAACTGGCGGCACAAAGAGTTCCATCACCGCTACTGTTTCTTTCACTGGTGACGTAGGAGACAAGTTTGTCTTGAAGGTGCCGGCCAACGTATCTGGTCAGAGCAAGTCAGTTTTGTACGGCTTTGATTCATACACTAAGTCTGGTATTGCGGACACAACCGTAAAAGAAAACAATAGTGATGGCTTCTTCTACATTACTTCGGTCCTTAAAGAAGCAGGGAGCTTGAACCAGAACTTCACTTTTACTTCTTTGACCAGCCAGATTGACACGATCGGCGACAATATGGTGGACTCCGACTCAATCGGCAGCCGGGAAATGCAGATGATCTTGTCAGCTGAAGACGCTAGTGGTAATGATCTGGGCTCAGTCAGCGAGACCTTTACCCAAATCATGAAGCCGACGATCAATCCAGAACTGACCCGTTCACCAGACAAGAAGTTCCAGGCATCTATCCTGCCAAACAAGGACTACACATACTCCTTGAGCTTGAACGAAATGCTCGGCATCAATAATGCCAGCACCGCGAGCTACTATGCAAGCAACCGGGTAATCAGAAGCATCAACCATGACACTGAGATCCGGATTCCGGTACCAGCACAATTCGAATTAAATGCGGCGGATACCACTCTGAAAAATGCTTTTGGTGACCAAACCACGATTACCCAGGATGGGATCGGCTCAGATATTGTGATCACGATTCCTAAGGGCTCTGGTAACAATGTTGACGACTACGACGTGCGTGAGACGCCTTACTATATTGTCGGTAAGTACGTCTTTGACAGCAGCGTCGACCAGACTATTACTGCGGACAGCCCAATTACCATCACCCAGTACCTTGATGACGCCCACAGCAAGACCCTAACCGGAAACCTTGACATTACCTGGACTGAACAAGTGAACTCTGAAATCGTTAAAGGGAATGTTTCCATTTCTGGTTACGGTGCCTGGACTGGCAATGAACTGGTTTTAAAAGACACGGCAGACAAGTTGACAACTTTTTCTTTTGCTAACCAATCTGGCTATGACTTGACAGACCTTTCTCTTACCTTTGATGTGGCTAGCGGCTTCAACGCCACTGGGATTATGACTCCTAAGGTAGACGGTACCAGCAGTTACAGCTACGTTTTGACTTATGCTGACGGCACGACCAGCAGCGGTACGGTGACGGCTGGTGAAGCGATCAAGGCAGCAGGTGACAGCCCAATCCGGAAGGCCGTTTTGACGCCTGATCTTTGGAAGGCCGGCACTAAGACCGACACCGCCGGCGTGGCCATGGATCCAAACACTAGCCTGCAGCGTTTTACCATCACTGGTAACCTGGCTGATACTTATGACGATGGTACAGAGGTGAAGGTTGGCGATAGACTGATCAACAAGATGACTATCTCATCTGACTACCTCAACACTACGTCCAGAGGCGTGACGCAGACCATCATGCCAGAATACATGAGCAGTTTCCGCATCTATCAAAAAGATGGTACTGGTCTCGCAGGCGACAGCCAAAAGCTGACTATTTACAGCAGCAAGGACATGAGTTATGTCCAAAACACTAACCTGGAAAAGCCAGTCATTTACATTGTTTTGCCACAATACGCGGTCTACAACGACACTGCCTCAAAATTCTATGGCGATCCACACGTTTCTACCTTCTACGTTAATGACGGGGCAAACCAGGTGGTTAAGCTGGACTACAGCAATTCTGACTACCAATACAATATCCGCAACGATAACTATACGATTGTCGCTGACATTAGCGATGATGCATTGCCAGGGACTTATCAGAGCCACTTCTTTGTCAGAACCACGACAAAGATGATGTACATGACTACGGTTGACTACAATACCCTCTATAAGCCGGAATACACTGAAGGCGATTCGACGAATGTCTGGACCAATGGTATTTCAACCAACAAGTTTAGCTTGACTGTTCTGGCACCAAGTGAAGAATTCACCATGGGGGCCATGAGCGAAGGCAACCTGGACACCACTTTCCAAAACATCGGTAAGTCTTTCTCAACTGGTGTTCAAGATATGACCTTTAAGATCACCCCAAAGAACTTGACCAAGGGCGATTTGACCAATGTTCGTATTTACTCCAACTTGCCAACTGAAAGTGATGTAAATCTGACTGGTCCGGTAACGACTACCGATACTAATTCAAAGATCTACTACTCAACCAGTCGGCTGGATCTGAACAGTGATACTGAAGAAAACGTTACTTGGCTGACTGCAGATCAGATAACTGATTGGTCAACGATCAAGAGTATCAAGGTGCAAGAGGACACACTGGCTCAGTCAACTCCGTCCAACCAGTTCTCAATCGTTATTCCAGCTAAGGACATCAACCTGGCCAGTGACGTTGGCAAGACTTTGAACTTGGGCTACAAGGCTTACGCCGACCAATTTGTCACTCCGATTAAAAAGTCTATTGCCACCAGCGTCATTATTTTAGGGCCGGTTGCGGAAAGTAGAACGGTTACTAGAACAATCAATGTTCACCTGCCATCTGGGGAAGTACAGACAACCAAGCAGGTAGCAACGATTACCAGAACTGGGGTAATGGACAAGGCTGGCAATACCACCTACACAGACTGGACTACTTCCTCATGGGATGAATTCAGCAATGTTCCAGATGTGCCAGGCTTTACCCCAAGCCAAAAAGTGGTGACGGAAGAAACTGTTGATTCAAACACTACTGATGTGACGATTGACATTACCTACACTGGCAACACCCAAAAAGCTCTGGTCAACTATGTCGACCAAGACAAGAACAATGCCTTAATCGAAAACTCCGGTGACTTGACCGGGGAATCCGCGACTACGATTGGCTACAGTACTGACAATACGATCAAGAAGCTGGTCGCTGCTGGCTACATTTTGGTATCAAGTGACTACCCGACTGACCCAGTTTACGACACGAATGACAATGTTGATCAAGTCTACACTGTTGTCTTGAAGCACGGACAAGAAACTGTCAGCCAAGTGCAAAATGTAAAGCGGACGGTTGTTTACCAGGTTCCAGCAGGTTTTGACACGCCGGAATCTGAAAGCGAAACTTTGACCTTTAAGCGGACGGGCGTTAAGGATACGGTAACAGGCGAAATCAAGTGGGATGCAGCTGATCCGCAGAGCTTAAAGACTGTAACTAGCCCGAAGATTTCTGGATTGACCGCTGACAAGGATGAGGTTGCCAGTGAAGAAATTACGCCAACTTTTGATGGCGACAAGTCATCAACTGTCGTAGTTGTCTACACTCCAAACAACCAAAATGCTATTGTCAACTACGTTGATGAAGACTTGAACAAGGCATTAATCACGACTTCTGGCGATCTTACTGGTCTTTCAAAAGACGAAATTGCCTACACTACTGCTGAAACTATTCAGCAACTGTTAGATGCTGGTTACGTATTTGTATCAAGCGACTACCCAGATAACCCTGTTTACGACTCAGATGACAATGTTGACCAAGTTTACACGGTTGTCTTGAAGCATGGCCAAAAGTTAGTCAGCCGCGAGCAAAATGTAAAGCGGACGGTTGTTTACGAAGTGCCAGCAGGCTTTGAAGCACCAGAATCAGTCGAAGAGAACCTGTCCTTCACGCAAACCGGTACACAAGACCTGGTAACTGGTAAAATCACTTGGAATCCGGTTGACCCGCAA
>NZ_JBKZCD010000040.1:0-6782 GCF_046938665.1 Lactobacillus delbrueckii subsp. bulgaricus
AGTTTTTATGTTGGTAATGATGATATTCTATTTTCGGTTATTTTCCAGTATATTCCTTATGAAAAGGCTACTATTGAGCAAATTAACAAGGTTAACCGGAGTATATATACAAAGATGTTGTCAGATGGCGAGTATTACTTCCATGGATTTGAAGTCATGGTTCAAGGCAACAAGAGATTCGTTTTACGCTACAATAGCGGAAATACCAATGTTACCAAAACAGAATTGAGTGCTGCAGCAAATTATATTAAAGCAGTCGGAAAAGAGGTGCAGTATGAATAAATTGGATCTTGTAAGAAAATACCTGGACAGGGAAAAGATCACAGGCACTGTCATTTTTTATGGAAGTTGTATTGAATCTCATTCGGATACAAAAGATATCGATGTATGCGTAATAACTGATCAAACTGTAGATAAAGATTTTTACCATAGATATAAAAGTTTTCTGATAGAAAATAATCTTGTAATAGATGAAGAAGTAAAATATGAAGATAAGTTACTTCTGAGCAAGAAAAAAATAGATAATGCCATTGAGAGCTATGTGAACCAACCAGAATCTTTTGACTTAGAAGCTGATTATCGTCAAGTTGTAGATCGATTGATTGTAAATATTTTGACGACTAAAGTGAAAATATTTGATGACAATGGCATCTATGACCAGTACAGTAAGCAAGCGTGGACGGAAGTGTTGAAGAAGTTTACCAGCTTGGGTGGAAGTACATTCTCTGACTTTACAAAACTATTTAAGATCAACCAAGATTACAAGTCTTTCTGGGGATATTCTCCTAAGGTTATTAATGACTTGTTCAACAGATTTTATCGGTACTCCTCAAGCAATAAGGTAATCAGATTATTAAAAGACAATGTAATTAAGCACCCGCAACGAATCGCTGTGTTTTCAGAAACCAGAAATCTTACTTACGAAGAGTTAGACAAACTATCAGATAATATTGCAAATGAATTACTAGAATTTGGTTCTAAATACGTTATTGTGAATTATCCGCACACATACAAAATACTGCCAATTGTATACGGAATCCTAAAAGCTGGTAAAATTTATATCCCTGTTGATAATACAAGTCCACTTAGGGAAATTGAACTAATTCGGAAAAAATTTGAAAATAGCGTCTATATTAGCGAAACTTCTTCAGATATCGCAGTTTCAAAAGTACTTGGCTTGGAACACAGGCTGCTTGATTATTCAGAAAATGAATTGACGTATATAATTCATACTTCAGGTACAACGGGGGTTCCAAAGGGAGTATGTGTAACCAAAAATAATTTGAATTACATACTGGAAGCATGCCAACATTTTGCACCGGTAAGCAATAGAGATTGCTACTTATTTTCAACAAGAAATACTTTTGATGTTTCAATAACTGAACTGTTCGGCTTTTTGTATAACGGTGGAAGTGTATTTGTTTATTCCGCGAAAAGCAAAGAATTTTATAAAGAATTTCCTAATTTGATTGAAAAATTCGGCATTACTCATGTTGCGCTTTCTCCTTCTGTGCTGGGACTTTTGTTAAAGCTTGCCGACAAAGAAGATCTTAAAAAAATTGATAAATTAAAATATTTGCTGGTTGCTGGTGAAGAATTTAAATACGAACTCCTAAAATTGGTTTTGGCAGACTTGAAAAAGGTTAACGTGTATAACGTATATGGCCCGACAGAAACAACAGTTTATGCCACATATTTCAATGTAAGAAATACTCCAGGAAACCTGCAAAAAGTTCCGATCGGAAAAAATTTGCCTGGTGTCAAAACCATGGTAATTAAAGATGAATTATTGATAGGCGGGGCAGGGGTATCAGCGGGATACTTCAACAATAGGGAACAAACGAACCAGAAATTTGAAAAAATTGCTGGAGAAGTATTTTACCATACAGGCGATATTGTAGAAAAAAATAATTCGTTGCTTGTGTATCGAGACAGAAAAGATAGCCAAGTTCAAATTCATGGTATCCGAGTCGAATTAGGAGACATTAGATCAAATATATCTAATATTATTGATGATCCAACAAGAGATATTGAAGTGATTTTTGCAAATGACTCGTTGATTCTCTTTTATACCGGTACGAAAATCTCTAATTTGAGAAGGCTGCTAGAAAATAATATGGTTTCCTATAAGGTTCCATCTAAATATGTGAATGTTGCTGAATTTCCATTAACTTCTAGCGGGAAAGTAGATCGGAAAAAGCTTTTAAAAGACACGAACGTGCTGTCTTTTGGCATTAATGATTCCCAGCAAAGTGGCATATATAACATCGTACAAAGTATAGTGGAATCTGTAATGCATCAGACAGTAGATCTAAATGAGAATCTTTTGGATGTCGGTTTGGATTCTTTACGTTCAGTTGAGTTGGTAGTGGAGTTAGAAAAAAGACTGGGGATTGATTTAAGTTCTTTCAATATCTATATGTTCCCATCTATTGCCAAAATAGTTACATTTGTAGAAAGTATGGCGAAAGGAACTTTCACTAAAGCTGACAAGCCGCTATTTAAAGAAAATGAGATAAAGAATATTCCGCTAGTTAGAAAAGTAGAATATACATATCCCGCTTTCTTTTACGCTAGAATATACAATTCATTGGGCTTTAATAGTCAGTTAACAGGGCAGATCCACTTTGGAAAAGGGTCAATCAGTTATGAAGAAATATACCATAGGCTTTCCAAAGTAGAAGTATTTAGATCGGTCCTATCAAATGATTTAAGCACTTTCGAGCTTTTGGATACGCCTATAAATATCTCAAAATATGAAGTTGCTGATGCTAGAATAGATCTTTCTAAGACATTGAACAAGTTAGTTAAAACAAGTATGAAAAATGGCGGTTTATTATATAAATTCGCTTTCCTTGAAGATGAAAATGAATCTGTTCTTCATTACTCTATCGATCATAGTATTTGTGATTCGTTTTCATTGGGTGCATTGGAACGGTACCTTCTGGGGATATCTGACTTAAGCCAAAATTACTCGTTGTATATTGAAGAGATCTATTCCAGAAATACTCGGGAAAAAGTCTTAAAAGAGATAGCGAATTTTGAGCGACAAGATGATTACAAAGTAGCGAAAACCTTTGAGTCTCTCGAAGATAGGATTAATTTTGTCAGTCTCACGTATTTGAGCACCGATACTAAAAACGTTTATGCAGAAATTTTATTGTACTTAAAAGACAAGCTACTGAAAAAGTTCGGTTTGAACGACGTCAAAGTCAACTTGATCTACAATATTCGCAAGTTTCAAGAGGAGTTAAATTTCACTACAACGATTGGAGACTTACACTTAGGAATGACGTATAACTTATCTACTGACGATGATATAGATGGTAAGCTGACCGAAACAATAGATTTTTATCAAAAAAGTATGTTCAATCCTAAAGCCGTAGGGTACAGACATTTTCCAAGCCTAAATTCTGATGAAGAAAGAATCGTGAAATGTTTTGACGATACAGTTTATGTTTCGATAGATTATCTGGGTGTGGTGTCTAGTAAGGAGTTTAAAGATGTCAAAGAGTCAGCAATTGAAACAAATGCCGAGATTCAAAAGCTGAACGGAAATAAGCTGAATATAACAGCCTATGTTGTTGATGATCGCTTGGAGCTGATCATGTCAAAGAATCTTGATTAGTGACTCTACACTTTGAAAAGGAGGGATTGTGTGAAAACAGAGAATAAGAATATCAGGCTTTTAGTTAGCAGCAGAACGATCTCCAAAATAGGCGATGTTATGTTTGATTTTGCTAACAATACTTTTTTAGCAGGGATCAATCCGAATTCCTTGTTTCTGGTAGGCATCTACCAATCATTGGAAAGCCTAATCGGTATATTCCTCAATTTATTTGGAGGCGTAGTTGCAGACAGCTTTGACCGAAAAAGAATTGTGATTGTCACTGATTTCTTAAGCGGTATAGCTTGTATTTTGCTCTCTTTTATTTCTAATGAAAAATGGCTAATCTATGCAATTGTGATAGCGAATATTATTTTGGCCATTATGAATTCATTTTCTGGACCAGCTTACAAGGCTGTTACTAAGGAAATTGTAGGTGATGAGCAGATTTCCCGCTTAAATTCTTTCTTAGAAACTAGTAGCACGATAGTAAAAGTTACAGTGCCAATTATTGCGGTGGTTTTGTATAAAATACTTAGCGTGCACGGAGTCTTGCTGCTTGATGGAATAAGTTTCCTGATCGCGGCATTGATGGTTCGTTTTATCACCCCAGTTAATGAAGATTTAGCTGTAAAGGACAAAACTACTGTACGAAGTATAGTTAATGATATGTTTCTGGGGTTTAAGTATATTTTCGACCATAAACAGATTTCGTTAGTTATTCTATTGTCAGCCCTAGTAAATTTTATGCTTGCGGCTTACAATCTCTTATTGCCATATAGTAATCAAATGTTCAGTGGATTACCTAAAGGTATGTACGGCTTGTTTTTGACTGCTGAAGCCATTGGTGGATTACTTGGAGCCCTTGCGAGTGGTTTTCTAAATAAGCAAATGTCCAGTGTTTGGTTAACCTACATTTTGGCTGGATCAGGATTCGCGCTAGCGCTAGCACCGATTCTGTATTTTTACTGTCCCAACCAGATCATCATTTCGTTGTCTCCTGCACTGTTTAATCTGCTTCTGACAATTTTTAACATCCAATTTTTTTCAATTGTGCAAAGAGAGGTAGACAACCAATTCCTTG
Organism: Lactobacillus delbrueckii subsp. bulgaricus; assembly: GCF_046938665.1. Lineage (GTDB taxonomy): Bacteria > Bacillota > Bacilli > Lactobacillales > Lactobacillaceae > Lactobacillus > Lactobacillus delbrueckii_C. The sequence continues at coordinate 4,692 of NZ_JBKZCD010000040.1, forward strand.
GAAGGGTTTTTGGAATTGTCTTTACTGTAGCCGTTCTTTTTATGCCAATCGGTACATGGATTTTCTCTATTGTCTTGCAACCGAAAAATTCACTTAATTTCCTGTTTGTTGGACTGATGATCTCTGCTTTATCGGTGCTATTTGCCATCCTTTTTAAAAAATATGCAGGAGAAAAATAGTGTAATCTTGGCATTTTTTACAAGTTTGAAAGGGATGTTGGCGATTTTGGACTGTAGCTCTATTAAGTTTTTTCTTAACATTACCTAAAACACAAAGACATTACATACTTGAGAAGTCCTCCTTGATTCTTTGGGAGCCATTTCTCGATTAGGCCCTTATTTCAAAATAAAATTGCCTAAAATCGGTGATAACACTTGACTTAGAGTAGAAAAAAGCTTCCAGAAAAATCTGGAAGCTTTTGTATTTAATTTACATCTTTTCCAAGCGCTTGATCCGGTCAGCGGTCGCCGGGTGGGTGTCAAAGAGGTGACTCAGGCTGTGCCGTTTGATCGGGTCCTCAATGTACAAGGACGCGCTGGCGCTGCTGGCCTCCTGCATAGGCTGGCTGTTCTCAATCTTGGTTAAGGCGCTGATCAAGCCGTGCGGGTTCCGGGTCAGCTCAACTGAACTGGCATCGGCCAGGTATTCCCGGTTTCTGGACAGGGCCATCTGGGCCAGGCTGGCCGCCAAAGGCCCCAGGATCAAAACGAAAATAACCCCGATCACGCCGATGATCATCCCGATCGTCCCGCCTTCCCGGTCGTCGTCATCGTCCCGGTCAAGGCCAAAGCCGAACCAGACCCAATTTTGGGCAAAGTCGGCGATAAAACTGATGGCACTGACCAAAACCAGGGCCACCATGGACAGGCGGATGTCATAGTTGCGGATATGGGAAATCTCGTGGCCCAAGACCCCTTCCAGCTCTTCTCTGTTCATCATGTCCAGCAGGCCCTGGGTAACAGCGATGGCTGACTTGTCCGGGGACAGGCCGGTCGCGAAAGCGTTGGGGCTCTTGTCCGGAATCAAGTAGACCTCGGGCATGGGAATATTGGCCACTAAAGCCATGTCTTCCACGATATGAAAAAGCTGGGGATTGTCCTCTTTATTTAAATGCTGGGCATGGTTCATGCTCATGACGACATTGACCGGATCCTGGAAGACCAGGAAAGAGTAAATCAAGGCAATGACGCCAGCGGTCAATATGCCCGGCAGGGGCTTGTCCCACATCAGCTGGCCCAGGCCCGCGCCCACCAGGGCAAAGATCAAGACAAAGACGACCAGGACTCCGGCCGTCTTCCGCTTATTTTGGGCAATTTGTTGGTATAGCATGGCGCTCCCTTAACCTTTAAAAGGATACCTTTGGTACCTTGGTTTCTTCTTCAGGGATGTCCAGGTAGTCAACCTTAGTGAAGTGGTGGATGTTGGCTACGATGTTGGATGGGAAGACCACCAGCATCTTGTTGTAGACAGCCGCGCTGGAGTTGAAGAGTTGCCGTGAGTAGGCAATCTTGTTTTCCGTGTTGGTCAGTTCTTCCTGCAGGTTGGAGAAGTTGGTGTTGGCCTTCAGGTCTGGGTAGTTTTCAGACAGGGCGAAGATGGTCTTCAAGCTGTCAGTAATTTGGTTGGACAGCTGCATGGCCCCTTCGTGGTCGTCAGCCGGCAATTGAGTCAGCTGGTTTCTGAGTTCAACCACCTTGCTCAAGGTTTCTTTTTCGTGCTTGGCGTAGCCCTTGACGGTTTCCACCAGATTCGGGATCAAGTCGTTCCGCCGCTTGAGCTGAACGCTGATCTGACTCCAGGCCTCTTCAGTGTTAACCTTGGCCTTTTGCAGGCCGTTGTAGGCTGAAATGTAAAAAATAACGATTAATACGACTAAAATAGCAATAATCCAGACTGCCATTTTTTGCCTCCCTTTCTAGGCCCCGGAGGGGCGAAATCAACTTTGACCAGATATTTCCGGTCGTTTTAATAGATTATATATGATAGAGAATTTTGAGTCAAATTAGTCCATACTGTTGCTTTTGACAGAATAAATCAATTCTTTACCTTTTGTTCGCATTCGGTTCGGTGAGGCGTGATATAATAATTCTT
>NZ_JBKZCD010000041.1:0-6161 GCF_046938665.1 Lactobacillus delbrueckii subsp. bulgaricus
TTGCTAGTATTGCTGTTTGTTTTCCTGTGCAGCTCTTTAGCCATCGCGTTTATTGTCAAGCGTGACTGGGACAACCTCAATGAGCGCCGGCAGGCCCAGACCAAGCTGAACACCCAGCTGGCCAGCGACTACTTCAAAAAGGAGCTGGCGGAAGCGCAGAATGTTACGGAAAGCATAGAATCCGGCACTGTTGGCAACGGCGGTGACTCGACCAATTTTGCCGACACGGCCAAGTACATGCTGAAAAAATATCCGGACATTTACTCTTTGCAGCTAATTCACGGCTCTCAGACGATCAATGTCTATCATAAAAAAGCAACTGAATTGGGCCAATCCAGCCTGTTGCATGACGCGGAAAGCAGGAAAATTTTTGAATACTGCCGGAAAGAGCGAATCAACGGAATCGTCGGACCGATCAAGACGGGGAAAGACAAGAACACCCTGGTTATCTGCAAGCCGATTTTCATTAAAGACAAGTTCTGGGGCTACTCGGTGGCCGCGATTAAGCGAAAAGACCTCTTTAAGCCGACATTCCAGAAACTGGACCAGCTGGGCTATGATTACCGCTTGTCTAAAACTCATATTACGGATCCTGGCTATCACACCCTTAACGCCAACTTAAAGGGGCAGGCCCAGGCAAAAGTGATCTTCCGCTTGGGGGGATGCAGCTGGAAACTGGAGGCGGCCAGAAAAGATGCCGGGCAGCTGCCACATGAGGTCAAGTCCGAAATCTTCTCTGGGATCGTTACCGTGATCATCAGCACCGTCCTGGTTGCTCTTTTGCTCAATTACCTTGAGCGGGGGAGAAGGCTTTCCCGGCTGGTTGACACGGACTATCTGACCGGCCTCATGAGCCGGCAGGCCTTTGACCGGGACGTAAGCAAATATCTGGAAAAACATAAAGGAGAGCCTTCAGTTGCTGCCTTGATCGACATCGATGACTTCAAGTACATCAATGACCTCTATGGCCATGATGCAGGTGACGCGGCGCTGAAGACTTTTGCCAAGGTCCTGGAAGACAATTTCGGCCAGCTGGGCAAGGCCTGCCGCAACGGCGGGGATGAATTTGCCGTCTTTTTGAAGCGGACGACAATGACCGAGGGACGGGCGATTTTTAAAAAGTTCTTCCGGCAGAAGTTGACCTTCAGCTACCAAGGCAAAGACTATCCTTACACGATCTCCCTGGGTTTCGCCGCTTACCCGGACCAAGGGGCAAGCCGGGAAGAACTCTTGAACAAGGCTGATGCGGCCCTCTATGTCGTGAAAATGACCGGGAAGGGAACGATGGCGGCTTACCACCCGGATATGGTCAAGGAAGGACGGTCGCAATTGGGCTTTAATCTGCGCGACTTAGCAGTCAACCTGCCTGGTGCCTTCTTCATCTACCGGGCTGATAACGGGAAGATCCTTTTTGCTAACAGGGAACTGCTGAGGATTACGGAATGCTCTAGCATGGAAGTGTTTTTCGAATTTATCGGCCGAAAAGTCAAGGGCTTGATCGCTCCGGAAGACTATGCTGAAGCTGTAGAGAGCTGTGACCAGCAGGTGGGGGACAGCGATGATGCAGTGGCTCATTTGGACTACCATGTCATCACCAAAGAGACCCACAAGCGGATCTACGTGCATGCCGTGGCCCATATGGTCAAAAATCCCTACTTTGGTGAGATCTATTATGTTATTCTCAGTCCCAAGCCAGAGCAAAAATAACAAGCGAAAACGCGTCCTTTTACAAGGGCGCGTTTATTTATTGTCGCTACTGCTTTAAGTGCTTTCTGAAGAAGTTCAGTTCATCCAGGTTGCACTGCTTGGCAATGTCGTCTCTTTGGTTGCAGTGGAAGACGTGGCCGCGCGGGTTCTCCATATCCCCGTAGATGTGGAGCTCATGCGGGATTTCCTTGGCCAAAAGATAGCCGTCCAAGCGGACAGCAGAATCGTGCAGGAAGTCCTGGTTAGCCGTCATGATGAAGAGCGGTGGCAAGTTTTGCGTCAGATACTTTTCTGTGTTCAGCATCTCTTCCTTACCGCTGACTGCTTCTGGGGTAAAGTAGGCGCCTGGCGCGCCATCAGTAAAGCCCGGGGTGAGCATGAAGTAGGCCCCGCAGTTAAGCGCGGCTGCTCTGACTGTTAGTTTTGGCAGTTCGTAGCCAAAAAGCTGGCGGAACTTGTCATTGGTCAAGATGGCCAGGTACTGTTCTTCCATCTGCCCGCCGGCTGAGTCGCCGACTAAGAAGACATTGCCCGTGTCCAGGTCATATTCTGGTCCGTGTTCAGCTACCCAGTGGATCAAGCGGTTAACATCATCCATTTCGCCTGGGAACTGGACGTCTGGAGCCAGACGGTAGTTGAAGTTGACAAAGGCGAAGCCTTCTTTAGCCAGGCCCAGCCCGTAGAACTGGTAGGTTTCCTTAGTCCCGTAAACCCAGCCGCCGCCGTGAATGCTGATGATGACCGGGACCTTGCCGGTCCGCTTTTTAGGCAAGTAAATGTCCAGCAAGTTCCACTTTGGGTCTGGCCCATAGCTTAAGTCATTGATTCTTTCGACTTCTGGAATTTCGGTGGGCAAGCCTTCATCGCGCTTGTCGTCATGCATCTTGGATCCAGTCCGCATTTCTTCAACAGCTTGTAAAATCTTTCCATCAAGTGTCATGTTTTTCTCCTTTCACTTGTAAGCGTTAACCAAATTATAGCCGATATGGTCAATTTTGGTAGAAAAAGCAAATTTTTTACAAAAAATCCCGATTAAGAATTAAATAGAATTTAATCCTTTAACTTTGCTATAATGAAGTCAGCTAAATACAAGATGCAGGAGGAAAAAGAACAATGGAAGCAGTTAAAGCAGAAGATTTGTATCAAGTCGTCAGCCTGGGCAACTTGCAAGCAAACGGCCAAAGGGCAGTACTGGCCAGAAACCAGGCCAAAGCCGATGGAGAAGGCTACTGGAATTGGCTGGACGTCTTTGAAAATGGCCAGCTCAAGCGCTTGACGACTTTGGGGCAGGAAAAGAACTATGCTTTGGTAAATAATCGTGTCTACTACACCGCTCAAGAGGGCAAAGGCAATTGCCTGCTCTATAAGCAGGAACTTGACCAGGCCAGTCCGGCAAAAGTCGTTGCTTTTAAAGAAGCCGGCTACCAGGTAATCAATTCCGTTGCCGGCCGCTATCTCCTTTTAAGCAGACGAGTGGATTTAGCTGAGAAAAAATCCGCTGATTACCAGGTTCTGGATGAACTGCCATACTACTTCAATGGCCAGGGCTACATCAACAAGCTCCGCGATCGCCTCTATGTCTGGGACTTGGCAGAAGAAAAGCTGACAGAACTTTTCAAGGGCGACCCAAACTTCTCGGTCATGGAAACTTTTGTTGCCAAGGAAAAAGTCTACGTGGTCGGGGTCAGCTACCAGACCCGGCGGCCATTTGACGGGGCGGTCTATGAAGTCGATCCAAGTACAGGTGATGCTAAGCTCCTTTTAGCAGCTGGCAAGGCCGAAGTTTCAGCGATTTTTGCTCTTAACAATCAAGTCTACTGCTTCGCCAACACTCATAAAAAGACCGGCTTAAACGAAAATCCGGAATTCTACCGGCTGACAGAAAAGGGCCTGGAATTAGCAGCCCACTTCGACAATTCCGGCCAGAGCGCGATTGCCGGGGACTGCGGGGTGATCGGCGGCAATGCTTTTGACGTCTATGGCGACAAGTTCTACTTTGTGACCACCATCGTTGACCACGATGAAATCCACGTTTTTGACGGGCAGGAAGTCAAGCCGTTTTTTGCCACGGACGGCATCATCAAGGGCTTCCGTTTGACGGGAGAAGATGAATTTTTCCTGGAAGCAGCCTTTGCCAACCAACTTTTGGAATTCTACCTGGTTAAAAATGGCCAGGTGCAAAAATTGTCCAGCTATAATGACCAGGCTTTAGCGGGCAAATACGTAGCTAAAGTCAATGAAGTGGAATATGAATCAGTTGAAGACGGGATTCAGCACGGCTGGGTGCTTTTGCCAAAAGACTACCAGGCAGGCAAAAAATACCCGGCGATCCTGGACGTTCACGGCGGCCCCCGCGCTACTTACAGCAAGGCCTTCTTCCATGAGATGCAGGTTTGGGCCGGGGCCGGCTACTTCGTCTTCTTCTGCAACATCCACGGGTCAAACGGGCAGGGGAACCAGTACGGGGACCTGCGGGGCCGCTACGGGACAGTAGACTACGAGGACTTAATGAAGTTTACCGATGCGGTTTTAGCGGCTTATCCAGACATCGACCAGACCCGTTTAGGCATCACCGGTGGCTCATACGGCGGCTTTATGACCAACTGGGTGATCGGCCATACCGACCGCTTTAAGGCGGCAGCTTCCCAGCGGTCTATCTCCAACTGGCTCAGCTTTGAGCATATGTCAGATATTGCCCCGGAATTTTGCGTTGACCAGGTGGGGGCAAGTGAAGATGATGACCCGGAAAAGGTATGGCTGCACTCCCCGCTCAAATACGTGAAGAATGTGAAGACACCGACTCTTTTCCTCAATTCAGATGAGGATTACCGCTGCCCAGTTGAAGAAGGGATGCAGATGTTCCATGCTCTCATGTCTCACGGCGTGGAAAGCCGGATGGTGGTCTTCCATGGGGAAAACCACGAACTGTCCAGAAGCGGGCGGCCAAAGAACCGCTTGAGCCGGTTGCAGGAAATCCAGACCTGGTTTGACGGGCACTTGGGCGAGTAAAAATCACACAATATGATGACAAAAATCCTTCCAAGATATTTGGAAGGATTTTTTATGCTTACTATTTGTCAGTGGAGAATCATCCAGGTAGAATAGACGTGAGTAAATAAACAAATTGGAGAGAATATAAACATGAAGACGAAAACAAGAAGCAATTTTTTGGCCAAAATTATCCCGGTCCTGCTGACCGCCGGGCTTTTCCTAACAGCTTGTCAAAAGCCTTTGACTAAGGCAGAGAAGAAGGAGCAGGCCAAAGAAACGGTGACCTTTTTCTTCCATGGCTACGGGTCCAGCATCAACGCGGAAAAGCATATGGCAAATGCAGCTAGACAAGCGGGCAAGAGCAATGAAGTTTTAGAAGCCAGAGTTGAAGAAAACGGGTCAGTCAAAATCAAGGGTAAGCTCGCGGATAATCCGAAGAACCCAATCGTTTTGGTCGGCTTTTCCGACAACCGGAATCCTGATTACCACAAGGATGGCTGGTATGCCTACCAGGCAGTTAAGGCAGCCCAGAAGAAGCTGGGCTTTTCCAAGATGAACCTGGTCGGCCACTCCATGGGCAATATGGCGATCAGCTACATGATTATGGATTATTCTGCCAAAAAGAATTTCCCAACGATCAAGAAGCAAGTCGATATCGCCGGCCACTTCAACGGGATTGTGGGCATGGAGAAGGATTCTCCAATTGACGCGTCCGGCAAGCCGAAGAAGATGAATTCGACTTATCAAGAACTGACCAAGCTCCGGCAGGTCTACCCAAAGGGGATTGACGTCCTCAACATTTACGGCGATACTGGTAAAAAGTCAGACGGCAGCGTCTACAACAATTCATCAAGATCCCTCAAGTATCTTTTAATCAAGGCCAAGAGCTACAAGGAAGTGAAGATCACTGGCAAGGGCGGCCAGCACAGCCGGCTCCACGAAAACAGCCAGGTGGACCAGGTCCTGCAGAAGTTTTTGTGGGAGTAAGATAGGAAAAGAGGCAAAGCATGACAGCAGAACTAGTAAAGCTGGATGAATCTTACGCGGAGGATTTTTGGCGGCTGAGAAAAGAACTGTTTACGGAACTAGGGGAGGTTGCTGAAAGTGAAGATTTGTCCGCCTTAGAAGAAGCGACTAAGCAGTACTTTTTGGCCCATATTGGCCAGGATATGGTTAGCTGGGGGATGCTGGAAAACGGGAAATTGGCGGCAACCGGTTCGCTCTGCCTGTTTAGCCGGATTCCCTACGCGGAGAACTTGACCGGGCAGGAAGGCTATATCCTGAACATCTACACGTCACCTAAGTCCAGAAAGCAGGGCTACGCCAAGAGAATAGTTGATGAAATAATTGACTATGCCCGTAGAACCGGGATCAAACGCCTTTGGTTGAATGCCAGTGAAGACGGCGAGGGCGTGTATGCCAAACGGGGCTTTACTAAAAAGGACAACGAGATGGAGCTGTTT
>NZ_JBKZCD010000042.1:0-4954 GCF_046938665.1 Lactobacillus delbrueckii subsp. bulgaricus
GGTTTTTATGTTGGGAATGACGATATTCTGTTTTCGGTTATTTTTCAGTACGTTCCTGATAAAGATGCTGAAATCGAACAAATTAATGAGGTTAACCGTAGTATATATAGAAAAATGCTTTCAGACGGTGAGTATTATTTCCATGGATTTGACATTATGGTTAACGGTAGTAAAAGGTTTGTTTTACGGTATAACAGCGGAAATATTGATGTAACCGAAAAAGAATTGCGTGCTGCGGTGAACTATATTAAAAAGTTGGGGAAGGAGATAGCTCATGAATAAGTTGGATCTTGTAAGGCAATATTTAGATAGTGAAAAAATCACTGGCACTAAAATTTTCTATGGGAGTTGTATTGAATCACATTCAGACGCAAAAGATGTTGATGTATGCGTAATAACGAATCAAACTGTAGACGAGGATTTTTACCATAGATATAAAAAATTTCTGATAGAAAACAATATTGTAATTGACGAAGAAGTAAGATATGAAGATAAGTTGCTTTTGAGTGCGAGCAAAATAAGCAACGCCATCAAGAATTATGTGAATCAGCCGGAATGTTTTGACTTAGAAGCCGACTATCCTCAAGTTGTAGATAGATTGGTTGTCAACATCTTGACAACCAAAGTGAAAGTATTTGATGATAATGGCGTATACGACGAATATAGCTATCAAGCTTGGGAAGAAGTACTGAAGAAGTTTACTAGTTTGGGAGGAAATACTTTTTCTGACTTTACAAAACTATTTCAAATCAACCAGAATTACAAGTCATTTTGGGGATATTCACCGAAAGTCGTTGATGACTTGTTCAATAGATTTTATCGCTACCATTCAAGCAATAGGGCAATTCGACTGTTAAAAGAGAATGTGATTAAACATCCGCAAAGAATTGCCGTATTTTCAGAAAATAGGAATCTTACTTACGAAGAATTAGACAAATTATCGGATAATATTGCCAACAAGCTGCTCGAATTTAATTCAGACTATGTTGTTGTGAATTATCCGCACACATATGAACTGTTGCCAATAGTTTACGGAATTTTAAAAGCCGGTAAAATTTATATCCCTGTTGACAACACCAGCCCACTTACTGAAATTGAGCCTATTCGCAAAAAATTTAAAGACAGTATCTACATTAGCGAAAATGCTTCTGACCTCGCAGTTTCAAAAGCACTTGGCATGGAACACAGGCTACTTGATTACTCAGAAAATGAACTGGCTTACATAATCCATACTTCCGGCACAACGGGAGTTCCTAAAGGGGTATGTGTGACCAAAAATAACTTGAATTACATATTGGAAGCATGCCAGTATATTGCGCCAGTAAGTAGTAGAGATTGCTACCTATTTTCGACAAGAGATACCTTCGACGTTTCAATAACTGAAATTTTTGGCTTCTTATATAACGGCGGAAGCGTGTGCGTCTATTCCGCTAAAAACAAGGACTTTTATAAAGAATTTCCTGATTTGATTGAGAAATTCGGCATTACCCATGTTGCGTTGTCTCCTTCTGTATTGGGACTTTTGCTAAAGCTGGCTGATCAAGAAGATCTTCGAAAAATTGATAAGTTGAAGTACTTATTAGTGGCCGGTGAAGAGTTTAAATATGAACTCCTAAAGCTGGTTTTAAAAGATTTGAAAAAAGTCAACGTCTATAACGTATATGGCCCAACAGAAACAACCGTTTACGCCACGTACTTCAATGTAAGGAATACCCCTAAAAAACTGCAAAAAGTTCCAATTGGAGAAAATCTGCCTGGGGTTAAAACTATGCTGGTTAAAGATGAATTGCTGATAGGCGGGAAAGGGGTATCTGCAGGTTACTTCAACAATGCTGAACAAACTGATCAGAAGTTTGAAAAAATTGACGGAGAAGTATTCTACCATACGGGTGACATTGTCGAAAAACAAGATTCTTTGCTCGTGTACCGCGACAGAAAAGACAGTCAGGTTCAAATTCATGGCATTCGAGTAGAATTAGGAGATATCAGAGCAAATATATCTAACATTATTGATGATCCGACACGGGACATTGAAGTAGTTTTTTATAGTGATTCCCTGATTCTCTTTTATACGGGCACAAAAATTAGTGATTTGAGAACAATGCTGGAAAAGCATATGGTATCTTACAAGATTCCTTCTAAATATATCAATGTCAAGGGATTTCCATTAACTTCAAGTGGGAAGGTAGACCGGAAAAAGCTTTTAAGCGGGATGAAGGAGTCATCTATCAGCAGCAACGATTCCAAGAAAAGCGGCATAGGCATATATAATACCGTGAAACACATAGCAGAGTCAGTAATGAATCAAACAGTAGGTTCAGAAGAAAATCTTTTAGACATTGGTTTAGACTCTCTGCGCTCAGTTGAATTGGTATTGGAATTAGAAAAAAGGCTTAACATCGATTTAAGCGCTTTTAATATCTACATGTCCCCAACGGTTGACAAGATAGCTTCATTTATAGAAAACATGACGACATCACCTGCTTCTAAAGCAGACAAGGAACTGTTTAGAGAAAATGAAATAAAGAATATTCCTATAACTAGGAAGGTGGAGTATACGTATCCTGCTTTTTTCTATGCTAGGATATACAATTCCTTGGGCTTTAATAGTCAGTTAACGGGAAAGATTTATCTTGGAAAAGATTCAATCAGCTATGAGGAAATCTATCATAAACTTTCTAAGGTAGAAGTATTTAAATCAGTTTTGTCAGAAGATCTGAATACTTTTAAGGTTTTGGACACGCCTGTAAATATTTCCAAATATGAAGTTGCTGATGCCAGAATAGATATTTCAAAAACTTTGAGTGACTTGGTCAAAACAAGTATTGAGAATGGCGGATTATTGTATAAATTTGTTCTGCTTGAAGATGAAAATGAGTCTGTTCTCCATTACTCCATTGACCATAGCATTTGTGATTCATCATCATTGGATGCATTGGAACGATACATTCTTGGCATATATGACTCAAGCCAAACTTACTCGTCGTATATTGAAGAGGTCTATTCCAGAAACCATCTGGAAGAAATTTTAAAAGAGCTAGCTAAGTTTGAGCAACAGGATGACCGTAAGGTAGCGGAAACTTTTAAGCGGCTTGGAGATCGGGTTAATTTTGTCAGCCTCACATATTTGAACAATGATACTAAAAATGTATATGCTGAAATTTTGCTGTACTTAAGAGACAAACTCTTGAACAAATTTGCTTTGAATGATGTCAAAGTTAATCTGATCTACAATATTCGGAAGTTTCAAGAAAAACTGGACTTCACCACAACGATTGGCGACTTGCACCTGGGGTTGACGTATAGCTTAACTACTGATGATGATATCGATGAGCAGTTGACCGAAACAATAGCTTTTTATCAAAAAAACATGTTTAACCCTAAAGCTGTAGGCTACAAGCATTTTCCAAATCTAAATTCAGATGAGGAAAGAATTGTGAGATGTTTTGATGATACAGTTTATGTTTCGATAGATTATCTTGGGGTCGTTTCGCGCAAGGAATTTAATACAATCAAGCAGTCAGCAATTGAAACAAATACCGAAATTAAAAAGCTGAACGGAAGCAAATTAAATATAACGGCCTACATTGTTGATAATTGTTTGGAATTGATCATGTCCAAGGCGCTTGATTAGCAGCAAGATACTAAGAAAGGGGCTCTGGAATGAAAGCAGAGAACAAAAATATCAGCCTATTGGTAAGCAGCAGAACGATCTCTAAAATAGGCGATGTTATGTTTGACTTTGCCAACAATACTTTTTTAGCAGGAATTAATCCAAATTCCCTGTTTCTGGTAGGCATTTACCAGTCACTGGAAAGCTTAATCGGCATTTTCCTTAATCTATTTGGTGGTGTGGTTGCAGATAGCTTTAACCGAAAAAGAATTGTCATCGCGACTGACTTTTTAAGTGGTCTGGCTTGTATTTTGCTATCTTTCATTACTAAAGAAAAATGGCTAATCTATGCCATTGTCGTAACCAACATTATTTTAGCCATTATGAGTTCATTTTCTGGGCCAGCTTATAAAGCCGTAACTAAGGAAGTTGTAAGAGAAGAGCAGATCTCTCGTTTAAACTCTTTGTTAGAAACAAGCAGTACGATAGTAAAAGTTACAGTACCAATGATCGCGGTATTTTTGTACAAAATACTTAAAGTGCACGGGGTGCTGCTGCTAGATGGAATAAGCTTTATGCTTGCGGCCTTGTTGGTTCACTTTATCACTCCAGTAAAGGAAGATCCGGCTGTAAATAACAAAGTTACTGTTCGAAGCGTGATGAATGATATGCTGCTAGGCTTTAAATATATTTTTGACCATAAACAGATCGCAATTATCATTCTCTTGTCAGCTCTAGTGAATTTCATGCTTGCAGCTTACAATCTATTACTGCCTTATAGCAACCAAATGTTTAGTGGCATGCCTAAGGGAATGTACGGGATGTTTTTAACGGCGGAAGCTATTGGTGGATTACTTGGAGCAGTTTTGAGTGGCTTTCTCAATAAAAAAATGTCCAGCATGTGGTTAATGTGCTTTTTGGGCGGGTCAGGGCTTGCACTCGCCTTGGCGCCAATTTTATACTTTTATTCACACAACCAGATTATCGTTTCATTATCCCCCGCGCTTTTTAATCTGCTTCTGACAATTTTTAACATCCAATTTTTTTCAATTGTGCAAAGAGAGGTAGACAACCAATTCCTTGGAAGGGTTTTTGGAATTGTCTTTACCGTAGCCGTTCTTTTTATGCCAATCGGCACATGGATTTTCTCTATTGTCTTGCAACCGAAAAATTCACTTAATTTCCTGTTTGTTGGACTGATGATTGCTGCTTTATCGGTACTTTTTGCTCTTCTTTTAAAAAAGTATGCGGTAGAAAATAACTAACTATGTAACCCCCGGGATTAGGACCCTAATTTCGGGGGTATTTTCATGCCTAAAAACGCTGGGAAACTAGCACTTA
>NZ_JBKZCD010000043.1:0-4208 GCF_046938665.1 Lactobacillus delbrueckii subsp. bulgaricus
TATCTTCTTCTTGCTTGACAGGGCTTTCAATAACAGGTAACATAAGAAACGTGAATTGAATAATGTTCTTCGGGGCAGGGTGAAATTCCCGACCGGCGGTAAAGTCCGCGACCCGCGATATGCGGTTGAATCCCAAGTGAGGGTACCGATAGTTAAAGTCTAGATGGGAGACAGAACGATACAATTTTTGCCATGTCGTATCGCTTATTTGGCGATGCTACTATTTGATTTTGATATCGATTATTAGGCCTCGAGGATTTCCTCGGGGCTTTTTTCGTGCAATGAAAGGAGTGATTGGATGGCATCAGATGAAGAATACATGCGTCTGGCGATTGCCGCGGCCCGCAAGGCTGGCAATGCCACCTGGCGCAACCCAAGAGTCGGCAGCTGCCTGGTCAAGGACGGCAAAGTCCTGGCGACTGGTTTCCACCAGCACTACGGCGGCTTCCATGCTGAACGTGATACCATCTCCAAATTGACTCCGGAACAATTATCCAATTCCACTATTTACGTGACTTTAGAGCCTTGCTGCCATTACGGCAAGCAGCCGCCCTGCACCCAGCTGATTATAGACAGCGGGATCAAGCGGGTAGTGGTCGGGGCAACCGATCCCCACTCTCTTGTAACGGGCAAGGGTATCGCTGCTTTGCGGCAGGCGGGCCTTGAAGTAAGCACTGGCCTTTTGGCAAAAGAAGCAAGCCGGCTAAATGACCACTACAACTACTTTTACCAAACAGGTCTGCCTTACGTGACTTTAAAACAGGCCGTAACCTTGGACCACATGTTGGCTAAAAAGGGCGAGCGGACCGCGATTACAGGAGCTGAGGCCTGGACCCGGGTCCACCAGGAACGGGCTGGTTACCAAGCTGTCTTGATCGGGTCAGAAACGGCGATCATCGACGATCCTTTGCTATTGACCAGCGAGGACCTGGTTCACCCGCCAGTCAGAGTCGTGCTGGACCGGCGGGGTCGTCTCCTTGACCACTTGGATTTGCGCTTATTTTCCGATAAGCGGGCTGAGACCTGGATTTTGACGGAGAATCCGGTTTTCTTAGAGCAGGATTTGCCAAAGCAGGTAAAGCTTTTTGCCCTGCCGGATGGAAAAATTTTGACCAGCATAAAAATACTGGCTGACCAAGGCGTGCAGAGCATTTACGCTGAAGGCGGGGCTCATTTGCAAGAGAGTCTGCTGGCCGCCGGCTTGGTCAATGACGTGATCAGCTATGTTGCTCCCCGCTTTTTGGGCCGGGGGACTGAAGCCGCCGTATCCGCGGAAGCTCTGGACTTAAAGGATGTCCAAACGGAGCGAGTTGGCGACGATGTAAGAATCTATGGGAGGATCAAGGATGTTTAGTGGTTTGGTAAGCGGCAAGGCGCGGGTTCAGCGCCTGGAGCAAGAAGGCAAGACGATCGTTTTGACGGTCAAGACAGTCCCGGAAAATTTGGCCGGGGTGGAAATCGGCGACTCGATCGCGGTCAATGGCTGCTGCCTGACGGTGGAGGCTTTTCCGCGGACAGCTTCACGGTGACCATGATGCCGCAGACTTTTGACAAGACAACTTTCAAAAATCTGCAGGCCGGCGACCAAGTGAACATGGAACGCAGCCTGCCAGTAGGTGGCCACTTTGAAGGGCATATCGTGAGTGGCCACGTTGATGAGACAGTAGAAGTTGTTGACTTGAAGCAAAACGAAAATGCTTTAGAGCTCCGCTTTTTCCTGCCGGACCGCTTGAAAAAGCAGGTCGTCCCGCAAGGGTCAGTCGCCATCAACGGGACCAGCTTGACGGTGATGAACACTGGCGATAACTGGTTTTCAGTTGGCCTAATTCCCCACACCCAGGATGAAACGAATTTATCTGGCCTGCAAGTTGGCGACCAGGTCAACCTGGAGACTGACGTGCTGGGCAAGTACGTGGAAGCCAATCTGGCCGCTTTTTTAAAAAATGAATTGGATAAGTAGAGAACACGAGGAAATAAAGATGGATGTCAAAAAGATTCAAGATGCAATTGCCTGGATGAAGCAGGGTGGCCTGGTAATCGTGGCCGATGATGAAGACCGGGAAGCCGAAGGGGACATGATCGGTTTGGGCAGCAAGGTTACTCCGGAAAAAATCAACTTCATGACCAAGCATGCCCGGGGCCTGCTCTGCACCAGTATTGGCCGGGAGATCGCGGAAAGACTGGAACTGCCGCAGATGTGGCAGGATAACACGGACCCGTTCGGGACGGCCTTTACCGTTAGCGTTGACTACAAGACGACAAGCACGGGGATTTCAGCTTATGACCGGGCAACTACGATCAAGGCTCTGGCGGACCCGGAATCCAAGCCGGAAGACTTCTTCAAGCCGGGCCACTGCTTCCCGCTGGTTGCTAAAGACGGGGGCGTTTTGGAAAGAAACGGGCACACGGAAGCCTCAGTCACCCTGGCTAGACTGGCTGGTGAAGCAGAAGTTGCTTACATCTGTGAAATCTTGAAAGAAGACGGGCACATGGCCCGCCGGCCGGAACTGGAAGAAATCGCCAAGGAATACGACCTGCCATACTTCACGATCGCGGAATTGCAGGAATACTGCCGGAGCTTCGCGAGTAGTCGTCCGGAATTCGTAAACTTGCCAACTGACTACGGCGATTTTGAAATCAAGGATTATGGCAATGGCAACTTGGTAATTAAAAAGGGCGAAATTGCTAAAAATGAGCCAGTAATGTTGCGGATTCACTCCAAGTGCTTAACCGGGGACGTGCTTGGTTCCAAGCGCTGCGACTGCGGCCACCAGCTCCACCAAGCCATGCGGCAAATTGAAGAAAATGGATCTGGTGTTATCCTCTACCTTAATCAGGAAGGGCGGGGAATTGGCTTAACCAACAAGCTCCGGGCTTATGCCCTGCAGGACCAGGGGCACGATACTTATGACGCCAACCTGCTTTTGGGCTTTGCTCCAGATGAGCGCAAGTACGACGTGGCTGCTGCAATGATCAAGGATTTGGGAATTAACCAGGTTCAGCTTTTGACCAACAATCCGGACAAGATCAAGCAATTGGAAGAGGCAGGGGTTGAAATCACTGACCGCCTACCCCTGGAGATGGCGGCAACGGATGAGGACCGCAGATATCTGGAAACCAAGCGGGACCGCTTCAAGCACATGTTAGTCAGTTTATAGTGAGGAAGAAAAAAGATGGCAGTAATTCAAGGTGATTTTAAGCAAGTACACGGCAAGGTAGCGATTGTGGTGTCCCGCTTTAACGAGCTGGTAACCAAGAGCCTGGCAGCCGGCGCGGCAGAAACTTTGGTTAAGTTTGGGATTGAGGCAGAAGATATCGACACTTACTGGGTGCCGGGGGCTTTTGAACTGGGCTTCGCGGCTAAAAAGCTGCTTGATTCCGGCAAATACGACGGGATCATGACCTTGGGGGCGGTGATCAAGGGCGAGACCGACCACTACGCGATGATCATCAACAACGTAACCAGCGCGGTCATGGAATTGAATTTGGCGGGCAAGGTACCGGTGACTTTTGGCATGCTGACGACGGAGAATATCGACCAGGCCCTGCAAAGATCCGGCTTGAAGGTCGGCAACGAGGGGAGCGCTACCGCCCAGAGTCTGCTGGAAATGATGAGCCTGCAGGAAAAAATCAGTTAAGCTCCATAGCTTGCAAGCGCTTAACTTTTGTGCTATTATCCTAAGTAGAGAAAGTACTTTCGAATATCGTATCGAACCTTATGGAAAGGGCGTATGCGAATGACAGAAAAGATGGTTGATGAATGAGCCTCCTGAAAGGGCGTATTTGTCAGTTTGCTGTCGGCAAGACCAAGGCTAAGGCAGCAGTCGCGATTTAGCGGGAAAGCCTTCCGCGCAAGGGTGTTCTGTTTGTGCACAGCGACTGGGCCGATCAAGAATGACGACTTGCCAGGCAGTTTGTAATAAAATTGAATATTATTGGCATAAAGGGCTTCGCGTTAGTGTTGAGACGCGGGGCCCTTTTCCTGTTTTAGAAGAAAAAATAAAAAGTTTTACCTTTTTTCTCCCGGCAAAATCACGATAATCCGAACTATTTTTCGCAAAGAAAAAGGTTTTCCCCCGTAAGCGAAAACAAAGGCAAAACTATATCAAGCAGCGCTTATTACAACTCTGCCGGCTGTACCCATGATAAAACGAATGAAAAGGTGGATTTGACCTTTTAGAAATAACGAGTATACTAATATTTGTTGT
>NZ_JBKZCD010000044.1:0-3830 GCF_046938665.1 Lactobacillus delbrueckii subsp. bulgaricus
CGCGAGGGAGTGCTCTTAGTGGACCCGCTTGAAAGTTACCGTGAAGTTCATCACGCCATCCGACCAGCTGGCATTGATTTTGCCGCCAAAAGCAGCGACCAGGTCCTGGGCCATGGACAAGCCGATCCCAAAACCATTCTTTTGCTTCTGATCATAATGGTGGGATTCGTCTTCCCGGTAGAAACGTTCAAAGAAGCGGTTGGTATCGATCCCGGCCCCATTCTTATATGAATTAGTGACCGTCAAAACCGCGTTCTGATTAAGCCGGCTCTTGGCCAGGATAACCATGACTTCGCCTTCGGGGTCACAATACTTCTGGGCGTTGTCGATCAAGATGTTAACCAGTTCCAACAGGCTGCGCTGTTCGGCATTGATGTAGAGATCCGGATCGATGCTGATGACATACTTTTTATTATCCTTAGCCAGAACCGATTTAAATGAATCCGCAGATTCCTTGGTAACGTCTGAAAAATTGACCTTTGACAAAACGATCTCTTCCGGTTCACTCATCCGGGTCAAAGTGATCAGCTGGTTGATCAAACCGGTCATCCGCACCACCTGCTCTTTGGTGCTTTCATTCCATTCATCATCATTGCCCAGCAGCTCTTCCATTTCAGCGTTAGCACTAATTACGGCCAAAGGTGTCTTCAGCTCGTGACCGGCATTGGTGATAAAACGCCGCTGTTTGTCGTAGGCATCCTTGATCGGCTGGATTGCCTTGTCGGCAAGCAGGACCATAATGATGACAAAAAACAAAATCCCGCCGAAAGTGAAAATCAAGGCATATCTCACTAGCAAAAGCGCTGACTGCATCAAAGGACTCAAGTCAATGAAACAGATATAGTACTTGTTGGCAGAAATCTTTTTAGCCAAGTAGCGGAAGCGGACTCCATTAGAGTGGACCGTCCCCTTCAACTGACCAGCTGACAGGCGCCTGGAGATCTGCTTTTTCCGGCTGGAAACCGAGTTGATCGAATAGCCGATAATGTGGTCCGCGTCAATTACGGTCAAAGTCTGCTTTTTCGTATTGATGTTAGCCGTGAAATAGCGGTACTTGAACATCCCTTCCTTATTGTATTGATCGCCTAGCCGCTTTTTGGCTTGGACCTCGTCCAGTCGGCCATTATTTTTAACAATGATGGACAGGACTTGGTCAGCTTCATGGCTGGATTCAAAAAGGCTGATGCCGATCAAGCTGGAGAAAGAGAAAAACATGACCAAAAAAAGCGATAGCGTCGCCAGCCAGATAAAGCGCCGCCTGATTTTTTTAATCATGATCAGGCCCTCTCAAGGCAGAACTCACCGCCCTTTTCGCCGGAAATATGGACATTTGCCCCGATTGAAGCCAGCTTGGACCGGAGGAAGGAGATGTATACCCAAACCACGTCTTCGCTTTCATCTTCATTCTTCCAAACATGGTTGAATAGTTCTTCCGTGCTGATGGCCTTGCCAGGATTGAGCAAGAAGTAGCGCATCAAGCCAGTTTCCTGCTTGGACAGGCTGATGGAGTTGTTGCTGGACAGCTCTTGGGAGTTGAGGTCCAGCTTGAGGTTGTCGTAATTCAGTTCTTGTGTGCTGTTGTAGTCCTCGCTTCGGCGCTCTTTTGACCGCAGGCGGGCCAGCAGTTCCTTTAAGGAGAACGGCTTAGTCAAGTAGTCGTCAGCACCGACATCTAAGCCGGTTACTTTGTCATCGATTTCAGACTTGGCCGTCAACATCATAATGTAGGTTTTGTCGCCAGTAGCGCGGATTTCCTTGACCGCGTCCAGGCCATTTTTGACGGGCATCATGATGTCCATGATGATGACGTCGTAGGGATGCTTTTTGACAGCATCGACGGCTTCTTGTCCGTTAAAAACTGAGTCAACGTCGTAGCCGCTTTTTTGCATGGCGACCGTCAAAACTCTGTTCAGTTGTGCTTCGTCTTCAGCTAAAAGAATTTTCATAGTTACCCTTCCTTGATCAGTTGGCGGATCGTTTGCATGCTTACATCGCAAGATGCCAGTTCGTCAGCAACCCGCTTGAGTTCCTTGCTGATACGTTCAGGATTCTTGATGTCATGCTTGTACTTCATTTCGTGTTCAAGACTGGCCCAGGTGTCCATAGCAATTGTCCGCAGCTGGATTTCAACGTAGTAGGTGCCAGGTTTATTGCCGTGGACGTCTTCAAAGGGAGTGACTACTTCCATGATCAAGTGGTATGACCGGTAACCGTTTGGCTTGGCATCGGTAATGTAGTCTTTTTCCTTAATAACTTTGAAATTGTCCTGCTTCTTCAACAAGTCAATGCAAGTGTAGATATCATCAATGAAGTTGCAGACAATTCTGAGGCCGATTGCGTCCCGGTTTTCGATCAATGCAGACTCTGGCGTCAGCGGTAGACCTTTTCTCTCGCACTTTTGCGTCATGCTTTCTTCGCCTTTGACGCGGCCTTCCAGGTGCTCATATAGCTTTTGCCCATTTTCTGCACTATATTCCTGTCCGATGCCCTGGACTTGCTGCAAAACAGAATCCAGGATCTGTGGAAGATAGTCAGCATACTTTCCGTAAATACTCATATTTGTCCCTCACTCCTTCTCTATTACCTCTACTCTACCAAAGATCCTTGAAATTTGCTTGTGCTTTAAGGGAAACTTATGATCATCCCGGCATATATGGGGGGATCTTTTATCTAGACTTGAGAGTAATACATCATGAAAAAAGGTCCAGAATTGATAGAGCTATGATCAAAGCCGAAATAAAAAAGGCTAAAACAGCATTCTTAATTATCCAGCCAAATTTATCAACAAAAATAGAAACACAGATAACTGAAACAACCCATGCGATAATATCACCACGATGTTCATGTATATACTTTTTCATTAGAGACTGCCTTTCCCCAGTTTCCCATTTACCTACGTGGAGAATACACGTCAACAGTGTCCAAAGGACGGCACCATCAAGTATCGCCAATGCTTGTATAAAGAATTTACTTTGCTATATTAAAATAAGTGGCTAAATAGGTCACCGACAAGAAGTATTCCGCAAATGATGCCGCCAACGATAATATAGCCAAAATAATCTATAAAAATTGAAGTAAGCCAGCACCCAAAGGCAAAAACTATGACAACGAAAAGTACAAATTCAACAAATGATTTAATTTGATCTTTTTTATCATCCATGTCAATCACATCATTTCCGTTAAAAAATTTTAAAGAAGCTTGCGCAAGAGTAAACCGGTTACATTTGATCCCTCAGTTTTTCCGCGAATTTCTTCCCCTGCTCTTTTACTTTGCTCAACTTTACAGTATAATAATAAATGTTCTGGAGAGTTGGCAGAGCGGTAATGCAGCGGACTCGAAATCCGCCGAACCAATGTTGAATTGGTGCGCAGGTTCAAATCCTGTACTCTCCTCACTTTTTATACCTTTAAACCAGCAGTCAAAACTGCTGGTTTTTCTTTAGCAAAAAAAGACTAATTCAAGCCTGTTTCACCAATGAGATCTTTACGATTTCGTCTTCTCTTACAGTGAGAAAACCAAAATTATTATCTTAAACTAGCTTGCTAGATTTCCTTTAACCGCTCTTCTATCATTTGCTGAAGCTCTAGCAAATCATCCTTGTCTGCCAGGTCCCTAATGAATTTTCGGGCTTGGGATCTGTACCGATAGATACGCTGCCTATCTTTATTTTTCTCTTTCCACTTGGCGTTAGCCCGGGTTTGTGCTTCCGACGTCATACTACTTTACCACCCTTATCAAAATTTCAGTTGCCTATTTTTCAGCATCCCTCTGCCTTAAATGCTAATTTCCCAGGATTTTACAACTCAAACTATACGGCTGACATTTTTTG
>NZ_JBKZCD010000045.1:0-3694 GCF_046938665.1 Lactobacillus delbrueckii subsp. bulgaricus
CTCTTGCGTTGACCCTGTATGTAGGTCTGGCAACGAGCCCTAAGGCACAAGCAAGCAGTTCTGCCAAGGTTTATTTCAAGCAATACAAAGAAACGAAGAAATTTGCACACGACTTAACTGCGTCATTTTCCTACCAATTGCCGCAGTTAAAGGGAAACTCAGCGGCTATCAAAAAGATCAATCGCGTTCTGCAAAAGGATTATAAGAATGAGCTAAATAGCAAAGAAAATATGTATACGCAAGCAGACTCAGACGCAGAATCTGAAGAAAACCTAGATATACCAAAACGCCATAACAATGTCAAAACGAATGTGACTTATAACAAAAACAACATTGTCTCCATTCGACGCTACCAAAAAGTTAATACCAATGGACTTGAAAACATTGATATCGGAGGATGGACATTTTCTCTGAAAACTGGTAAATCTCTTCGTCTATACGATGTTACTAAAGAAAGCCGCTCAACTGTAAATAAGAAACTAAAAGATAAATACTTTGAAATGGGAGCAGATAAATCTTATATAAAAATGCATGGACTAGCAAACCTACCCTTCTTCATAAAGAAAGGAAAAGTTTATGCTTACACAGAATTCACTTTCGTTAGCTATCGGCATCCAGCGGTCTTTACTTCACGCTACAAATAAGAAGGAAATAAGTTCACCAACTTACTTTATTTTTTCGAGGAATTGAACACATGAAAAATAAAATCATAATTGTCCTGGCTCTTTTACTTGCAACACTTACTGGCTTAGGAATGAACACAACAGCCCAAGCAAGTAGTTCTGCTAAAGTATATTTCAAGCGTTATAAGGAAAGCAAGACGTTTAAAAACGAAAAAACAGCTACATTCTCTTACCAATTACCCCAATTAAGAGGGAAATCTAGCGCCATCAAAAAGATTAATGCTACTTTGCGAAAGAGCTACAAAAGAGAGGTGATTGCTAAAGAAAACCTGTATGAAATGGTAAAGAGTATTAGGGATTCCGAATACACACCCACCAATAATATCCATGATCTAGTTAGTACCAATGTGACCTATAATAGAAACAATATTATTTCTATTAGAAGTTATAAAGACTATAATTATGATCAATTGATTGAAATCAGTGGTTGGACATTTTCTCTGAAAACCGGTAAAGCACTAAATATTTTCGATGTTACTAAGGATAGCAACTCCAAAGTGAAAGCTAGACTAGTTGACAGAGTTAAACAATCTGATCTGAACGGCTATTGGGTTAAACATACTGACTACAAAGCAACAAGTTTCTACCTAAAGGGAAATAAAGCTTACGCGTATATGTTAACTAGAGACGGCTACCTCCATCCGATGATTTTTACCTCCCGCTACAAGTAAACTGTAAAAACAAAGATCGTCATTCCACCCATGTGGTCTGACGATCTTTTGTATATTCTGCTTTAGTCCCCGTAGACTTCTTCAATCAAAGGGAAAGTGCTCCACGCCTTAGGCCAGCCGCAGTAGAAAGCAAGCTGAGTAACAATCTCCACTGCTTCTTCTTTGGTGATCCCGTGCTTTTTGCCTAGCTCCAAGTGGGCTTTCAATTGCGGGTACAAGCCTGCGGAAAACAGTGCCGCAATAGTAATCATGCTCCGGTCTCTAGCCGACAATTTGTCTTCTCTTGACCAAACTTCCCCAAATAAAACGTCATCGTTCAGCTCCGCGAACTTCGGTGCTAACTTACCCAAGTGATCGCGGCCTGCAGTTTGTTTTTCTGCCATTTTTATCACCCAATGCTCTTTTTTAAAAAATTACTTGTCTGCCACGACCAGCAATGACTTAATTGCTTGCCGTTGATCCATCGCTTCATATGCTTCTTGCACATGATCAAGGTCAAAACTCTTAGTGAAGACCTTACCTGGGTTGATTTCACCCTTCAAAACAGCGTCCAGCAAGACTTCCTGGTCGTAAGTAGTGACGTTAGCGATCCCGCCGCGCCAGCCGACATTCTTCCAGAAGAACTTGTTGGTTTCAGGTTCTTTTTGCGGAACCCCTACCCGGCCGACAACCGCGCCAGCACGGGCAATCTGACCAGCCTGATCAATAGAGCTGCTTGCCCCAACACATTCCAGAACAGCATCAGCACCGTAGCCGTCAGTTAGTTCCAAAACCTTCTTTACCGCGTCTTCACCACGTTCACTGACGATGTCAGTTGCACCGAATTCCTTGCCCAAGGATGCCCGGTCTTCGTGGTGGCTAAGCAGAATGATCTTTTCAGCACCGAGCAATTTAGCCGCGATAACCCCGCACAAGCCAACCGCCCCGTCACCGATAACTGCTACTGCATCCCCTGGCTTAACTTCCGCGCTAGCCGCAGCATGGTAGCCAGTTGCCATAACGTCTGACAAAGTCAACAGGTCATTCAATTGCTCTTCAGTGTAGTCGCTTGGCTGGCCAGGGATTTTTACCAAGGCGCTGGCATTCTTAAAGCGCAGCTTTTCAGATTGGTAACCCTTGTTGCCGCCAACTTCCACGTTTGGACAGTTGCCGTCAAAACCAGCCTTGCAGATCTTACACTTCATGCAGCCGTGGGTAAACGGAGCGATAACGAAATCGCCGACCTTGACATTGTCAACCTTGTCACCGACTGCTTCTACGATCCCGATGGCTTCATGGCCAACCGTGCCTTTAGGCCGATCAGAAATGCCTCTAAACCACCACAGGTCGGATCCGCAGACGCAAGCTCTAATTACGCGGATAACCGCGTCGGTGTCTTGTTCAAGTGTTGCATCTTCAACTTCACGGGCTTCGACCAGGCCTTTTTTATCGAAATATGCTGCTTTCATTTTTTCTCGCTTTCTGTGTAAAAATCCGCTAACGTACTTTAATAATTATTGTAGCCTTTAGCTATAATTTTGGCGAATACTTAGCTTGTATATTGGTATTCGTTAAGATTATAGCTAAAATTTCTACCCTACTTGGACGCCAAGGTTTACCATGCCTTCAACTTGAGTAAACCAATACATCAGATTTTCGGTTGCTGCAACCGCGTCAGCTGGTGTTGAACCGTGGATGAAAATGCCAATTTTTTTACCTGGAAGAATCCCGTCAGAATCATGCGACAATCTCTCATAAAAGGTCTTCGCGTAGCCACTGATACTGTGCCAATAGATTGGCGAGCCAAGAATAATCGTGTCGGCTTCAGCAATTGCTTGCAGCACCTGGTCAAAGTGATCATCAGGGAAATGCTGTGAAAGCTGATAGATTTTTAGTTTGCTGAGGTCAATCTCTTGGTAATCTTTGCCTTCCAGCAACTCTATGCCCATTCTAGCGGTAGTGCCATTGGCGTTTTCTCTAGCATTGATGAAAAGGATCTTGCCGTCAAGCTTTGTAAAGCTGGTATTTTTTCGAAAAATGCTCATGTGTCTCTCCTCGAATTTAAACTTGTCGATCTTATTTTACGGAGAGCTGCCTATTTGGAAAAATACCAATTAAACAAGCTAGTATTAATGGGATGCATAGTTGGGGCGGCGGCGTGGTGTTGGGCATGTAAGACCATCTAAATGTTGAAGGTAAATCAACTTATTCAATGATTGTCAATGGCTGGCAAGCCCGGGATTCCACCTATTTCAATGGGTAGAGGGATAGGGTTTGCCGGCCTCTTTTTACTTAAATTTGTAAAGCGAAAGCTTTTGTTCTGCTTTTTGCCAGCTGCCATTATGCGTAATCAACTGGCAT
>NZ_JBKZCD010000046.1:0-3540 GCF_046938665.1 Lactobacillus delbrueckii subsp. bulgaricus
CATTCATTAATTTGTTAATATCAAATTAATGAATGAGCAAATCTCAAAATAAGTTTCCCCTAAGATGCAAATAGAGCCTCCAGGAAAAATCTGGAAGCTCTATTTTATTTCCGTAAAAGCAACATTAAGTCCTCATACCCAATCACTGCTGTCCCTTTTTCAGCAGCTTTTTTACACTTGCCGGTGACATGATCCAGCTCGCCCTTCAGCAAGTAGTCAGTCACGCCGGACACCGAGCCGGTCACCTTGCCGCCGTGACTTTGAATCAAACTGGTCAGCTCATATCTGGTCGCCTGGCGGAATTGGCCGGTAATCACAAAACGCTGGCCAGCCAGGCGGGAATCGACCTGCTTGGGGGTAAAATCAATTATTTGCGTGGCTTTAGCTAAATCGCCATCGCGGAGCTTCTGGTAAACGATATTGTTGGTAATGCAGTCACTGATGGCAATGTGGGAGTTGATATTGATCCCGTAATAATCTTTCAGAGTCGACAGTCTGACGTTAGGGATAGGATCTAGAAACAGGCCTTGCTTTTTGTAACTATTGGCCAAAAGCAAGGTATCCAGTTTAGGATTGTCAACCGGGTAACCATTACCAGCTAAAATATTGCAGTCAAAACTAAGTATATTGTGGCCTACCAGGGTATCATCGCCGATAAAGTTCAGAAAGTCTGGCATGACTTCATCAATTACTGGCGCCGCGTCAGTTTGGTAATTGCTGATGCCGGTCAGATGAGAGACGTAATCATTTATTTTTTCCATTGGGTTAACGTAAGTCGAGAACTTCGCCACGGTTTGGTCATCTCTGACCTTTAAGGCACCGATTTGGATAATCTTTTTCCCGGTTGTTTCCAAGTCAAAAACCGTGTAGTCATGCAGTTTAAGATCCATCTTGCTACTTCTTTCTCTCAGTAAAAGCCCGGCTTTCGTCCAGCATGGCCAGAACGTCTTCATCAGGCAGATCATTATTGAGCAGAACTGACAACCAGTTTTGCTTATTCATGTGGTAAGCCGGGAAAAAATCCTCCTGTTTCAGCAAAGCAGGCAATTTTTCCTCAGCCAGCTTCAAATTAAGTACCGTGACTTCCTGCTGGTCCTTCTCGTCGCCTGTCAGCTTGCACAGTGGCACAGTCATCAGCAAGCCATACCATTTCCGGTTCTGGGGATTTCGGAAGACGGCGTAGTTTGGGAATTTCTTAAATGGAAAATCTGGCTCATCACCGTAGCTGGCCTTAATTTCATCCTTGATCCGGTCTGCCTGGGCTTTGACGAAGCATTTATCGGCAATATCCTGCAAAAGCGCCCTGTATTCCGCCTTGACCACAGCTGAGAAGCTGCCTGTGTCGCTTTCAACGCGAAGTAAAAGATATTCATCCCCAGTATCAAGATCATAGACGTTACCGCTGACCTTACCAACCGAAGAAACTATAATTTTTGCGAGGAAATTAGCACTTTTCAAGGGAACTTCAAGATAATAGCTATCTCCGTTTTTCTTGAAGCCATATGCGGCCAGATTATTAAACTTACACTGTTTTTTAGCAAATATTTCTTCTTCTACGTTCATCATAATTATCACTCAAAACTTACAAGATCAGCTTGGCCCTAAAGCCCCGGACCTTGTAGTAAGAGTCCGCCCCGTTATGGTAGACAAAGACAGTACCATAGCGTTTTTCGGCAAAAAGAGCTCCGCCCTTTTCTCTGATTTCAGCAGGCGTCTCAATCCAGCAGCTGGTCTTCAGATCAAAATCGCCTAATTCCTGAAGCTGGCGGTAGTCCGCTTCATCCAGCAGGGACAAGCCATGTTCTTTTGCCATCTCTTCAGCACTAGTTTCCGGCGGGAACTTCTTTCTCTTAATCCGGGCCTCTTTATCGTAGCAAACGCTCCGCCGGCCGGCTGGTTCTTCTTTAGCGCAGTCAACGATAGCTAAGCCAGAGTCTAACGCAACTACATCTGGCTCCCCGCCGCTTTCTTCCATCCAGGCAAGCTCCGCCTTTTTCTCAGAATCCAGTTTACCCAAAAACTCATCCCAAGTAAGGCCGGGGTGCCGGTCCATATTAGCTAAAAATCTCTCTTTAAACTCGTTCATTTTTCACCTCAAACTAGCTCTTATATGCCGGGTTAGCCTGGCGGACAGAGCCGCCGTATTCCTTAAGCAGGCGGGCAAAAGCCCCTTCAACCGAAGATGGCAGGTCCACATGCGCTATATAGTTCTTCCCAAGCGGCCCATAACCATCTTTGTTGTCTCTTAAGCGCGGGATCTCACCCATGAGCAGGCTGATATAACGATCCATCGACCACATGCCAGGGATCTCCTTATCATAAGCCAGCTGTCCGTTTTTTTCCAAGACATGAACCTGGTAAGCCGTGTAATTAATGATAGTGAGCTCTGGCCGGTACTTGCGTAACACGGCGCATAGGCGCAGCTGCATGGTCGCGTCCTGGCAGAGAATGACCGATGACAGGTCAGTATTATGCCGGTTAAGCAGGTCTAACAAGTAAGTGATGTTGTTGCCTGAATTGGTCGACTGGCATTCAAGCAAGTCAGCAGTAATTTGGTACTTTCTCTGTAAATAGGCGGCAAAAATCTCCGCTTCTGATAAAGAATCAACTTCCAGATCAGGAAAGACAGCCTTAGCCTGGTCCCGCAAGCCATCAGTCGTGTGGCCATGGCCGCCGACGATGATGTATTTTTGGGCAACCCTTGCCTTTTTAGCCGCTGCAAAAATATCCCCGCCGGGCAGAATACTGCCGCCAAATAAGACAAAAGCGTCGGCTTGGGAGATACCGTATTTCTCTTCTAAGGCTGCCGGGGTCAAAACTGGCAAGTCGCGGGGGCCTAAGTAGTCAGCCAGGGTATTGATGTCGTTAATCATTTTTCATCTCCGGAAA
Source organism: Lactobacillus delbrueckii subsp. bulgaricus (assembly GCF_046938665.1). Taxonomy (GTDB): domain Bacteria; phylum Bacillota; class Bacilli; order Lactobacillales; family Lactobacillaceae; genus Lactobacillus; species Lactobacillus delbrueckii_C. The sequence continues at coordinate 2,890 of NZ_JBKZCD010000046.1, forward strand.
AGGAATGATTGCTGGTGCGGGCATGGTATGCTCACCCAGCATCTTTTCCATCCAAACCATGTCATACCAGCGGCCGAATTTATGGCCGCACTGGTGGAAACGGCCGACAAATTTGTAGCCTAAGTGCTCATGGAAACAAATGCTGTTGTCATCCAGATACGGATCTTCACCAATAGGAGCAGCAATGCAGGCATTCAAGTTGAGAAAACCCTGCTTCTTTAAACAGTCTTCCATCGCGTCATATAGAAATCTGCCTACATGCTGGTGACGGACATTAGCGTCGACATAGATCGACAATTCCACGCTGTGGTCATAAGCTGCCCGCTCCTTAAAAGGACTGGCATAGGCATAGCCAACGATTTTGCCATCTTTAAGCGCGACTAGATAGGGATAGATCCGCAGAGTTTTTAAAATCCGGTTTTGAAAATCGCCAATAGATGGAACTTCATTTTCAAAAGTGATTGCTGTCTTCTCCACATAAGGAGCGTAGATCTCAAGCAATCTTTCCGCATCCCCAACGTTAGCTCTTCTTAACTCTAATTCAGTCAATAGCCTTCTCCATAAAAACTAGCAGCTACTTACTAACAGCTTTATTTTACCATGAAAGAAAAAGCTCAGATAGAACAAGAAAATGCATCCCTGGTATGAAAG
>NZ_JBKZCD010000047.1:0-3298 GCF_046938665.1 Lactobacillus delbrueckii subsp. bulgaricus
ATTCCGTTTGATCGGGAAGACAGGATTTGAACCTGCGACCCCCTGGTCCCAAACCAGGTGCTCTACCAAACTGAGCCACTTCCCGATACTCCGCCTGTCAGACTCGAACTGACGACATCCTGATTAACAGTCAAGCGCTCTACCAACTGAGCTAAGGCGGAATTTTCTGCCGCGCCTCGGCGACGCAACAATTAATATTTTACAGGGCTTAGGGAAAATGTCAACACTTTTCGGCAAAAAAATCAAAAACTTTATTGGCAAGCCTTCTCCACTTTTCTTTTTAAATTTATTTTAATTTAGTCTTGATTTATTTCTCATTCGGATTACAATAGTTCTTAATTAAAAAAGTAAGCCATAAAAAGACGAGTAAAGGCGGGCAACCTCCAGTGAGCTGATGAGAGTGGAAATTCAGTAGGCTCTGCCCCCCTTGAAAAACACTTTTTCAGCTGCCAACCGAAAGACTTAGCTCCAGTAGGCTTGGCCGGTTCTGGTCCGTTACCGCCGGATGAGCATATTTGTGCTCAAGAAGCAGGCTCGATTATCAGAGCAATTTGGGTGGTACCGCGGAACAAAGCCTTTCGTCCCTTACCGGGGAGCGAAGGGCTTTTTCTTTGCTTGGCGATCCTTTTTTCATTAAAGAGCAATTTTTACTCACTTAAATTATTTTTTGCTTAAAAAAGAAAGAGGCAGCGAATATGTGCGGATTTTTAGCGATCGACTCCAAAGAATTTGACTTAAAGACCTTTGACGAAGCCCTGGCCAAATGCCAGGACCGGGGACCGGACATGACCAGGGTCTTTGACGAGCGGGAAGTTACTTTTGGCTTCAACCGCTTGGCCATCATGGACTTGACGGATAGTGGGATGCAGCCTTTTGAAACCCTGGACTGCACCTTGGTCTGCAACGGGGAAATCTACAACTACCCGGAACTGAAAAAGAACCTGGAAACCGACTACGAATTTACTTCCAGCAGTGACTGTGAAGTTCTGATCCCCCTCTACCGCAAATACGGGATTGAGACGATGGTTAAGATGCTGGATGGGGAATTTGCCTTTGTCCTCTATGATCACCTCTCAAAGACGATTTACGCGGCCAGAGACATCATTGGTATCCGGCCAATGTTCTACGGCTTTACCAAAAAAGACGGCAAGATTGCTTTTGCCTCAACTGGCAAGAACTTGCTTGACCTCTGCGGCGAAATCCACCCCTTCCTACCTGGCCACTACTATGACGGGGAAAAGATCGTGGCCTACCATGAACCAGACCTCACCCCCAAGATGAGTACTGACGATTTTGAGACTGCGACTCACAAGATTCATGACCTTCTGGTTGAATCAGTTGACCAGCGCCTGGCTTCAGACGCCCCGGTCGGCTACCTCCTTTCAGGCGGCCTTGACTCTTCCCTGGTCTGCTCGATCGCCGCCCACCTGCAGCCAGATACGAAGATCAGAACTTTTGCCATTGGGATGGACCAAAACCCGATCGACCTTAAATATGCCCGGGAAGTGGCTGACTACCTGGGGACTGACCACACCGAGTTCATCATGACCAGAGAAGACGTGCTGGGCGTTTTAAGAGAAGTCATCTATACTTTGGAAACCTGGGATATCACGACTATCCGGGCTTCAATCGGGATGTACATTCTCTGCAAGAAGATCCATGAAACGACCGACTTGAAGGTCATCCTCACTGGTGAATGCTCTGATGAGCTATTTGGCTACAAATACACCGACTTCGCTCCAAGCCCGGAAGAATTCCAAAAAGAAGCAGCTAAACGGCTCAGAGAGCTCTACATGTACGACGTCTTGCGGGCAGACCGCTGCATTTCCGCCAACTCTTTGGAAGGCAGAGTGCCTTTCGCCGACCGGGAATTCGTCGACTACGTCATGAGCGTGGATCCGGACTTGAAGATGAACCACTACCACAAGGGCAAGTACTTGCTCCGCAAGGCCTTTGAAGAAGGCGACTGGCTGCCCCGCGACATCCTTATGCGGGAAAAAGCAGCCTTCAGCGACGCCGTGGGCCACTCCATGGTTGATGACCTTAAGGAATACGCTGAAAGCAAGTACAGCGATGAAGACCTGGCTAAAGCAGGCGAAAAATACCCATACCGGACGCCATTTACCAAGGAATCACTTCTTTACCGGGACATTTTTGAAGAATTCTACCCTGGCAAGGCTGACTGGATCAAGGACTACTGGATGCCAAACAGAAGCTGGAAGAGCCTGGAAGGCGTCACCGACCCAAGTGCCCGGGTACTCAGCAACTACGGGGCTAGCGGTGAATAAAACAAAATAAAAGTAAGATACAGGATACAAAGAAAAAGGACTGGAACTTAATCCAGTCCTTTTTTGACTTCCCAAAAGGCTAAAGCGCTAGCGGCAGCAACATTCAAGGAGTCCACTCCTTCAGCCATCGGAATCTTGATCGTATAGTCGCTCTCCGCGATCGTTTGCGGCAACAGGCCTGGCCCTTCAGAACCTAAAATGACAGCCAGACGGTCTGCTTCTTTTAAGACCGGGTCGTCGATGTCAACCGTGTTGTCCCTTAAAGCCATGGCCGCGGTCTTAAAGCCCAATTCCTGCAGGCTAGCCACGCCTTTTTCCCGCCAAAGTTTTTGATCCAGATAAGTCCAAGGCACCTGGAAAACCGTTCCCATACTGACCCGGCCGCTTCTCCGGTATAAGGGGTCACTGGAATCCGTCGTGATCAAGACTCCGTCCATACCTAAGGCGGCAGCAGAGCGGAAAATAGCGCCGACATTGGTTGGATTGACGACGCTCTCTAAGACCCCGACTCTAGCATGTTTGGGCAAGGCAGCCGCAAATTCACGCAGATTTAGCTGCTTTTTTCTTCGAAAAGCGCAAATGGCACCCCGAAGCAGATTATAGCCTGGCAATTGCCGTAAAAGCTCTGACTGGGCGACAAAGATCGGAAAATCAGGCAAGTGATCGTGGTTAGCAGCCAGCTCCCGGTCAAAGTCGGCTAAATCACGTTCTAAGGCCTTTTCCTCCACCAGCATGGCGATCGGCTCATAGCCGGCCCTAATTGCCCGCTCGATTACTTTCGGACTCTCTGCGATGAAAATACCGGCTTCTGGCTCATAGAAATGAAAGAGCTGGGCTTCATTGTAATCAGTAAACAGCTTTAGTCTGGGATCATCAAAAGCGTTAATTCTGATCAGATTGTTTTCTCTGTCGATTCTGTCCATGTCTTTATATCTTTCTTATTCTCTAAACTCTTACCTATTTTACTATAGAAAACAAAAAGAGCCAGACTTCCGTCTGACTCTTGATTC
>NZ_JBKZCD010000048.1:0-3201 GCF_046938665.1 Lactobacillus delbrueckii subsp. bulgaricus
TTGTACGTTGAAAACTGAATATCTTAATTCCAAGAAAAAACCGAGAATCATTGAGATCAATGAAAACATTGCAAAGCGACCGAGAGAGTTCGAAAGAACAAACTTGCAAGGTCAAGTGAAGAAGGGCGCACGGTGAATGCCTTGGCACTGGAAGCCGATGAAGGACGCGACTAACCGCGAAAGTCTTCGGGGAGCCGTAAGTAGGCTTTGATCCGGAGGTCTCCGAATGGGGGAACCCAGCATGTGCAGACATGCTATCCTTAAGTGAATACATAGCTTAAGGAAGGAACACGCAGTGAACTGAAACATCTAAGTAGCTGCAGGAAGAGAAAGAAATATCGATTTCCCAAGTAGCGGCGAGCGAACAGGAAAGAGCCCAAACCGGCAGATTTATCTGCCGGGGTTGTAGGACTGAGTCATGGCACTTCAGAGGATAGCAGAAGCGTTTGGGAAAGCGCGCCAGAGAGGGTGAGAGCCCCGTAAGCGAAATCCAAAGAAGGCCTATCAGTATCCTGAGTAGGGCGGGACACGTGAAATCCCGTTTGAATCCGCGAGGACCATCTCGCAAGGCTAAATACTAACCAGTGACCGATAGTGAACCAGTACCGTGAGGGAAAGGTGAAAAGAACCCCGGGAGGGGAGTGAAAGAGAACCTGAAACCGTGTGCCTACAAGTAGTCAAAGCCCGTTAACGGGTGATGGCGTGCCTTTTGTAGAATGAACCGGCGAGTTGCGTTAGTCAGCAAGGTTAAGTCAGAAAAGACGGAGCCGCAGCGAAAGCGAGTCTGAATAGGGCGAGCAGTTGGCTGACGCAGACCCGAAACCAAGTGACCTACCCATGACCAGGTTGAAGGCGCGGTAAAACGCGCTGGAGGACCGAACCCACGTAAGTTGAAAATTGCGGGGATGAGTTGTGGGTAGCGGTGAAATTCCAAACGAACTTGGAGATAGCTGGTTCTCTCCGAAATAGCTTTAGGGCTAGCCTCGCAAAGAGGATGCTGGAGGTAGAGCTCTGTTTGGACTAGGGGCCCGTCAAGGGTTACTGAATTCAGATAAACTGCGAATTCCAGACATTTATGTGCGGGAGTCAGACTGCGAGTGATAAGATCCGTAGTCGAAAGGGAAACAGCCCAGATCACCAGTTAAGGTCCCAAAATTCATGCTAAGTGGAAAAGGATGTGGAGTTGCGCAGACAACTAGGACGTTGGCTCAGAAGCAGCCATCATTCAAAGAGTGCGTAATAGCTCACTAGTCGAGTGACGCCGCGCCGAAAATTTACCGGGGCTAAGCATGATACCGAAACTGTGGATGTGCGCAAGCACGTGGTAGGAGAGCGTTCTAGCGGCGGTGAAGCATGACCGAGAGGACATGTGGAGCTTCTAGAAGTGAGAATGCCGGTATGAGTAACGAAAGACAGGTGAGAATCCTGTCCGCCGCAAGACTAAGGTTTCCTGGGGCAGGCTCGTCCGCCCAGGGTAAGTCGGGACCTAAGGCGAGGCCGAGAGGCGTAGTCGATGGACAACAGGTTGAAATTCCTGTACTGCACCGAATCGTTATGAGCGATGGAGGGACGCAGGAGGCTAGCAGCGCGTGGTGCTGGATACCACGTTCAAGCGTCAAGTCTGAGAGCGAGTCAAATGCTTGCTTTCATAAGGACAAGGCGTGATGAGGAGCGAAATTAAAGTAGCGAAGGCTGCGACGTCACACTGCCGAGAAAAGCTTCTAGCCAGAGACGGTGCACCCGTACCGCAAACCGACACAGGTAGTCGAGGAGAGTATCCTCAGGTGAGCGAGAGAACTCTCGTTAAGGAACTCGGCAAAATGGCCCCGTAACTTCGGGAGAAGGGGCGCTGGTCGCAAGATCAGCCGCAGTGAAAAGGCCCAAGCAACTGTTTATCAAAAACACAGGCATCTGCAAAATCGTAAGATGAAGTATAGGTGCTGACACCTGCCCGGTGCTGGAAGGTTAAGAGGAGAGCTTAGCGCAAGCGAAGGTTTGAATTGAAGCCCCAGTAAACGGCGGCCGTAACTATAACGGTCCTAAGGTAGCGAAATTCCTTGTCGGGTAAGTTCCGACCTGCACGAAAGGTGTAATGATTTGGGCACTGTCTCAACGAGAGACTCGGTGAAATTATAATACCCGTGAAGATGCGGGTTACCCGCGACAGGACGGAAAGACCCCATGGAGCTTTACTGCAGTTTAATATTGGGTATCTGTCAAGCATGTACAGGATAGGTAGGAGCCGGAGAAGATAGGACGCCAGTCTTATCTGAGGCGCTGTTGGGATACTACCCTTGCTTGACGGATGCTCTAACTCAGGCCTGTGATCCAGGCCGAGGACAGTGTTTGACGGGCAGTTTGACTGGGGCGGTCGCCTCCTAAAGTGTAACGGAGGCGCCCAAAGGTTCCCTCAGAATGGTTGGAAATCATTCGCAGAGTGTAAAGGTAAAAGGGAGCTTGACTGCGAGAGAGACAACTCGAGCAGGTACGAAAGTAGGGCTTAGTGATCTGGTGGTACCGCATGGAAGGGCCATCACTCAACGGATAAAAGCTACCCTGGGGATAACAGGCTTATCTCCCCCAAGAGTTCACATCGACGGGGAGGTTTGGCACCTCGATGTCGGCTCGTCGCATCCTGGGGCTGAAGTCGGTCCCAAGGGTTGGGCTGTTCGCCCATTAAAGCGGCACGCGAGCTGGGTTCAGAACGTCGTGAGACAGTTCGGTCCCTATCCGTCGTGGGCGCAGGAAATTTGAGAGGAGCTGTCCTTAGTACGAGAGGACCGGGATGGACGCACCGCTGGTGTACCAGTTGTCTTGCCAAAGGCATCGCTGGGTAGCTATGTGCGGACGGGATAAGCGCTGAAAGCATCTAAGTGCGAAGCCCCCCTCAAGATGAGATTTCCCATTTCTTCAAGAAAGTAAGACACCTCAGAGACGATGAGGTAGATAGGCCGGGAGTGGAAGAGCCGTGAGGCTTGGAGCGGACCGGTACTAATCAGTCGAGGACTTGACCAAAAGAGCAAAGCAATGAGGTTTTGACTTGGAAGAGATATTCAGTTTTGAGCGTGCAAGCTCAAGCAAGAGTGCGGTGGCAATGGCAAGAAGGATACACCTGTTCCCATGCCGAACACAGCAGTTAAGCTTCTTAACGCCGAAAGTAGTTGGTGGGAAACTGCCTGCGAGGATAGGAAGCTGCCGCGC
>NZ_JBKZCD010000049.1:0-2539 GCF_046938665.1 Lactobacillus delbrueckii subsp. bulgaricus
GGGGGTCACATCAAAGGAGGATGATTTTGATGCTTTTTCATCGCAGTGGGAGCAAGAAACGCAAGCATGAATTTCCGACCGCTTATTCGGTCATCATCATTGTTTTGGTGCTCGTCCAACTTTTAACCTTTTTCATCCCGGCCGGCAACTATGCCACGGTCTCTTATGACCAGTCGGCCAAGGATTTTGCTATCACCATGCCGTCCGGCAAGGTCAAGCACGAACCAGCAACACAGAAGACCCTGGACCGCTATAAAGTCAAGATCGATGCCAAGAAATTAATCGACGGCACCATCTATAAACCTGTGGCTATTCCGGATTCCTACCAGAGAGTCAATGTCAAGAAGCCTAATTTCCGGGAAGCTGTCGTCCAGTTTTTGACTTCCCAGGTGCAAGGGATTGCCGACTCAATCGACATTATCACCTTTATCTTGATCCTTGGTGGGATCATTGGGGTTGTCTACGCCAATGGGGCCATCAACTCGGGGATGCAGGCCCTGTCTGAACATATTAAGGGCAAGCAAATCCTCTTGATCGTCATCGTCATGGGCCTGATTGCCCTGGGCGGGACTACTTTTGGCCTGGCCGAAGAAACCATGGCCTTCTACCCGATGCTGATCCCGGTCTTCTTGGAGGCCGGCTATGACACGATGACCGTGGTCGCCACCATCTTCCTGGGCACCACTTTAGGGACTTTGGGTTCAACCATCAATCCCTTCTCAACGGTTATTGCTTCAAACACGGCTGGGGTCAACTTCGCCCGGGCCCTGCCTTTGAGAATTATCATGCTCCTGGTTTCCTTGGGGGCCGGGATGCTCTACACCATCATCTATGCTGAAAAAGTCCGCAAGGATCCAAGCAAGTCCCTGGTCTCCGACCAATATGAGGAAAACAAGAAGAAGTTTCTTGCTTTTGACTCACAAGCTGACAAGGGCGACTTCACTTGGCGGCAAAAACTGACCCTGCTCACCTTCGTGGCTGGCTTTTTAGTCATGATCTGGGGGGTCCAGAGCCAGGGCTGGTACTTCACGGAAATCGCGGTTGTCTTCCTGGCCGTTTCCTACCTCCTCTTCCTGGTTTCCGGCTTAAGTGAACACCGCTTCATGGAAAGCTTCGTCAGCGGCGCGGCTGACCTTTTAGGGGTTGCCTTGACGGTCGGCCTGGCCCGGGCGGTCTCCATCGTGATGGATGAAAGCCACACCAGCGACACCATCATGTACTTCTTCAGCAAGCAGATCACCGGCATGAACAAGCTGGCCTTCGTCTGGGTCCTCTTCTTGATCTACATCGTCCTCGGCTTCTTCATCCAGTCATCATCTGGTCTGGCCGTTCTGTCCATGCCGATCATGGCGCCGCTGGCCAATATCGTTGGCGTCGACCGGGCCAGCGTGATCGATGCTTACAACTGGGGGCAGGGCTACATCGGCTTGATCGCCCCAGTTGGTCTGATCTTGATGTCCCTGGCTATGGTCAATATCGGCTTTGACCGCTGGTTTAAGTTTATATGGAAGCAGCTAGTCATCCAATTCGTGATCTGTCTGATCTTCCTGGGAATCGGCCTCCTGGTCTACTAAACACATTTATCGCTCCTTTAAGAAGCAAGGTAAAGGAAATTCCTTTTGCCTTGCTTTTTTTGGTCAATATTTGCCTTTTTCCACTTTTACCGTTTCACGCTGTCGCGATTTTTTTAGCTTTCTTTTTTAATACCCTTTAAGTGCTTGGTATATCTAGCTTTGTTGTTAATTTTCAACTTTTAACAGCCTTGGTGCACAAATGCTTTTTGACCATCTTTTTAGAGAAAAAGCTTGTTATTAAGGGATTACGCCCCTTTGCCTTGTAACCGGTTAAAACAGCACTTTCGTTTCACAAGGCCATGACAAAAATACTTTTTGCTGGTAAAATCGCCCTAAAAGCGTTGAAAATTCGAGGTAAATTATGGAAATTCTTGATATTGTGGATAAAGAGGGCCAGCCTACCGGGCAGACCATTGAGCGCAGTGATGCCCACCGGATTGGGGCCTGGCACCGCTGCGCCTCAGTTTGGATCATCCGGCAAAAAGCCGGCAAATGGCAAGTCCTCCTGCAGAAAAGGTCAGCCAATAAGGACTCCTATCCGGGCTGCTTTGACACCTCTTCAGCCGGCCACATCGCTGCCGGAGACGAGCCCCTGGAAACCATCATCAGAGAACTAAAAGAAGAACTGGGCATCAAGAGCCAGGCCGCTGACTTTACCTTTATCGGTACCTTCCACAACTGCTACGACGAGGTCTTCCACCAGGCGGAATTCAAGAACCGGGAAGTCTCCTTCGTGCATGTCTACTCTAAACCCGTAGACGAAAATAAATTAGTCCTGCAGGAAGAAGAAGTTTCAGCCGTTGCCTGGTTTGACCTTGCTGAGGTCTGGGAGAAGGCCCAGGCCAAAGACCCGGCCTTCTGCACCCCAGTGGGCGGATTAAAGCTTTTGCGGGAATACCTGCAAAAATTATAGACGGGAAAATAGACAAGACGAAAAGAAAAAAGAAAAACTTGATGTGACCCCA
>NZ_JBKZCD010000050.1:0-2151 GCF_046938665.1 Lactobacillus delbrueckii subsp. bulgaricus
GTGTCGTAACCAAGGATCTTGCCAGTTACCTTATCAATGATTGCAGTCCGAGTGAATTCAGCAGTTTGTTCGTATGAGCTAGTGCCATCTGGTGAACCGTTAACTGCGTTACCGTCTTCGTCAACGTAGTTGATAGTCCGCTTAACAGTTGAAGTCAAGTCGTCCTTTGATACGCCATCTGGGTAAGGCACGTCACCTTTAGGGTTGATTGGTTCACCTGGAGTCTTTGGATCAGTTGGCTTTACTGGTGTAGTTTGGTGGCCGTAGTATACCTTTTCCGTCACATCGGTGGTATTGCCATCAACAGTTACCGCTGCAACTGATGCTCTATCCGGAGCAGTGTAGCCGTATTCTGACAGATCTGTAGAATCCTTTTGAGTCCAAGTTTGTGCATCAACATTCCAACTGTTATCGATCGTGTAACTTGAGCCATCAGCTGAAATGGTACCGTAACCAACAAAGTTGTTTTGGTCATCGTAGATCTTGTTACGGTTCAGCGTTGCGGTTTGAGTAACCGTCGATTCCAAGTTAGATGGAATTGGTTCGCCAGTAACGCTATCGTAGTATTCGATCGTCCGAGTTACGTCCTTGGTTTCAGCTTCAGTGTGATATTTTACCTGTTCGTATACGTAGTAAACGTCGTTGACAGTGTTGGAGCTGATTCGGCCGGTTTCGTCAGATGGGGTTACATTGTAAGTGTAGCCGTTGACTTCAGTCGTACCAGCAGTCCCCATAGACTTGTCACTCTTGACGTAACGGTAAGTCTTGCCGTTCACAGTGATAGTTTCAGGCTTGTAAGTTGAGCCAGATACGTCATATGCAGTGTTGTTGCTTGAGTTTTCGTATGCAGTTACTGGTGATTGGATTACAGTACCATCGCTAGTTACGTAGTTTACACGCACTTGGCCTTGTGGAGCGTAGTAGTAGTCAACTGGCTTTTGACCTTCAGCATTAATATTAAGCAATAACCAGTTAAATACATACTTGCCTTTCATTTGCTCATCGGTAAAACCTGCTGCCTTAGCAATTTCGTCAGTAATAACGAAGGCCCCTTTTGTGTGTGAACCATTATAATTTGCAAGGTTATTACCAATGGTAGACCATTCACCAGGCTTTAACTCTTCACTTGTGAAGACAACCTTCCAAATGTTAGAATCATTGATATCGTCAAGACTAGCATCATTTGTAGCCATCCGAATGCTAATAATATCTGTTCCGTCAGTACTAGTAATCAGATTCGTCCGAACCATTTGGATGTGATCTGAATACTTTCTTGGAGTAGAAACTAATAGATCACCAACTTTGTAACTATTTTTTAAAGTACCAGTCGTTTCAGAAGGAACTGACACTAAGTCATAACCAACGAAATCACGCAACCCAGACGCAGTATATGATGAGCCTGGTCTGCCTGTTTCATCATACGTTGCTAATACAGTTTCATTGCCAGTTGCATCTTTAGCAATGTAACGTGTCTCAATAGTACTTGCAATTGGATAATCGAAACTAATGGCAGTCCCCGAGCTTTGAGTATCACTAGCAGCTTGGTATACAGCTGTAGAATACATAGGACCGTTGTTAGCATTAATAGGGCTGGCATCAAATTTAATAGTCTTTGAAGTTACACCATTAACAGTATTTTCTGAATATAAGTACTGGAATGGATTACCCTTCGTAGAATTTAATGCATCAATAGTCTTATTGGCTTTATCCGGCTTCGCTGAATTTTCCCAAACAACTGTATCTTTATCTGCATCAACCAATTGGATGTAAACAGTGTCATCATACACACCATTTGTAGCTTTAGCTGCCGTGGATACCCGGATATAGTAATTTGTACCATACGTTTGGTTATAACTAGTAAACCCCTTATCATTCACCGGTCCCAAACTAAGAATCCCGAAAGTATAACGGCCTTCAGTTGGGTCAGCCTTGTAGCCGGACGGAATCTTAGAGTCATCCAACTTAAGACTTGCACCGTTAGCATCGCTCATCACTGGATCAACGTCGCTGTCAGTTAAACCCTTGGCCTTACCTTCATCAGTAATCTTACCTTCCGCAGATACAGCATCGTCAGTTGCGGTCGTGCTTGCTGCCTTATCAGTAGTGGTTGAAGCATCCGTAGTTGCAGCAGTAGTACTTGCAGCTCTTGCT
>NZ_JBKZCD010000051.1:0-1706 GCF_046938665.1 Lactobacillus delbrueckii subsp. bulgaricus
CAATGTCATTAAGTTAAGGGATTGACATTGACCATAAAGTGGTTCTAAATAAAAACTTGTTCAATATCACGCCGCTTTGGTATGATCCTTGAACAAGTTTTTTGTTTCTACGCATGACAAAATAGTCCTATGTAGGACTTGAAAACTGTGAAAATGTTGCAGAATTATAGTCGGTAATTGAAAACTACTGCACTTCTTGAATGTATATTTCGATTGTAACTTCGGTTAGGCCTGATCATCTCGATATACATCGAAATCATGTAAAGTAACTCCTCATAATCCTTCTTTAGCCATCCAGCACCTAGTAAATAATGTGCTGAAAAGAACGCCATGGATAGGTTTATCTGGTATGTGCTGTCAGATTTTGACTTAGGATGTGGGGCATAAGCCTGGTTCACCATGATCATTATCACATTGTAGGCAATCAGATGGGCATACAGCTCCATCTTTACAAACTCATCTTTCTTGGAATGGAACTGGATACCGCAGTCATCATACTTAAGCGTCTTGAAGGACTTCTCAATTCCCCAGCGTAAATTGTATAGTTCTTTCATTCTGTCGAGCGGAAACTTATCTGCGTCAAGATTCGTCACCAGGACTTCCCACTGCTCCTTATTCGGAGCATCATCAGGGTTGATTCTGAACTTGCATACGCGGAATCTTACATGACAAAACTGTTTAAAGTCCCAGCTGTTGTCCTTACTGTTCTTGGATTTGAACTTCTTGTACTGATGATTTACATGGTTTACCAGATGTATATTGAGATGATCTTTGTTTTGGGTATAGAAATGGTTAGATGTAGTTACCCAGCAGTCAAGGATGCCGTCATATTCTTCATCGGGCAGCTGGCTGATTTCTTTGATCGCAGTGAGGCCTGTTTTTGACCTTATCACGTAGTAGCAGTCTTTATTTACGTTGCAGTGCTGGATCATATTGAAGGATAGATATCCGCGATCCATTAGGACGATATACTTTCCGCACTCAAGCCTAGAAAGCATTTCAACGGCTGCCTTTCGTTCATCCATCCTGTTCTTAGGTTGAATCACACAATCTTGATAGGTCTTATTTTCAAGATCGTACAGGGCATTAAGATGAACCTGGCAGTAGGGTTTGCGATTGGTGCCTTCAGAATGGACGATATTTTCAGATTTAGGATTCCATACTTGATTAAAGTCTGATCCGTCAATGGCAAACAGTCTATATTCATCATTGTACAGCTTTAGGCTGGTAAGATTCATATTAAGCTGGTCAAAAATATATCTGAATATGTCTGGCTTAAGCTTAGCTTTGGCTTGTACAAAAGCAGAAGCTGTAATACTACAACCAGAAAGCGATATGTTCTTGACCAGCTCCTTCTGAATGCTCTCGGACTGCATATTGATGATCAGCATTATTAGCTTAGAAACGTCAATCACACGGTGTCTGCTAAAGGCAGTTGGCTTGGTGGTAAATTCAGAAATTTTGGATACAGCTTCATTGATAATGGAGTCAAGTAGAGCTAGAATATTTACAGGTAGAGATTGAGATTTCATAGTTTACACAGCTTTCAATATATTTCTACTGTTTACGAAAAACGTGGGAGTGCTAATGACACTTCCACGTTTATTTTTATTCTGAATCCTACAAAAGTCAAAAGAACCGTACTACCCAAATTTTGGATAATACGGTTCTTTTTTAGATGTCAATCCCTTAACTTAATGACATTG
>NZ_JBKZCD010000052.1:0-1604 GCF_046938665.1 Lactobacillus delbrueckii subsp. bulgaricus
ACTTAAACTTCCCACACCAAAAAGAACTATGAAGCCTTGAAAACTCAATAGTTTAACCAGTAAATATTCAATTATGCTGCTAGTGATGGCGATATAGCCTCTTGCATGTACTTCGGGAGGCGGGAAATGAAAGCTTTGGTGAACCTTTCCATCTGCTCTTCTGTCAGTTGGAAGATCTCTTTCACGCTCTCGAACATGGCTTCCACCAGGATCTGAAGGGAGTGATGGAAAGTAATGTCCGCAAGCTCGTCTATCATGCAGTAAAAGAGCTCGCCTATTGTCCTATCATCTTCATCATCTCGCTTCTCAACTGACATGAACATGTAGCGCAGAAAGACGAAAGCCGTATGGGCAGTCAATGCATCATATGAGAGGCCGTGGTATTCAGTACCAAGTTTCAAGAAACTCTTGCAGGTCTTGAAGAAGACTTCGATGTCCCATCTTTTGCCGTAAATTCTGATGATCTCATTTTCATCGATCATCATGTCCGTGCAAATAAGAGCGATCCAATCTTTGCGGTTGGAGCGATTTCTTACGCAGACTATTCTGGCATCAACCTGGACACCATCCTTGGCAGGATCTCCAACCTTTACAGGGACGGACAAGAGATATCTTGAACGACCTCGCCGCTTCTTGCATGCGCTGAAGATCTGCTTGACGTTCATCCGCTTACCATCGAACTCGTATGTGATCTTGGAACTCTTCTTCACCATGGCAATTACGTTTAGGTCACGTTGCTTGATCTGGACGATCTGATGAGGATTGGAGAACCAAGTGTCAAACATGACGTACTTAGCAGTAAGCCCTGCTTTCAAAGCTTGATCGAGTAGCTGGATAACTACATCGGTCCCCTTTGATTGGGCCATAATTCGTCTTTTGGCCGCGATTGTGCGCTTGTCGATCTTCTTGGTTGTCCCGATGACATTCTGATCATTCTTTGAGGACAAGAGAGATGAAGCGATTGGGACGAAGGAGGATCCATCAGTCCAACCCATGGTCATCATCCGAAAGCCCTTCTTGTAGGTCATCGAAACGTGGTCGAATACTTTGGCAGCCAGCTCAGTCTTCTTGTATCCAGTTCTGGAGTAGAGCGAATCGTCAAAGACGAAGCAATCCGCACGTTGGTCAGAGGTCAGATCTTTCAGATGCCCATTGACGATCTTCTCAGCTAGCAGAATAGTGAAGCGGAGCCAGTTGATATGTGGGTTCTGCATGAATCGATAGTAGGTGTTTTTGGAGAAGCCAGCAGTACACTTGCCAGACTTCTGTTGCATGTACATGCTTCTGTCTCGAAACACATTACTGAAGATGTATGAAAGGATCGACCAAAGATGGATTCCTTTTGACTTGCGGAGCCCACATCTACGGAGAAGCTCCATAACTTTGTAGTCCTTGAAGAACTTTTCAACAGAACGGGCGATTTTAGGTTCATTTTCAGTATCGAATGATGGTAAACTAGACATAGCACAAGCCTTTCGTTTGATATTGATGATGTTGTGGTTGACTAAATTATATCAAGCGAACAAAGGCCTTGTGCTTTTTTATTGGCTAAACTATTGAATTTTCAAGGTACAAGCCCACTTTTGCAAGTGGGAAGTTTAAGT
>NZ_JBKZCD010000053.1:0-1537 GCF_046938665.1 Lactobacillus delbrueckii subsp. bulgaricus
TTACTCGTTTGCCAAGTGGCTCCTCAAATGAGAGGAGACCATTTGGCTGGATGCAACACAGCATCCACTATCCCGTTCGCAAATGAGACGTTCGGGAATACTTTTCTTACTATTTGCATTGCACCGTTGATGTCCGCATTGACCAACAAACCCTTGTTGGTTCTAAACATGCCGCGGTGAATGCGCCGATTGGCTGGGCTCAGCCCTTGCTTTTTTCTGCTCTTATTGCCATTGTTCCAGCATGGCTTTTCGCCGTCAAGAGCACTAGTCTGACTTGTATACGATTCATTTGTGCAGATAACCGTGATACCGACCATATTGGCCTTGTAGCGGATCATATTGATCATCTGCTGGTGAGGCAAGCCAACAAAGTTCTGATTGTTTTTCTTGCCCATATTTACTGACCGTTTCCATGTCTTGTTCTTGCCAATCACAATAGTATTTGCTCCACAGCTTAGCGCGTAATCTACTATGCGCTTGGATGCCTTGTGGGCAAATTGACGAATCTTGGCATTGCGCCAATCGGTTAGGCGCTGCATGGATTTGGTCTGGCCGTATACCGCCTTTGGGCCTTGCTTGGTATTGATGATGCTTTCGAGCTGGTGGTATTGAGCTTGAAGGCTCTTCAATTTCGCCATGCGCTTGTTGTAGTACTGATTGACAGACTTGATTGCACGGCCATTAATGAGTAAGGCCTTATCGCCAGTATTTGAGACGCAGGCAAATGCATTATCTACACCTGGATCGATACCAATATAGCGGCCGTTGTCTGGCAGATACGGTTTCTGGTTTGCAGCTGGAGTGTAGGCTACTGTGAGTTTATAACCATTTGACAGTGGCTTAATTACGATGCGATTGACCTTTTTTATGCCATCTGCAAGCTTGATGCTAAGCCCCAAAGAATGAATAATCAGATACCGCGCTACGACATCTTTGCCATCAGCACTTTTCACTTCTTTGACTCTCGCGTTTTGTGGTGTCACGTAAAAGGTATGACGTCTGCTTTTCTTCAAGTAACGTGGAATTCTCGGCCTGCCGGTAAATTTCTGTGGTGCTATTTTGTAAGATTGCAAGGCACAGAACCAGGCCTTCCAAACCGCGGCTACTTCTTTAAGCGTCTGTTGAGCACATTGAACAGTGGGCATCTGACCATAAAGCATAAGCTCATTGGCATTTCTTTTATTTTTGAAGATCCTGTCCAAGCCCTCATAATAAATCGATCCTTTTCTCTTGAAAAGGGCTTGTCTGAGCTGATACAAAGCGGCGTTATAAATCTTATGAGCAATTTCTGCCGCACGGTCAAGCTCTGGAGTAGCCTTGATGTAATACTCACTGGCCAATTGGTCAATGAGTTCACTATTTCTCGGAATTGTCTTTTGTTTTTTCTTTCTTTTCGCTTGGACCATTTTCGTTTTACCTCCTTTCCTAATAATTCATCCACTGGCCTTAGTGTTACTTGTTCGAAAAGTAATATAGATCACTGACTGTCTTTGGATTATTTCTATGATTTTAAGTTCTTCTACATTCTCGTACCTCT
>NZ_JBKZCD010000054.1:0-1535 GCF_046938665.1 Lactobacillus delbrueckii subsp. bulgaricus
GCGTCAATTTCCAAACCAAACTTTTCAGCAAAGTATGAGAATGGGTGCAGAGCTTCTGCGTGGTAGTACTTCACGAATTCTGGGTCGTCCAGAGTGTTAAGTTCAGTTGAGTAAGCCATGTGCTTAGTGTACTTAACGTCGATGAAGGCTGGGCCGTCCATCTTCTTCCATTCAGCAACAGCTGCTTCGAATTCAGCCTTGTCGTGAACAGTGAAGGCCTTCATGTTCATACCTTCAGCAACCTTTGCCCAGTCGTTGTCTGGAATGATAACACCTGACAGAGGTTGGTTTGATTCGTCACGTTGTTCTGCTTCGATGTAGCCCAAAGTTTCGTTAGTGAAGACAACAGTCAATACGTGCATGTTGTAGCGAGCCAAAGTAAGCAGTTCTTCGCTCATCATCGCGAAGCCACCGTCACCGGCCAAGTGCCATACTTCACGGTCTGGCATAGCAGTTGCGGCTGCAACTGCAGCTGGAGCACCGTAACCCATGGTTGCGTGCAAGCCGGAAGTAGTCCAGCGTTGCTTGCCGTTCATGTTCAACAGACGTACGTGGTCCATGTTAACGTTACCAACGTCAATAGCGAAGACAGCGTTGTCTGCGGCTTCCTTGTTGATGACATCCCAGATTGGTTCTTGGCGTACGCGGCCTTCGTCCTTCAAGTGGTCGTCAGCAAACGAAGCAGTCCATGCATCCCATTCTTCACGGTCAGCCAAAGCAGCCTTGTAAAGTGGTGATTCTTCACGGGCTTCACCGGCGTCGATCAAAGCACGCAAGCTCTTCTTGGCATCTGCCAGGATTGATACGTCAACTGAGTGACGCTTGCCTTGCTTTTCTGGGTCAACGTCGATTTGGATAACCTTGGCGTTCTTAGGGAACCACAAAACTGAGAATGGTGAGTTGTTACCAACCCAAACTACCAGGTCAGTGTGGCCTTGAACTTCGTTAGGAGCCTTGGCACCGATACGGCCGATAGTACCCAAGTATGGCTTGAAGCTGTCTTCAACGATACCCTTGCCCAGGTATGAAGACATCATTGGCATCTTGAACTTGTCAGCAAATTCCTTCAATTCGTCGGCAGCTGCTGAAGCACCCAAACCGAAGTAAACAACTGGGTTCTTAGCTTCCTTGATCAACTTAGTTGCGGCTTCAATTGATTCAGCAGTTGGAGCAGCGTAGTTGTCAGCAACGTGGTTGCTTGCGGAAACACGGTAGTTGTCTTCGATTTCTTGCCAACCGAAGTCCTTAGGAATTACCAAAACAGCTGGACCCTTCTTTGCGTAAGCTTGACGGATAGCAGTGTCCATCAAAACTGGCAAAGCTTCCTTGGTCTTGGCTTGGTGTACCCAAACGGCAACGTCACGGAACCATGGCATTTCGTCAAAGGCTTGGAAGAAGTTGATGTCTTGACGAGGAGTTGGAACGTTGGCTACCAGGGCAACCATTGGGGTCTTGTCGTACTTAGCGTCGTACAAGCCGTTCATCAAGTGGATGGCACCAGGGCCAGCTGAACCCATGCAGACACCAAGCTTGCC
>NZ_JBKZCD010000055.1:0-1496 GCF_046938665.1 Lactobacillus delbrueckii subsp. bulgaricus
GGCTCTATAATATTTCTTACTGATGGGTGTCAAGTCACACACCCGTCGGTAAGATTTTTTGTTTAAAATAAAAAAAGAGGCACATAGGCCTCGCTATCTCTAACTTAAAATCATCTACCACAATTTTCCTAAGTATAGAAAGCTGGTTTCTATGAACCCTACTGATAATTATATTGAAAACTTTCTTAATATTAAAGACCCTAGCTTGAATTTCGTAGATTGCTCTCGAACGACCTATAAGGGGAAGAAGGTAATCATGTGCACCGCCATCGCGGAGCTTGACACATGCCCTAATTGTGAATCAGCTGACAGCTTTGTCTATAACGGCTTTAAAGTTGTTTATATCCCCTATATTTCAGCCGATCAAAGTAATCCAGTCATTATCAAAATCAAAAAGCACGGTATTTTTTGCAAAAATTGTGAGGCATACAGCTATCCTTCTACCCAGATCGTTGACAAGTATTGTCACATCTCTAACGCTGTTAAACGTAAAATAATTGTTGGCCTTACTAAAGATCATTCCATGACCAGTATCGCTGAGGAGAATGGTGTATCAGTTGCCACTGTGCAAAGATACTTAGACGACTGTAGCGCTCAATTTATATCCTCGTACGACTCCTTGCCAGAGCACCTTGCCTTTGATGAATTCAGAGGCGTAGGACGAAAGCTGCACTTTATCTGCCAAGATGGTGAAAAACATACCATCGTTGCCATTTTAAAGGATCGCTTCAAGAACACGATTATTAAATACTTTGAGCAGTTTCCAGAAACAGTTAGAAGAACTGTAAAAACGGTAAGCATGGACCTCAACTGCTATTATGGCGATATTGTTAGGCAGATTTTCCCAAACGCTGAGGTTGTCATCGACCGATTCCACATGGTTCAAATGGTAAATAGATCTTTTACAGGTTTTAGAGTTCAAGTTATGAAACAGTTGGATAAAAGATCCAGAGAGTACAAGCTTCTGAAGCGCTATTGGAAGCTGTATCTGAAGAAATACAAGGAGCTGGAAGGAACCCAGCAATTTTACGATAGCTGTCTTAAAGTCCCATATACACAAGCCCAGATTGTCGATGAGGGGCTTAAATGCGATAAGACACTTAGGAACACATATGACTTCATGCAGGATTTCATGTATGCTCTAGCAGACAAAGATACGAAAATGATTGAAGACCTACTTGACCGTAATACTAGTCAGTATTGCGAGCAATTAAGAAAGACCATACGGACCTTCAGAAAGAACAGAAGGGCTGTTATTAATGGCGCTAGAATGTTATTCTCAAACGGTTGTCTAGAGGGCGTTAATCGTAAAATCAAGCAAATTGAACGCACAGCCTATGGCTATTCTAATTTCACTCACCTTTTGAAGAGAATTAGATTGGAACAGAATGCCATCTGCTTCAAAAAAGGCACCAAACAGACAAGTTCTGTTTAGTGCCTTTATCAAAATCATATAAAACTCCTTGACAAGCATCAGTAAGATTTGACAAAGAGCC
>NZ_JBKZCD010000056.1:0-1191 GCF_046938665.1 Lactobacillus delbrueckii subsp. bulgaricus
CAATGTCATTAAGTTAAGACATTGACTTTGAACGGGGAACCGTTTTGAGACACTCATCTAAGTTAGATGGGTGTCTTTTCTGTTTTTTGGGCATGACAAATATGCAGTCAATTGACTATCTTTTTACGAAATTCGATAGTTTAAACTAACAGAACCTTGAAACCGTAAAGGTCTCGGATATTTTCGGCCTTTTCGGACTGGATGATGATACGCTTCTATTTCTTCGACCATCTGCTTTGAATTGCCTATCATGGGCGTTGTATAATAGCGGTGAACTATGTTGGCCGCCTCTTTAAAGTCTATCTCATGAGGCCATTTCCTGTGAGCATCAGCTACCCGGCAAAGGGATATGATTCTGTTGACCACGTTAAACATAATCAGTTGAGAGTACAACTCGATTTCTTGAAACGCTGGTTTTTTCGAATGAAAACATACTGCACCGAGATCATACTTTAGCTTGCGAAATGAGCTTTCAATATCCCAGCGCAGATGATACAGTTTTTTCATTTCACTAAGCGGGAAGTCGTTCGAGCTTAGATTAGTAGCTAGTACTTCCCACTTGGTGCTTCCCGATTGTGGGTCGTTGAGCTTAAGCTTAACGATTCTGCAGTGGACCGGACAAAAGCTTTCAAAATCCCAGTGCGCTGTACGGTACTTGGGTGAATATTTGTCCTTATAGCGACGATTCGGGGCGTTGATCTTGTGATACTCTGGATGAAGCTTCTTTTGCTTGGCGCTATTGGTGATGTTAAACGTCATCTCAAGATCACATTCTTGGTCGGGAAGAGCGCTGATTTCCCGAATAGCACTTTTACTTTGAGTTCTTAGACGGATAACATAGTTGCAGTTAGACAGTCGATTGCCTTGCTCGAAAAGATTGAAGGATTCATAGCCGCGGTCCATCAGTACGATATAGCGGTGTTGAAGTCTTAAGGTCTGAAGCATGTGTACAGCTGCACTGCGTTCATCCATACCCTTTCGTGATTGCAATAAACAGTCTAGGTAACAACAATTTGCGATATCGTAAAGGATATTGGCATGAATCAAGCAAGCACCTTTGGTCGTTAATTTATTATCGGCCGAAGGTTTTTTTCTTGCTTGAATATTGCATAGAAATGGTGAATGCTTATCATATGGCAAAGCAAAGTCACTACCATCGATTGCCAGCAGTCGATAGCCATGATACAAAGC
>NZ_JBKZCD010000057.1:0-1174 GCF_046938665.1 Lactobacillus delbrueckii subsp. bulgaricus
AAAGGTTATCCCACCGACTTTGGGCATTGCAGACTTCCATGGTGTGACGGGCGGTGTGTACAAGGCCCGGGAACGTATTCACCGCGGCGTGCTGATCCGCGATTACTAGCGATTCCAGCTTCGTGCAGGCGAGTTGCAGCCTGCAGTCCGAACTGAGAACAGCTTTAAGAGATCCGCTTACCCTCGCGGGTTCGCTTCTCGTTGTACTGCCCATTGTAGCACGTGTGTAGCCCAGGTCATAAGGGGCATGATGACTTGACGTCATCCCCACCTTCCTCCGGTTTGTCACCGGCAGTCTCTCTAGAGTGCCCAACTTAATGATGGCAACTAAAGACAAGGGTTGCGCTCGTTGCGGGACTTAACCCAACATCTCACGACACGAGCTGACGACAGCCATGCACCACCTGTCTCTGTGTCCCCGAAGGGAAAGACTTATCTCTAAGTTTGTCACAGGATGTCAAGACCTGGTAAGGTTCTTCGCGTTGCTTCGAATTAAACCACATGCTCCACCGCTTGTGCGGGCCCCCGTCAATTCCTTTGAGTTTCAACCTTGCGGTCGTACTCCCCAGGCGGAGCGCTTAATGCGTTTGCTGCGGCACTGAGGACCGGAAAGTCCCCAACACCTAGCGCTCATCGTTTACGGCATGGACTACCAGGGTATCTAATCCTGTTCGCTACCCATGCTTTCGAGCCTCAGCGTCAGTTGCAGACCAGAGAGCCGCCTTCGCCACTGGTGTTCTTCCATATATCTACGCATTCCACCGCTACACATGGAGTTCCACTCTCCTCTTCTGCACTCAAGAATGACAGTTTCCGATGCAGTTCCACGGTTGAGCCGTGGGCTTTCACATCAGACTTATCATTCCGCCTGCGCTCGCTTTACGCCCAATAAATCCGGACAACGCTTGCCACCTACGTATTACCGCGGCTGCTGGCACGTAGTTAGCCGTGACTTTCTGGTTGATTACCGTCAAATAAAGACCAGTTACTGCCTCTATCCTTCTTCACCAACAACAGAGCTTTACGATCCGAAAACCTTCTTCACTCACGCGGCGTTGCTCCATCAGACTTGCGTCCATTGTGGAAGATTCCCTACTGCTGCCTCCCGTAGGAGTTTGGGCCGTGTCTCAGTCCCAATGTGGCCGATCAGTCTCTCAACTCGGCTACGCATCAT
>NZ_JBKZCD010000058.1:0-1123 GCF_046938665.1 Lactobacillus delbrueckii subsp. bulgaricus
TTAGAGGGCTTAGGAAATGCGTCAGCTAGCTCCTTGTTCAAGCAGTTTCCTTGCATGCCAAGAGTGATCTTAATGAATGTCTTAGCATCCAATTTTCTTTTACGCGTGAAGTCTTTGCTTGGATGATAAACAAAGTAATTGATGTATTCGGCAGCCTTATCCGTTACAGAATCAAGCTGTCTAAAGACTTGTTGTTTCTTAGTCATGAGAATACGCCACCTTTGATAAAACTTCTAATCAAAGATAGCGTAAAGCGGTTTCAAAAATTAAGCAAAAAAAACACTCATCAAATTCAGATGAGTGTTCTAAGACGTTCCCCGTTCAAAGTCAATGTCTTAACTTAATGACATTGTATAGCTGATAGCACCTTATCATTTTAATGGTATCTTAACTCACAGATAAGTCTGGGAAATCATATTCTTTCATGTTCTTTTTGCAAATAACACAAAACGGCATCAAGACCGAGTGGCCTTGACACCGTTTTTTATGTGTGTTCAAAGATTTATCAGATTCTGGTTGGATTAATACTTGCGCTTTTTTTCACCCAAGAGGCCAACAAGAGCTGTCAAAGCAATCACTCCCAGACCTAATGCACTCAGCAGACCAGCCTTTCGTTCATCTACCCCGGTTTGTGGGAGCTGAGCATTAGACTTGCTTGCTGCAGAAGGAAGCTTCTTGTCACTTGCAGGGGTAAACGTAGTCTGCTTTGGAGCACCAGGGTTATTTGGCTGGCTGGCAGTCTTCGAACCTTCTGGACCAGTTGGACTTTCTGGAGTTGAAGGGATTTTGCCCTTTTCACCCTTGGTATACGGTACCAGAGTGTCCTTAGTTGGATCTTCCGGAGTTACATTTGGCACGTTTGTGGTCCAGCCTGGTACTTCCGGAGTTGGCTCGTTTGGAACCACCTTAGACGGGTCAGTTGGGTCATTCTTGTAGTTTGGCGTGTCAGCACCTGGAATTGGGTTACCCTTTGGATCTACTGGAATGATCTTGCCAATCTTCTTGTAAGTGAAGACTGCGGTCTTGTTGCCGTCAGTGAAAGTACCAGTCGTGTCAGTAGTCTTAACCAGTACGTAACCAGTAATTACCTTGGCGTCCTTAGTTACGTCGTACTTGTCACCGT
>NZ_JBKZCD010000059.1:0-1054 GCF_046938665.1 Lactobacillus delbrueckii subsp. bulgaricus
TGATCCAAGTTCAGTAGGCTACGACAAGGTAGACAAGTCAACGGTTGAGTCACTTCTAGTTACTCCGGGTCAAGCAGACACTACTGTAACCGTAACTTACAGCAACAAGCAAGTCTCAGGTACGATCAAGTACATCGATGTCACTACTGGCGTAGAACTTGACAGCGATACTTTGCCAACTGGCAAGGTTGGTTCAAAGATCAACTACAAGACTAAAGACAAGATCAAGAGCTACGAAAACCAAGGCTATGAACTCGTTTCAAACGACTTCACTGATGGCAGCCAAGTCTACGAAAAGGAAGGCAACAACTTTGTTGTTAAACTGAAGCACAAGACTCAAACCATCACTCCAAATGATCCAAATCCAGTAACGCCTGGCGAACCGATCAACCCTGACGACCCTAACAGTCCAGTTTACGGTGAAGAAACTGACCGGAAGAACCTGGTTAAGGACGCCAGCCAAACCATCCACTACGTAGGTGCAGGTGATAACACTCCAGCTGACAATGTTGTAACTCAGAAGGATGCCTTCACGCGGACGGTTACTATTGACAAGGTAACTGGCAAGGTTCTGTCCTACACTGACTGGACAGGTGAAAAGACCTTCAACACTGTTGGCACTCCAGTAGTAGAAGGCTACCACGCTGACAAGAAGGTAGCCGGTGGTCTGACGGCAACTGTTGACAACCCAGACGTTGAAGAAACTGTAACTTACGCTCCAAACGGTAAGCTTGTTCCAGTTGACCCTAAGGGTACTCCAATCCCAGGTGCTGACACGCCAACTTACCCAACGGACCCTAACGATCCAACTAAGGTAGTACCAAACGAACCAATTCCAGACGTTCCAAACTACACTCCAGTAGACCCAAGTCCTGTAACTCCAAAAGACCCAGGCAAGGATACTCCAGTACCTTACACTAAGAATGAAACTCCAGCAGCTAAGTACGGCTTGACTGAGAAGTTCGTGGATGTGGATGGTAACGAATTATCACCTAGCGAATCTAAGGGCAGCGACTACAAGACTGGTGACAAGTACGACGTAACTAAGGACGCT
>NZ_JBKZCD010000060.1:0-979 GCF_046938665.1 Lactobacillus delbrueckii subsp. bulgaricus
GCCAGGGTTAGTTGGAGTTACAGGACTTGGATCTACTGGAGTGTAGCCTGGAACATCTGGAATTGGTTCGTTTGGAACTACCTTAGTTGGATCGTTAGGGTCCGTTGGGTAAGTTGGAGTATCCGCACCTGGAATTGGAGTACCGTTAGGATCAACTGGAACAATCTTACCGTTTGGTGAATAAGTTACAGTTTCTTCGACGTCTGGGTTGTCTACAGTTGCAGTCAAACCACCAGCAGTCTTCTTGTCTGCGTGGTAGCCCTGAACAACTGGAGTATCAACAGTGTTGAAAGTCTTTTCGCCAGTCCAGTCAGTGTAGGACAGAACCTTACCAGTTACCTTGTCGATAGTAACAGTCCGAGTGAAGGCATCCTTCTGAGTCACAACGTTGTCAGCTGGAGTCTTGTCACCTGCGCCTACGTAGTGAATAGTTTGACTTGCATCCTTAACCAAGTTCTTCCGGTCAGTTTCTTCACCGTAAACTGGGCTGTTAGGGTCGTTAGGGTTGATCGGTTCGCCTGGAGTTACAGGGTTCGGATCATTTGGAGTGATGGTTTGAGTCTTGTGCTTCAGGTGAACAACGAAGTCGTTGCCAGTCTTCTTGTACACTTGGCTGCCATCAGTGAAGTCGTTTGAGACGAGTTCGTAACCTTGATCTTCGTAGCTCTTGATCTTGTCTTCAGTCTTGTAGTCGATGATTGAACCGATCTTACCAGCCTTCAAATTGTCGCTGTCAAGTTCTACACCAGTAGTGTCATCGATGTACTTGATAGTACCTGAGACTTGGTTGTTGCTGTAAGTTACAGTAACAGTAGTGTCGCCTTGGCCTGGAGTAACTACCAGTGATGAAACATTTGAAATATCAACGTTGTCGTAACCTACTGAGCTTGGGTCTGCTGACTTAACTGCTTCCAAAGTCTTTTCAGTTGGAGTCCATGCACGATCTTTGCTTTCAGTGTCAACCTTGCCATCGTTGTTA
>NZ_JBKZCD010000061.1:0-960 GCF_046938665.1 Lactobacillus delbrueckii subsp. bulgaricus
TACATGTTCCATGCCGCCCCATAGCAGCGCTTTGCCTGAGCAATAGTCAAGCTGTCCACGTCTTCTGAATCCATGTAGAAGTAGTACTTGGAAAGCTTGCTTTTGCGTTCCTCAAGTGCCTCGATCCTGTCAGCTACCTGCTTAACATAGACGTTGACTTTCTTGAGCTGGTTCAGCTCAGAATTGATGGCAATCAGCTTGTTGTAGACGGATCGGCTGATGCCGCTGTTGATGGCAATCAGCCGTTTTTGCTCATTGCTTGGATAGATCCGCATCTTGATGCCAAGATGGTATGGCAGCTCTGACATCGGGATCATTAGGGTCTTGCGCTTCTTTTCATCTTCTTCCTCGTCGGCCTTCTTTTTATCTTTGGCAGCGACTTTTTTCTTCTTTTTGGTCATCTTTCTCACCTCGATTCTTATGCTATAATTATAACACTGCCCATTACTCAATGGGCTATTTTTAAGTGGCTTAATGTCATTATTCATCGAAGAAGGAGAGAATTGCAATGACCGACAAAATCAAAGATGCAGTATACGCTCAGCGCTACGTTTACAACTGCCATTATCATCTGATCTGGTGTACCAAGTACCGCAATCAAATATTTACGACTAAAGAACTAGCAGATGAAATGAAGAAAATGATCACTGACACAGCGAAGAACAATGACATCACCATCGAAAAACTGGAGGTCATGCCGGATCACGTTCATGCCATGATATCTTTCAGGCCGTCAAAATCTATCAGCGATGTGGTCAAAGCCCTCAAAGGATCTACCGGATATATGTATCTGCGCGATCATCCGGATATTAGAGAAAAGAAATGCTGGGGCGGTCACTTGTGGTCATCAAGCTACTATATCGGAACCGTTGGAAACATGTCTAAGGACACCGTGGAAAGATACATCAATGATCAGACCTATAACGCAAAAAAGGACGGCAAGCCCTATCCATCCACCCA
>NZ_JBKZCD010000062.1:0-926 GCF_046938665.1 Lactobacillus delbrueckii subsp. bulgaricus
GCATCAACGTAGTTTACCAGGGCCTTCTGCTTGTTAGCAGTGTAGACAACCTTGACAGTAGTTTCCTTGTCACCATCGAAGGTCGGAACAACTTCTTGTGAAGCTACTTCATCCTTGTCTGGAGTCAAGCCAGAGATAGTTGGGCTAGTTACGCTCTTCAAACTTTGTGAATCAACTGGAACCCAAGTAATTTCCTTGGTTACCAGGTCCTGAGTACCGGTCTGAGTAAATGACACAGTTTCAGTTACTGAACTTGGAGTTTCGAAGCCGGCTGGTACTTCGTAGACAACGTTTTGAGTAACCTTTTGGTCACGACTTACAGTTGCCTGGCCGTGTTTCAGAACTACAGTGTAGATCTGATCAGTTGAATCATCGGTGTCGTAAGCTGCGTCAGTTGGGTAATCGCTTGAGACGAATACGTAGCCTGCTTCTTCCAACTTCTTGATCGTGTCTTCAGTGCTGTAAGCGATAGTGTCCTTGGACAGACCGCTCAAGTCACCCGAGTCTTCGATCAATGCGTTGTTCTTATCTTGGTCAACGTATCTTACTAAAGCGTTTTGGATGTTTGGCGTGTAGACGACCTTTACAGTAGTTTCCTTGTCACCATCGAAGGTTGGAACTACTACTTCAGATGCAACTTCATCTTTGTCAGCAGTCAAACCTGCAATCTTTGGACTAGTTACAGTCTTCAAGCTCTTTGAGTCAACTTGGTTCCAAGTGATTTCCTTGGTTACCAAGTCTTGGTCACCAGTCTGAGTGAAGGATAAAGTCTCTTCTACAGATTCTGGAGTGTCAAAGCCTGCTGGCACTTCGTAAACTACAGTCCGCTTTACATTTTGGTCACGGTCAACAGTCTTGTGGCCGTGCTTCAGAACTACAGTAAAGATTTGGTCAGTGTTGTCATCAGTGTCGTAAGCTGCGTCACT
>NZ_JBKZCD010000063.1:0-908 GCF_046938665.1 Lactobacillus delbrueckii subsp. bulgaricus
TGCTTTAAGTTGATGTAATTTCTGCCATTGCTGACCACGTAATTGCCTAAGCCATCTGTCAGATAAATGTAATATCCATTGGACTTAAAGCCTTTTACATAGCCTTTGGCATTGTTTCCTATCACACGAACGTAGTCATTCAGCCACAAGCCACGAGCATATTTTGTGTTCTTCTCATTGCGCTTGGATGACGTATTCGGCTGCTTTCTGCCTTTTCTTGCAGTTGCTTCATGAAGCGACCGCTTCTTCTTGCGGAACTGGCTGATCATCGTCACCGTCTCCGGCATCTGACCAACCAACTTGATCCCGCTGATTGCGATCGCGTCCATGAAGTGACCTTTTGGCAAAAGAAGGTTCTTGCGATCTACGTAGGTTTGCGAACCGTATTGAAAGCTTGTTTCTGGGAAAGTCGTCACGATCCGCTTGCGCAGAATGTTCATGAACGTTGCTCCCTTCAGCTGCTTCGTCACTTTCTTTTTCGCCTTCATCCACTTGTAGAGCTTGCCACCTGGCTGGTGGTTCTTCGTAGTATGACAATTCGTGCAAAGCGTTATCAGATTGTCCACCCGATCTGTCCCGCCTTGTGAGCGGTAGACGATGTGGTGAACGACGAGCTTTACGCCTTCGCCATGCTTATGGCAGAGCTGACATGTGTACTCGTCACGTGCCAGCACGTAATACTCATAGTTCTTCCAGTCCTTCAGTGAGCCTTCTTGATACTTCTTGCCAGAAATGTCTGGATTGACCATCTTGGCCATGTCAAACTTGCCTACTTCGATGTGAAGATCGGGATTTGGCAATACAGCCAGATAGCGCTTGATCCAAGCAATGTTATGGCTTACCTTGCCTTTTACTGACGGAGGAAGCCACAAGCCGTCTCGCTTGCCGTGCACTCTGTTTAAAAAGCG
>NZ_JBKZCD010000064.1:0-858 GCF_046938665.1 Lactobacillus delbrueckii subsp. bulgaricus
TGTGTCGTTCTTCAATAATGCATAGAAGCTGTTAGCATTGTTTATTCTAGCTTCAACCATTTCTCCAATTTTGCGCACACCTAGTGTTTTCATAACCATCCAGAGCTTTAAGCTATCATAAGATTTACTCCCAATGAATGGTGTTGTTTGTCCGAACGATAATGGGTCATCCATGATTAACGCATTAGTTCTAGAAAGCTTTCTGAAATCATCAGCATTTTTCATCAAAGAAATGCTAAGAGTATACGGGAGCCACATGACCTTATGAGGATCCATAGTGCAACTATCATAATGTCTTAAATACTTTATTTTTGACCTGTAGACATCTGAAAAACTCAAGGCAAATCCATGACACGCATCCGCATGTAACCAAATATCATTTTCAAACCCTTTTACCACATGGTAAACGCCTTCTAAGTCTTCACATGTAGAAGTCATCGAATCACATGCATAAACGCCTACAAAAAGCACATTTTTGCCATACATCCGAAGTAATCTCTTCAATTCTACTTGGTCAAGTTTATACTGATTGGTTTTACAATATACAACCTTAACTCCTAAATTTAACCATTCTGTCGCATAACTTAACGAATAATGTCCAATGTTATCAGGAAGTATCACAATTTTTTTATCAGGATGCTTTCTGGCAGCTGCCATCAAGGCATATGTATTCGACATTACTCCACCTGTCGTAACAGCTCCTCCGAGCTGAGTAACATCTGTTAACTTGTTACTAACAGAATATCCTATTAATTCTCGCAACCAATTAATTACTTCAGCCTCAACTTCTGTTCCCATTGGTGAACAAATATTCTTGTTAATTAGATTTTGCTGCAAAAATACCTCAGCAACTGCCCC
>NZ_JBKZCD010000065.1:0-855 GCF_046938665.1 Lactobacillus delbrueckii subsp. bulgaricus
AAAACAGTATTTGCTTTTGCAGTTGAATCAGTACTTGCTGAAGCAGATGATTGATCAGCACTGGCATTGGAGTCAGTAGTTGCTGAGCTCTTATCTTCACTTGCAGCTTCTGAAGTCTTATCAGTACTGGTCTTAGTTTCAGTTGCTTCAGCAGCATTGGTAGCTGCTGAGTCACTTTTGGTTTCAGTTGCTTCTGAAGTAGTACTTGAAGCAGTAGTTTCTGCTGACTTGTCGCTTGAATCAGAAGCAGTGTTAGTTGCTTCAGTAGCAGTTGAGTCAGTCTTAGTGTCAGTTGCTTCTGACTTGGTCGTATCTGTTGACGTAGTGCCTGAGTCAGCATTATTCGTCGTAGCAGTAGCTACAGTTTCTGCTGGCATAGTCGTGTCAGCTGAAACAGTGCTGCCAGTACCCAGCATGAATGATACACCAATCAAAGCTGAAGCTAAGCCAAAACTGTATTTTCTAAATCCAAAACGTTGTTTTTCTTGAAGCTTGCGCTCTTGCAGCTTCCGGTTGTTCTTCGACAACATCTTATAAATCCCTACTTTCTTTGAAAGCACAATAGCTTTGATATAGATTTTCTCTTCTTAAGCTATATTCTTATAATTCAACAAATATCATAACATACAACGAACGTTTTTTTAACATTTCGGCCATACTAATTTACTTAACTCAGTTGTATATCTTAGAAACCGCTTACCAGTATCATATTACTCTTTCTACCCTTTCCTATTCATCCATTATTTGCCATTTTATCATTGTGATTAGCTTATGACTTTACAACGAAAATAGGCAAGTACTCAAAAAACGAGTTCTTGCCTATTGACTAATCTTGGAAAAAGGCCTATAGCTGAT
>NZ_JBKZCD010000066.1:0-821 GCF_046938665.1 Lactobacillus delbrueckii subsp. bulgaricus
CAGACAAGATCAAGAGCTACGAAGACAAGGGCTACCAACTTGTTTCAACTGACTTCTCAGATGGCAAGGAAGTATACGCTAAGGAAGGCAACGACTTCGTTGTTCACCTGAAGCACTCTACTAAGGAAGTTGTAAGCTACAAGGACGCAACTCAAACCATCCATTATGTTGGTGCGGGTGACAAGACTCCAGCTGACAAGGTACAAACTCAAAAGGATGCCTTCACTAAGACCGACACGATCGACAAGGTAACTGGCGAAGTAGTTAAGACTACTGGCTGGGAAGGTACTAAGACTTTTGGTACTGAAGACACTCCAGTTGTTCAAGGCTACCACGCTGACAAGAAGACTGCTGGTGGCTTGACTGCAACTCCAGAAAACCCAGATGTTGAAGCAACTGTAACTTACTCACCAAACGGCAAGCTTGTTCCAGTTGACCCTAACGGTACTCCGATCCCAGGTGCAGACACTCCAACTTACCCAACGGACCCTAACGATCCAACTAAGGTAGTTCCAAACGAACCAATCCCAGATGTTCCAAACTGGACTCCAGTAGATCCAAGTCCTGTAACTCCGTCTAACCCAGGTGAAGATACTCCAGTACCTTACACTAAGAACGAAACTCCAGCAGCTAAGTACGGCTTGACTGAAAAGTTTGTCGACGAAGACGGCAACGAACTGCTGCCAAGCGTAAACAAGGGTACTGACTACAAGACTGGTGACTCTTACGACGTAACCAAGGACGCTAAGGTAATCACTGGCTACGTACTGGTTAAGACTACTGACGTAACTGGTACTTTCACTGACAGTGACAAGACTGCG
>NZ_JBKZCD010000067.1:0-820 GCF_046938665.1 Lactobacillus delbrueckii subsp. bulgaricus
GTCTTTCTGTTCTTCTGGCATTGCGGCGTTCTGAATATCTTTTCCAATCAGTCTTGCCTGTGCCTTGATCCATTCTTCGTCCAGTCCAAAGGCACCCAATATCACCTTCTGGGTAGCTGTGACTGCGTGATCTAGCTTATAGTTGCCGTTTGGCTGGCGTATCAGCTCAATCTTTTCGAGCTCTTTCAGTGCCGAAGGCACGCTCAGATAGTTAGGCTTGCCTGGCATTTCGGCTTTGCGCTTTCTCAAAAGCGTGTAGATTCTTGCCCGGATTATCAAAGCAATGAACTGAATGAAGATCTTGGCTTCGGCTGCTTGACTGCTTGCGACTCTGAATGAGCGATTGCCAAGGAAGGTCTTATCACTGCCAAACAGCTTCTCTGAGATATCGCGGCTCTTGTAAAGATTCAAGGCTTCAGAGGCCGTCATCTTTTCAGAGGTCACGATCGCGAAATAGCCGAACAGCCGCAGCTCTTGTTCGATGACATCTTCCCGTTCCTCGTAGCCATAGAACTTGTCTTTGTGGTAGGTGAGCTTGAAGTAGTGCTCGTATCGCTTTGGAAGCTTGTATTCCCGACCTTTTATCTTGTCCATCTCGGCTTCCATTCGGTCCAGATCGGCTTCTAGTCTAGCGCGTTCACTAGCCTGCTTCTTGGCTTTGTAGTATAGGTGGAAGTAGCGGTCCGTGTCGTCATCCGCGTACAGCTTGGCTTTAACCGTCATGCCATATGTCCGGTAAGCCTTGATTGAGCAGGCTCTCTTGGATTCGAATTCGCCCATGTGCTCCATGATCAAGCCATGTACAAAGGAGGCTCTGCCC
>NZ_JBKZCD010000068.1:0-820 GCF_046938665.1 Lactobacillus delbrueckii subsp. bulgaricus
AGGCAGGGCCTCCTTTGTACACGGCTTGATCATGGAGCACATGGGTGAATTCGAATCAAAGAGAGCCTGCTCCATCAAGGCTTACCGGACTTATGGCATAACGGTTAAAGCCAAGCTGTACGCGGATGACGACACTGACCGCTATTTCCACATCTACTACAAGGCCAAGAAGCAGGCTAGCGAGCGTGCTAGACTGGAAGCTGATTTGGACAGAATGGAAGCCGAGATGGACAAGATAAAAGGCAGAGAATACAAGCTTCCAAAGCGATACGAGCATTATTTCAAGCTCACCTACCACAAAGACAAGTTCTATGGCTACGAGGAACGGGAAGATGTCATCGAACGAGAGCTGCAGCTGTGCGGCTATTTCGCGATCGTGACCTCCGAAAAGATGACGGCCTCTGAAGCCTTGAATCTTTACAAGAGCCGCGATATCTCAGAGAAGCTGTTTGGCAGTGATAAGGCCTTCCTTGGCAATCGCTCATTCAGAGTCGCAAGCAGTCAAGCAGCCGAAGCCAAGATCTTCATTCAGTTCATCGCTTTGATAATCCGTGCAAGAATCTACACGCTTTTGAGAAAGCGCAAAGCCGAAATGCCGGGCAAGCCTAACTATTTGAGCGTACCTTCAGCACTGAAAGAGCTCGAAAAGATTGAGCTGATACGCCAACCGAACGGCAATTATAAGCTAGATCACGCAGTCACAGCTACCCAGAAAGTAATACTAGGGGCCTTTGGACTGGACGAAGAATGGATCAAGGCACAGGCAAGACTGATTGGAAAAGATATCCAGAACGCCGCAATGCCAGAAGAACAGAAAGAT
>NZ_JBKZCD010000069.1:0-745 GCF_046938665.1 Lactobacillus delbrueckii subsp. bulgaricus
GGAAACGTAGATTTTCTCGTTCTTGTCGTGGGTGGCGTTCCAGCTGTTCAAGAAGTCGACCCTGTCATTATCATCGATCTCGCGAATGAAGCGCGAGATTGTAGAGTCGCTGTAAATCTTGTTCTGTGGCGTCATCAATGGGTGGTTGTAGGCATAATCCGGGAAGTGCTGAGCCACGTTGCTTTCTGCGATAACTGAATACGCGGCGAGATCAAGAAGCAGCCCTTTTCCCCGGTCATCCCAACGCTTCAAATGTTCAGCCAGCTTGTAGTCTTCAATAATTCGTCTGACTACAGAGAAGGCACCAATGCGGATACAGCTGCTTCTGGATTCGCTGACTGGCTCAGCCGCCGTTCCTTCGGCGGGAATCTCGATATCTGGGAAGAACTTTTCGAAGTTGGGGTTAGGAAACATCATTCCAGGATGATCTGGGTCAGCTTTCCCAATGGTCGTTCTTCTAGCAACGTTGTATTTCTTCTCGGGAAGGTACTCTCTAGCATAAGTGTATTCGATGTAGGTAGTCTTACCCCGTTTATTTCTGGAAATTTTACCAGTGTTCTTAGGAATATTAACCAGGCAGTTGTAGTACATGATGGCCTCCTTTGTTGAGTATGATATCATACTCAAATTATAACATAGAAAAGCACATCAATGCAAGCAAAGATGTGCTAAAAATACAGTATTTTTGCGGGTTTAGGGCACTTTCTCAGAGGACTTGAGTTTGATTGCTCTGGGAAGTTAGCAT
>NZ_JBKZCD010000070.1:0-726 GCF_046938665.1 Lactobacillus delbrueckii subsp. bulgaricus
CGATCCAAGTTCAGTAGGCTACGACAAGGTAGACAAGTCAACGGTTGAATCACTGCTAGTTACTCCAGGTCAAGCAGACACTACTGTAACTGTAACTTACAGCAAGACTGCTTACTCACTCAAGGATGAGGAGAGCAAGACTGTTACTAGAACCATCAACTACGTTGATTCAGTAACTGGTGAAGCAATTCCCGCTGAACTTGAACCGTCAGTAACTCAAAAGGCTACTTTGACTCGATCAGTAATTTATGACAACAAGGGCAACAAGATCGGTTATGGTACTGTTTCAGCAGACGGTTCAAGCTACACGCTTGACGACAGTTGGAAGGTAGCTGATCAGACTTGGATAAAGCAAGATTCTGCTGACCTGTCAGACTACGGCTACACTGCCCCAGACAAGGCAACTGTTGAAGCAGAGACTGTTGATGGCTCAACTACTGATACTACGGTAACTGTATACTACGGCCACCAGACTGTTCCAGTAACTCCAGAAAAGCCAGGTACTCCAGGCAAACCAATCAACCCGAAGGGCAACGTAAAATACCCAGATGGCGTATCGAAGGATGACTTGACTTCAGCCGTAACTCGGACGATCAACTATGTTGACGAAGATGGCAAGGCAGTTAACGGCTCACCAGACGGTACCAGCTCATACGTTCAAAAAGCCGAATTTACTCGGACTGCCATCGTTGACAAGGTAACAGGCAAGATCCTTGGTTACGACAC
>NZ_JBKZCD010000071.1:0-587 GCF_046938665.1 Lactobacillus delbrueckii subsp. bulgaricus
AAGACAAGATCAAGGGTTACGAGGACAATGGTTATGAATTTGTCTCAAGCAACTTTACTGACGATAGCCAAGTATATGCTAAGGAAGGCAACGACTTCGTTGTTCACTTGAAGCACGCCACTAAGGAAGTTGTAAGCTACAAGGACGCAACTCAAACCATCCACTACGTTGGTGCGGGTGACAAGACTCCAGCTGACAAGGTACAAACTCAAAAGGATGCCTTCAGTAAGACTGACACGATCGACAAGGTAACCGGTGAAGTAGTTAAGACTACTGGCTGGGAAGGTACTAAGACTTTTGGTACTGAAGACACTCCAGTTGTTCAAGGCTACCACGCAGACAAGAAGACTGCCGGTGGCTTGACTGCAACTCCAGACAAGCCAGACGTTGAAGAAACTGTAACTTACTCACCAAACGGTAAGCTTGTTCCAGTAGATCCAAACGGTACTCCTATCCCAGGTGCAGACACTCCAACTTACCCAACGGACCCTAACGATCCAACTAAGGTAGTGCCGAATGAACCAATTCCGGATGTGCCTAACTACACTCCAGTAGACCCAAGTCCTGTAACTCCAGAAAAGCCTGGT
>NZ_JBKZCD010000072.1:0-534 GCF_046938665.1 Lactobacillus delbrueckii subsp. bulgaricus
CGTTTCACCTAAGATACTAAAAACTTGGACAGCTTTCGTCATTTTTACAAGCCCTTCTTGGTCGCCTTTTGTAAACTCAAAATATCCTGTCGTATAAAGAAAAACGGTTTGTTCGTAGTAATTTAATTCGTTGTTTAACAGCTGTTCTATTTCTTGAATCAAGTACTCGCAATTTGCGAATTCTTTTAAATCGATGCTCATGGTTAGGCAATTTATAGCCAGTTGCGTTACTAAGCGCTTATTGTTTTTATTTAGTGAGGAATAGGTAGAATTTTTCAGAAGCTCTTTTGTCAAAAGGAAGAAAGAACTGTATTGAATTGTTTCCACGCAATTTCCTAGCAAGGTTATTTCGTAGTAGCCCCATTTTTCCACCTTAAATAAATAGTCAATTAGCTGCTGCATCTCTTCTTTAGTTGGGCAGACGTTATTATTCAGTGTGTGAACAATCGATTTCACCATCGTCTTTTCAAAAGAATTCAACTTAAAATCAGAATTAGTAGACAACAAATTCATAATAGCAGCAGTATTTTGCGC
>NZ_JBKZCD010000073.1:0-531 GCF_046938665.1 Lactobacillus delbrueckii subsp. bulgaricus
ACCGGGAAGTGGCTCAGTTTGGTAGAGCACCTGGTTTGGGACCAGGGGGTCGCAGGTTCAAATCCTGTCTTCCCGATCTCGCATTAAGCGAACATGCGGAAGTAGTTCAGTGGTAGAACATCACCTTGCCATGGTGGGGGTCGCGGGTTCGAATCCCGTCTTCCGCTTAACGCAGCAGCGTTAGCAAACAGAATATTCCAGCGCACCCATAGCGCAACTGGATAGAGTGTCTGACTACGAATCAGAAGGTTGTAGGTTCAAGTCCTACTGGGTGCATCGGAGGATTAGCTCAGCTGGGAGAGCATCTGCCTTACAAGCAGAGGGTCACAGGTTCGAGCCCTGTATCCTCCATATGGTCCATTGGAGCAGTGGTCTATCTCGCCTCCCTGTCACGGAGGAGATCGCGGGTTCAAATCCCGCATGGACCGTAATTAAAGCAGCGACTTAGGTCGTTGCTTTTTTCGTTTCTCTTGCTTTTTATTCCCATGGAATTGCTGATTGAAAAGAGGAGAAAGATAAAAAATATCTTCT
>NZ_JBKZCD010000074.1:0-500 GCF_046938665.1 Lactobacillus delbrueckii subsp. bulgaricus
GATCTGCTTGACCAGGCACTACAGTTTCCTTAGATACCGCACTCTTGTCAACATGGTCAAAGCCAAGAGTCTTTGGATCAGTTGACTTAACTTCGCCAAGATCAGCACTAAGTGGCTTCCAAGCGCGGTTAGGATCGTCTGTGTCAGCCTTGTCGTCACCATTGGTGTCGTAGCCGAGAATCTCACCGGTTACCTTGTCAACGATTGCAGTCCGCTCAAACGTTATAGTTTGTACGTATGAACTCTTGCCATCTGGAGAACCGTTGACTGGGTTGCCCTTAGCGTCAACATACTCGATAGTCCGGGTGACAGTATCCTTCAAGTCTTTCTCAGTTACGCCTTCTGGATAAGTTACGTTACCGCCTGGGATGATTGGATCGCCTGGGTTCTTCGGATCTTCTGGAGTTACTGGGACAGTTTGGTGGCCGTAATATACAGTCACGTTTACCTTTTCTGGGGTTGAACCATCAACATTTACAGCTTCTACAGTTTCTGTATCC
>NZ_JBKZCD010000075.1:0-445 GCF_046938665.1 Lactobacillus delbrueckii subsp. bulgaricus
ATTTCACCAGTTACCAAATCTTGGTCACCAGTCTGAGTGAAGGACAAAGTCTCTTCTACGGATTCTGGGGTATCAAAGCCTGCTGGCACTTCGTAAACTACAGTCCGCTTTACATTTTGGTCACGGTCAACGCTCTTGTGACCGTGCTTCAGTACCACAGTGTAAACTTGCTCAGCGTTGTCGTCCGTGTCGTAAGTTGCATCATCTGGGTAGTCACTTGATACGAATACATAGCCTGCATCAACCAGCTTTTGAATAGTGTCCGCAGTGTTGTAGCCAATCATGTCCTTGGACAGACCGCTCAAGTCACCAGAGTCTTCGATCAACTCGTAGTTCTTGTCTTCATCGACGTATCTTACCAAAGCATTTTGGATGTTTGGCGTGTAGACAACCTTTACAGTAGTCTCCTTATCACCGTCGAAGGTTGGAGTTACTACTTCAGATG
>NZ_JBKZCD010000076.1:0-404 GCF_046938665.1 Lactobacillus delbrueckii subsp. bulgaricus
TCTGTCACGTCGGTAAACCAATGTCTGTCGGGAATAATTGCATAGAAATTGCGCTTGATTAAGTCTGGCTTGATTTTGCCTTGAACGCCGTAATAGCTGCTGTATTTGCGTTTCTTGCGGATTGAGATGGCGAATAAGCCCATCTTTTGCATGAGCCTCTGCACCTTCTTATGGTTGATCTCATAGCCCTCCCGGCGAAGTTGTCCATAGATTCGCCGGTACCCATAGCGCTGGCTGTGTTCAAGAAAGATCTCTTTGATTCTATCCATCAGTTTCTGGTTACCAGAATCCTTATCAAGCTTATGGGTTTGGTAGTAGTAGTTACTTCTTGAGATATGTGGCAATCCAGGATTGGCATTGATAACGTCAATAATGTACTTAACGCTAAGCCGCAATTCTTGCCC
>NZ_JBKZCD010000077.1:0-401 GCF_046938665.1 Lactobacillus delbrueckii subsp. bulgaricus
ATAACCCGTTCAAAGCCCATCCCGAAGCCGGAGTGCGGCACGCTGCCGTACTTTCTCAGGTCCAGGTACCAGGAGTAGTCGTCCAGGTTGAGGCCCGCTTCTTCGATTTGCGCCTTCAAGGTGTCGTAGTCAGCTTCACGTTCTGACCCGCCCATGATTTCCCCGTAGCCTTCTGGCGCTTCCACGTCGGCGCAGAGGTAAGTCAATGGGTTTTCCGGGTTCTTCTTCATGTAGAATGGCTTGATTGCTACTGGGTAGTTAACGATGAAGAATGGCCGGTCAAATTGTTCGGACAGGAAAGCTTCATCTGGCGCGCCAAAGTCGTCGCCCCACTTGAAGTCCTTGCCAGCTTCTTGCAGCATCTTAACCGCGTCATCGTAGGACAGGCGGGTGTAATTGCC
>NZ_JBKZCD010000078.1:0-397 GCF_046938665.1 Lactobacillus delbrueckii subsp. bulgaricus
GTCAGTTACAGCTTTCAAGCCGACAGCCTTTTCCTTTGCAACCAGGTCGCTGATCCACTTGTCTTCTACCTTGGTCAGTTCTTCCTTGCTCAACTCCCCGGCCTTGAACTTGGCCCGGGCCTCCTTTAATTCCTGCGGCCGCAAGAAGGAGCCAACGATGTCGTAACGGTATGGTGCGGATAATTTAGTCATAAGTAATTTCCTTTCGTATTTCTCTTGTCTCACTAGCTTAAAGCTTTATTCGCCCCAAACTTCGTCAGCGACTTCCTTGATGAACTTCAGCTTGTTCCATTCTTCTTCTTCAGTCAAGGTATTCCCTTCTTCAGTTGACGCAAAACCGCATTGCGGGCTGAGGCAGAGGTTTTCCAAAGGTACGTAGCCGCTGGCTTCCTTCAAA
>NZ_JBKZCD010000079.1:0-381 GCF_046938665.1 Lactobacillus delbrueckii subsp. bulgaricus
AGGCTGTTTCAGAGTTGAATTGAACTCATACAGAATTACCTTGAACAATCTAGGGTTAACCTTAGCTTTCTGTTGTTCGTAAGCCGATGCAGTCATTCGCTCAGAGAACTTAGGAAATGCGTCAGCTAGCTCCTTGTTCAAGCAGTTTCCTTGCATGCCAAGAGTGGTCTTAATGAATGTCTTAGCATCCAGTTTTCTTTTACGCGTGAAGTCTTTGCTTGGATGATAAACAAAGTAATTGATGCATTCGGCAGCCTTATCCGTTACAGAATCAAGCTGTCTAAAGACTTGATGTTTCTTAGTCATGAGAATACGCCACCTTTGATAAAATTTCTAACCAAAGATAGCGTAAAACGGTTTCAAAAATTAAGCAAAAAAAAC
>NZ_JBKZCD010000080.1:0-378 GCF_046938665.1 Lactobacillus delbrueckii subsp. bulgaricus
TGCTTGACGATAGCGGGGCTTGCGGTTTCTTCTGCCTCGGCGGTAGATCTTGCGGGTGTACAGATTTTTGTGCACGTCCTGGCGAAGCTCTACCTCGCTTTGGTGCAGCACCTTGTCTTGACTGACTACGGCAAAGCCAATATGTCTCTGCCCAGTGTCTACGCCAAGGCTTACCTTCTGCTTATAGCCATACGAGCCATATTTCAGCTGAATGGTAAAGGGATATTTCTTGACTACAAAGGCCTTGCCACTCTTCAGAAGCAGTCTGGCCTTTCTTGAACGACATGGCATCAGTGGCTTGCCGTCCTTATTGAGCAGAAATACCCGGCTGGCATTTTCATGCTTCATCTTGTTCTCCTTTTCCTTAATGCAGGAAAC
>NZ_JBKZCD010000081.1:0-378 GCF_046938665.1 Lactobacillus delbrueckii subsp. bulgaricus
GGCCTGGCGATAGCGGGTCTTGCGGTTTCTTCTGCCTCGGCGGTAGATCTTGCGGGTGTACAGATTCGTGTGTACGTCCTGGCGAAGCTCTACCTCGCTTTGGTGCAGTACCTTGTCTTGACTGACTACGGCAAAGCCAATATGCCTCTGCCCGGTGTCTACGCCAAGGCTAACCTTTTGCCTATAGCCATACGAGCCATATTTCAGCTGGATGGTAAACGGATATTTCTTGACCACAAAGGCCTTGCCGCTTTTCAGCAGCAGTCTGGCCTTTCTTGGACGACATGGCATAAGCGGCTTGCCGTCCTTATTGAGCAGAAATACCCGGTTGGCATTTTCATGCTTCATCTTGTTCTCCTTTTCCTTAATGCAGGAAAA
>NZ_JBKZCD010000082.1:0-368 GCF_046938665.1 Lactobacillus delbrueckii subsp. bulgaricus
GAGTTTTCAAATTCGACTTTATTTACTTCAGAGAGTAATTCATTACTTTTCATACAGTGTGTTCCTTTTCCATTACAAACCTTGACCATTTACAACGGCTTCTTTAACAACTGATATTCAGAACCCTACCCGTTTACAATAATGATCACGCCTACCAAAGAATATAATAGTAAAAAAAGATTTAAAGTTTTTTCCATTTTTTCCTCCTTTTGTTTCAATATTGTACAATGGATCAAAGCTAGTCATTATTTTGTTGTGAAAGTGGGAAATCCAATGAAATCAACTTTAGGAAAAACACTTAGAAAAATTCGTATTGGAAAGCAAGTCAGCATTTGTTCACTAGCTGATGAAACCTTATCCAAATCACA
>NZ_JBKZCD010000083.1:0-364 GCF_046938665.1 Lactobacillus delbrueckii subsp. bulgaricus
CTACAATCCAGACCACCCATTCTTTGACCACTTCCTCTTCACCCAAAAGGAGGCCGGAGACGCGGTAGCCAAGCAGACTATTCCTTCACCAACCATGCTCTTCAGAGACAACCGGTCTGACAACTGGCCAGAATTCTACGCCAGCTGGGAAGACTACCTGGCTGACTTAGGCAAGGCCTACAACGAAACCATCAAGAACTTCTACGATCTCGGCTGCCGCTACTTGCAAATCGACGACACCACCTGGGCCTTTTTGATCAGCAAACTCAATGAAAGCCAGGACAATCCAGAAGAACATGCTAAGTACGTCCACTTGGCAGAAAGCGCGGTAACGGTCATCAACGCGGCTTTGGAAGGCCTGCCG
>NZ_JBKZCD010000084.1:0-364 GCF_046938665.1 Lactobacillus delbrueckii subsp. bulgaricus
TTACAATCCAGACCACCCATTCTTTGACCACTTCCTTTTCACCCAAAAGGAGGCCGGAGACGCGGTAGCCAAGCAGACCATTCCTTCACCAACCATGCTCTTCAGAGACAACCGGTCTGATAACTGGCCTGAATTCTACGCCAGCTGGGAAGACTACCTGGCTGACTTGGGCAAGGCCTACAATGAAACCATCAAGCACTTCTACGATCTCGGCTGCCGCTACTTGCAAATTGACGACACCACCTGGGCCTTTTTGATCAGCAAACTCAATGAAAGCCAGGACAATCCAGAAGAACATGCCA
Source organism: Lactobacillus delbrueckii subsp. bulgaricus (assembly GCF_046938665.1). Lineage (GTDB taxonomy): Bacteria > Bacillota > Bacilli > Lactobacillales > Lactobacillaceae > Lactobacillus > Lactobacillus delbrueckii_C. Next base: position 303 of record NZ_JBKZCD010000084.1, read on the forward strand.
AGTACGTCCACTTGGCCGAAAGCGCGGTAACGGTCATCAACGCGGCTTTGGAAGGCCTGCCA
>NZ_JBKZCD010000085.1:0-363 GCF_046938665.1 Lactobacillus delbrueckii subsp. bulgaricus
ATTTTCAATGGCGCGGGACGGAATCGAACCGCCGACACATGGAGCTTCAATCCATTGCTCTACCAACTGAGCTACCGAGCCATCAAACGGTCCATGCGGGATTTGAACCCGCGATCTCCTCCGTGACAGGGAGGCGAGATAAACCACTGCTCCAATGGACCATATTGCGGGAGCTGGATTTGAACCAACGACCTTCGGGTTATGAGCCCGACGAGCTACCAGACTGCTCCATCCCGCGATAATAAAAAGGAGGATGTGGGATTTGAACCCACGCACGAGTCGCCCCGTCTAACGGTTTTCAAAACCGTCCCCTTAAGCCACTTGGGTAATCCTCCATTTGATGGATAGAAAAATATTCAATTC
>NZ_JBKZCD010000086.1:0-350 GCF_046938665.1 Lactobacillus delbrueckii subsp. bulgaricus
GATTCTGAAGGGTCATATCACATCTGGATTGATTATTTTTTAGAAGAGCTCTGGATGATTTTCCAGGGCATCCTCTGCCGTTATTTCGCGAATTGGGTGGCATGGGACGCCAACGGACAGCGTGTTTGCGGGGATGTCTCTCGTAACCACGCTGCCAGCCCCGATTACGCAACCCTCGCCAATCGTCACCGGGCAGCAGTCAACGCAGGTCAAGTTGAAGTTGGCGTATGAATTTTTTCCCGATCGAGGTAAAGCAGCCATAGTCGAATTGAACTGGTCCTTGCAGGTAGAAGGCATCTCCGGCAATTCCGATCTCCTTGATCCTGCTGGCATTGACCAGCAAGGTTTTC
>NZ_JBKZCD010000087.1:0-350 GCF_046938665.1 Lactobacillus delbrueckii subsp. bulgaricus
GATTATTGTCAACAAGTTTTTGATATTTTTATTTTGTCTTCAATTGTCTTTCTTTACGAAAGCGCTTCTTGCTTGCCTTGAAGACATTTAATACTTTACCTTGTTTTTTCTTTTTCGTCAACTTTTGCCTTTTAATTGTCTTTTCTACCAAACGCCAGGAGGTGTTGTAAAGGCCGTTTTCTTTTTTGTTTTTCAAAATCCTTGTGCACCTTTTGGAAAAATTGCTTTTCCGGCAAAATCGTTCGGATTTTATGTCTTTTCTAGGTTAAATGCATAAAAAGTTTTTTGAATTTTTTTATTTTTTCAACTTTTTTACGGGTTGAAAGTAAAAAAAGAAGCAGCCAAATGAC
>NZ_JBKZCD010000088.1:0-348 GCF_046938665.1 Lactobacillus delbrueckii subsp. bulgaricus
GTCAATGGTAACCCCTTACTGAAGTAAGGGGCTTGAAGCGCAAGTTTCAAGTCCTTTGTTTTCAATAGGGAGGCTGGAGAAATTCAGCTTTCATTGTCTAGACTAAGCTATCCAGTCTGCTTCGGCTGACTGGATAGAGGAACTACGTTATCCATGTCATCACACCCACGGATGATGCTCAAGTCTTTGGCTCTGTGGCAGCTCTGTAAACAGTCATGAGGTTAACATGGCAGTCAACTGCATCGTCGTGCCTCTCCGGAGTCATGACAAGCATGGATAACATTGTCGATGGGTAACAACGCGAATCCGGATCGGGTCTCCTGATTCGGACAAGCGGCAGGAATCACT
>NZ_JBKZCD010000089.1:0-323 GCF_046938665.1 Lactobacillus delbrueckii subsp. bulgaricus
GGGTGTCTACCTTAGCCGGAAATATGGGATGAGGCCAGGAGAAATTGCATATATGGTGGCCTTAATTCAAAGGCATGGTGAAGATATTCTGGATCGCCCTCAACAGAAATATACTGCTGATTTCAAGCTTGCTGCCATTGATAGAGTTCTGCTAGGCGGTGAAGCACTTAGCCAGGTTTCTCTAGACTTAGGACTTACAAATACAGGCATTCTTGCAAATTGGCTTCGCTCTTTTAAAGAAAACGGGTATACTGTCATTACCAAGAAGAAAGGTAGACCACCCAAGAATGCCCAAAAACAAGGACAAACAGCGGATCAAAGAA
>NZ_JBKZCD010000090.1:0-317 GCF_046938665.1 Lactobacillus delbrueckii subsp. bulgaricus
GTAAGGAACCAGAGTGTCCTTAGTTGGATCTTCCGGAGTTACATTTGGAACGTCAGTCTTGTAGCCTGGCACTTTCGGAGTTGGTTCGTTTGGAACCACCTTAGATGGGTCATCTGGATCGTTCTTGTAAGTTGGCGTGTCAGCACCTGGGATTGGGTTGCCCTTCGGATCTACTGGAACAATCTTGCCCAGCTTCTTGTAAGTGAAGACTGCAGTCTTGTTGCCGTCAGTGAAAGTACCAGTCGTGTCAGTCGTCTTAACCAATACGTAGCCAGTAATTACCTTGGCATCCTTAGTTACGTCGTACTTGTCACCAG
>NZ_JBKZCD010000091.1:0-308 GCF_046938665.1 Lactobacillus delbrueckii subsp. bulgaricus
TTAACCATCATCACGAAATCATAGTCGCACGAGTCCATGAATTGGATGTTAGCCTTACTGAAGTATCCACGATCAAGGATGAAACCTATCTTCTTATAGCCGTAGCCGCGAATCTTCTCCAGCATGTATTTCAGCTGCGAGACATCCACGATACTGCCCGGGTAGCTCTCGTAAAGCAGGGGCTTCTCATTGGTCATGTCGTAAGCAATCGAGTAGTTGATGATTGGCGCGCCAACGTCATTCTTAGGGTGACCGTATTCCGCCATCTCAATATCTCCAGCCTTGCAGTTCTTGTTGGTGGAGTCATA
>NZ_JBKZCD010000092.1:0-296 GCF_046938665.1 Lactobacillus delbrueckii subsp. bulgaricus
AGTGATATTGTTGTAAGTTACAGTAACAGTGGTGTCGCCTTGGCCTGGAGTAACCACCAGATCCGGAACAACAGGAGTATCAACCTCGTCGTAGCCCAATAACTTTGGATCTTTTGATTGAGCCTCTAACAAGGTCTTCTTAGTTGGCGTCCATGCTTGATCCGCTTTGGTGGTGTCAACTTCGCCGTCACCATCAGTGTCATAGCCAAGAATCTTGCCAGTTACCTTATCGACAATAGCGGTACGAGTGAATTCTGCAGTTTGTTCATATCTGCTAGTACCATCTGGAGAACCAT
>NZ_JBKZCD010000093.1:0-295 GCF_046938665.1 Lactobacillus delbrueckii subsp. bulgaricus
GTATTTACGTCTCTTGCGGATTGAGATGCCGAATAAACCCATCTTTTGCATGAGCCTCTGCACCTTCTTATGATTGATCTCATAGCCTTCACGGCGAAGTTGTCCATAGATTCGCCGGTACCCATAGCGCTGGCTGTGTTCATAATAGATCTCTTTGATTCTATCCATCAGCTTCTGGTTACCAGAATCCTTATCTGGCTTATGGGTCTGATAGTAATAGTTACTTCTTGAGATATGAGGCAATCCAGGATTGGCATTAATAACGTCGATAATGTACTTAACGCTAAGCCGCAAT
>NZ_JBKZCD010000094.1:0-293 GCF_046938665.1 Lactobacillus delbrueckii subsp. bulgaricus
AGGTGCCTACCTTAGCCAGAAATATGGGATGAGGCCAGGAGAAATTGCATATATGGTGGCCTTACTTCAAAGGCATGGAGAAGGTATCCTGGATCGCCCTCAACAGAAATATACTTGTGATTTTAAGCTTGCGGCTATTGATAGGGTTCTGCTAGGTGGTGAAGCACTTAGGCAGGTTTCCTTAGACTTAGGGCTCACGAATCAAGGAATTCTTGCAAATTGGCTTCGCTCTTTCAAAGAAAACGGGTATACTGTCATTACCAAGAAGAAAGGTAGACCACCCAAGAATGCCC
>NZ_JBKZCD010000095.1:0-288 GCF_046938665.1 Lactobacillus delbrueckii subsp. bulgaricus
ATGCTATTCTACTTGGCCGCTAAGCCTAAGGCGGGGATCGGAGTCGAACCGACGATTAAGGTTTTGCAGACCTCTGCCTTACCACTTGGCTACACCGCCACGATTATTCTTTTCTGCCCTTCGGCTAGGGCGGTATGTGGGAATCGAACCCACGAATGCTGGATCCACAAACCAGTGTGTTAACCACTTCACCAATACCGCCATATTCTGTTAACAGGGATAGTAGGAATTGAACCCACACCGACGGTTTTGGAGACCGTAGTTCTACCTTTAAACTATATCCCTATT
>NZ_JBKZCD010000096.1:0-280 GCF_046938665.1 Lactobacillus delbrueckii subsp. bulgaricus
AGACAGATAGAAGCCAGAGGCATCGTACTTGATAGTGGCAGTACCAATCCGAAAGTTTGGATTGTGGGCAAGAACCTTGCGGTAGCTTGAGCCGCTGATTCTGATTTTGCCAAGCTTTGGCATCTTGACGTGTTTCATGTCCAGGAAGCGCACCGAGCCTGAAAATGGAGTACAGTTTTCGATCTTCTTGTTCTTGCTGTCATAGGTACAAGAAGTCTGATAGCCATCGTTGACTCCTTTCTTGTGATATTTTGGGCGACCTGATGAATGAACCTTGTGG
>NZ_JBKZCD010000097.1:0-278 GCF_046938665.1 Lactobacillus delbrueckii subsp. bulgaricus
GGTGCAGTATAGCCGTGACTAGACAGATCAGCTGACTTCTTTTCATCCCAAGATCCAGTAACCTTGTAACTGTCGTTAAGGGTGTAGCTCTTACCGTCTGCTGAGACAGTACCGTAGCCAATCTTGTTGCCCTTGCTGTCGTAAATTACTGACCGGGTCAAAGTAGCAGTTTGAGTTACTGAAGGTTCAAGTTCGGATGGAATTGCTTTGCCAGTTACTGAGTCAACGTAGTTGATAGTTCTAGTAACAGTCTTAGTTTCTTCGTCCTTGAGCGTGTA
>NZ_JBKZCD010000098.1:0-276 GCF_046938665.1 Lactobacillus delbrueckii subsp. bulgaricus
AATCTGCTTGACCTGGCACTACAGTTTCCTTAGATACCACACTCTTGTCAACATGGTCAAAGCCAAGAGTCTTTGGATCAGTTGACTTAACTTCGCCAAGATCAGCGCTGAGCGGCTTCCAAGCGCGGTTAGGATCGTCAGTATCCGCCTTACCGTCTTTGTTAGTATCGTAACCGAGAATCTTGCCAGTTACCTTGTCAACGATTGCAGTTCGCTCAAACGTTACAGTTTGTACGTATGAACTCTTGCCATCCGGAGAACCATTGACTGGGTTGT
>NZ_JBKZCD010000099.1:0-275 GCF_046938665.1 Lactobacillus delbrueckii subsp. bulgaricus
GCTTGAGGAAACTGATCCGGAACCGCTAGTACTCGTTGAACCAGATTCACTTGGTGAAGTGGATTCGGAGCCGCTGGTGCTCGTTGAACCAGACTCACTTGGTGAAGTGGATTCGGAGCCGCTAGTGCTCGTTGAACCAGACTCACTTGGTGAAGTGGATTCGGAGCCACTTACGCTCGTTGAACCAGATTCACTTGAGGAAACTGATCCGGAACCGCTGGTGCTCGTTGAGCCAGATTCACTTGGTGAAGTGGATTCGGAGCCGCTTGCGCTTG
>NZ_JBKZCD010000100.1:0-260 GCF_046938665.1 Lactobacillus delbrueckii subsp. bulgaricus
GAAGACTTGACGGTAACGACCCACATCTGCCGGGGCAACTTCAAGTCCACCTTCCTCTTCTCCGGTGGCTATGAAGCAGTTGCTCCTTACCTGGCCCAGCTGAACTACGACGGCTTTTTCCTGGAATACGACTCAGACAGATCCGGCGACCTGGCACCAATCAAGCAGATCTGGAACGGCCGGGAAAATGTCAAGCTTGTTCTAGGTCTGGTAACTTCCAAGTTTGGCCAATTGGAAGACAAGGACGCGGTCATCGCCCG
>NZ_JBKZCD010000101.1:0-258 GCF_046938665.1 Lactobacillus delbrueckii subsp. bulgaricus
TGACTTGCTCGTTGACTCAGATGCAGATTGACTCAATGAAGTTGAAGTCGACTGGCTCACACTCGCTGATGCCGACTTGCTTGTTGACTCAGAAGTAGATTGGCTCAATGAGGTTGAAGTCGACTGGCTCACACTCGCTGATGCCGACTTGCTTGTTGACTCAGATGCAGATTGACTCAATGAGGTTGAAGTCGATTGGCTTGCACTTGTTGATGCTGACTTGCTCGTTGACTCAGATGCAGATTGGCTCAATGAGGC
>NZ_JBKZCD010000102.1:0-256 GCF_046938665.1 Lactobacillus delbrueckii subsp. bulgaricus
AGATGGAGGATACAGGGCTCGAACCTGTGACCCTCTGCTTGTAAGGCAGATGCTCTCCCAGCTGAGCTAATCCTCCAATGCACCCAGTAGGACTTGAACCTACAACCTTCTGATTCGTAGTCAGACACTCTATCCAGTTGCGCTATGGGTGCATCTATTCAATTAAGCATCGCTTGATGCTAAGCGGAAGACGGGATTCGAACCCGCGACCCCCACCATGGCAAGGTGATGTTCTACCACTGAACTACTTCCGCAT
>NZ_JBKZCD010000103.1:0-250 GCF_046938665.1 Lactobacillus delbrueckii subsp. bulgaricus
CGGCTATCAGACTTCTTGCATCTACAAAAGCGAGGACAAGAAGATCGAAAACTGTACTCCATTTTCAGGCTCGGTGTGCTTCCTGGACATGAAGCACGTCAAGCTTCCAAAGATTGGCAGAATCAGAATCAGCGGCTCAAGCTACCGCAAGGTTCTTGCCCACAATCCCAACTTTCGAATTGGAACGGCCACCATCAAATATGATGCCTCTGGCTTCTATCTGTCTCTTCAAATCGGCGACGTCATTCCG
>NZ_JBKZCD010000104.1:0-246 GCF_046938665.1 Lactobacillus delbrueckii subsp. bulgaricus
TGCCAGCCGTATTTCTTTTATGCATGACTTTCCAGAAACGCGAGGATCTCAGCTTTAGTTCGGGTACTTTTATCAATAGCTTTTAGTAATTCCTCCTGCTCCCGGTGCTTCTTGAGCTCATAGAGAGCATCTAGTTTCTGCGATACTTTATCGCAGCGCTCTTTAAGGCGCCGGAGTTGTTCTTCTGTTTGGGAGATCTCGGCTTCAATTGTCTTAATACTCTTCGTTCTCGGCATCTTCATCATC
>NZ_JBKZCD010000105.1:0-234 GCF_046938665.1 Lactobacillus delbrueckii subsp. bulgaricus
ACTTGGCCTTCCGGCCAATGGAGGCAAACGGGATCGAACCGATGACCTCCTGCTTGCAAAGCAGGTGCTCTCCCAGCTGAGCTATGCCCCCGTAAAATATCAACTTTTAAGATGTTACTCCATCTCGGCTGAAATGTAAAGGCCTTTCTTTGCATTTCAATGGGCCTGGATGGACTTGAACCATCGACCTCACGCTTATCAAGCGTGCGCTCTAACCAGCTGAGCTACAGGCCC
>NZ_JBKZCD010000106.1:0-229 GCF_046938665.1 Lactobacillus delbrueckii subsp. bulgaricus
CCTAAATCACCTCATAAAAGAACTAATTAACTGGAAAACGAATAATTCTTTTGTGCATGGTTCTAGCAACATCGATTCTTCTATAAGAACAGGAACTTTACCGCTTGACGGGCAAGTGCTAAATGATTCTATTGAGGAAGTGATTGACTCACTCGATCGAAATATAAACTTTTCGAGTAACAAATTTATGGGCTTTCCAGATTCTGGAAATTCACTTGCTGGATTAGCA
>NZ_JBKZCD010000107.1:0-229 GCF_046938665.1 Lactobacillus delbrueckii subsp. bulgaricus
CGCTAATCCAGCAAGTGAATTTCCAGAATCTGGAAAGCCCATAAATTTTTTACTCGAAAAGTTTATATTTCGATCGAGTGAGTCAATCACTTCCTCAATAGAATCATTTAGCACTTGCCCATCAAGCGGTAAAGTTCCTGTTCTTATAGAAGAATCGATGTTGCTAGAACTATGCACAAAAGAATTATTCGTTTTCCAGTTAATTAGTTCTTTTATGAGGTGATTTAGA
>NZ_JBKZCD010000108.1:0-226 GCF_046938665.1 Lactobacillus delbrueckii subsp. bulgaricus
TGGCTATCAGACTTCTTGCATCTACAAAAGCGAGGACAAGAAGATCGAAAACTGCACTCCATTTTCAGGCTCGGTGTGCTTCCTAGACATGAAGCACGTCAAGCTGCCAAAGCTTGGCAGAATCAGAATCAGCGGCTCAAGCTACCGCAAGGTTCTTGCCCACAATCCCAGCTTTCGAATTGGAACGGCCACCATCAAATATGATGCCTCTGGCTTCTATCTGTCA
>NZ_JBKZCD010000109.1:0-226 GCF_046938665.1 Lactobacillus delbrueckii subsp. bulgaricus
ATTAGTATTACGCCGTTAAGGTTGTTAGAACATGATTCCGATATTCAATCGGGGTCATGTTTTTTCGTCCTGTTTTGATTCTTACGTTGTTGTAGTAATCGATATATTTGTGAATAGCTTGTTCAAGCTCATTTAGGTCCTTGTATTTATGTTCTTGACCGTAGAACATCTCCCGCTTAAGAATGCCGAAGAAGCCTTCCATTAAGCCGTCATCTAGAGAATTACC
>NZ_JBKZCD010000110.1:0-225 GCF_046938665.1 Lactobacillus delbrueckii subsp. bulgaricus
CTGGTACTCGTTGAACCAGACTCACTTGGTGAAGTGGATTCGGAGCCGCTGGTGCTCGTTGAACCAGATTCACTTGGTGAAGTGGATTCGGAGCCGCTTGCGCTCGTTGACTCAGAAGTAGATTGGCTCAATGAGGCTGAAGTTGATTGGCTTGCACTTGTTGATGCTGACTTGCTCGTTGACTCAGATGCAGATTGACTCAATGAAGTTGAAGTCGATTGGCTT
>NZ_JBKZCD010000111.1:0-223 GCF_046938665.1 Lactobacillus delbrueckii subsp. bulgaricus
TGAATCATGCGATTCATGTTGTTATCCGGTATTAGCACCTGTTTCCAAGTGGTATCCCAGTCTTTAGGGCAGATTGCCCACGTGTTACTCACCCATCCGCCGCTAGCGTCCAACAAATCATCCCGAAGGAATCTTTGAATTCAGCTCGCTCGACTTGCATGTATTAGGCACGCCGCCAGCGTTCGTCCTGAGCCAGGATCAAACTCTCAATTTGAAAATTGAG
>NZ_JBKZCD010000112.1:0-221 GCF_046938665.1 Lactobacillus delbrueckii subsp. bulgaricus
AGATAAAGAAACTGTAGCAGCCGTAAATGTTGATGGCTCAACCAAAGATACTGTAGTGACTGTATACTACGGCCACCAAACTGTCCCAGTAACTCCAGAAGATCCGAAGAACCCAGGCGATCCAATCATCCCAGGTGGTAACGTAACTTATCCAAAGGGCTTAACTGAGAAAGACTTGAAGGATACCGTTACCCGGACTATCAAGTATGTTGACGCTAAGG
>NZ_JBKZCD010000113.1:0-219 GCF_046938665.1 Lactobacillus delbrueckii subsp. bulgaricus
CCTGCCTTGTACTCAAGCATTCTCTGAAAGCTGGTCCAGCCCGCATCAGAAATTGACATTGCCAAGGCGTGATTCTTCATCAGATTTTTCCCCCTCAAGTCTTCAAGCACTACTACGTCGTGGTTATTGATGTATGCAGTGCTGAGCTTTTGAAGGAAGTCCTCTCTTTGATTGCGAACCCGTCTTTGAAGACGGGACGCCTGTCTGCGAGCCTTCTGG
>NZ_JBKZCD010000114.1:0-219 GCF_046938665.1 Lactobacillus delbrueckii subsp. bulgaricus
TCTGCCTTGTATTCAAGCATTCTCTGAAAGCTGGTCCAGCCCGCGTCAGAAATTGACATTGCCAAGGCATGATTCTTCATCAGATTTTTCCCCCTCAAGTCCTCAAGCACTACTACGTCGTGGTTATTGATGTATGCAGTGCTGAGCTTTTGAAGGAAGTCCTCTCTTTGATTGCGGACCCGTCTTTGGAGACGAGACGCCTGTCTGCGAGCCTTCTGA
>NZ_JBKZCD010000115.1:0-211 GCF_046938665.1 Lactobacillus delbrueckii subsp. bulgaricus
TTAATATGGAGTGTTGTCCGAGCGGCTGAAGGAGCATGATTGGAAATCATGTATACGGGTAAATACCTGTATCGAGGGTTCAAATCCCTCACACTCCGTTTTATGGCGGTGTAGCTCAGCTGGCTAGAGCGTCCGGTTCATACCCGGGAGGTCGAGGGTTCGATCCCCCCCGCCGCTATAAGCAAACCACGACCGAGTCGTGGTTTTTTGT
>NZ_JBKZCD010000116.1:0-210 GCF_046938665.1 Lactobacillus delbrueckii subsp. bulgaricus
TCACCAGTCTTGTAGTCAGTGCCCTTAGATACGCTAGGTGACAGTTCGTTGCCATCCACATCCACGAACTTCTCAGTAAGGCCGTACTTAGCTGCTGGAGTTTCGTCCTTAGTGTAAGGAACCGGAGTGTCCTTAGTCGGATCTTCTGGAGTTACCTTTGGAACATCTGTCTTGTAGCCTGGCACTTTCGGAGTTGGTTCGTTTGGAACT
>NZ_JBKZCD010000117.1:0-209 GCF_046938665.1 Lactobacillus delbrueckii subsp. bulgaricus
TAGTTTTTGCTTTGCCAAAGCTTCCGGCCTTCCTTTTTGGCACGAATCTGTCTTCTTGACGCACGTCTTTGAAGCTTTTTCAGCCGCTTTAAGGATTTGCGGTAGTAGCGAGGATTGTCCACTACCGTGCCGTCTGAATCGGTTAGGAAATTGTCAAGATTGAGATCGATTCCTGTCTTCTTGCCCGTCTTTGCCTTTTGCGCCTTGAA
>NZ_JBKZCD010000118.1:0-205 GCF_046938665.1 Lactobacillus delbrueckii subsp. bulgaricus
AAGGATGGCCTGGGCTGGCTGGTTCCAGTCGCTGTTACCTTTGTCATTTTAGCTATTAAGGCTACGATCAGCAAAAAACGCGCCTAACGCAAAAACGGCTTCCTGCAAACGAGGAAGCCGTTTATTTTTGACAGAAAAATCCCCCTTGGCCCGGAAACAGGGTGGACCAAGGAGGATTTCTAACTAGTTGTGTAATGTCTTTAAG